>JABDBD010000086.1 GCA_013288815.1 Gammaproteobacteria bacterium | reverse complement strand
AAAACGAAGATAAAACAGAATATAGTCCTAGCGAGATCAAGCCTGACGTTCTCGTGATAGGTGCAGGTCCTGTTGGCTTGTGGACAGCGATTCAGCTAAAAACCGCTAAGCCAGATTTGATGATTGTCATGACTGAACGCAATGTTGAGTATGAGCGTACGCATAAATTATTTTTAGATTTAGATAATGTAGAAAATAAAGAATTAAAAGGACGTATTCTGAAATTGGTGGAATTAAAACAAGCTGAACGTAAAGGCCGCATGATTAAAATTCCAGTCAAAATCTTAGAAGATTGCTTAATGACGTATGCGAAAGAAATTGATATTCAATTTCGATATGAAAAAATAACATCACGAAAGCAAATAGAAACAATATTTCCTGACTGCAAAATTATTATCGCAGCAGATGGCGCACATAGCTTAACTCGCCAAGTTGTCTTCGGTCCGGATAAAGAAAACGTATCTGAATATCCCATGCAAAATTTGGTTCAATTGCAATATTCAACGAAAGGCCGAGTGGAAAAAATGGGTTTTTGGGATACGCATAAAACTGAAAAACTATCTGAATTTTTCTTTGAAGAAAGTGTAGATTATGACGAAGCAACCGATACAGCTCGTGTAACGGGAAGGTTCTTTGTTGATGATGAGACATTTAAAAATTTGCCCGAAGGCAACCAAAAACATCCACTGAAAATGTCTGGTGACTTGCCTGACAATCTAAAAGGTGTGCTAAGTCTCTGGTTAAATGCACGGGATGAGCAAGCTGCAAATCCTAAGCTTACGAAATTTAAATTATCTGCTTACACAAGCAAACAATTTTGTAAAAATGAAAAGGGCAGAACGTGGGTGTTGATTGGCGATGCTGGATTTGGCGTGCCTTTCTTTCGCTCGCTCAATGCGGGGATATATTGTGGAACTCGCTTAGCGGATCTTTTAGCGAAACATTTTAAAAATACACACATGCACCCTCAAGTCGTATCGAACTGGTTGCTTAGACAGTTTAATTTAAAAATGTTTTGGAAATTTTCAAAAGAGTTTGCAGCTGCAGACTTTAAGAATAATGGATTGGAATTCATCAAGTCATCCATCTGCTTGAGTGCTGCTGCGCCGACATCTCTTCAAATGAACAAATGGGATAAAGAAGAGCGGCATCGAATGAAAACGTTGCATCCATTTTTCACGCAAGCAAATGATGCAGTTATTTCTCCTGCAGTGGCAGAGCAGGCAAGTGTTGTTGCACCCGTTGCAGCGTCTGCGGTATCATCAGCGAATCATCCGAATTCGTTATTTTCTTCAGCCGGCTCACTTGTTCAGGCTGATAGAAGTGAGACGCAAATATCAAAACCGGATGTGACTTCGCAAGTGGTGAAGATATAATAGAAAGTTTCAATGCATTGCCATGAGGGAACAGCATGTTTTCAATGAAAACGCTCCAAGAAAATCAACCGATCAATTGGACTGGTGCTGTTCGACATTCATTACTATGGTTATTTGCAGATTTTACAGAGCAAGTGTATGAGAATCCAAATTTCAAACCAACTCCAGAAAATCCAAAAGGTGTTGTGATATACTGCATACACGGAACAGCTGACCGTGTGTCTGCGTTTAGTTTGATTGCGAGTCGTATTCAGAACAGTTTGCCCACGAGTGTTTCGCGTATTCGTTTGGTGAAGTTTAATTTTCTTTCGCGTGCTGTTGGCAATGGTATCGAAGTGTTTGTTTCTCAGCTTGAAGATGAAATTGAAAAAAATGGCGACGAATATGTGGTACTCGGAGGGCATTCAAGAGGTGGCTTAATCGCTGCTGAATATGCTGTCAATCGTTCTCCTGAGGATAAGGTTAAAGTGTTAGGTGTTTTTACAATTTGCTCTCCGTTTTATGGATCAGGATTGGCATTGAAACCGATTTCCTTATATTCCAAATCAGTGCATCAAATGCGAAAAGAAAGTGTCTACCTCAAAGATTTAGTTGCCAAAATTGTTAACTCCTCGATTAGATTTTTTTATATCTCTGCTGAAAAAGATTCTATTGTTTCGCCAGAAGACACGTACGTCAAAGAAAAGTATCACTCAAGAATTATGCTAGAAAGACATGCTCATTTGTCTATTATGTCTTCTCATAAGTTGCTTCCTCACTTGCTCAACTATCTTAACGAGATGACTTCACATTTGAATATTGTGATAGACATGAAGAAAGATGAAATCAAGCATGATGAAGTGCTGTTAAATGAAGATGAGACGCCTTCGCATTTGCTAGAGCTCTATTACGAAATTGATATGTTGATTTCTGAATTTAAACAAGAATATTATATTTTAAAATCGAATCACAAGATTGAGGTTCTTGAAATATTACGTAGAGTTATTTTGGATTTCATTGATAACAAACAATATGTTGAGCAATGGAAAGATGTCGCTATTGATAAATTTATAAAAGATTTTTTGCAGCATCATAATTTCTATGAACAGACAGATGCAACGAAATTTGTTCATCAGGCAGTAAACTCTGTCGCATCATTATTTAAATATGAAATTCAAAACCCAGAGGTTTTT
>JABDBD010000085.1:937-2552 GCA_013288815.1 Gammaproteobacteria bacterium | reverse complement strand
GCTTTTTATAAACGTGCACAAATTGGATCTTTATTCGTTTTTAAAATAGCACTGGTGGCTATGATATTTTTTATGTCGACAAAAATCGGTGGCTTATATTAGGAACCCATCAAGTGCATGAATCCCTCCTTCTGACATTGCAATTTACTAGTTTGGCAGTTGAACGTCAGCATAATGTGTTGTTCGATGGTATTTCTGGAGATTTACAATCTGGAGAAATACTCCAAATCAATGGGCCAAATGGGAGCGGGAAGTCAACTTTATTACGAATATTAGCTGGTTTTTTACAACCAGAAAGCGGCACCATTTTGTGGAAACAAAATCCTATTACAAAAAATATTGAGGATTACCAACAGCAACTTCATTATGTTGGCCATCATAATGCGCTTAAACATCATTTAACGTTACTTGAAAATATAAATCTATACTGTGCTTTTTCAAAATGTACTCTCCCTTTAAAAAATATTTTAGCGATCCTGGAAAAAATAAATTTAACTCACCTCCTGCATTCCACAACAGAATCTTTATCAGCCGGACAAAAGCGACGTCTAAGCTTAGCGAAACTTCTAATGAATCTTCGACCTTTGTGGATACTTGATGAACCTGCTACCGCACTTGATATTCACGGACAAGAAATATTAATCAACCTCTGTCATGAACATTTACAAAATGGCGGCATGATTGCTTTAGCGACTCATCAACCTTTAAACATAGGGCGAGAAAAAAAAGAAATTCGTCTAGGAGAAATGTGTGATTAAGAATTTAATGACCATCATGCATCACGAAATTCTTCTCACCTTGAGGCAAGCTTCTGCTTGGCTAACACCATTACTATTTTTTGTGATGGTTATCAGTTTATTTCCACTGGCATTAGGTTCAAATGATGCCTTATTAACGCAAATTGCCCCAGGAATTATTTGGGTAACAGCTTTGTTAGCGATACTAATGTCAGTGGGAAGCATTTTTCGAAACGATGCTCATGAAGGTTATTTAGATGTGTTGCTGTTAAGTGAAATTCCACTCACGCTGATTGTATTGTGCAAAGTCATCAGTCACTGGATCACGCATTGTCTTCCTCTGATTTTTATCAGTCCTTTTCTAGCAATCCTTTTGCATTTATCTTTACACGAAGAATTGACATTATTCATCACGCTGTTACTCGGAACGCCCATTTTAAGTTTGTTCGGTGCAATGGGTGCAGCATTAACGGTTGGGATACGTAGCAGCGGATTACTATTACCTATTTTAATTATGCCGCTGTATATTCCTGTTTTGATTTTTGCGACAGGCGCCATGATTGCAGCAAACTTAAATGAACCGTTAACCGTTTATTTTGCTATATTGGGCGCATTGGGATTAATTACACTTGCCTTTGTACCACTACTAACAAGTGCTGCATTGCGAATGGGAGTCAATCAATAATGTTACATTGGCTGAATCAACAATTTTTATCACCTCGCGCATTTTACATAACGAGTAATCGCTTATTGCCGTGGATATTGCTGGGTTTTATTATTTGTTTTACCTATGGATTATTTGATGGACTATTCATCGCACCTGCCGACTATCAACAAGGCGAAGGATTTCGAATTATCTATGTTCATGTACCAAGCGC
>JABDBD010000085.1:0-861 GCA_013288815.1 Gammaproteobacteria bacterium | reverse complement strand
CAATCATGACGTTAGTTTTTCGAATTAAAGTCGCAGCAATCTGCATGTCTGCCAGCGCAAGAATTGGCGCATGGTTTACATTTTTAGCGTTGGTGACTGGCTCTATTTGGGGAAAACCCATGTGGGGAACTTGGTGGATTTGGGATGCGCGACTAACATCGGTTTTAATTTTATTGTTTCTTTATTTTGGATTTATTGCATTACAATCTGTTATTAACGACCAAGCCAATCGTGATCGCGCCGGCGCTATCATGGCTATTGTCGGTGTCATTAATCTTCCTATCATTCACTATTCAGTCATTTGGTGGAATACATTGCATCAAGGCCCTACTCTCAGCCAATTTGCAAAACCGACTATTGCTGCACCTATGTTGTATCCCTTACTGGCGATGATTGCTGCTTTTTTCCTTTTTTATGCTTTTATTTTATTGTTACGCGTACGCAATCAGATTTTATTACGTGAAATGAAAACCCAATGGGTGAAGGAGCTTAGCCATGGCAAATCTTAATCATTTACTCAGCATGGGTGGATATGGAATATATGTTTGGCCAGCATACGTTATTACGCTAGCTGTTTTTGGCATTAATATTTTTTCTTCGTTAAAAGAAAAACGCGCAGCCAAAAAAATTATTCAGCAATACTTATTATCACAACGAAAAACTTAATGAATAAAAAACAAAAAATCCGATTAACTGCTGTTATCAGCATCGTCTGTCTGTTAAGCATCTCAGTTGGCTTAGTGCTATATGCATTAAAACAAAATATTAATTTATTTTATACCCCCACTCAGCTTTTAGCAGCACATATTCAACCAACTAGACATGTACGACTAGGAGGATATGTCGAAAAGCATAGCGTGA
>JABDBD010000084.1 GCA_013288815.1 Gammaproteobacteria bacterium | reverse complement strand
ACGCAATGAACCAATCCCAGATGAAATCTGGAAAAAAATTTTTGCATTACTAAAGAAATTTCCTGAATCAACTGTCTGCCTTGCATTAGGTATCACTAAAGCACAACTTCAACGCAAGCTTGATGAAAACAAGTCTAATGCTGCCATGTCAATCAAGATCCCCGTATTACCCCATGTGGATTTTTGTGAAGTTAAGCAAAAACAAACGCCACTTTATAAACCAGAAAAAATTCCAGCTACCAATACATTAATTGTAGAATTTTGTCGAGCGGATGGGCGTCTTATGAAAATCCATACCACTACCGATAGTTTTGCGGAGTTGATGAAAGCTTTTTTTAGCGGAGGATAAGATGCTATCAATCACTCCCAAACATAAAGTTTATCTTGCTGTGCAAGCCATTGACTTTAGATGTGGCATCGATGGCTTGAGCGCGCTGTGTCATAAAAATTTTGCAATGGATCCGTTCAGTGGTCATTATTTTATTTTTCGTAATCGACGTGCATCTGCTATTAAAATTTTAATTTTTGATTCGCAGGGTTTCTGGCTTTGTCAGAAGCGACTTTCTAAAGGAACTTTTCGACATTGGCCAAAAACATCTGCCTCCGTTATTATGTTTAGCAGCACGCAATTGCAGGTGTTGCTACAGAATGGTAATCCTGCAGCAGTAAATACCGAACCGCCGTGGCGATTAATTTCGGATTAATTATTAAGCTGCATACTCGTTAGCATGCTTTGTCATGTTGTCGAGCGTGCACTGATAATTCCAAGGCAACCACGCGGCAGGGTTTGCATGCACTGCTTGTTGATTACGCTGCAATACATTTAAGTAATCAAAAATATTAACGTTATTTTTTGCTGCCGTGTGGATTACACTCATTAAGCAATCACCCACCTGCGCACCTTTGAAAGTTTTGTAAAATAGTGAATTCCTTCGATGACGAATTGCTACTTTGACAGCTTGTTCACATAGCGAATTATCAATTGGCGCACCAACTACAACAAGAAATCTCGTGAGAGCTTTCCAGTGTCTCAGCATGTAACGAGTAGCTTCACCTAGACCACTATTATCTTCTACTAGGTGGTGCAGTAATTGATTGTTAAGCCAAATGCGCAGTGCCTCCATGAGTGGCGCGCTATTTTCTTTGTGATACTGTAGGCGTTTTTCTGGATCCAGTTTTTGTTTTTTGCAATGCGCTTCGTGTTTATAAACTTGGCTAATAATATCCAGCACAACTTCACATTCCTGAGCAAAGGCGCCCATCACTTCATGAAATTTTCGGCGACCGTGCACGAGGCAAAAACACAAAACCCAGCGTGCCAGTAAGTTGTCATCAATTCTCTTAGGAATATTTTGCGAGCTGGCATCAGTCATCGTGATGAGCTCTTCGTCGCAAGTGCGGCCATCTATGAGCAATTCCATATTTTCTCCTGCATAACGCTGGCTGGTGTAAAACAAATAAATCAAGTGATTCCCAACCATAGAAATAAATGCAGTGGTATGAACTGCTTTTTTATCACCGTGTACTGCTAAAATTTTATTTCCCGTGTCATCAAAATAAATTAATTTACCATTTCCTGCGCTTGCCTCGAGCGCAAGATGCACGGATGCAGCAACAGGATAGAGCTTCATTATTTGATCCCACTGAGTCGCGTCAGCTAAGGGAACGCCTTGCGAGGCTTGCAAATTCTCAAGGCGTTTAAAAGGCATGCCAGAATAATATCGAGATATTGCAATCGCAGAACGACAAGTCTCATCATATTTTGGTTGTTTCGCAATTGCTGGTGGCATTTCAGCAATGTATTGATCGCCGCAAAGCGAGCAACGTAATTTTTCACATTCATAGCAAGTGCCAGTGATAATAGGACTTCCCTGTAGCAGCACTACTTCTTTCGGTAGCAGCGCATATAATCGGCCATTGAGAGAAGCATCAGAACAATTAGGACAGCAGTCACCTGGCTTTAATTTATCATGCAAAATTGGAACACGTGCGCACCCTGTATAATCACTCGCGGCATAACGACCGTGATTTTCGTTCGGATCGAATTTGGGTTTGCGTTTTTGTAGTTCCTGAGGGACGACAGTTAATTTGGTAATATTTTCATTGGCTGCAGAGGCTGCGCTTGATGATGGCAATATATCCGTTGTTGATGCGTTGTCTGGCTGTTTACTTATTTTAGGAGATTTTTTTTCAGTCGGGAGGCCAAAGATTTTCTTTAAACGAAGGATCGTTAATTTAGCTCGCCCTAATTGACTTTGTAACCAAAAATTAAAAGAAAGCAGTGCAAGAATAATTTTTTTGTCTTGCTGAGCAAGCAAGGAATTGGCTATACGCTCTTTAAATGCTTCAGCTTCTTCTTGCGTTAATGGGACAACATTAGGTTGTGTCACGCTCAATCCTTTGATTAAATATAACAAGTATAAAATGTGAAAGGATTATATCAGCGTATTTAAAAATGGATTTTGGATGCATACGACGCTGCACAAGCAATTATTTTTTTATTAACTGGTGCGAGCACATGAATAGAATTTGTTAGTCACTAATGAAACGTTATGGCGATTATCGATGGCATTTTTAAGCAAGAATAAAGAAGTTAGGTTTTTACTAATTTTAACAAATAACCCTGTCAAGAAAAATTTAAAATTTATTTATGAAATCACCAACA
>JABDBD010000083.1 GCA_013288815.1 Gammaproteobacteria bacterium | reverse complement strand
GGCGTGCTGCTCAAGAAAAAGAGGCAAGAGAGCGTGCGCAAATAAAAAAATATATGTTCTTTGCGCCCCCTGAGTTCATAGAGGAAATTTATAAGAATCCTAGCAGACGGGCACAAGTTTTAAGCGACATTCAGTCAGGTAAACCAGCTTCGCCATGTGTTATACAATAGTTATTCACTTATGAATTAGTAACTAGGCAATCGTTATATCGGTGTACCGTAGTGTAGGCTTCAGGGTTATTTCTACCCTGATTACTATTTGAAATTTTAGATAAAATAGCACACCAAATTTCATATCAACATTAAAGGTAATGACTATGTTTGCAGGCAATATTGAAAATTCCGGAATAATTGAAAGTGATAATGACTCGGATGACGACATGAGCTCAATTGCATCTGATGCAACACACGCCCAACAGATTGAATACGAAACAAAAATAGCTGCGCTTCAAAAAGAGCTTGATCTCATGCATTTTAGCGCTGCACAGAAAGAAGCTGCACTGTCTAAGGAGCGTGAGGAATCCGCAAAAAAAGCCGATGAATTGAAAAAGTCTGAGGAAAGCAAAACAATTGAACTGTCTAAAATTCAGAAAGCATTATTAGAAGCGAATGCCTTACAAGAACAACAATCATTAAGGCTAGCAGCAGAAAAACAGGCAAGAGAATTATTAGAAGCACGAGCTGCTCAGGAAGCTGAGCGCATAGCACAGGAGGCAGCTGCAAAAGCAGCACAAGAATCGGCTAATGCAGCGGCAGCTCAGCGACCTGAAACAATAGAGGCACGAGCTTTGGCATTGGTCCAGGAAGGACACAATCTTGGTGCGGCGGGTATGCCTGATTACGCGCTTGAAAAGTACAATGCTGGAATTAACATCGGATGGAATAATCGTAAAGTATGTTTAGAGGTAGGCAAAGGCCTTTCCAAGCTTGGAAGACCTGGTGCGGCAATGAAAGCTGCAACCTATGCATCTAATTGGGGTGGTAGTACTCCCGCTATTGATAAACAGATAATCGATTTATATAGAGATTCTCAAAATTGTAATGCCGATTACGGACTTTCGAAACGTCAGGGAAGCATAAATACAGTTTATGATGTAGAGGCAGCCAAAGATCCGTTAACGCAACCTTATCATAGAATGTAACTGTATGAATAAGTGCAATTAACATTATACAAATACGAGAATTGAAGAAATGTTTTCTATACGAGCTGAAATCAACAGAGCACCTGAAACTTTATTTACTAAAGAGCCTCAGCTTGAGATTGATGTGGGCCAAACTATCGATTGGGAATTTGGGCAAATCCAAACAGGAAAATGTGCGATATACAAAGATGCTAAGTTTCTTAGAGAAGTTCCATTTAGTGCAACACATCGACCCGATCTCATATTTAATAAAAATGAGACAGGTAGAATAGGAGTAGAAATCTATACCGATAACTATCCGGTTGTCGCTCGACATTTTAATGTGAAATTATTTAAATTTGAACCACTGCGAGAGATTGAAGAAGGCCAAGCCGTTGACTGGGAATTTGGACAAGCTCAAACAGGGCAGTGTGTAGTATATAAAGAGGGTAATGTTGTTAGGACAATACCATTTAATGCAACATGCCGCCCCGATCTCACATTTAATAAAAATGAGGTAGGTAGCATAGGTGTGGAGATTTGGACTGATAACTATCCTGTTGTTGCTCGGTATTTTAATGTGGCATTAAGACAATTGTTTAAAGTTGAACCACAACGAGAGATTGACGAGGATCAATTGGTTAATTGGGAGTTTGGACAAACGCAATCAGGAAAATGTGTAGTTTATAAAGAGGGTAATGTTGTTAGAACATGTCATTTTCGTGCAACACGTAGGCCTGAATTAAAATTTAATGAAAATGAAATGGGTAACATAAGGGTGGAAATTCATACGGGTACCTATCCCGTTTTAGCTAGGCAATTTATCGTGTTGGCAAGACACGAGCTGCTACCTGAAATAAATGAGGGTGAGAACGACTCAGATGATAACGGGAGTGAGATAAGCGATATTGCATCTGATGCAACAGTGTTTCAACGCATTCAATATGAAACAATAATAGCTGAACTTCAAAGAGAAAATGATCGCTTGCGATTCAATGTAGCGGAGTTAACAGCAGCTCTTACTAGAGTGCGTGCAGAATCAGCAAGAAAAGATGAAGAATCAAAAAGACGTGATGAAAGTAATACAATTAAATTAGCTAGCACTCAGCAAACATTGTCAGAAGCGAATGCATTAAAAATGCAAGCAATAATAAGGGCTGAAACAGAAAAACAGGCAAGAGAATTATTAGAAAGACGCGCAGCTCAATTAGAAACACAATTAGCTTATGAGGCGGCACGTTTGGCACAAGTAGTATCTGCTAATGCGCAACAGACGGCGCAATTGATGCATCAAATTGAAGAAGCAGCAAAAGAAAGACAATTTTTAAATCATATGCGAGGAACGCAACCTAACGTTTCTTTAATTAGAGCGTTGTCAATATTTCGAGATCCCGCTTTGAAAGTTGAAGCGTTGAATAGATCATCCCGTAAGCCTAAATACGAAGAGATACACGAATTTTATCATCATTACCAACAGTGAAATAAAGAGAAATATCACCATGGAAACCCGTAAAGGCGAATCAATAGAAATTATTATTAAAAAAATAAAGGATTCAAATTTATTAGATATAAAAACAGTACCGCCTGAGTTAGATGTATGTAGATTTGTCACGATTCAACCTGATGGAAACGTCACTGTAAAAGAATGTGATTCTGATGTTCGTCTAAAAATATCTACATTTAAAGATATATTTATTAAAGAGAGCGTGAAAGCAACCGCTTTGAGATTGAAAGCAAGAAAAGTTATTAACTCAGGTTCTATGCTGCTAGAAAAATTCTCAGTAAATGCAAAAACATTTTCTAACGATGGTCAAATATTTACAACCAAAGATGAGCTCGATGTAATAGCTGATATCGCGTTAACAAATACTGGGTTATTGCAAGGAAAAAAAGATGTAAAATTATTTTGTCATGGGGATTACAATAATAGCGGCACAATTGAAGGTTACAGTAATCTAGAT
>JABDBD010000082.1 GCA_013288815.1 Gammaproteobacteria bacterium | reverse complement strand
CAGAAATCATTTCAATTGATATGAACCGAGTACAAAATTGTTTGCTCGAGTTGAAATTAGTTGCTATTACTCAACTTGATTTTCAAAAATATTTAGCTTTTTTAGGATGCGAGCCTTGTTCATATCGATTGCAGATTTTTAATGAAATAAAACAACATTTGTCTGGGCAAGCTTGTCGGTACTGGGAACAAAATAAAAATTTAATTGCAAGAGGTGTTATTTATCAAGGCAAGGTAGAACGGCTAACCTATTTTGCGGCGAAATTTCTCAATCTCTTGCGTCATCGAAAAATTAACACGTTATTTTCATTCACAGAGTTAGAGTCGCAACGTGAATATGTAAAGGCACACTGGGATACACCTGCTTGGCGTAAAATGTTTGAAGTATTATTAAGTCCCAAATTTTCAAAACTTTTTAGTAATGACCCTGGATTGAATGCATTTTTAGATTATTCGCATCAGCCGGGAAAATACATATATGAAAAAATGCTAAATTACCTAGATACTCATTTGGCAAGCAGAAGCGTGTTGTTACAATTGTTGTTGACCGGAAAGATATTTCCTCAGACGTATTTTCCTTATTTAACTTTCGAAGGTTATACAAAAATTCGTAAAAATATACAAAGGCTCAATGTTAGGACGGTCAATGTTATCGAATTTCTCAGCCAACATAAACCAAACTCATTTGATTGTTTTTCGATGTCAGACATTGCTTCTTATATGAGCCAAGAAATATTTGAGAAATTACTAACGAGTATTTATAATGCCGCCAAGTCTAATGCACGTTTTTGTATACGAGAGTTCATTAGCGAACGAAATATTCCAGAATGTTTCGTGTCAGTTTTTCAACGGGATGGGATGTTGGAAAAAAAGCTCGAGTATGAAGAAACAAACTTTGTCTACCGTTTCAAGGTAGGCCATATTCAAAAGTAATAATCCTTATAAAATAGTTCCATTTATTGTTTGAACTGAAATTGGAAACACGTTAATGCAGTCATCAGATGTATTTTATAGAATGGGCGAGTTTATATATAAATTACGTTGGTTTCTGATTCTGTTGTGGTTGCTTGTTCTCATTAGTTGTATACCATTTTTACCCCGAGTGATGGAACCTTTCAAAGACATAGGGTTCACTGATGATAACTCTGCAAGTGTAAGAGCAAATAAGCTTTTAAATGATACTCTCGGATATAGCTATAACCGTTTTACCATTATGTATTCGAGTGATAGATACGTAATGACGAATCCAAAAATTATAGATGAAATTAAGTATACTTTATCTGGGTTAAGTGATTTTCCAATTAAACATCAAATTATTTATCCAGATGTTAGAAATAAACAAATATCTCATGATAATCATTCAGCTTATGCTGTTATTTTATTTAAAAGTAATCAGGAAGTTGAACCGCAGCTACTTGAAAAATTTAAGGCAAGTATAAAAAAACCCATGCTGATTACCATGCGCATCGGTGGGGAACCTATTTTTTTAGAAGATACCAAGAATCAAACCCAAATTGATTTATATAAAGCAGAATATATTGCAACTCCAGCTGCAATTATAACTATGCTCATTATTTTTGGATCTGTGGTGGCTGCAAGCTTACCTATTATTTTGGGAGGAGTCTGTGCTGAATTATTGTTAATGATGTTATTTGCTTTAGGACACTTTTTTTCGCTTTCTATATTTACATTGAATATTGCTTTGCTTTTAGGACTCTGTCTAAGCTTAGATTATGCTATATTATTTATTAATCGTTATCGCGAAGAACTAGCCTTTGGTCATTCACCATTAACATCACTTGCCATTACTCAAGCAACAGCAGGTAAAGCAATTTTTTTTAGTGGCTTAGCAGTGTTTATTAGTTTGAGTGCATTATTATTATTTCCGATAAATATATTATTTTCAGTGGGTATTGGAGGATTGGCGGCTGTTACGGTGGGAGTTTTGATTGCTATTATTTTTCTACCTGCAATTTTGGCTATTTTAGGTAAACGAATTAATGGGCTTCGTAGCAAAGATCTCAAATCAGCATCACACAATACGTATTGGCATTGGCTGGTGACACGAGTCGTTAAAAAACCATGGATATTTTTTATAAGCACATTAATCATTTTACTTATGCTAGGGTACCCATTCCTTCAAGCCAAATTTGGTATTTCAGACTTTAGAATTTTGCCAAAAAATAATGAAAGCAGACAAGTTTTTGATACATTTCAAAAAGAGTTTAGTGAAAGTAAATTGTCACCTATATTATTAATCATTAGAACCGCTAATAATAATATTTTAACGAAAGATAATATTGATAATATATATGAGCTGTCTGACTTGATTTCAAAAGATGAACGTGTGCAACAAGTTGAAAGTATTGTTAACACTGTTCCACGCTTAACAAAAAAACAATATGAAGCCATGTATACTAGAGGAGTAAATTATTTAAGTCCTGAATTAAAAAAACTTTTAGAGATCACTACACACGATAATTTAACAGTTATGACGATTACTAGTAAATTTACGAGTATTTCTCCTGAAACAACTGCACTCGTTAAAAAATTACGAAACATGCATCTCGCGTCTAACATGACAATTGAGGTGACAGGAACATCAGTGAATACCATGGATGTTTTACAAAGTATTTCTCATACATTTCCATATGCATTTTTATGGATAGTGTGTTTTACTTATTTTATTTTACTATTTTTATTGCGCTCCATTATTTTGCCATTAAAAGCGGTGTTGACCACTATACTCAGTTTGTGCGCAAGTTATGGTGTGTTAACGCTCGCGATTCAGCAAGGATATTTGCACGAGTATTTGAATATTGAGCCACAAGGCATGCTCGATATTAGTTTATTAATTATTATATTTTGTGCTTTGTTTGGTATTTCGATGGACTATGAAGTTTTCTTGCTGACTCGCATTAAAGAATGTTATGAGCAGACGAGGGATAACAAAAAAAGTATTGTGATTGGAATTGAGCGTAGTAGTAAAATTATTAGTAGTGCTGCTATTATCGTTATTTTAATTTGCTTTTCGTTTATGTCAGCAGATATTCTCATGGTAAAGGCATTTGGGCTCGGAATAGCTGTGGCTGTTTTTGTGGATGCTTTTATTATAAGGACGTTATTAGTTCCAGCAACAATGACACTGTTAAGTCAATGGAATTGGTATTTACCAAGATGGTTAGACAAAATCCTTCCTGAAGTCGTTTT
>JABDBD010000081.1 GCA_013288815.1 Gammaproteobacteria bacterium | reverse complement strand
CGCTATTGAAATAAAAAAATCGGAACGACTTGCTTGAACTGAAGGTAAATTAAAATGCGTGTAACGCTTGCCAGCCACCTTGCAAATTGAAATACAGCATGATTTTTAACACACGATATTTCTCAAAAAAATCGTGAAAACCGTGTCAACAATTATTTTCATAATTACAAAAAAATATTGAATTGATTTCTAATTAATAAGTTTCAGATAAGCATAGGTGGGTGAACGCTTACCATAAAAGAATGCCAGGACTCGTCAAAAGAGGAGACATCTGGCACATCAACAAAAAGGTCGGTGGAGTCCGGATTTGCGAAAGCACTGGAACTAACCGGCTTGAAGAAGCAGAAAAATATCTAGCTCGACGGTTAGAAACTAACCGCCAAGCAATGATATACGGAGTTAGACCGAAGCGTATATTTAGGGAAGCAGCGACGAAATTTCTTCTTATAGAACCAATTCAAACGTAGTATCAGATCAGATGCTTATCGGCTGAAGATGCTTGACGGTTACATTGGTGATTTAGCTTTGGAATCAGTCCACATGGGAACATTGCAACCTTACATCACAGCAAGACGCAAAGAAGATGTTAAGACTCGCACTATTAATCACGGGTTAAAAATTGTGCGTCATATTTTGAATCTTGCTGCGGGTGAATGGATGGATGAGTATGGCCTTACGTGGCTGGCTGCTGCTCCAAAAATTAAAGTGCTTCCAGAGCATGATGCTAGAAAGCCTTATCCATTGGATTGGGCAGAGCAAAATCGGTTATTTGCTGTATTGCCGCTACATTTACGAGAAATGGCATTGTTTGCGGTAAATACTGGTTGTCGTGATGCTGAAATTTGTAAATTAAGATGGGAGTGGGAAGTTCGCGTATCGGAAGCCAAAATAGGTTCGGTTTTTATCATTCCAGAAGATCGAGTTAAAAATGGTGAAGAGCGTTTGGTTGTACTCAACCGTGTCGCGAGTGCTGTTATAGAAAGACAACGAGGAAAGCACCCCGAATTGTTTGAGTTATAGAGGCAGACCCATTCATCACATGCTTAACAATGGTTGGCGCAAGGCTAGAGAAAGTGCAGGTTTGGCAGTTCGTGTCCATGATCTAAAACATTATTCCGATCCCCGTATTATGCCGAGCTCGGCATAATAAACATACGTTCGGCAGAAGGTTGAGAGCCGCAGGAGTCAGTTTTGAAGATAGGCAAGATTTGCTCGGACATAAGTCAGGTAGGATTACTACTCACTATTCCGAAGCAGAAATATCGAATCTTCTTGAGGCTGCAAATGTGGTATGCGAACAACGTTCCGGCGTTAAGCTAACGGTCTTACGGCGAGTATTAAATCCCGTAGGTCCCGCAAAAGTCCCGCAGAGACTTTTGATGGCAGTAAAGTGAACAGTGAATTTTCGTGTAAGCTTATGATTTTATTGGTCTAATTTGGTGGGCCCACTAGGACTTGAACCTAGGACCAAAGGATTATGAGGATGTGATTTGATCATTCTGTTAAATTCTGTATTCTTCTAGGTTGCTAATTGTAAAGATATTTTCTCTAAGTGTAAGGTTCTAGCTAGTTCTCTCGGTCACCCCATTTTTCTATGCTTTTCTTGGCACGATTACACCAGAATTACACACGATTTTTAATTTATAATTGTTAATTATGTTATATATGTTATAATTGTAAAAAATAGGACGGATTGCTAATGGAAGTGATAATTACACAGTGGGCTTTGGATTCGTATTTAGATTTAAAGCGTCAAAATGTTTTTAGTGATAGCGAGTTTGACACAATAATAAAGCCGGATGGATTGTTGTTATTGGCATATCCAAATCATCCTAAATTTAATAACAATAAATTTTGGTCGCCAGCCCAAGATAAGAATGGTGTGATAATTTCTGATGGGTACAAAATGAAATGGCATAACGTTGGAAATGGTAAGGTTCAATTAAGATTACCGGTGGGGATCATCAATGGGATAGCTTTTTTGTGCCAAGCGTATGTTAAAAGCGACGATAAAATTGAAAAGCTCAAGCTAGCCAAGTTCAAGGATCATTTAAAACTAATTCAATTAAATCGTCATACGGTAAAGGGGAGATTAATATGAAAACGCAAAGAAACAATAATCATCATAAGCATAATACCGTGCAGGTTAATACTTCTTCTGTACGCAGTGTTGCTTCTCTCTCGGCTGAACAAGTTAAATTATTTTCTATCGCTGTTAAAATGAAAAAAGCGGGATTAGCAGATTTTTTTATTGTTGGCGCCGTGCGTACCGCCTTAGAGTTTGAAGGTGTTGCTGATCTTATGAATCTCTGGATGGATGAAGAAGATAAAAAAGTGCGAGATGAGATTGTTGCTGATATTCAAGAAATGATTGATGAGTGCACTCCAAAAGAAAAAGCTGAAGAAATATACGTTAAATTTAATGATCTAGATGCAATTGCTAAAAATATTAGAGCATTTAAGGATAGTTTATTGCAGATGGTGGTGGAGCGCGGCGGGATTGGCAAATTATCTGAATTAACTGGCATACCTCAACCTTCATTGTCTAGATTTTTTAACTCTGATGCAATGCCACAGAGATCTACTGTTTTGAAGATAGCTAAGGCTTTAGATTTGGGTGAGATTAAAATGGATATTTTGTGGAGCAAGTAAATCACGTCCCGGCTGAAAATGTCGGGTTTGTTCTAGTAGGAACTCAGTAAAGCTCTAGCTATCTAAAAAATCTTGTAAACGATTTACTTTAATATACTTCATATCAGTGGCTAACCGTCTAACACCTCCAATCGCTGCGGATGAACAGTAATACCATACTTCTTTAATCGAAAAATCTGAGGCATATCCTCTAAGAATATCGTTTAACCTAGATCGACCTTTTGTAGTTAGCTCCACCTCAATTGCCACTTGTGTTTGATCCGGAAAAATTAACATACCATCTGCAATATGCCTTCGCTTACGTTTATCAAAGCGTTTCGTACATTTTTCTTGTTTCAATCTGCGTTCACCAATCCAGTAAGCATCAGGATATTGCTGCATTAATTTAAAATACACATCGATAATTCTTAATTGATGGCTATATGTATTCAAAGGTATATTTGTCATCGAAGGCAGCTCTGTAAAACTCGCACCACGACGGCTGAGATAGAAGTAGCCATGTTGATTCTGAAACAGCTTTTTATGAATCACTAACCCAGCATTAACCAACCGCCCCATCACTTTATAATTACGCGGTTTTCTTAGATTGAATCTTTTATCAATCT
>JABDBD010000080.1 GCA_013288815.1 Gammaproteobacteria bacterium | reverse complement strand
TGCATAAATCAAAGTTCCCCCTCTCCTCCATTCTTTTTATGTTGGTATTGCAACGCTATATAGCAACCAAAATATGAATGATTTTCAGACGGAATATCAAAAGAAATTCATCTCAAAAAATTATAAATACCTAAAAAATAACTGTGCAGATGCAGTAAAATTTACACTAGATTATTTTTTTCCAGAAACAACTGCAGAACATGCTTATTACTGTGCCTATCAAATGCTTTGTTGCCTATGTTGTATTGGGACACTAGGGTTAAAATGTTTTTCTACAGTACCAGCATGCATAACAACGCCCAATGATGTTTTTAAAATGGCACAACAATTATCGGTTAGATATGGCAAGCCAATAGTTGAAAATAAATTAACTGTAGCTCAGTCATTCGGGTCAAGTGCCAACACCAAACAGCAAATATAAAATATTTTTAATTAATGATAATAATCAGATAAAAGAACAATATGATGAAAAAATAAAAATTAAAAATACTGCTTGATGTTGACTCTTGACCCTGATGGATCTACCTAACCTCTCTTTTTCAAAGGGAGGGAGTCCTTAGTTGGTGCTTTTGGGAGGGCAGGTGGGTCTTATCATTTGCTTTTATACTGCTGTGAAATAGATTGTGAGGACGCGGCGGCTGATGATGATGTCCCCGACTTTAATGCTGAAAGATTTTTCGCAGCAGCTTGCATATATCCATCGAAAGCTTGTGTCAGCATTTTTTTAATTGCTTCAGCTGAATGTTGTTTATTTTCTTCTTTTAATTTTTGAACTAATTGAGTTAGACCATCAAAAGCACTTTCCATTTTTTTATGTTGTACCAATATTTTTTTAATATTCGCGCTCATCGAAGTAGCAGAGCTCAACTCCTCTCCTGAGTGCATTTGCTCATCGTCATCCCACTCATCAGGAAGTTCTTCTTCACCCCAATCGCCAGCATCATTTCCCCAATCATCACCCTGATCATCGATCGATGCATTATCTGGTGCATGACCTATACCGAAATATGCAGAAATTTCGTCAGCAGCGGCATTAATATAATCTGAGATTAACCATTTTATAATGGGATTATTTGGAGTAATTTCTTTAAAGACGTCTTCTTCAGAAGATATTAAATATTGTTTTGATTGCGTATCTGTATAATGTTTTATGATGTCAGTGCGTAACCTTGCATTGATGAGAAGCAAGTATAATAGATCTGTTTTTGTGGAAAATCCGACATTCCCGAGTGCCTTAGCAATGATAATAATTTTATTTAGAACACTTGGATCTGTATTGGGATTAATATTAATTTGGCTAAAATCATAAGACTGATCTCGATAAAAATCTTTTTTAATCTCTTTAATTTTATCTTCATTTAGCCACCCACGAAAAAATAAATAACGAAGTATTGGGCTTGTTTGTTTAATTGATGTTACTTCAACCCCGTTAGCACCTAGACTGATTTCTTCATCCAAGTTCTCAATACCTTTCAATACCCTTTTTTTATTCTCAAGATCAAGACCTTGAAATTCGATAGATGAGCGACACTGAGGTAGAGATATTATCCAATTTACAAAAGCACTGTGTTTTGTTTTTAAAATATCATCAGCACTTTTAGCATTGCCCTCAATCTCGCGAACTGTATTGAGATAAATAACTTTGGCAAATAAATTTTTAATACTCCATCCTCTTGCTTTTTCGATTAAAAAATCAATATCGTCATTATTCAAATGCTGAATATTTTTCGCGATTTCACTCAATTGTAAATCGTGGCTGAATAATTGAAAAAAATATCGATTGGTCATTAATTTTTTCAATTTTATAGACAGTGAGGCATCACTGTCCTTCATATTAAATCCAAACTCGTGTGCAAACTTAACAAATTTATCTTGAAATTCAGCGACGGAATTCAGTGAGCTAACAAACGTAGTCGCAATATAAACAAAATCATGGTCGCGTATTAAGGGGTGTGATTGAAACACGATGACTTCACCCTGAATAAGCGGTGTTGTCAGATGAATTTCATAACGTTCATTACTATCTTGAATAATGCTGGGTGTAAAAATCTTATCGAGACATGCGGTTTTTAATTCAGTCATGAGTGGACGAAGAATTTCACGATTGCTCAGGCTCTTTTTTACAAAATCATCCAAAATATCTTTAATTAAATCTTGAGTGGCATTGGCATCTTCAAGGCCAAGCTCCATAATATTACTAACTTGAGTGATTATATCGTCTGGAAGATATCTTTTATATTCAGTATAGTCATGTCTATTTGGGGAATCTTTATCTGTTTTTATACAAAGATAATGTTCTATCGTACCGTCAGCATTTGTTTTTTCTTCTAGAGACAATTTGTAATTTTGATTTTCTGCTAAAAGAGCAATGATTGCTTCTATAATCACTGCAGGATCGCCTGCAGCACTGTAGTCACCTACCCAAGGGCGCCAATTCTCTACGTTGGGTGCTTTATATTCCTCTAACATTTGCTCTTCATGCTGATCTGGATCGACTAACGACATTTCTTTTTGATCGGAATTCTTAGACGTATCGCCCATTTTCCAATTTTGACTATGCATAAATCTCCCGATACACAAAAAATATTAATAATCAACTTGTTATCAAGATATTTTCGTTGAGTAGATCAAAAATCTTAATATAATTATAGCACTGAAAATCTATACTGCTCGTCATCATTAGAGCTTTTCAATAATGACTTGCAGGTTTAGTTCCGATCCCCAGAGTAAATCTGACGCGTTTCCATGGCGTTTTTGGACCGAACAGTCAGTATCGTGAAGCCATCATTCCTCGGCAGAAAAAAACCGAAACAAAAACTACGGAAAATTGCATAAAAACCGAAAGTGAGAAGGTGTATGAATTACGCGAGTATACTCGCGTATGTCAATCCTACAGCAATGACCTGGGCGCAAAGATTAAAACGTGCCTTCAACATTGACATACATACATGCGCCATTTGTGGTGGTGCTGTGAAAATAATCGCATGCATTGATGATCCAGTGACTATCAATAAAATGTTGTCACATCTCAATCAAATTGTTCTGTAAACGATCCAACTTTACCATCCATTATCCGTGCACCATCTGCTGCACTACCGTGTGAGTGATTATAAAACATGAAATTTTTTTTGCTTATTTTTGATAAGGAACGAGCACGACATTAAATTTTCCATTAGCAGGAAATGTTCGGCTAATGTCTGCAGCATAATTTTGGTATTCTGCTCCGCCATCAATTAACACCAGATCTCCTTCTTCAATTTTTTTATTATTATCCGTGTAATGCACAATGCATGTATTTTTACCGCTGGCCACAATATTTTGAAATACTGTAGAGCGCACACCACTTTTAATAAATTCATGCATGAATTCTGCTTCAAGCTCATATTCATAAAGATGGAGCTTCTCTCACACGTATCAAAAACTATCTGCATCGC
>JABDBD010000079.1 GCA_013288815.1 Gammaproteobacteria bacterium | reverse complement strand
GTGCCTGCTCGACTGTCAGCTCACCATAACGACCCAAGGTAATGCGCCGCACTTTATGATTGATCAATTTTTCAACTACAAAACTTTTAATACCGCTCGCAGTGACACGCACAGCAAATCCTTTCAGCTGATCATCACGATAAAAAGCCTGATCACGGTCTTTCGGTGGCTCAATTTTATCGACGTTACTTTTCGTTATTCGCATAAATACCCAATTCTCATGTAGAAGCCATGTAGAAACTATGTAGAAGGATTATATAAAACCTATTAGTAGAACTGCTGACTAATTATGTCGAAATAATGCTTAAAGTAAAGAGAATTTATGGCTTGTTAAAACCATGTAGAAATTATTAAAAGCTAATAAAATGGCCAATTTCCTATTTCGTAATCAGTAGGTCCGCAGTTCGACTCTGCGCGTCGGCATCAATACAAACAATAGGTTATAAACACAGTGATCAAGGAATGATCAGACAAAAACGGGGTGTAGCCAAATTTGGGACACTTTGTTATGGCGCCGTGAATAGAATTGTTGTAATTTGCTCTTACTGATTGCGATTAGTTGTTATCTGCAATTCAGTATAGGAGCAATGAGAGTATGGCAACGATTGAAAAAAGAGTCGGCACGGATGGTTCAATAAATTATCGTGTCAGAGTTAGATTAAGGGGTTTCCCTCCGCAAACCGCATCATTCAAACGGTTAACCGATGCAAAGAAATGGGTTCAGCAAACTGAATCAGCTATTCGGGAAGGGAAGGTCGTCATTTTAAAACCGTAGAGTCAAGAAAACATACGCTAAAAGAAGCTATCGAGCGTTACATCAAATCTGTTTTACCTTCTAAAAAGCCTAATTCGCAAAAAGATCAAGCAAAGCAATTGAAGTGGTGGCCTGAGAATATCGGTTATTTATCTTTAGCTGATGTCACGTCGGATATTATTGTGGAGCAACGCGATAAATTAGCGCAAGGCAAAACATCTCGCGGTGATCGTACTAATGCAACAGTTAACCGTTATCTCGCTATCCTTAGTCATTTATTTACTGTATCAGTCAAAGAATGGCGCTGGTCACATGAAAATCCTGTCTTAAATGTTACTCGCTTAAAAGAACCACGTGGTCGCGTTCGTTTTTTATCGGATGATGAACGCGTCCGCCTGTTAGAAGTCTGTAAACAAAGTGAAAGTGAATATCTTTATGTGGTGGTAGTTTTAGCATTAGCAACTGGTGCTAGAAAAATGGAAATACTTGGATTGAAGTGGCAGGACGTGGATTTAATTAGAGGTGTTGTTACGCTTCATGAAACTAAGAATGGGGAAACACGCTCAATTTGAGAATGTTCCTTCTGAATTTCAGAAGTTAACAATTCCAGCAGCAAAATATCAAAAATTCACTACTCCATCGGGAAAGATGCCAGAGGGAGTGATTAACGCCTGGCAGCAGATTTGGAAAATGTCTTCAAATGATTTTGGTGGCGAAAGAGCTTATGTTGCAGATTTTGAAGTTTATGATCAACGTGCAAGTGACCCTGTTAATGCGAGTTTAGATATCTATATTGGTCCGTCTTAAATAGCTTGAGCGATGTTATAATTATATGAGTATATTTTTAGAAACAAAAAGATTGATAGTTAAAACGCCGGAGTTATCTGACCTCGATAACTTGATAACACTAAGGTCCGATCCCGATGTAATGAAATATACTGGTGATGATGTTCAAGATAAAGAAGAAGTAAAGGAAGCTTTAGTTTTTTTTATTTCTTATTACAACAAGCATGGCATGGGATTTTTTTCGGTATTTGAAAAAGAAACTAATAGCTTTGTTGGGCAGGCTGGTTTATTTCATCTTCTGTTTGATGATACGCAATCAGAAATTGAAATCGCTTATCGTTTACACAAAAAGTTCTGGGGTAAAGGCTACGCTACAGAGTTAGCAAAAGCAATTATTCAGTGGGGATTTCAGCATTTATCAAAAGGGGTGTATTCCAATGGCACTAAGCTAAGAAATAACATACTCATACAACCTCATTTTTCCGGTATAAATAACGTGCTTTTTGCATTCGTGGAAAGGCTTTTGGCCTGCGCTTAACAACACGAGGCTCTTGTCGACCCGGTCTACCCCCAACCGTTTTGCCCGAAATAGCTTTCAGTAATGCAAAGTAAATTTTCTCATTATTTTCAGATAATATCCCACTTTCACGAAAAGATTTTATTAAATTAAGTGCGCCTTTAAAACTTATCTCTCTCGGTTTTTTATCATGCAGTAACGCAGATTGAGCCATAATCTTTCGTATCATGTTATATGCAAGAAGATGTGCCCAAATTTCCTTATGTATCATTGCTGGTGTTTTACCGCGAAGAATTTCCATTTTTAATGTTGTTTTTATTGCTCGCAGATCAAGCTCTACCCACCAGCGACAGGAATAAATTAAATTTAAATCATCTTTACTTACCTTCGTTGGATTTAAAAAAGTGGTAACCAGAATGCGTGTCTGTGAGCGGAAGCCATCTCGAACAGTGGTCACTGAGATTTCTCGAATTGAAATTTCAGTTGGCATGTCGTCATACGTTTCTTGATCCATCCACTCAGGTTTTGCTGGTCTAATCCATTCAACAATGTGATCCTTTTCTCCAAGCTTCTCACCCTTACGAAAATCACAATCACGGGCAGCATGCATTGGAAATATTGCATCAACCCCCATTTTTTTTTAATGCTGCCATTAAAAAATATGACGCATAATAACAGTCTCCTAGTGCCACATCGCCTTTTTTGAAAACATCTATAATCTGGCGTAATAAAGCATGTTCCCCTGTTTTTTTCCCTGAATACGGACCAATAGCCAAATCCAGCACCGCACCAGTAACACAGGAAATCACAGTTACAATCCGCGCAATAGGAAATCCAACCCCCTTTTTTTGCGAGTCTGGTTGCGGATAAAGTGCTTGATTTTCTTGCGTGTCCGTCATGGAAATCGTCGAACCATCAACAAGTTTTAAATGATACAACATTTGCCAAAGCCAGCTTGTAGGTATATTTTCTTCTAATTGCTTTCCGCTTTGACGAACTAAGTTTGAAAGCACTTCTTCGGGGAATTTTGATCTTGCTTGACTATACGCAGACGTGCTTGACGAGATGGTTTCTTCTCTCCCCTGACTAAGATGAAATGCAATAACGCGTGACACCGCAGCATCTAGAGATTGATCAGAGTCAATTGCTTGGGACAACCATGCCCATAGCATGATGTCAGGTGAAAAAACACCATAACGATTACGATATGAAATTTCTTGAATGCTTTGGGAAATTGCTTCTGACGACAATATGTCGCGAAAAGGGAGCCCATCTTTTTCAATGAGTGACGCTAAAATTGTTCTTGGATGACTGATTGGTGTGACTATGCTATTAATACTCACTAGCGCTTCCTTTTGCTTTTTGTTTAGTTTCTTCGAGGAAAATAAACATACGCTGAAGGGCCATCTAAGCTGGCATCCATAA
>JABDBD010000078.1 GCA_013288815.1 Gammaproteobacteria bacterium | reverse complement strand
GCGCGCCAATGGCTGTGCCAAATAGAAGAATTGAATTTGGGGTTAATAACGGATCTTGAGACTGAATAGCTGATACAGAATTTGAAATTTGATCTGGCGGCATGATGTCATATGTCTGTTGATAAGGCAGCGCTTTTTGAAACTCTGAAATTATTGCTGTTGAGCTGAATGCGGGTGTTAAATTTTCTAATAACTGGCTTCCAATATCATGACCTAACATAGGGTTATTTGAAGATAATTGCTTGGCTTTGTCAGCAATGATATGAGTAAGATTTTTGACAGCGCTGCCTGCACGTGAAAAAAAGCTATTTCGCGACAGTTGCGAGACAATGCCTGAGTTAGAGATGAGAGATGAAGATGCTATCTTCATTCTAGGTTTTTCTATTGAATTATTTTCAATTTTTAGTAAAGAAGTTTCAATGATTGCCGGAAGAAAAACGTTTAATGTGTTCATTTGAGAGAATAATTCTAACATTGTATGTGCGCATTCAGCCAACTCCTCGCCAGAATTTAAGCTGCGTACTAATTTTCTCATTGCATTTTGATATTTATGCATGCTGTCAGCTGCATTTATACAGTATTTGTCAAGCTGGGCAATAACAGTAGTTCCTCTGGCTACCCTTGTTTCAAGAGATCGCAAATTAGATTCAAAAAAGTGATTCTTTTTAGTGTGTATGGAGTTGGACAACAAATCATTTAAACCTTTATCTGCAGATTGTAGTAATTTCTTTACTAGCTCTTTTAATTTGTTAATTAGCTTAAGGTAATTAATTGATAATTTGTCAACTTGCTCTAAATAATTAAGAGCAAATGCGTATGTCCCAATTTGAGGAAGCAAGTTTTGAAAATTCTCGAGTATTTTTCTTACATTAATTAGCGACTCTAATATGGCGATTGATTCAACGTAATTCTGTTTATCTTGTGTTGTTACAAATTTCGCAAATTGTATTCTATCATAAAGATTTTTTTTCAGGTTTACTTCAATTTCTAAGAAATTATTGTCTTCGGAAATTTGTGTAACTTCATAAAAAGGATTTGTACCAAGCAGTGCCTGACGATTTTGTTGATCTGTCAGTGCCGTATTTAAGACTAGTGCATTTTGGTAAACTTTACAAATTGGCGAAGATTCACAATTTTTATTAGGATTTGTTAGATAATTATGTGAAAAATTATCAGATACTTCTTCATTCACTAATACGAAATGTAAGTATGTTCCAATCGTTGTTTCTAGACTTTTTCCGCCGATGATGGCATCAGATAGATATTCTGGAAGTTCTTTTTTTGCAATACAGTAGAGAATTAATTTTGAAGCTTCTCCTAAACTTTGCTGTATTTCGTGTAAGTGTAATCTATCAGGACCAAAGCTAGGAATGAAATGAACTATATTTTTAATATAACTTTGTCGTTTAGCTATTAACTCCCCAACATCTGAATGACATTCTGTATTAGCTAATGAACTAAAAAACCAATCCTTTAGCTCCTCAAAAATAATCATGACAGGGTCATTCACTAAATCAAGATGTTGATGCTTGGTGCGTTCGCTTTGCCAGTTAGCAATTTGCTTAGATACATGATCAGCGTAGTCCCAAAGTGGAGAGATTTTTAAGTCTTTAGATGCTCTTGTTGGGAGTGTGAAAGATTCTGTCCCATATTGTTGCCATCGCTGAGTGTACGTTGGAACTACGCATGCCCAGAAATCATATATTTTCTTATGTTCACTCAATTCAAAGTAGTTGTCTGCGTTTGAATTGGCTAAGATCACATGATATTCATGTTGAATTTTTTTAAGAAGACTGACCTCTTCTTCTGTGTAGCAATATTGATAATTTCTATTCCAACCAAGTGAATTATAACGATTTGGTCTGATGGGGTAATTTGCTAAAGTTTCAGCGGCCAATGACTGGGTAAAATACATCATTATCATTAGCCACTGACTGATGGGGCTGAGCTGTATTGCTGTTTTCTTCTTAAGAGGATTACTTCTTGGTATAACTAAGTGATTAGCATCCTTGCTAGATCTCATTTAACGCTTCCTATATTTCCATATGCTTTTGTGACATTACATGCTGTATTTACTTTCAGCATGTGTATCAGCATTATTTGTTGGTACCGGCACAGCCACTGCATTTCTTCCACGAGGTCTAGTTATTTTTCTAATTCTAAATTTTATTTGATCAGAGCCTGTGTTCATACTTGACATGGTGTCTGGCTTCTTTTCAGATGCGATTTGAGTTGCTGTAGTTAATGAAGCGAGCGTTGATGCTGCATTCGTGTTCGCAGATGGTATCGGTGCCGGTTTTGGTTTGTTGTCAGTTAATGAAGTATCAGGGTGTGCGCTTGATATTTCTGGAAGTGCAGGGGTAGATACAACGGATGACGATGCTAATGATGTTGCTGAATTAACTATTGCAGTAGAGCTGAGATCTGGCACTAATGCTTCTTTGTTTTCTAATAACTTACTACAGATGACTAAAGTCCTTTTTTTGCTGGCTACATTTTCTTCAAATTCAGAAAAAGACTTCTCACCTAATGTTGTTGTCTCGCTATCTCGGACCTTTATAATTTGTTCATAGTGAAATTGAAAATAATTGTCTGCTTGGCTTGTGTGTCCGTTTACTGCTGCTAACTTTGTTAATATTTCATGAAAGGCATCTAAATCTACTTGAGGGATTTTGTCTTGTGTTTGATTGCTAGCTATACTTTTGTTCACTTCGGAGTTTATGTAAGATAAAGCAGCGCATAACGTTTCTAATAATAAGGGGCGATCAGCAAAAAATCTGCCTAATCCTAAAAACCAATCTCGTGTCTCCGTCGCTTTAATTAATTCTGCTTGAGATTTACTAACTAAATCATGAAATAACTCATTTCGTTCTTGTGTGGAATTAACCTTCTTTATTCGTCGAATACAGTCAACACATATTTCGAATTTAGGAGCTGATTTATATGAAAGAGACGTTTTAAAGGGATCTTCAACATTCAAGGCCCAATTATTTTTACGAATATTTAAATAGGACTCAAACAATGCGGTAACAACGTCAGCATTAGCTAAGGACATACGACCTCCTGTCAGTGTTGTTCAATGAGGTTCACATTCTATATGCATATACATTAAGAAAACCTTAAGACAAAATTAAACTCTTCTGTGTGAATGACAGGATTGCGACAGCTGCAGTTCTGATTCTAATTTTGCAACCAACTCATGGTGGGTTGGCTCACAAAGTCCCATCTCGCTTCCAACTGCTAAATATTTTTTAAATATGTTTGGATTTAACGAGAGCGCGAATTTAAAAGTCTCCTTAGTTTTTGTTAAATTATTGTCACAAAGAAAATATATAAATGTTAACGCGCAATGTATTAATTGGTTAAACTCAGGATGTTGGGCGTGATTTTTGATGTAATGATAGCTCTTTTTATCTTTTAATTCAGGGTGACAAGCTGCAGCTTGGATAGCCCAAATAATAGAAGGAGTTGAAATGTTTTTTAGAGAACAATGTTTGGCAGCTAAAATGAGAATAGAATGTTTATCTCCATTGTGTATCCCTTCCATCAGCATGTCATTGAATGTTATGTCAGCCATTATGTTTAATTCTGGTTTAAGACCAGCCAGCATGTGTAGACCTGCTATCGCTTTGTATTCATTTGCCCGAAAGGCTGCAAGATAATATTGTTTTGAGTTTAATATCTGGTTTTGAAGAGTTTGTTCGTCATAGTTAGTATGGTTTAAAGAAAATTGTAATAATTGACTATG
>JABDBD010000077.1 GCA_013288815.1 Gammaproteobacteria bacterium | reverse complement strand
TGCTCGTGCCATTTTTTCAAAACATTTAACGCTATTGTGTTCAGTGGTACATGGCGTGTCTTCCCGCTCTTTGCTGTATCACCAGAAACTGTTAATACAGCCAACTCAAAATTAATATTTTTCCATTGCAGACCAAATAATTCACCGCGGCGCAATCCTGTATTCAACGAAAGCAATATCATCGGTGTCATGTAATCTGCAAAAGAAAATTTACTTATGTCAGGATAAACATCATAGCCACGCTCAACTCTCCACTGATTAGCGCGAATACGTGCCTGCTTTAATTCTTTATCGCGTAGTTGTAATGTTTCTTTTAAGTGCTTTTCTTCATCTTTGCTGAGATATCTCACTTTAGCAATCGAATCAACCTTGAAAGATTTAAAGCCCAACAAAGGATTTTCTGCAATTAGATTCCATTCTTTTGCTTTACTCAGCAATGCTTTCAAAATAGCAATATCACGATTCACCGTAATTGGTTTTATACCTTGTGCAATCCGCTTGGATCGCCATCGATCAACCAACAGCGGAGAAATATCAGCAAGAGTCTCATCACCAAAATCTTTTTCAATGAAGTCTTTCAATGTGTAGCCTTTGTTACGATTGCTCTCTGGATTATTTCCTTGTACAACGTCCGCTAATATTTTTTTTGCTCTATCACGCGCTTGCACTGGCGTTATAATTCCGACCTGACCAATATTAATTCTTCGTCCACGCTTATACTGACAAACGTAAAGCATTTTGCCCGACGGATTAACGCGTATCAAAAACCCTGATAGCTTTGTATCTCTCACATCATATTGTTTATCTTTTGGTTTCAACTTCAAAAGAAGATTGTTACCAATAACAGCTCGCATAAAAACCTCATAGAGTGCACCTGGAGTGCAGAGCGAGCATAAAAGAAGGGATATGCAGAGGAGATTCTCCGCTAGCGTCGAGAACATTAGGCTTACTTGATTCTAATATGGATTTTAAAATTGACGGATTAGTCGCTTCAGCTGCGTTTGGTTATTTGCGCATTATTGAAAACTTCCTTCAGACTTTGGCCTAGTCCGTAGACTTCTGTTTTTTCATTGTAATAAAATCCCTTTTCGTTACTCTCAGGCGCCATATAGCCGCGAGTGCCTCTGGGCTGGCAAAATTCACGTCCCAATGTGACATTCTTAACGACCGCTGAATTACCATGATCAACAGGCGTTACTTTCCCTGATATAGGATCGTAGTTCATATTCTCAGGTTTTATATCACAATGTAAGGTTTGATATTCTTGATGCATTGTCTCGTAAGCTTCTAGCATTGCAATCCCTAGATCTAACCAACGAGCCACAGGCATTTTTTTACCGGAGCGTAGAAATTTATATAAACTAATACCTTCTGCTCGAGGCATAGCAATTTCTCCACGCTCCATGCCTTTAGAATTAATGCGCGTAGAATATCCTTTTAATTGTTGATTACGACGCAAAATATAGACTTCAGATTCTATAGAATCGCTGTCTTTCATTACCTTGAGCACATCAACCCAAACACCTGTTTGGATGTCTTGCAGATGCTTAACCGATCCAAATTCGCCCTCACCAATTTGCTTGTCATGTTTTACACCTTTATAGATTCCACTGATGGTATTGTTTTCATCACATTCGATGCTAAACTGAACGTCTGGAAGGTTTATATTGTTTGTTTTTAGGATTTTATTAAGATCTTCTTTTGTTGTTCTGCCCAGCTTAATTTGTCCATTGCGGTGGGCTTCTATGATGGCAGCGACTTGCTCATCGGAAAATAGTTTCTTATTTTCTTTTAAATCTTTTAAGTCGACTTCACACGGAATTCTATTAAAAGCTTGAGCTTTAATAACCGCGGGCGAATTTAAAGAACTAGCCATAGTTGCATTCTCGTTATAGGGTTGCTTAAATTATAGACCAACTGCATCAAATTTATATAAATCAGGGGTGGCACTTCAAAAAGATAAGTGAGTCGATTATTCGGCTTTTATTTGCTCCACTTATGGGTAATCAAATGGCTAGAGTAGGTATAACTCTATGATTTTTATTACCATACAGAGAAGGATTTCAAAAAGTTGCGTTGTTGCATAAACCTACCTTCAGCAGTCATAACGCACCCGCGTTGGGAAAATATATTTTTTAGCATTGAAAATACTAGCCCAAACTTGAATCATTTTAAAATTTGATAATAATTTTTAGTTATCGACCCGATAAAAAAATTTGATTATCTACAAAGTCAATTTGGGTATATGTTTGTGGCTTGCTATGTTAACCGGAGATACCATGTTGAATAAAATAAAAATGCTTTTTCGCTTACCTCAATTGAGGTTTTTGCCATTAACCATGTGTTTATTATTAGGAATATCAACGATTGGCTGGGCAAAAGATTTTAAAACTCCTATATTTCCAGCTTCTCTTGACCCTTCTGTTGGAATAGATTCACCGGCTATAAAAACGGGGAACCTAGTCTTTATTTCAGGTCTTGGCACAGGCTCGATAAAAAATTCTAGAAATATAAGCGCTCAAATTGAAGAGGCTTTTAAGAGACTTCGTATCGTTGCAAATGCAGCCGGCGGTAACCTTGATGATATTGTAAAAATTAATGTTTACTTGTTAGAAAATAATTTTTTACCATGAACAACACGAGAATACATATGAAAAAATTACTATTCAGTCTTATTTTGTTATTAGGGTCAGTTACTGCATGCAAAGCGGGTCCTTTAAATCAAGCTTCTTATACAGATCAAGGCGCGGGGCTTCCCCTAGTATTAATTCACGCATTTCCTGCAGATCATCATTTATGGGAACCGCAAATCAAGTCATTATCCAAAAAATTTCGTGTCATCACCTTGGACTTAAAAGGATTTGGCACCGCATCTCCCACCCAAGGTGAAGCGGTTTCCATGCGAGAATATGCTGAGGAAGTAAAACAATTATTAGATCAACTAAAAATAGATAAAGCTATTATTGGTGGTGAGTCAATGGGCGGTTATGTCAGTTTAGCTTTTGTAAAATCCTACCCAGAAAAAACTGCGGGGCTGATTTTAGCAGACACCCAAGCCATTGCTGATACGAAAGATCAGCAAGCTAAACGTGAATCAACAGCACAAGATATTTTAAACAATGGCCCAACTAAGTTCGTAGAAAATTTTGTGCCGAAAGCTGTTTCACCTAATGCAGATCAATCAACTAAAGATTTTCTTACCAACTTATTCAGCAAACAATCCGCCAATGCAATGGCATCTGCATTACGAGGCATGGCTATCCGTGAAAACACCATGGATCAATTGCCTAATCTTAACATTCCGGTATTAATTATTTCCGGTGATTTAGATGCGGTTATTCCAACATCTGAAAGTGTATCCATGCGTAACGCCTATCCTGCTAGTCAGTTAGTCATTATTCACGGAGCGGGTCACTTAACCAATATTGAACGCCCCGCAGAATGGAATGAAGCGGTCATCGCAGAATTTGCAAAATAACACACGCTATCAAATGGAAACGGTACTAGATGTGATTAGGGTAGTTAAACTATGTCGTCATCAGCGCACGGATTAACTGTCTTGCTGTATCTACCATCAATGGTTGTGGTATGTGTATTGATGCTCATACAAATGAATTAATAAAAGCAGGTGTGAGTAAGCTTGCGATCCAATCCACTGTACGTATTGCCTCAGTTTTAAATGCGGTTTCTACAGGAATAGAAATTGCATCAGAGCCAATCTCAACACAAGGAGTAGCAAGTTAAAAACTACTCCTTCTTATGGATTGAACTTTTTTATCCTGACAAGAGCTCACCAAAATCAATGATTTTTGCAAAATAACCACTCTCAATTACCGCACTATTCACACCATTCACGTGAATCAGAACAGGGCGATAAGAAAAGTTTTTTGGAATATTCAATCTACTAATCT
>JABDBD010000076.1 GCA_013288815.1 Gammaproteobacteria bacterium | reverse complement strand
AGAGGGATACTATGAAAAAATTCAACTTGCTGATAGTCATTTGTCTAGCCTTGGCGGTCTTGTCGGCCTGTACTAAAACTGGAATAAACTATAGACACCAAGTAGATAATGGACTAACGCAAGAATATTGGATGTCGCATGTAAACACCAATCCAGCCCTCTGGACTAGACAGGGAGATCGATGGTTTTTCACAGGCGAACCAGCGCGATTCGATCAATTTACAGCAGGCATACCCATCAATAAAGCTATGTCAGCCACGATGGTTACCGTTCCCGACTTTCACAACATCCGTGTCAGCGGGCCATTCCAACTTCAAATTTTTGGACATCAAGAACATAACTCTGTTTTTGTCATTGGTCCAAATGAATCCGCACGACAAGCAGCTATCGAAGTTCGCGGCAACACCTTATTTATCCAACTACCAGCAAACTGTAAAACAATTAGAATGGACCAAGTCATCATTCGCATTGGCATACGCGAACTCAACAATCTCGTGGCCGAAGGTTGTGCCAGAGTAGAGGGAACACAAATTTTTAGTCGTCATCTCAATATTGCAACATACGGCAATGCAAACATTTTATTAGAAGGAAATATCAACTTAGCCAATGTGAATTCGGTTGCAAACGGTACCATCTCTGTTATCGGCGCTTACACACCTGCACTCGACATTCGCGCTGTTGCCAACGGAAGTGTTAACGTTAGTGGTAGAGTGGGCATTCATCATATTGTGAAAGCCGGCGGAGGAAGCATTAGTATTATTGGCGCAGATAGTGATGCATTAGATATCCAATCTTCCGGATTTGGCATCACAACCATTTCTGGATTTGTTAACTTGAAGAAGGTCAATGCAACCCAAAATAGCCGCGTTTACGCCTACTGGGTGAATAGCGATGGAACTTATGTCAATTCACATGATAGAGCTGTTGTAGGTTTAGCTGGTTCAACACAAAATATCGACATTGAAGTTGATGGTATGGCACGATTCGAAGGAAAATATCTGCATAGCGGTAACACCTACGTAAGAACCCGTGGTACTTCGCATGCGAATGTGAATCCATACGAGAAATTATTTGCAAATGCGATGGACAATAGCAGCATTTATTTCTTTGGCTCACCCAACGTTGTCTCACGTTACACAATGGATAATGGACTTGTTGTTCCTGTGTGGAGTAATACTTGCCCTACACCTTCCGTACCGCCACCTTCTTCTTGGTCTTGGGGTAAAACAAGAGCTTACTTTCAGATGAAACATACTAAAGAAGGAAATATGAATAAGCCGTGTTGTAGTACTTGAGAATTATTATTAAAGGGCGTTGTCGCATGAATCATCAGTTCCCTCTCCTCCACAAAAAGCGTGGAAGAGAGGGGGCAATAAAGCATGGACGCATGTGTCCATAACAACATACCCTTTCAAGGAGGAAGCTATACAATACCCAACTAAATCTTCTCCAACAAATGCTGATCCGCATGACTCAATGGCAAATCCAAAGTACTTCCCAATTGTCCTACTAATTTCTTAAAAGGATTATTCGATGTCGTATAATCTCGATATCGACTGACATTAAATTCTTTTTGAAAAACATCCGGTAAATTACCCAATCCATCAACCAAACCTAACTTTAGCGCTGTTGTACCCGTCCAAAAATCGCCAGAAAACAACTCTTTTAAATCACCATGCAACTTTCCATGCCTACCCTCTAAAACAGCTTGGTTAAAGTTTTCATGAACCTCTTCGATCACAGTTTTAACTTTTGTTATGTCTTCAGGCTTTTGGGGAAGGAACGGGTCTAATCTATCTTTATTAGCACCTGAAGTAATCACGCGACGATCTATTCCTAACTTTTTAATCGCATCTTGAAGCCCAAAACCTTGCATAATGACGCCAATAGAGCCTGTAATACTGCTTGGATTCACATAAATTTTATCGGCACTGACAGCAACAAAATATGCGCCCGAAGCTAATAAATCTTCTCCAACGACAACCACTTTCTTATGATATCTCTTTTTTAACCGCAAAATTTCATCATGAATAATAGAGGCTTGAACGGGAGTTCCACCACCTGAATTGATATCGATAACAACTCCTTTTGCATACTCATCAGAAAAAGCATCTTTTAGTTCTGGCATCACTTGTTCTGCTGAAAATTCCTTGCCGGGAGCAATTTCACCATCTAACCGTATAAAAGCGACATAGCCATTTTTTTCATCGGATAGAGAAACTATGGAAGTATTGTGAAAAAAGGCCATGCCCAGAAAAAATACGACCAATATCAGGCCAGCAAAAAACCTAACATTCTTCCATCGTCTATCGCTGCGACGTTCTTTAATAAGGTCCAACACAAGATCTTTATGCATTTCTGGGTTTTGAGTTGTTTGTATATCTGCCATTTATCACCTATTTTCTGAATGGATGAACGCGAAAGCGGTCTACTATTTAACTTGTTTCTAGAGATTCTAGCAAGATTTATAAACTACATAACCGAATATTTCTTGGCATAAAATTCTATATTATTATAGGATCTTATATTCAGAAAATTATTTTAAGAGTATTTTATGCCCTGGTTAATTAATCCTGCACAACTGGATAAATTTCGCAAAAGTCAAAAAAACGTTCTCATTTTTGATGCCTCGTATCATATGCCCGATGAAAACCGTGATGCAAAACAAGAATTCGTTAACAAACACATCATAGACTCCCATTTTTTCCCCATTGATATTTTTAGCGACCCGAATCCTGAATTGGCCCATTCTCATATGCTTTTACTGGATGAAAAAATCATTGCTGAAAAATTGAGTGCGCTAGGCATACGAAATGATTCAAAAATTATTTTTTATGATAACAGCAAGCTGCATTCGTCGTGCCGTGCCTTATGGATGCTCAAAGTTTTTGGTCATAACCCACAACAACTTTATATTTTAGACGGTGGCTTAGACGCATGGGATACCTACGGAGGAAAATCCGAATCTGGTGAAACTCATGTCACAACCAAGCCTTACACTGTGCATTTTCAACTAGACTTTCTCCGCTCCCTTTCGCAAATGAAATCCAATCTGCATAACCCATCCGAGCAAGTTATCGATGTACGCCACGCAGTCAGATTTGCTGGTGGCCCTGAGATACGCGAAAATTTACGACTAGGACATATCCCTGGAAGTTTTTCATTTCCTTATATTACTTTTTTTGAAAAAAATGGATGTTGGCGATCCCTTGACAAGATTCGCAATCAGTTAACGGGTACCGGCGTAGACTTAAAAACACCCATCATTACCACTTGCGGCTCTTCGATTACAGCACCTATTCTTAATTTCTATTTAGATCTGCTTGATGTGAAAAAAAATTCTGTTTATAACGGTTCTTGGACTGAGTGGGGCTCCGAAAAACTTTACCCGCATGAACTTAGTTTAGATGAGCGACCCACAGAGAACTGTTTAAAAGAATACTAATCTCTGAGAGATTCATTTAGCTTATACAACATATGATATAAATCTTTTATCGCATAAATGAAAGATAAGATATCAATATATTCCTCAGAGACATCTAATAATTCAAGCGGCAAAGTAACAGCTTGTTTAAACTGATGCTCAAGATACAGAATATCTTCTTGAAACGTGACAAACGTATTGTCACAGGATTTAAAATCCATTAAAGCAATAATTCTCTCTAATGATTTTTTAGCATCTTCTACACAGATTTTAATAGGATCCGCTAACTTGTGTAATAGAAATTTATCTGTGTTTTTACTTGCGAGATAATTCATAGCAAATAATGCCTGACCCAACTGTTCCACTCGAATCAAAAAATGTCTATGGCCCTCTTGTAGAATAGACACAAAACCTGGCTCATACACCCATTCGGGAAAAGAATATTTGGCTTTGTTCAGCAAGTTTTCCACCGAACGTCGCATGACTTGAGCATCTCTCTCTAAATTTTCTTGATGCAAAAATAAAGAAGTAATCGCT
>JABDBD010000075.1 GCA_013288815.1 Gammaproteobacteria bacterium | reverse complement strand
AATCAATTCATATTCATCTAGCATGAATTTTTGCAAACACCGGTGCTGAAGTTCAATAAAATCAGGTTTATTATAATGAAATGTGAGAATCCTCACTTTAGCAGAAATACCCTCAGTTAACAACAGAAACAAACCAACAAAAACTAAATAAAAACGATTCATTTCACCCCATTACACCCAACATGTTTCAAAAAGTTATTAGGCATGGATTTTGTCCAAAATTTTAATCAGGCTTTAACCGGCGCTCACTATCCTCCTATTGTAGATAGGAGGCGTTAAGGCTAATTAGTAGGCTGTGAACGTCTTGCCAAATTTTTGAATCACCGTTTGTTCACATAAATTTGTTGCGATATTCGATTATTCTTAAAAAAAAACTTTAACAAATCTAAGGGAATTATTTCAATGTTCTTAAGTCAGAATGGACAAGATCAAAAATTTGACTCACCTTGGGTATGCCTTCCTATTACCGGTAATATTTATCTAAATATTCAAAAACATATAAATTCATTATACCCTGAAAATATGGTGAAGTTGGAGGAAAATGAAAGTACTGTGGGAACCTATTATATGTATATAAATACATAATTTTTGGATTTGCTCCCGATTGATGAAATGATTTTACAATAGGGTTATCACCTGTACCTATAAAATTTTCGCAATCATATCTATTATTGCGTTCGAGGCGACATCTAGAAATGTAATTAGCTCGACCCCACCAAAAATTCCCTGCGAAAAAGGGAAATCCTGTGCTCTCCGATAAGGTCCAGTCTACTCCACAAATATCAACCTCTTCAAGAGCTTTAAGACAGCTTTCCCACCGTTCTACCACAAAATATTCCATATATCGTCGCCACAATTCAGATGGTTTTTGAGTGGGGCCTCCGTAACGAGTGACGCCTTTACTATGAATATAGAGTATCCTAGAGTTAGGTTTCTGATTAGCAATGCGGCAGACCATATCGATACCAGGGAACTCATATAGTTGAGGGTCTTCTCCTGCATGAAAGATTGTAATTTTGTGACGAAAACTCAATTTTTCAACGAGTTTATTAATTTCCGTGATTTGTGAACCTACAACTGTTAATGTCAGGCTATCGCAAACATCGCCTAATCCTGTTCGTCTCAAATTTTCTAGTTGTTCGCTCACAACCTCTTCCCAATTGTTTAAAGTTGCAATGTGATAAACAATATCGATACCACCTCCCGTCGAAACATCTGCATACAAGTGTCCTCCAAAAAAATAAGGGAAGGAAAAAAGAATAATGGCCAATCGCAAAATGAACATACAAACTCCAATAAAGAAATCAGTCTCACGAATAGTAGACATTTTTTTCAATACAGTTTTTTTCCATCACACATAAATGTAGGCAGTCAAAAATCAAAGTTTTGATCTTTTTGTACATGATCCAATTGGAATTTTTTTTCTTAAAAATCATAGTGCATGAGTAGGTCTCAAAGTAGTACTCGTATATAAATTTCTTTTTAATATAGGATACCCTCAGATTCACTGAAATATACTGTCAGCGGAATGAAACTATGATTTTGGACTCTGCAAGATGAAGCTCAAGCTAAGAGTTCCTCACGACGAAGTCCTTCCCCATTATTGATTGGAGAACATCGAAGTCAGTCCAAAATCAAAGTTTCATGCCAATGGCAGTATGTTGTTAACCTAAAAATAAAGGAAAAAAATGATAAAAAAAATTTACTTTCTATCTTTAGTCATGTCTACCAGCCTACTTAGTGCAATTCCGATCTCTGAAATAACCGATAGTACGAAAGAAAAAATCCAAATGATACATTCAAAATTAGAATTAATTCATGGCAGTTTAACAGAGGAATATCCTGAACAATTGATGACCACCATGTATCTGTCCTCTGATGCTAAAGTTTTAGAATTAGGTGGAAATGTAGGCAGAAATAGTTGTGTGATTGCATCTATTCTGCAGGATTCGAGAAACTTAGTTACAATTGAGTCATGCAAAGAATATGCGAAAGACCTACAAGAAAATCGAGACCATAACGGACTAAATTTCCATATCGAGGCCTCTGCAGTATCGAAAGTTCCACTAATTCAAGAGGGTTGGACCACAATCGTAAGCGAAGTGGACTTACCCGGATATGTAAGAGTAAACACAATTACTTTTGATGAAGTACAAAGCAAATATGGAATTATATTTGACACAATTGTAGCTGACTGCGAAGGAGCTTTTTATTACATATTAAGAGACGATCCTGAAATTTTAAGAAATATAAAATTAATAATCGTTGAAAATGATTATGTAAATGATGAACATTTTAAATTTACAGCCGATTTATTTACAAAATACGGATTTGAATTAGTTTACGAAAGTGCTTATTTCGAGAGAACCAATTTTTATCAAGTTTGGAAAAGATAAATCGTGATTTTTATTTTATGAGAAAATAGGGGGCTGTATGTGAGTAAGGTTGATTGCTCGCAGGCGGCTCTTTTTTACCAGGCATAATATAGAACTCAGCGTAGTTCTGTTTGAAGGTTTCGGACTCTTGATATTTATCTTTAGTTTCCGAAGGATTAAAATCGAGAATCATGAAGGTTAATTCGCCAGGCCTGAGAAAATCGGATGTGCGTATACTGCGCGTGTTTAGTAGAAGCAAAAAAAATTTGCTTTTCAACTTCTTGTTGTAAATTATATTTTATAAAAAAAAGGATATTTTATGAAAATTTTTGGAATTTTTATATTTTCTATGATTACTTTATCCAATTTACCTTGTTTTGCTGCTAACGACCTCGAAATGGGAAGAGGAAGTTATTGCCCTCCCTTTGTAAACTCTTGGGAATCGGGTGCAGTTGCAAAAGTCGGGAACTTTTGTTCTCTTGCAACAGGAGTTCAGATTTTTACAGGAGGAAATCACCGGCCAGACTGGGTAACTACATATCCTTTTAATGTGCTTTGGCCACAAGTAGCAGGCCATATAACAGGACATCCTGCAACAAAAGGTGACGTTATTATTGGCAATGATGTTTGGATCGGCACAGGTGCATTGATTCTTTCGGGTGTTACAATAGGAGATGGTGCAGTCGTTGGAGCTCATTCTGTTGTATCAAAAAATATTCCTCCCTATGCGATTGCAGTAGGAAATCCAGCTGTAGTAGTAAAATATCGATTTGATGAAACTACCATTCAAAATTTGTTGCAAATTGCTTGGTGGAATTGGCCTGATAATGAAATTGAAAAGGCGATGCCTTATCTTCTTTCTACTGACATAGGTCAATTTATACATTATTGCAGGTCTATTGAGAAGTTGTGAAGACAGTAAAAGCCGATAATGATTTTTCTAATCACCAATCTTCGTGCCATAAAAACTTCTACTTTAGGCTAGGCTAGAATAATCATACTGACATAATCAGAGGGACTCAAAAAATGATCCCTCTGCTAGGAAAAAATAATCACTATTTCATTTTTTTCCAGTACGCACCAGTCCAGTCAATCTGATGGATTACGTCAGTAATACCATGAATTTCTCTATAATCACTTACGGCTTGTGCGCACGCTGGAATACATCCGTAATCATCAATAATTATATAACCGCCTACTGATAATTTAGGATAAAGACTAACAAGAGCATCCATAGTAGACTCATACAGATCGCCATCTAAACGTAGTAAAGCAATCTGGTTTATCGATGCTGTTGGAAGTGTATCGCGAAAAAAGCCCTTTAAAAAAACCACTTGTTCATCTAACAATCCATATTTTCTAAAATTATCCTGAACCTTTTCTAAAGAAATAGCCAAAAAAGGAATTGTATGTAAATCAAGGCCTAAATCTTGAGGATATTTTTCCAAATTAGGCGGTGGAAGACCTTCAAAAGAATCTGCAACCCATACTTTGCGTCTTGTATCTCCGTGAGCTTTTAAAATGGCTCTCATTAAAATGGTTGAACCACCCCTCCATACACCTGTTTCAATACAATCTCCGGGAATATTTTTCGCTAAAATATCATTCAAGCAATAATGAATATTATTTAACCTTTTCATCCCTACCATTGTGTGAGCAACGGAAGGGAAATCACACCCTACCTGC
>JABDBD010000074.1:347-4119 GCA_013288815.1 Gammaproteobacteria bacterium | reverse complement strand
GGCAATAAAAAGTAATCCGAAAAAAATATTGCGAACAACGCGTCTGACGAAGGCATGTGTAGAAAGTAAGGTGGGAACAGTTCTGTGGTACATTGCTTTTCCTCTTAATTAATTTTAAAAGAAAGATCGTTATGATCAGGCAATAAAAAATGAGTGATCTGACTAACCATAACATTTTCGAACGATTCTACGCAACTGTCACTAAAGTGTTCTGCTAATTGATGAGCGACTATGTTAATAGCATTCGTTACAACATCTGGTTCGAACACATTATGTTTAACAGCAAATGCCAAATGCATTAAATTAGCTTCGTATGTGTCGTCTAGTATTAATGCAGTGATATCGGGCTTAAATAAAATTCCATCGGGAGAAATGAGTGATTTAGCAAACTCATGTTCTTTTTGCATATCGAAGATACTAGCAAGCCAATATCGGTTGTGACCAGTATTGAGATCGATACGTAAAAACTCAGGACATTCAGACGAGATAAGCCATTTCAAATAATCTAGATCATTTTTGTTGTAAGCTAATATAAAGACCTGCATTTTTAGGGTTACTGACAGATTGCGTGCTGCTGAATAAAAGTCGGGATCTTGTAACATTCGTTTGAGAAAAGGCATATCTTTTGTATATAGTCGGTAAGTAATAAGGTCGGGGAAGATTTGTTGGTTGCTTGCCATGAGATTTAATAAATGCAATTTATTTTCAGGTTCTTCTAATGCATTTGAGATGAATGAAAAGTTATCTGCTTGCGCTGCTTTTTCAAGTATTGTCGTGTCAATTTTAATTTGCTGTTCACCACGATCTGATGAGACTAGCCAATCTGCTACTTTTTTTGAGTTATTGCTAAGAGCAGTTGATAATGTCAAGTGAGTTGCTTGAGTACGCATGCTCATAGGGCCTGTTTCAGTGAAATACTGAACGATATGTAAGTGATTATGGTTTGCTGCCCAATTGAGTAAACTTAATTTTTGATGCTGTGAAAGTTCAATTCGTCTGTTGATAGGAAGTTCTTCAAAAAAATAAATCAGTATGCCAATCCGTCCACCGCTGATAGTGGCAAACAGTGTTTCAACGGTTGGCGATACCTGTTCGACCAACGACATTACTATGCCTAGCGATCCATGATGAGCCGCTTCATTTAACATTTCCAATGGTTGTCTAGGTGGAAATGAAGAAATGCTTTGCTGAAAAGCATTCAGATCGTCTCTTTGTATTTGAGCATGATTGGATAGTTTGATAAAAAAATTCGGATCTTGTACTTCAATGCTGTTGTTATAGTTGAGTTCTATTGTTAATGCGATTGCTAAGTCATGATCATTAATTTCGACAAAGGCCTCCACTGTGTCTCTGTTAGCATGAACTTTCCAATCATGTAGCATAATATGGGCTAGAGTGTAATGACTATTTTGTATGGCTATATTTAAATGCAGCGTTGTGAGTCGAAATAAGTAATCTTCCTGTCCATTCTGAAAAATAATTTTGTAGTTTTTTACCCATTGAATAAACTCTATGTTTCCTGTTCTGATAATATTTCCTCGATAAAATGAAATAATATCACCAAATTTTATAATTGCTTTTTTGAGAAAGTTAAAATAATGCTGATTGATAGCAAGCTCAACAAAATCATGTGGCTCCTCTCTTAAAGTGACTGCATGTTCATCAATTAATTTTTCTGCTAATTGAGGTTGCTCATTTATTAAAAATAAATTGAGAATATGGCTGTAGTCAACAAGTGTTGTTCCTGAAAATGTATTTTCTGGATGGTAGTGTGCTAAGCAAATCAGTTGATAAGCGAGTTCATACTGTTGTCGTTCAATAGCAGCCTCTATGCTTGCAGTTAAATCAAGTTGTATCGTTTGATTTTCTGGAAGCGATTTGGCTAATGATTCTGCAAAAGTAAAATTATTTAAGCGCAGTGCTTCATGAAAGTAAAACGTTCGCAAATGTTCGGATAAGTCAAGTTCCTCACATGCTTTAGCATACAGTGGAGGAAAATTTGGTAGAGTTCCTAAAATCAACGGATATAAATAAGTAGATGCTATCGGATCATTTTTTTTGAGTTGTGTTAATTTCTGATAAGCGATCTCAGGATTCGGTATTGATGTATCTATGTCGTAGTTAAATTCATTTTTTAAATATTGACGAAAACTGCCAGGTTCTTTTGATACATCTTTAAAGAAAGTTGAAAGAGGTGCGCTTTGAGGTAATTTTAATCCGGCTAATTCAAGCGTCACTTTCAGCTGTAAATCTTCAGGTAATTCATTAAAAAGAGTAAATCGATTGCGCATAATAACAAAATCCTTTGTCTATGTCTGGAGCGGACAATACTTAATTACTCGTTGAATGTCAAAAATAGACTATATTGATCAATATAATAGCAAGGTTAGAGCAAACATTTGCATCTGAGGCAGGAACAGTATATAATGTGCGCAAACCATCCCAGAGTGAAATGTATGCAATCAAATCAAAACCCAACAGTGAATTTGTTAAATTCAATCGGTAAACACGTTGCTTGGGCATTCGAAAATATCTATTCAAAGCCCTATAAAGATGGTGAAAAACAACCTATCGCCAGAATTTTCCATGGCATACAACATGTCACGCGCGCAGCATTATATATTCCTCTGTTCGCCAATTGGTATCGTCGTCATGGGGATGAAGCCGCGCTTAAATTAACACAAGAAGATATTTATTTATTGCAAATTGCAGCGATATTTCATGATTCCGGTCGAGAAGATGAGGGAGTCGATATGTGGGATTGTGTGAGCGCATATATTTGTTATATCTATCTTACAAAAGTTTTCAAAGTCGATGCCGATAAGGCAAAACTAATTGCTGAAGCTGCTGCGAATAAAGATGTAGAGAATAACCGGTATCATGAATTAGTCGAAAATGCTAAAGGTGAAATGGAATTTCGTATAACAACGACAGATAAACCAAAAACGATTTTTCAAAAATTGATACATGATGCAGATTGTTTAGATATCATTCGTGCACGTCCTTACTTTGATCCTACATACTTAGATTTTTACAAAGATATTGCTTCACAAAATAATGCTGCATTCGATGAGATGTGTGTGCTGATCAAAGAAGCAAGGAGTTTTATTGATTCACAGGGTGACTTCAAGAAAAAAAATATAGAAATCAAAAAACAATATGAGCATGCAGAAGCATATCAATCTATTATTGATAGTTTAGCAAAAAATAAAGAAAAACTTTTATATAAACTGTATGCGAATGGTGAATTGATTGCAAATGATCATCTCCAGCAACCATTACTCAACAACATGGCATATAACCCCACTGCTGGCTTGACGAATGAAAATCTAGCAGCTGCTTTGCATCACGGATTAGTTTATGCCAGAGGTATAGAAGATGTTTCGGCTATTCGCAAAAAAGATAGCAGACCTAGAGAAACTCATAGTGAAGTAGAAGTGCGTAAAGCACACAGACGGCGAGGTGTAGCGACACGTACACAAAAGAAAGATAATACGCAAAAACACGGTAATCCAGTTAGGTCAACATCTCGTATTGGTTATGGCGTGGGTACTTTTTCTTATGCTGGATTTTTGAAAATTGCACCGCATATCGATACGATTCAACAAGTTTATCACAAAGATTCCAATACAGGGTTTCATAAAAAAACTCATCATCAGAATGAAGCTAAGTTGACAACAGAAGAAAAAAATAAATCTCTGTCTGATTTATTTAAGAAAATGAAAATGGGTATTCCGGGTAAAATAAGTGGTGGATACGACTGTTTTTATAA
>JABDBD010000074.1:0-337 GCA_013288815.1 Gammaproteobacteria bacterium | reverse complement strand
TACGATTGATATCACTGAATATGATGCGGTTTATTTTACTAAAAATCCTACGTATTGTCATGACAACAATCAGCCGCATGCGAGTTTTCTGCAAGCGATTCATTTGCATAAAGCGTATCAAAAAGAGTTTGGTGTCGAATTGCCATTTGTTGAATATAATAATGTAGACGATACATTAAAACTGATTTCACAACCCAGTGATGAAGACATTAAAAAAATGTGGGTAGAGATGTGTTTGATTTATTTAAAAAATAAATTAGAAAATGAGCGAGATGAAGAAGCTATTCTGGCTTTACCACTAGATAAAATAAAAATAGATAGTATGTATGATGATTTT
>JABDBD010000073.1 GCA_013288815.1 Gammaproteobacteria bacterium | reverse complement strand
TATTAGGTAAAGAAGATAAAATTGGTAAAAAAAAACAAGTTTAGGATAATCCTTCTAAATCCCAACGTGGAAAAACCTGCATAGACAGCCCCGCATGCTCTCCAGCCATTAATCGCTGACATCCCACGTAAGCAATCATCGCACCGTTATCTGTGCAAAATTCATGTCTAGGAAAATAGACTATACAACCCTCTTTACCCATCGCTTCGGCTAAGTGTTCCCGCAACATACGATTCGCACCCACACCACCCGCAACAACTAAACGCTTGTATCCCGTTTGTCGCAAAGCACGTCTACATTTAATAATCAGTGTATCAACAACGGCCGCTTGGAATGCACAAGCTATGTCTGCACGTGTTTTTTCATCGAGACCAAATTCTGCTGCAGTGTTTACAGCAAATGTTTTTAATCCACTAAAACTAAAATCCAAACCAGGCCTATCTATCATAGGACGAGGAAAATGAAATCGTTTTTCATCGCCATTCTCTGCTAATTTAGCCAGCGCAGCACCGCCAGGATAGCCTAAACCTAATAATTTTGCTGTTTTGTCGAATGCTTCACCTACCGCATCATCCAGAGATTCACCTAACTGCACGTAGCGACCTATACCATCCACTTTGATTAACTGTGTATGACCACCCGAAACTAATAATGCAATAAAAGGGAACTCGGGCGGGCTAGGCTCTAACATCGATGCCAGTAAATGCCCTTCCATATGGTGCACCCCTATTGCAGGTACATTCCAGCCATAGGCTAAACTGCGCCCTATCATCGCACCGACTAATAAAGCACCTGCCAGACCAGGCCCTATTGTGTAAGCGACACCGTTAATATCCTGAGCACTTAAATCAGCCTGCGTTAATACATCTCGAATTAATGGGATCGTTTTTCGCACATGATCTCGCGAAGCAAGCTCAGGCACCACGCCACCATATTCTGCATGCATAGCCACCTGACTGTGCAAAGTATGGGCTAATAACCCCATTTCTGAGTCATAAATCGCAGCTCCGGTCTCATCACATGATGTTTCAATACCTAATACACGCATAATTTTTTGCTTTTCTCTGAATTAATCATTAGAATTTGCGATTCTTCATAAATAGTCGCTGGAGTAAAGTGCTTAATATGCCAACTGTACGTGTTAAAGAAAATGAAAATTTTGAAGTTAGTTTACGCCGCTTTAAACGCCTGTGTGAAAAGGCTAGCATTCTTGCGGATCTCAGACGCCATGAGTTTTTTGAAAAACCCACATGGAAACGTAAGCGCAAGAAGGCATCCGCTGTCAAACGCTATCAAAAGAAACTTCTGCGTGAGCAATTGGCGTTGGAACGGGATAGACGTAAATAATTGACTCCTCGTATTCAATTACGAGGAACTCAAACGTATTATTCTAAATACAACTAGCTGAGAGTAATTCCATGACATCTGCAATCAAAGGAAAGATTCAAGAAGACATGAAAAACGCGATGCGTGCGCAAGAAAAAGAACGTTTGGCAACCATACGTCTTATTTTAGCCGCATTAAAACAACGCGAAGTCGATGAGCGTATTGATTTAACGGATGAACACGTGCTTGCCATTCTTGATAAGATGCTGAAGCAACGTCGTGAGTCCATTGCTCAATATGAAGCGGGTAATCGCATGGATCTTGTTGAAAAAGAAGCGGCAGAAATCACCGTTATTCAGGGTTATTTACCTGCTCAGCTCACTTCTTCTGAAATTGATGCGCTCATTGAGAAAGCAATTCAAGAATCGGGCGCCAATTCTGTGAAAGATATGGGCAAAGTCATGGGAATTGTAAAACCCAAAGTCCAAGGTCGTGCCGACGTTGCTGTTGTTAGCAGCAAAATTAAAGAACGCCTTGCTGCCTCTTAAAAGCCTCAACCCGCTTTCCTTCTCTCCTTGTGGGATAGCAATCGCAATGTGATTGCCTTGGGGAGAGGTAAAAATCACACTGACTACTCTCCCAAATATTGCTAGACTACTCCACAACTTCACCCATTTGACAAGCCGTGGAAAAACAATGACCGATCATATTCCACGCGATTTTATCGATTTGCTTCTCAACCGTGTAGAGATAGTCGATCTTATTGATAGTCGCGTCACATTAAGAAAAAAAACCGGCAGCAACTTTTTTGCTTGCTGTCCTTTTCATAACGAAAAAAATCCTTCTTTCTCAGTCAGCCAAACAAAACAATTTTATTATTGCTTTGGTTGTGGTGCACACGGAAATGCCATTGATTTTTTAATGCAATATGATCGATTAAATTTTCCTGAAGCCATTGATACTCTGGCAAAACAAGTGGGCATGGAAGTTCCCAAACAAGCCATGCGTAATCCTGTTAAATCCGCACAACAGCAAACGCTTTATGAATTATTGGAACAGGTTGCAAAATTTTTTCAAACGCAAATACGTCAACATAATCAAGCAAACCGTGTCGTCAACTATCTAAAGCAACGCGGAATCTCAGGCAACATTGCAAAAGACTTTGAAATTGGTTTTGCTCCTTCCAGCTGGGACACGCTTCTACAGGCATTTCCTGAGCATAAACAACAATTATTTGATGCTGGAATGTTGATAAAAAAAGACGATGGCGGCTTTTATGATCGCTTTCGTGACCGAATTATGTTTCCAATCCGAGATAGGCGCGGACGGATTATTGGATTTGGCGGCAGAATTATTGATCAGGGCGAACCGAAATACTTAAACTCACCCGAAACAACTATTTTTCAAAAAGGACACGAGCTGTATGGCCTTTATCAAACGCTGCAAGCTCACAAACAATTGCATCGAATCTTAGTCGTTGAAGGATATATGGATGTCATTGCGTTATTTCAATATGACATCAACTACGCTGTTGCCACACTGGGAACAGCCACATCAACTAGCCATGTTGAGCGTCTCTTTCGTCATACCTCCGAAATCATTTTTTGTTTTGATGGCGATCAAGCAGGACGTAGTGCAGCATGGAGAGCTTTGCAAATTACCCTGCCATTAATGCATGATGGTGTACAAGTACGGTTTATGTTTTTACCTGATGGAGAAGATCCTGATAGTTTAGTGCGAAAAGAAGAAAAAAATGCATTTGAAAAACAAATACAAGACGCACTGCCCATCGCAGATTTTTTCTTCCAAACATTAGCAACACAGACCGATATCAGCAGCACAGATGGCCGCGCGCGTTACGTTAAATTAGCGTCAGATCTCTTAAAAAATTTACCTGCGGGTATTTTCCAACAAATGATGCTAGAAGAACTTGCTAGAAAAGTACGTGTCGATGTTAAACAATTACAATCGCCAACACCTCCATCGCAACCTAAAACACAAGCACCTTCTGTATCACGATCACGAGTACGACCACCGTCCGCATTACGCTTAGCCATTACATTACTCATTCAACAACCTAGTCTCGCACAACACATTGACGAACCTCTTCCTGACTTAGAAATAAATGGTTATGCATTATTAAAAAAAATATTCGAGCTAGTCAAAGAACGACCCGAGTTAACCACTGGCGCCTTGTTAGAATATTGGCGTGGCGAGCCTGAAGAAGCGCATCTTGCTAAGCTCGCTCATACTGAGCACATGATACCTGAAAAAGGATTAATTCAAGAATTCCAAGGATTGATAAAAACTTTTCATAAATCAGTACATGAAAAAACAATTGAGACGTTACTATCAAAAGCTGCTATTACTGGCTTATCGAATGAAGAAAGACTGAGGTTGTCTGAGCTGATTAATACTAAAAATCAGATTTCATCTCTTGAATAGACATGACCTCATTTTTGTTAGACGTCTGAGAATCACCACATAGGCTTTCCGTTTTATTTTTTTTATTTTCAATAAATTTCTTAGTCATGTGGTTATCTCTCAGCAATTACACAATAGATAATGCTGGCGCACTCGGCTCAATGATACTTGGACCACCCGGAGCAAACATAGTACCTGGTTCAGAACCTTCATCTGTCGATACAGGATTAGATGAGGCAGATGGTGGGAATAATAGTGGGGTTTTTGTAGTAATCTGTGAGATCTTTCTTCTTTTTGCTTCTTGTTCAAAATCAACTTGTTGTTTTGAAAATCCGCTGCGCATACCTTTTCTGAAAATTCCTATCCCTGCTAGCATCATTGCACCACCGACAACAATACCTGCTGTTGATAATGGAGTAGATACACCTAATGTCATGATTTTTGCTGCGATCGACGCAACGACTAGTACTGCACCTAAAAATCCAACAGCCAAACCTAATAGCTTCAAACCCAGGCGTGGTTTACCATCATGGCTATACTTAATCAGATTGTGAAAACGGAATGGCGATCGAACATCTTCAGGCTTTGATGCTAACACTGCAGCTCGCTTTAATGTTGCAGTTAAATATTTTACATCTTTCGGAGGCTGGCCTTCTCTAGGTGCTTCTTGTTTGCTATGTTCAATCCCATCGCATAATAAATTGCCTTTTCTATGCAAATCTTCAAGCCCATGACTGCCTGCAGTTTCTAGTGCTTGTTTGAAATTTTCTTTTTCTTTCTCATATTCATTCTCTTCATAGGTGTGAAGCTGCTCTTGAGACATCGTTTCTAGATGTAAAGTATTATATTCCGTTAAGCACACACTTTTCTCTAATACTTCTTGGCCTAAAGATGC
>JABDBD010000072.1 GCA_013288815.1 Gammaproteobacteria bacterium | reverse complement strand
TAAAAGAGCTTTGCCGATCGATCAAAAATAGTGAACTGCTTAAACGCGTAGAATCATTGCAAAAATATGATCTAAAGGATATTACAGGCTTACGAGCGCATTTAAATCTTCTTATTCACTCATCGATGGGAGAATATTTTGAAATTAATGAGCAATCATTCACACTAGAAAATGTCATTAAAGATAATGCGATTGCTTATTTTTCATTACCCGCATTACGCTATCCGAATTTTTCTAAAATTTTAGGAAAATTGGTTATTAATGACATCAAAGCAACGATTGAAAAAAATGACAATAATAAGCGGGTTTTCATGGTGTTTGATGAGTTCTCTGTATTTGCTGGCGATCAAGTCTTGAATCTCGTCAACATGGGTCGTGGCAAAGGTGTTCATGCCGTGTTTGGTACGCAAGGTATTGGTGACTTGAATACTGTAAATTTAAATTTCAAATCACAAATGCTAAATTGTGCTAATACGATTATTTGCCACCGATTGAATGATCAAGAAAGTGCTGAGAGGGTAGCGGGATGGATGGGAACAAAAGACTCATTTACTGTGACCGCACAATATAACACTAAGGATACTAATGCTAGCCTTGGTAGTATCCGCTCTGACAAGGTCTATGTAGTTCATCCTGAGTCAATCAAACAACGTTTGAGCACTGGAGAAGCATATTATGTTAGTAAGATTGGAAATTTTGGATGGGATAAAGTGAAAGTGATATGGCAGTAATCATTGTTGTAAAAACCCGGATTTATCATCCGGGTTCATTGCTTTTCCATATCATTTTTCAAGAGAAAGTCACATCATCGTAGCAACGTATTCTCCTGCTTCATTGTAATTTTCTGATTTCAATAATCCACAACAATGCCATACAGAATCAAAAAGCGGCTGCAAAACTGTTTCTAGTTTAACATCAAAATGTTCTATCACTTCGGAAGACAGCTGCAACATATTTCTATCAAACTTGTACAATTTGTTATACATCCCTGCCAAAGAATAACTTCCAATCCCAAGGTAAGATAAAAAAATCACGATTGGCGGCTGAAAATTTAGAATCTTAAGCATTTCCAAAAAGCGTTTTGTATCAGCAATCAATAATCTTTCACAATAACCTGAAGGTATGAAACTCCCGTAACTATCATCAAATTGCTGTTTAGTTGGAAAGACTGTCACGGATTCTATTCTACCAGTACGAAATACCAAGTCATATCGATCCGTACTTCTTGCTAATGGATTAATGCCTAACAAGCCCTCCAATACGATTTTTTTACTCCATCCAGAAATATGAATATTTTTTGGTAAAAACAAATCTCCTATTTTTAGTAATTGATCCATACCACATTGCTTGCCTGACATAAAGGCCGGCAAAGAAACAACATGCAAGACCATACAAGCGCCATTTTCAATTGGAGTAATAGTCTGTCTGGCCTCAATATCACTTAGCCTTCCAATTTTAAATTTATTTACGTTATCCAATAAATTAGCTGATAAATTAACAGCGTTTTTTATTTCAGCCAAATCCATTATATAAGAACCAGAAGAATGTCTAGCATAAAAACGATTATTTTTAGTTTCTCTGTGCGGTCCGTACCAACTTTTTCTAACCTTAAGAATCACAACATATCGATCTTGATTCGACAATTTATAAACTGCAATATCTGTACCTGTAATTTGATCCTCAGTATTGTCTCGTATTAGATGTTCGATTCTACGCTTAGCTTCGTCAATGTTTTCTAAACTAACGCCTACAATTTCAGTCGGCACCCCATTTTTTTCTTTGACACCATAAATAATAAAACCATCGTTAGTATTAGCAAAAGAACATACTGGCTTCAAAAGACAATTGATTATGCTTTTATCATCATTGCCTGGTAATTCGCTCTTATATTCGAGCTGTTTATTTTCAATTACTTTATTATTTACTAGATATTCAACCTCTTGAAGAATATCTTCATGATGAATAGAATTTTTAAACATATAAATTCCCGCTCATAAGTTAGTTGATAATTTGTGAAGGATATCTTTCAAATTTAAATTGGCTCCGGTCTTATGTAATTAAAACAAGCCCTTCGACTTCAATGAGTTAGGTATAATATCACAATAAAAATCAAAATAAAGTTGATTTTTGCAGAAATTATGCAATAATTAGTATTATTTAATGAAAAAAATGGAAATAAGCTATGTTAATTGAGTTTAATGTTACAAATTACCGCTCAATTAGGGAAAATCAAAAATTAAGCATGGTTGCAGCCAAAGACGCCACCCATCAGGACGTCAATTGCATGTCTAGTGGAATTGACGCAATCCCACAAATCGTACGCACAGCCGTGCTATATGGGCCGAACGCTAGTGGCAAAAGCAACCTGATCTCAGCACTAGCATTCATGCGCAGTATGGTTGAGACATCTGCTGTTGGTATTCGCGAAGGACAAGCATTAAATGTCTCGCCCTTCCGATTTGACTCCGAAACAACTAACCAACCATCCGAGTTTGAAGTCACCTTTATCGATAATGGCGTACGTTATCAATATGGCTTTGCACTGAACGCCACTCGTGTCATCAAAGAATGGTTACTCGTTTATGTAGAACGCAAAGCGCAACGTTGGTTTGAACGAGACTATGATGATAAAAAGGGAAAAGAGCTATGGTATTTTGGCTCTCATCTCGTCGGCGGCAAAAAACAACACCAATTATGGAGTGATTCAACACGCGGAAATGCACTTTTTCTTTCAGCCGCAGTCAATCTAAATAGCGAACAGCTTCGTCCCATTTTTAATTGGTTTGTAAATAAACTCATTATTGTTGGAAGTAATTCCCAACCGTTGCCATTTTACACCATGGAACGTATTAAAAATGAATTAGATAAACCACAGATACTTGAATTTTTACAAGCCGCGGATCTTGGCATCACCGACGTACAAATCAAAATTCAAAAAGGTCAACAAGTACAGTTACGTTTAGAATCAGGCGTAGCAGCAATAGAAAGCAAGCAAGAAGCTGATATCCCAAGCGCCACTCTTTTTCATCAAGGAAAAGGAAAAAATAATTTTGTAGGGTTCGATTTGAATGAAGAATCCCATGGAACACAAAGAATTTTTGCGTATGCTGGGCCCATTCTTGATGTATTACGTGACGGAAAAATACTCGTTGTTGACGAACTGGATGGCAGTCTACATCCGAAAATGGTACGTTTTTTAGTAAGCATCATTCAGAATGCCCATCTAAATAAAAGCAATGCTCAACTCATTTTTACAACACACAATACTTCTTTGTTAGATACCGATTTTTTTCGCCGCGATCAAATTTGGTTTATGGAAAAAGATAAAGAACAAGCATCTCATCTATACCCTCTCACTGATTTTAGTCCTCGCAAAGGTGAAGCTCTTGAAAAAGGCTATCTGATTGGTCGCTATGGCGCACTCCCTTACTTTGGTGAATTCAATTTGTAATGGAGAGCAACACGTGGGATCTGATAAACTATTTCAAAAGAAAAAAATTCGCACCGAAAAAGAGCTTGCTCGACGCGAAGCAAAAAAAGCACCTCACGAAACAATATTAATTGTTTGTGAAGATAGCAAAAGTTCGCCTAAATATTTTAATGAGGTCATAAGACACTTTCGGCTAAACACTGCAAATGTGATCATTGTACCTGGCAAGGGATCTGCACCTATCAGCGTAGTTGACCATGCCATAGAACTAGCAAAGACAAAGCCCTTCACTGATCGAGTGGTGTGTGTCTTTGATCGCGACAACCATGAAAGCTATGAACGAGCAATTAAAAGATTAAAAAATCATAAACCAGAACCTAACGACAAAAGCGCCCCAATTTATCAAGCTATCATTTCAACACCTTGTTTTGAAATATGGTTGCTTCTTCATTTCTGTTATACAACAAAAAGCTATGTCGCCAGCAGAAACAAATCAGCGGCCGAGAATCTAATCAACGATCTGATAAAAGAACTTCCGTCATATAGCAAGAATAATACAACTTGGTTTAAGGATATAATCGACAAACTAAATACAGCGATAAAACACGCGAAGCAGCTTCAGAAACACAACAGCAAAACTGGTTCCACAAATCCAGAAACAAATATGCACGAATTAATGGAATTATTAAAAAATCTGAAAAATTTTCACATCGAATAATGCCATTGCAATATAATGCAATGACACAATAGAACCTCGGTTCAAATGATCTTTCAGTACAAATTGGCTGGGGTACATTTCGGGGTATGTCACAAAATTCGAATCCAACAAAACCTATGCAATCAATAAACTAAACCATCAATGTGATTGACACCCTCCCAAATGATGATTCAAAGACATCCAAAAACATCCTAAAGGCCTTGAAATAAAGGCCTTTTTTATTTATTCTACTTCCTCTGAAATCCTAGGAAAGCCCCCAAGAACCAGCTCCCAAGTGGGGCCTCTTAGGGGGCCGATTGCCCCTTTAAAATTCGAGGCCCCCAATGCCCACATTTGATAAATTAAAAGATGTAACAGTTAAAAGCGCAAAGCCTAAAGAAAAGCCTTACAAGCTTGCTGACGGAAAAGGCTTGTATCTTTTTGTTACCACTAAAGGCGCCAAGCTCTGGAAAGTTAAATACCGCTTTGCCAATATAGAAAAGAAATTGTCGTTAGGCAGTTACCCAGAGATCTCCCTAGCAAAG
>JABDBD010000071.1 GCA_013288815.1 Gammaproteobacteria bacterium | reverse complement strand
GTTTTGCAAAAAGCGTTGGTGTGATAGTCGTGTCGTAGTTAGGTGCGATATTCCAATAAAAAGGAGCTGAGATTTGTGCGCCTGATTTTGTGGTTCTTCCGATGTAAGGAAACAAAAAACCGGTTTCGCGGCGATTATCAATCGGAAAATTAAAATAAGGCGCATAGAGTATTGGAACATTTTTAATGTATAAACGTGCATGCTTGGCAGTGCCTCTGCCGGTATTTTTGTTGAGTTCAATATCGCTTGCTTGGACGCGCCATACGTTAGTCAGCGGCGGACAAGTGCTGTAGCTGCCTTGTTTCAATTCATAAACACGAGGCTTTGATTGGGAAAATTCAGCTGCTTTTCCCCATGCGCTTAAATGATCAACTTTGCGCGCTTTTTGCAGCTCACGATTGGTGAGAGGTATTGGTTTGGTAATACTGTAAATACTGGTTCGGTAAGCAATATTATTTAATGTTTGTGCTTTGGTCTTCAAATCTAAATGAGCTTCTTTAGCGACAATCAATGTGCGTGGTTCGCGTAAATTCACATTTCCAAATAAATCAATGACGCTCAATTTGCCAGTTTGTTTGTCGCGATAAATGTAAGCTTTATTCGCTGTGATTTGCTGGCCGGAACGATTAACAGTGACAGCGGGCAGAAATGAAGTGCCATGTAACGAAAATAAGGGTTGGTCACTGGTGATAACAATTAAGTTTTTTTTCACTAATTTTTCGGGATAAGTAAAAGGTTGCTCTAGATAATATCCGCCGCATTGGTTCGTAGGACTTTTCATCCAACCCAATTGCTTTGCTATTTCATCTTCAGCAAGTCTGTTGCTTGAAATAGGTAATGAAATTTTTTTGGGGGGTGTTGCTGCATCTGAATTTGTGACAAAGAATCCCAAGCCTTTACAATTGGACGATATTTCAAAAGTCACTTTGTTCCAATAAGGGCTGACGTCAGGTGGAGTTTAACTAAAAGTGAAGGTATTAGTGAAGGATCTTTTTGTATTTTGGTGATTTCGCTGTAAAATCCAACAATTCAGTGGAGAGTAGATTTAGATTGTTAGGGGTTTTTGTGGATTTACGTCAGCAAGCATTAGAAAAATGGTTAGGATCGAGATTCCCTAGGTTTTCATTAGAAACGATGGCGGGTGATGCTAGCTTTCGTCGTTATTTCCGTGTGATAACAGGAGAAAAAACCTTTGTAGCAATGGATGCGCCGCTCAATTTAAAAATCAATACAGTCGTGTACCACAACTGATTTTCAATGGATGCGCCGCCTGATCGTGAAAGTTGCGTATCTTTTATTGCCATTGCCAATGCCTTGAGAGTGCGGGATTTGTGTGCGCCCGAAATCATTGCGAGTGATCTTGCCCAGGGTTTTTTATTGCTAACTGATTTTGGTAATCAATTATATTTGCAAACCTTGACTCCTGATAATGCAAAACAGCTTTATACTCAGGCATTAGATACGCTTGCATTGTTGCAAGTTTGTGATTCTGTGAAAGGATTGGATATACCGATTTTTTCTGCCGCATTTATGTCGCAAGAATTAGAATTATGTAAAGAGTGGTTTCTGTGTAAGCATTTGCGGCTAGCCTTGACGCCGAGTGTTAACGAAATGTTAGATTGCTTTTTTAAAATGTTGGTTGACTCTGCTGTCAATCAGCCACAAGTATTTATGCATAGGGATTATCATTCAGCAAACTTAATGGTTTTACCTGACAAGCAAGTGAGTATTTTAGATTTTCAAGATGCATTTATAGGCCCAGTGACTTATGACTTAGTATCACTATTACGCGACTGTTATATTGCGTGGCCGCCAACATTAGTAGATGAATTAGCGTTATATTATAAAAATAAATTGTCAGTGTTGGATTCTGTTACCGATGCGCAATTTTTTCGGTGGTTTGATTTGATGGGATTGCAGCGTCATTTAAAAGCGCTGCTGACGTTTTCTCGAAAATACCATAGAGACAATAATCCAAATTATTTGCAGCATATTCCTCGAACATTAAAATATGTGTTGGATGTCAGTGAAAAGTATAATGAGTTCTCTCAATTCACTGATATTTTTAAAAACAGAAGTGTTAGTCAGTCAGGCTGCATTATGCGCGGAATGATTTTGGCGGCAGGCAGAGGAAAGCGTATGGGTGAGTTAACAAGCTCTCTCCCGAAACCTTTGTTGCGTGTGGGTAAATCCTATTTAATTGAATACGCTATTGAAGCGTTAAAAAAAGCAGGCATACACGATATTATTATTAATGTGAGTTATAAGCGTGATCTCATTAAAGAAGCGTTAGGAAATGGAAAACGGTATGGCGTTAATTTACAGTATTCTGAAGAAATCGAAGCCTTAGAAACGGGTGGGGGCATTTTTCAAGCGTTGCCTTTTTTTAATGATGAGCCGTTCGTTGTGATTAGCAGTGACATTATTTCCGATTACTCAATTGAGAATTTATTATCACGGTCAAAAAAGTTAGCGCATTTAGTGATGGTCAATAATCCTGAGTTTCATCCCGAAGGCGATTTTTGTCTAGTCGATAATATTATTTATCAAGGTCAGCCGCCACGTCTGACATTCGCAAACATCGGCATTTACAGTCCCAAATTGTTTTCCGGTTGTGAGGCTGGATATTTTCCTCTCGTAGATGTTTTAAGAAAAGCTATTTCACGTGAAGAAGTGACCGGAGAATATTATCAAGGGAATTGGTATAACATAGGCACACCTGAAGAGATTCATCGGTTTGTTGAAACGCTTGAATAAAGGCTGAATTACTTTATAATCTTTTTTCGTAACTGCTCACTTGTCATTGCTTTATAGTTTTTTCTTTTCCCTCCAGCATCTATTGTTAAGTATTCATAAAATCCTTTTTTGAACTCCCCTAGCAACATCATCTACGAACAATCTCAATTACAAACAGGAACCCATATGTCCTTAGCAATTATTTACAGCCGTGCAAGCTCTGGTATCACTTCACCTTTAGTCACAGTAGAAGCACATCTCTCGTATGGTATGCCCGGGTTTCACATCGTAGGGCTACCTGAAGCTGCAGTAAAAGAAAGTCGAGACCGTGTGCGTAGTGCATTAATGAATACATATTTTGATTTTCCAGCAAGACATATCACCATTAATTTAGCGCCAGCCGATTTACCAAAAGAAGGCGGACGTTTTGATTTGCCTATCGCTCTGGGAATATTAGCTGCTTCCGGACAAATTCCTAACGAAAAATTGTTCGAATATGAATTTACCGGCGAATTGGCATTGTCAGGAGAGCTGCGTGGTGTGCGTGGTGTATTGCCTGTTGTATTAGGCGCAAAAAATGTAGGTCGTAAATTAATTTTACCGAAACAAAATGCAGCTGAGGCGGCTTTTGTTAAAGGTGCAAACGTATTTTTCGCTAATCATTTATTAGAAGTTTGTGCTTATTTCAAAGAACAAAAACAATTACCTCTTTGTGAGTTGAGCTCTGCATCAGAGGCGCAAACGTATGTTGATTTAGCCGATGTGCGTGGCCAACCCTTTGCACGTAGAGCGCTTGAAGTTGCAGCAGCGGGTAAGCATAGTCTGTTATTGATGGGGCCGCCAGGAACAGGAAAGACGATGTTAGCCAGTCGTTTGCCAAGCATCTTGCCGTCATTAAGTGAAGAACATGCATTGGAAGTAGCTGCAATTGCTTCGGTGAGCAGCGCAGGTTTTGATTGTGAAAAATGGCAATGCTTACCTTTTCGATCACCGCATCATACGAGTTCCAGTGTGGCATTGGTGGGTGGCGGCAGGCCTCCTCGTCCGGGTGAAATTTCGTTAGCACATCGAGGCGTTTTATTTTTAGATGAGCTGCCATTAGAATCTCTGCGTGAACCTTTAGAATCGGGTTCCATTACAATTTCTCGTGCTGCGTTTCAAACTGTTTTTCCTGCGCGTTTTCAATTAGTTGCAGCGATGAATCCTTGTCCCTGCGGATTTGCAGGCAGTCGAAGTAAAGAATGTACTTGCTCACGTGATCAAATACAGCGGTATCTGGCGAAGTTGTCGGGGCCCCTGTTAGATAGAATTGATATGCAAGTAGAGGTTCCTACTTTGTCGCCTGAGTCGCTGTCTAGTAAGTCTGAGTTAACAAATGAAAAGAGTGCTGAGGTGAGGCAACGTGTTATTAACGCGCGCGAGGTTCAATGGTTGCGCCAACAAAAATCCAATGCGGAGTTGCAAGTTACGGAATTAGATCAAATTTGTCATTTGAGAGCGGATTCTCAGGCCTTGCTAAATCAAGCGATGAGCCGATTTAATCTTTCAGCTAGGGTTTATCATCGTATCATTAAAATCGCGCGAACAGTGGCTGATTTATCTGGCTCAGCAAACATAGAAATACCCCATATTAGCGAATCGTTAAGCTATCGCTGCCTAGATAGGTCAACATCTGATTATTAATCAATAGGATGTATAAAATATATTCAACTTTAGTCGGAAATTAACCTATAAACCGGTTATAATATGAGGTATAGGGTTTACTTTACTTTCTGAATGGACTAAAAGACTATAACTTTTATAAGTTAAAAAATATAGGAAAAAGGGGGGTATAATGACAATCTTTTATCCGCATGATGAGGACGTTGAGGGAAGCACACCCAAGGCCCGGTTAGATATTTTGATGGAAGCTGCGGAACGTTACAAGGCAGCGATTCTTGATGTGAGTAGTGCAGTCAATCTATCCGACACGGTGGATGGTGTGAAACGACGAATGACGCCGCGCGAAATGAAAGTGGTTTTCAACTGGCAAGAAATAGCAAAGCTTTTGCGAGAAGTTCGAGAAATGCCAGAAGCAACTCAATCCGCAAAAATAGCTAAGGCTGAGCACTTAACAAAGCTGGCTGCAGTTTATGAAGTATTGCGCGCCGCTAAGATGCCTAAGCTA
>JABDBD010000070.1 GCA_013288815.1 Gammaproteobacteria bacterium | reverse complement strand
AAATTTTATTGAAACTCTAAATCTCGGTAGCTTCGTAAACTATATAGGTGGCGATAGTCCGCGCGATAAAGTGGAAAACAAAGTATATACCTCAACGGAAGCTCCACCTTCATTACATATACCCTTACATCAAGAACTCTCTTTTATTAAAAAATTTCCGCGGCATATTTATTTTTATTGTGAAACTGAACCTTTAATCGGGGGAGAAACTATCATAGGTGATGCTAGGCAGATGTATCAAGCTATGAAATATGATGTGCGACATCAATTTCAAATAAAAGGTTTAACGTATATTTCAAGATATTATTATCAAAGTCACATTATGAATTTATTAAATCGTATTCAACGCTCTCACAAATCATGGACCGAAGTTTTTGAGTCCGACAATAAAAAAGATGTAGAAAAAAATGTATCGAAAATGAATTTGCCTGGAAATGGTTACCTTCAGACTGGCTCGAAATAAAACAAACCCGACCTGCAACCCTAGTACACCCCATGACAAATGAGCCAGCCTGGTTCAATCAAGCTCATTTATACGACTTCAATCCAAAATTATTGGGATGGAAACGCTACTTAGGGGCTAAAATATTTTACTTCCGTAAAACGACTCGGCTACATGAAATTTTATTTGGTGACAATACTTCAATACCCAGAAAAACGTTATATCAAGTATTAAATACATTAAAAGAAAATACTATTTCTTTTCCTTGGCGCAAAAACGATGTAATGGTATTAGATAATATTCTTTCTATGCATGGACGAGCTCCATTTCAAGGGAAAAGACGTATCTTAACTGCTCTGACATCTTAGTACAGCGATTCATTGATTTTATCCCCTGGCACTCAGATTGAGTTTAGATGCCAGGGGATAAAATCAATGAATCGCTGTGCTAGAGAAAACGATAGGCTAGCCGAAGAAAAGCAGAATAGAGAAATGGAACGTAATCTTCTGCAGGATCTAATTCTGATTCACCATATCCTCCAGTGTAATTTATTCCAGCTTCTCCCATAATATGCTCTGTAATATTGTAATTAAATCCTACGCTAAACATGGGACTTACACGCCATCTATCCCTTATAACATCATATCGATGCACACCTGCTACACCTACCGTAGAAAAAGGCTTTACCCGGGTATTTGGTAAAATCAGCATAAACTTCCCTGCCAGTGCAGTGCTTTCTGTTTTGGTAAAAAATTGAGTGCGCCCATCGTGATCAAAAGCAAACAGGCTCATTTCATCAAAATAGACTTTTGCGACAGGGTATCGCGTATAGGAACCTTCAACAGAAAAAGTCGGCATTAATTCGTAACCCAAGAAGACATTCCATATAGCACCACCTTCAGACACACTAGTGGGAGTAGACATGCTCATGGCAACACTCGTTTTATTTTGAGAAGGTACCAATTGGCCCCAAGTTGTAGAACCATAACCTCCACCAATACCAAAATAGAAAGGATGATTAGCTGTTACCTGAGCATAAGTCTGGGAATTTGTAATACATAATATGAATAATATGTATGAGACAACTTTGACAAAAAAAAATAATGAAATCCTATTATTCATAAATACTCATTATTAAATAATATAGTGAAATAATTTGGTGATGAGGCAATCAAAAGGATCGCCTCATCATACAGAACACTAACTACAAGCATTACCAGAAGAGCTGCAGAGAGCGCCTGTTGAATCACGTCCACCATTTCGATAACAACCCCAATCATTCACACAATTTTGGGTTGAGGTATCTTTTTGATATTCACAGGCATGCTGAATTGATCCAAATATACTTACCATGCGTGAATATAATAGACTCATATCTTGACACATAGATTTAGGCAACCCAGAACTGGTACAATGGCATTGCGCTACTGCTTTAAACGAGGTACAAAAATTTGGATCAGATGTTGCACTTGCTTGCCCACAATCATTTGCTGAAGCAAGCATATTGTTTAACTCAGAATTCTGGCTATTTGTGGTTGAAAATGCAAAACAAGTCACACTAAAAAAATAGATACAAATAATAAGCTTCTTTATCATCCCTGATCCCCATTTGAAAAAGTAGTATTAGTAGGTAAAGCAACCCGCCTAGAGGTATACCTCTCATAGATAAGTTGTGTGTTTGCTAGCAGCTCATCTTTAAGTGGTGTAATTGTATGACATGTCACTTTATTTTAGCAAATCAAATAATCAGTAAAATGAGACTACCATACGGATATTATTACCAACTCATGGCAATCATATTAAACCTAAATTCGGCAGTTGAAATCCCGTAAAACGGCAAAAGGCAAAGAAGGTAACGAGTTTTTTTGAATTTTTTTACGAAACCGTACTTACCCGTACGATGAGAAAAAAAATTCAAAAAAACTCGTTAGATTCGCAGCATTTTGCCGTTTTACGGGATTTCAACTGCCGAATTTAGGTTAAACATTGCTTGGCTTGCTTTTTCTGCGCTGAGTAATTAGGATAACCACATATGCAAATAGTTGATGTAATTATCATAGGCGCAGGTGCAGCTGGACTGATGTGCGCCATTGAATCAGGAAAACGTCATCGCAAAACGTTAATTTTAGATCATACAAATAAAGCGGGTAAAAAAATTTTAATGTCGGGTGGGGGACGTTGTAATTTTACCAATCTCCATTTGTCACCTGAGAATTTTATTTCACATAATCCACATTTCTGTAAGTCAGCTTTATCACGATACACTCAATGGCATTTCATTGACTTAGTAAAAAAATATGGCATTCCTTTCCATGAAAAAACCTTGGGCCAACTTTTTTGTGATAATAAATCAAAAGAAATTTTAAATATGTTATTGCGAGAATGCGAGGAATATAAAGTTGAGATTCGTTTGAATACTCGCATTGAAAAGATAGATCTAATAAAGAATAATCACTTTATTATTAAAACTTCTCGCGGAAATTTTCACTGTCAATCACTTGTTATAGCAACGGGTGGCCTATCTATTCCTACATTAGGAGCAAGCCCTTTTGGTTACAAAACCGCTGAAGAATTTGGTATTAAAATATGGCCTACTCGAGCAGGTTTAGTTCCTCTGACACTACACTCTGAGGATAAAAACAAGTTATCTGTTTTATCTGGAATATCTATAAATGCAGAAGTAAGTAATGATATTCAAGATTTTAATGAGAATATTTTGTTTACTCACAGAGGATTAAGCGGTCCTGCAATTTTACAAATATCTTCTTACTGGCAACCAGGAGAATCGCTTACTTTAAATTTTCTTCCGAAACGCAACATCAATGAATACTTGCTTCAGGCAAAAACAAATAACTCGCATAAACAACTTAGCTCCATTTTATCAGAATTCTTCCCTAATCGATTCACTGAAATTTTTTTCCCAACATTTTATGAAAAAAAATTACAATCTATTTCTCAAGCTGAATTAGAAGCCATCTCAAATCAAATTCATCATTTTAAAATTAAACCGAATGGCACTGAAGGCTATCGCACTGCAGAAGTAACGTTAGGTGGCGTCGATTGTGATTCTTTCTCTTCAAAAACAATGGAATCAACCACAGTTCCTGGACTCTATTTTATTGGCGAAGTGATGGATGTAACAGGATGGTTAGGTGGATATAATTTTCAGTGGGCATGGTCATCAGGATGGGCTGCTGGTCAGGTGGTTTAACCTAAATTCGGCAGTTGAAATCCCGTAAAACAGCAAAACGCTGTTTCACTGGGTTTGACCATAAGGTTACGCAAATGGCCTAATTATGCACATATTCTCACGTCTCATTTACATTTTCATTAACTTTGAAATAGATAGCTAGTTTTTAGATGCAACTTGGACTAAGATTTAATCATAGCCTTTACTATTTCAGGATAAACTCATGGATAATAAAATTGACTTGCCACGTAAAATTGAAATTCTAAAAGCCCAGCATTGCTTTAGCCAACTAATGCCTAGCGAACTGGAAACCCTTGCAAGCTTACTCAAAGAAGTAAATCTATCTAAAGGCAGAACCATTGTGACAGAGGGTGAGTCCGTTGATAGTGTATATTTTATAATAAAAGGAACTGCTGATGTACAACATGTACGATTAAAAGACGGCGCTCCACAGATAGAATTAGTTGCGACCCTGAAAGAAGGTGAAACGATTGGGTTGAATGAAAGTGGCTTTTATTCTTTAACAGGTTTAAGAACTGCAACCGTCGTTGCGAGTTCAGATATGCTGCTGTTGCGGCTCAGTGTTGCCGCTTTTCATGGATTTGCTTTGGCTTATCCACATGTGAATGAGGTTATGCGCGCTAATGCAAGATCATTTTTAGGTCTTAAGTCTTAGGGTCAATCATGAATTCTACCTCCATCAATATGGTTATTTTTGGGCATTTCCTTATTGGTTTTTACTTTGCTTTTTTTGGCATTTGGAATATTTATCACTGGAGCAGAATCATTGGAATCATGGCTCAAAAAGGTATCCCTCATCCTTATTTGCTTTTACCTATAGGAATTGGCTGGCAAACAATAGCAGGCGGCATGATCATGTTTGGCATGTTTCCTAAATTAGCAGCGCTGTCACTAGTCCCATTCACATTAGTCGCTATTGTTATTTTTCACCCTTTTTGGAATTTTAAAGGTGAACATAAACTTTTGGATTTTACTATTTTTATCACTAATCTCACTGTTGTTATCGGCTCACTCTTTTTGATTATGGCACCACTTAATCAGTTGCGGGATTTGTTGATGTGATACTTTATCGTGCCCGTTTCAAGCTGCACTCTTAAAAAATTTAAATACGGTGTCGCAGCAAACAGACTTATCAATTGACCGACCAAACATGGAATTTTCATCTTATGAATAATGAATTGATAAAATTCGATGAAAAAACTCAACAACTTATCTGCCTAGGCGACTGGACTCTATCTAGTATTCCCTCACTAAAAAACGCATTAAAAAAATTATCATGCCCAACATCAGGTACGCTGAGTATTGATGGAAGTAGTATGCATAAAATTGATAGTGCAGGAGCATGGATACTTAATCAATTTTTTTTAAAAGAAGCCAAAAAAGGGTTAGATGTTAAACTTGAGAACTTTTCTGAACCGCATGCAAAACTATTTGCTATTATCCAGAAGTATGCATCAGGCACGACAGAGCCGCATCCTATAAAAACTT
>JABDBD010000069.1:314-5319 GCA_013288815.1 Gammaproteobacteria bacterium | reverse complement strand
AATGGAATATCAAACAAAATATAAATGTCCTGTCATGGTAGCTGGTGATTTTAATAATCGTTATGTTCCCTTGATGAAATCCTATCTACCGAATTCTGTTGTTTCACCACAGTTTCGGGAGGATAGCGAAATTCAAGGTTGCGATTGGACTGACGGATTTTTTTATAGCAACATGGCTGGACGAATCCATCAACCTACACAGATATATGCTATTAATCCCGCTACTTCTGAATTTCTACCGAATATAAACCCATCCGCTTTCAGTCAAAGCCAAGATAGCGAACTTACCATGCCTAGACCATTTTTATGTGTTGCTGAGGAATACAATATTAATGAAATCATTCCTAGTGATATCGTTGAAGAGATAAAAAATATAATATTTCTATTGGATTGCACGCAAACGCATTGCGTCAAGAAGGTGTTTATTTATTATTGAAACCAGTCGGGAACAATGAAAATTTAGAAAAATATCTAGAAGAGACACTCGGCACAAACTGGTTCAGTGGCCTAGATGACAATGTGCGTTATAAAATTCTTTATGCAAAACCCGAAGATGAATTAAAATGCCAGCATGCAATCATTAATTTTCTGAAGTTGGAACACTTTAAAAAACAATACGAAGCATTATGCAAAAAAGGTTTTCGTTACTTTGGATTAAAAGATGATTGGCGTACAACCATTAACACACTTTCTGTTACAAATGCATTACAATTTATTAAAGGACACAGCACTAAACCCGGAAGAATGTGTGAAGCTTGGAAAATGACAAATAATCATTTCAATCAAGTAATCAATCAACACATATTACATAGATTAAAGTAATTGTGATTCATTACCACAACCGCCTAGTGCAGAGAAAAAATTATTTTCTGCATATTCAATACACATAACCTAATATTATTGATTGTTTTTTGATTGATCTAGGCTGGGTTATTTGCTACCATTGCCAGTGATTTGGGCACCCTTGTCAGTTGCTGTTCAAAGTTTATCCTATAATTTTTCTATGATGATTCTTACATGCCAGAAACTTTACTCGTCAACCTAGACTGTTATTTCGTTGAGCGCCTTTCCTTAACAGGGACAAAACTGATTGGATATACCGGAAAACAGCTTTACGAGCGACTCAGTGACTGGACATCACATTTAAGAAGAATAGCAGAGGGAAAAAGCTTAGCAGAAAGAGCTCAGGCCTGCTTAACATCGATAACACATTTTAAAAAAACCATTTCTCGCTCCAACCATTATGCCAGCCACTTGCAAACTTTATGTAACCATTCTGATCCTGATCACCAACTGACTGACTCTTTTAAACAAGAAGCTGCGGTACGACTCGCTTATTACAGCGCTTGGTTACAATTTTATGATGCACTCGTACGCCAAGATAAACCCTCTGTTAGCAAAGCATTACTTGATTTTAAAAAGGCAAAACAAGAATTTATGCCTTATGTACCAGCTCATCCAAAGTGTATTTTGTCGTATGAAGAACTCTTCAGTTCTGGCGTCATTGTATTCCCGGATCTCGCTTCTAAAAATCATCCACTCTATGAAATGATACAAACAGAAAAGTACTCCAAAATATTTATTGGTAATAAAGCATTTAATCTTTTGGAGTTAGCCAACCTTTGTCGTACTTTAAATTCACTTAACTTACCTATACAGGTAAAAGTACCTGAATCACATCCCTTATCTCATTCTTTGATAGAGTCTCATCTTTGGAGGGAAGAACCTGAGTGGATAAAAAGATGGAACTATTTTACCACGCTACAAGGAAATGAAAAAAACTATATACGTGAAGATGCACTATCTGAATTAACCCGATTACGTCAAGGGATTAAATACGCTTTTGAGGGAAAAGGATTTCTCACAACCATTGAATTACAGCTATTTTTGTATCGTCTTCCGCCCTCTTCACTGTTAATGGTGCGCAGCTCAGGCAAAGAAGATACCGTAGAGCTAGCCAATCCTGGCGGCAATGAAAGTATCGCAGCAGTCATGCCGGATGTAAGAGATATTTCCAAAGCAATAGGCACCGTTGTCGCTTCCTATTTTAGTGAAAAATCATTAAAACAACGCTTACTTAGCAAAGATGACATTACTGAAACGCCTTTTATGCCAGTGTTAATACAACGCATGGTAGGTGAATCGTTGAAGCGCGATCCGGCACAGAAAAACGTGGTATTTTCAGGAGTGATGTATACCCACTCACGCGGCACACGTATTCAAGTAGCACCAGGTCACGGTGAACTTATTGTCAATAGTAAAGGCGCATTTGATTCATATTTTGTAACCAGCGAAGATATCGTTTATTCAGAAATTTATAAAAAAACCCATCGATTGGTTCCCGTAGAACAAAAAGAAAATGGCATAATCGTCAGAAAACTTGAACGGATCACCAACTCTCAATCACTACAAGACAACCCATCACTTTCAACAGAGACTGCACTGGCGATTGCAAAAATAGGACGCTTTATTGAAAAACATTATCAAATGCCTATGGATGTGGAATTTGTTTATGATCCACTGGAAAAGACATTGAATCTCGTACAAGCGCGACCAATTACAAAAGGCGATCTGAAAGCAGTGATGCCTTCATCAATTCCTCCTGAGAAAATGCCGGACGTAAAAAAGAAAGGCGAAATCTGCAAAGCATTTGTGATTACGCCCGCCGGTAGTGCAGCACGATGCATTACAAAATCAGATGAGATACTCATTTGCGACAACATCGAACAAGCACTGCAACACTATCTTGCCCATGACAACTCACCCATCAAAGCGGTGATTGTTCGTGAAATAGCACCGAGCACATCACATGAAGCAGCACAATTTAGTGCGAAGGCTATTCCCGTTTTAACAGTTGACAACACGGAATCCATTGAACAGTGGATAAAAGAAAATGAACCCGTTTTAATTATCGATACACAACGCAAACAAATTATAAAATGGACAACACAAATTCAAAATCATGATTCCGCGCAACAAGAGTTACTGGACAGCGGCATATTAAAAAATGGTTTATTTAAATCACCCTTGCCTGCTCAGGTGACCCTCACACCTATTTTACATCCTCAAAAAAATAGGGTTGCTCTACCTGAATCTAAAGAATCGGCAGTGTTCGACAATGTCAGTCTAGGCGATTTAATTCATACCATTAATTTTGGAAATGCAAGCGAAAGCAAAAAAGCAGAAACCACATTAATGCAATATTTATTTTCTTTGTTAACTCAATATGCACATCCTGCATTACCCAAAAATAATTTGTATACTTACTTGATCGAACAGGTAGAGATATTAGAAAGTGCAAAACCGGGAGAAAAAAATCAAGCGCCCGTTATGCAAGCATTACACACTGTGCTGGTTGCATTTTATCAACTATCACGCACACAAGCTGCTCGCTCTCCTGGCTCACCACAGAAAAAAATAAGTCGACAAGCCATGGTGACAGGCGCTGAAATTTTTAAATGTTTACAGCGTTTAATGCAAGCGGAACCTGGCACACCACCTGCTGTCGAAACACAAGAAGAATACTTAAATTTAATTTCAAAATTAGATGCGTTGATCACCAATCCTGGACAGCAACAATTATTTTCAAACTCACTTCGTCAAACCGCTCAAGATATGAAAGCTGTTCTGAATGCCGAAAAAAATCCTGAATTTATGGCATTAAATCCAATCGAACAAAAATACTTTGTCGAATTCATCAAACTGAAAAAACTGGCACTCAACACAGCTTACGCTGAAAAATGGGCTGCTTTTGCCTTAGCATGTTGCAAAAATAGAAAACGTAGATTCATTCTTACGAACTTAATCAAATTCGCCACGGCAAATGGCATTGCTTCTGATTGGCTGAACAGTAACTTCATCATACAGAATCAACACTATCAACCACTACCTTTAGATCAAGTATTAAATACCCTGCTGCAAGAAGTGCGCATAATAAAATTTGAATTAGACAGAATGGAAATCGATAAAAAACGCGCTATTCTACAGGCCTGGGAACATAAAATCGGTGAGTGGAGCCACCCTAATCAATACAATGCATTGATGAAAAACTATGAGCAAGAGTTACTGCCACTCATAAATCAATTATCTCTTGTATACTTAGTGTCGCGGCTCTCTAGAAAAGTTGTATTGAAAGCAGTACAGCAATTAGCTGATATCATGGATAAAACCATCAAGGCAATCAAAGGCAGCCCTGATTACGATAAATATCTTCAATTAGAATATGTTAAAACGCATTTAAAATCCTACCATAAGCTCATGGAAAAATGGATGCTGACCATCCCCGAAGATCAATTTAGACAATGGGAAGAAGCGCACGATGAAGCAAGTATTTATGATATAGAGCGTAATAATTTACGACCCAATATGTTGCGTGCGATTAATCGTAAATTTAATAGCTTATTAAGTCGATACGACCAGCAACAACTTCATCCTTCAGGTTGTTTTACAGTTTCATCTGCTCGTGTAGGTTCAACGGCTTCATTTAACCGACATTTTGTGGATCTGCGCTCTTTAACTCTCGAAGATTTATTCACCTTGTTTCACCAAAATATTCTTGCCTGCACAATTTATCAAGGACAAGATGAGTACATTCAACTAGACAAACTACCTGAGATGATACAACCCATTCTTAGTGCCGTTTCTACACTGAGAACGAAAATGGTCATAGACGCAAGACGTGATCGCTACACACATTCGCATCAAACAGAAGTCCTCAGCATAGATCATCAATACCCTATTATTTCGGTTGATTTTAATCTGCCATTAAAAAATCATGCTGCTAAATTTATTGTTGAGCATAACCAACTAACCCGCAAAACCACACTTCAGGCTAAATTTTTTGGCAGAAATTGGGAGCAACGCATGAGTGCGATTGAGAATTTAGCGGTCATAGAAGCAAGCTTTTGCCAAGCTCATGTCAAAAAACATCCGGACTATAATGAATCTTCCTCTACGTTAGAATTTGCTTGGGAGTTTACGGCAGAACAAGCTCAAGATGCATCAC
>JABDBD010000069.1:0-304 GCA_013288815.1 Gammaproteobacteria bacterium | reverse complement strand
GACTACGTATGCTGAATATACTTTCATTTCCCTGCCTAGCGAGAACGAACAACATTCAAATTTAATAAAAAAATATACTCAGAAACAACGACTCACTGGCATAACAAAATGGACAGAGGCTGAACGAAATCAATATTCATTCATCGTATCTCAGATACTGCCTCCATACTTAAATGACGAGACAAACCTTTTAGATTATTTAACAAGACAAGACATACAAGCGTTGTTGACTGCGAAGACTCTCAGACAAAATCTAAATACACTCACGCTTCATTACCTATTGACCCTCTCACCAAAATACGGT
>JABDBD010000068.1 GCA_013288815.1 Gammaproteobacteria bacterium | reverse complement strand
TTAGACCGTCATTTAATGCGTGATCAAGCATATTGCGTAATGGTGTTAAAATGTTTCTTACGGTTTTCGCGGTGATAGATAATTCCGTTACCCAATTGCGAATTACAATAGGTGATAGATCGCGAATAGGGAGATTTCCAAAAACAGGATATAAATGCGCGTCGCAAACTTTGCGGTAGCCATTCACCGTACTAGGTTCTAGCGTTTGTTCTGCAATATTCATATAATTTTTTAAAAGTTCGCCAACAGTTGCATTGGTGTATGCGTGGCCGAATAAACGTGCGCGTTTCGAACGCGGGAAATAATGTGCGTAATTGAATGTTCCTAACGCAATAGCATTAAGGATTTCGCCACGTAGTCGTTCAGCATATTTTAAGTTTGCTTTTGTGGGTTCTAGCTTCAAAGTTTCACGACACTTAACTCCGCGATATCTAAATTCAACGCGTATAACATTGCCAGTTTCCCATTGGCGAATAGTTATTCCGCGCGGAGGCTGCGATTCGTCGCTTGCATCCCTTTTTCTACCCATTTTTCCACCTCGGAGAGATTAACCCATAAATTTCCATCTGGCCCTAGTCGACATTGAATACCGTCTAGCCATAATCCTTTTTTACGTCTGGCATGTACCGCATAAACCGTATCGCCGGAGATTTCACAATATTTTTTTAATTTTATCCATTTCATGTCATGACCCTGTTGCAGTGGTTAAAGATAGCAGGGTAAATGTTCTGGGTTACTCAGCATATAATTTGTGTCAGACCGCAAACCATCTAGGGCTTCTATTAAATTACTAATGGATGAAATAAAATAACCCAGGTTAGTGTTCCCTTCAGATAGTTTATTTTGGCTGGCGAGAAGATGGCCAACGCTCTGTAATCCCTGTAATAAAACGCTGATGGCATCATCTGAATATTGATTCATCAATTGGATATCCTGCATCTCAGAAGCTAGAACAGGTAAACCATTTGAAGTGGCTCGATATCGTTTAAGTAATGAAAATAACCCCGTAAAAGAATTTTTTTCGCACTCTTGCTGTGTGGTGTAATTCATAAAAACCATTATTTTTCCTCTTTATTCAAAAAACGATGCTCGAATTCATTGATTCCGATAGGACGATATGTATAATGACCATCAGTACAAACCGAGAGTAATTTAGAACTATTGGTTCTAAATGTCAACCCTATTAGTGGACTTAATTCATTGGCAGATCAACAAGACAAAACAGCTTTCTCAAAACGCCTTGATCATGCGCTTGATCTTTTCGGTGTACCGCCGAAAGGGAAGGGTAGGCAAGTAACAGTGGGTAAGATGTTTGGCGTTTCTCAGAAAGCAGCAAATAAGTGGTTAGAGGGAATTTCACTTCCCGATACCATGCGTATTGCTGTCATCGCAGAAAAATTAAATGTTAACGTTGAATGGCTAACCTATGGTGCTGGCCCTATCAATACTGAATCTTTGCCAGGTAGTCCAGGTTCGCGATGGAAGCGCATTCCCCTTATATCGTGGGAGCAAGCAGGGCATTACGATAAGTTTGATGCCAAAACTGCAGAAGATTGGACGTGGACGGATGTTGAGACCGGAGTTCGTACTTTTGCATTAATCGTGAAAGATGACTCGATGATGCCGCGCTATGAGCCAGGAGCTACTGTTATTGTAGATCCAGATCGTGAACCACAACATCGGAATATTGTTATTTTTCGATGGAAAAAAACAGATGATGTTAGTTGCGCACAATTGCTCATTGATGGGCCAAATCGGTATTTGAAACCGCACAATCCTGACTTTGAAACATTCTTAGTTGATGAAAAAAATCCGCAAATTATTTTTTGTGGTACAGCGCGACAAATTTTTATGACTTATTAACGAGCACTTATTTTTAGTGGGTCAGCTATCTCTGACTTGGCTACCCCGCGTAAAAGCCCACTCCACTATTCTTCGTCATTCTCTTATCTCAACCTCAGTATCTGCTATAAATTGACATTGCGAGTTGCTTGTGTAGAATTACGCTACAAAAGACTTAAAATTGGGCGTCTAGCTATGTTTCGTAACAACAAAGATTTAACAAGCGATTGGGAAGAGATATCAAAGGAAGAAGCAAGCGCGCATACTGCGGATGATCCCTCAGATGATTGGATAGACGTACCTGCCGATGAAGAACGGCCACTGATTACAAATACCTTCCCGAAGATACCCAAATATATTTTATGTTTCCGCGGCGCTAATCATCCGCATGATGCGTTAAGAGATGGAATACAGCCGCGCCAAATTGGACCCATCAAATATATGGGTGGGGTCGAAACCATGACAGCCATCCCTGTTGCACCTTTGTTAGAAGTAGCAGCCTATTTTCCAGAAGGCCTCCTGGGCTTCACAACAATTGATGTGATGCTGATTCCGCTGCCGGAAGAAAATGATGAAATATTCAAAAGCGGCATTGAAAACGCAGCTACCAAGATCAATGAAAGCAATGCCACGTTTGTGAATACGTCTTCTTGCCAAAAATTAGATGAGATTGCTACTGTCAGCTCTGATGAGCATACCTACCAACTTTCCGGTGTCATCTGGTCACATGAATTAGCCTCCCATGGCATCAACAGAGAAAACATTGTTGCCACCTTGAAATGCGAAAGAAGTGTAGGGAATTTTCAGGTGACTGACCTCTCTTGGCAAGAGGAGTCGATTGTGAATCCAGACTTTGTTCATCTGGGTTATAAACAACGACTCGAAACGTATCTGGCAAATTTTTTGAATAAAAAAACCAGTTTTTTTAATGGCTGTGATATTCGTTTGGCTTCAAAATCCTATAAGGGTTTTTTTGCGAAAGGAAAAAATTATGCGGCTGTGCATGCCGATGGTTTATATCAATGTTACCTCGGCGTGGTTCAGTCTTATTGTGATGATACTAAAATTTATTTAAGACATGATGATAATATTCGTTTAATGGATCAATATCGAGATCCACATTTTGATGTCAACGAATTTTGCAAAACCTTACAAACAAATGATGTTTATTTTAAAGCATTTAAACAATATTGCGATCAATTTGACAGCGGCTTTAGTGTTGATAATTCCTCAGATTTAGAACAGTTGATGTTATTACAAGATTTATTTCATCCTGAGCAACTCAATGATGAAATCAAAAAATTTCTCGTTAAAGATTTTTGCTTGATAAAACTCTCAGTATATGCTGACGAAGCGGAAGATGCCTATCAAGCATTTATTGCTTCGCATGCAAGCGAAGATAAATTGTCACAGGCTCGCTTTAATGATCTCAATGCATTATTCCAAGCTGCAAGCTTGAATATTCCGGTTATATTAACTAGTGCATCCAATATGGCTAATTCAGAGCGAACAAAAATAGCGGCGCGCCAAGCAGGCGTTAATCCTGCTCTTGAGCGAGAGCAATTTTTATCAATAACTTCTTTACAATGCCCGCAAATTTATCCTAGCTGGTATGAATTGACCGACGATCAAAAAAAGATTTTCCCTTTTGCCTTTTTAAAAAATAGCGACCTGATGGCAATGCTATTCACCAAAGGGGGAAATAGTATGTTCTCCACTTTACAAACGAAAATTAAAGCAGGTGCTATCACTCAAGAACAATATACGTTATGGCTGCTGCGTTGGATTGTGGAAATCGCAGCGTTTATGGATAAGGAACCAACGGGTTCTGTCTTTCTCACACAACACGTTGCTGAATGTATTTTTGCATTGAAACAAGAGTTAGATAAGTTGTGGAATAATTCAGAACACGATGTTTTAGATGCTTATCTGCAAGTTCGCCAAACATGGTTAGGTGTGGATAATCGCTTCTTAGCGCATATCGGTGCATTACTGAAATTCTATAAAAAAGACGAAGGTGTGATCTTGCAGCAATGGTTTGATGCTTTAACGCCTAGTCAACGCTGTGATTATACAGAGACATACCAAAAATTTGTTCAAACAACCCAGCAAACACCGAAACAATCTTTGGAAATGTTAAACGCATTGCTTGCAGCGAAGTGCAGCGTGCAAGAAGCTTGCGCGATTTACAGCATGATTAGCACACAAGCGTATACGCTCTATTTCAGCACTGCGACTGATTTGCCACTGTCATTTCAGGCATTATGCACAGAGGAAAATATTGGTTTGTGTGTAGCAGCCTATAGAGCTTCTAAAAATGTACCTGCGCTTCAGCTCAACAAACAAGGCGAGGTTGTTTTCAAAGAAACACCTAGCATATTGAATCGTCTTAGCATCAGATAACTCTTACAAAATGGGATTGTTAAAAAATTCGGTGAGCAGTTTAATCTGCGTGAAGTTTTGTTTAGCCACGCATTTTTGATAATTGATGGCTATATAATGACGCCGATTAGTGAGTAGAGCATAAAAATGATAAAGAAATTCATAATAATCTCTCTTATTTGCTGTTTTTTATGGGGAGTAATTCGACAACAAAACCATATTCTTCCCAGATTAAAACTAGCGAATCAAATCAACACAACAAAAATAGACAATAAAGAAATTATTCCTAATGAGAATACGCAACAAAAAGATGCTGCATCTGTTGAAGTTGATCATGCAATTATTCAAACTAATGCTGTCATATCACCTGCTTCAAGCATAAATTCCACCTTGAATGACCATAAATTAATCTCTATTACAACAGAGGAACTTTCTTCTAATAATGTCCAATGGAATAAGCTTGTTTCTCCCGACGCAATGTGGAATGCTCGCAAATTCATTATTACTACAAAAGCTGAAAAGCATGCTGAAATTTCCCAAAGTAAAACATTTTCTTCGTCTAGCGCAGTTAATGACACCAAAGAAAACACGAATGAATCCAAACAACAAAGCCAATCTGAAACTCAGAATAATGATTCAAGTGAACCAAATAAAATCCGCTGCCCTTTAGTGGAAAAGATCCAGCAAACCGCGCAAAAAAATAATGAAGCATTTTTTTCTGATGGCAGTTATACAGTATTAACACACGACCCAGCATTTCAAGATAGCAATTTAGTTTGGCTTGTTGGAGTAAAAGGCATTGTGGCTGGTTCTTCCGATGAGGCAATCTATATGGCAGGAATTGCTACCAGCAACATTAATCTCCGCAAGAACGAATATGCAGAAAAAGTGGATGAATCAAAATTTAATACCGGTGGATTATTCACTTTCTTTGTCTGTAATTATGGTTCGGGCGACATTATGGCGATCGGCGTCTGGGATAAAATGTTCGTAGATGAGTAAGCTATAATCTTTGCTGCTGAAATTATACTTGTTATCTGCATTCACTGTTGAAATAGAACCTTGCAGATCCAGATTAATGCTGACTATGGGTTCACCAGAACAATTATTTGATTGATAAAATTCAATTGTGCATTTAGGCCACCTGGATTTGCTACAAATTTTCTGGATTTTCGAGCGGGAAATCAATGTAACACTATTTTTTTCCATCTCTGAGAGTTTGTTTTCACACTTAAAATTGGCAATAGCAGTCAATTTTTTATTGGAAAAATTTGAAATTCGCAAGTCTTCAAAAAACATATGACTTTCTAGGCTTGGTGCAGCTAGTGCGATGCCTGAAGAAATGACAAGGAGTAGAGTGCCAATCAGATTTTTAATCGGATTGGTCTGATGAAATTTCATTGCTAGACAGCGTTCTTTTAAATGGCTACCGGAGTTCCATGGACAAGTTAATGCTGATTGTGACGATTGGCTAATAGCCGTTTTCAACAATGCATAACTATATACTTTGCTGTCAAACATTGAATATTGCTGGCTTAGCAATGCATCACAAGATAACTCCTGTGCACTGCGAAAATTTCTGTATGAATATAAAAAAAATGGATTGAACCAGTTCAAGCAAAGAAGAAGAATCATGCCGGCATTAGTGAGCAAATCACAGCGTAGGAAATGTATGCACTCATGATGTAATACATAACTTTTTTCACTTGCGTTATAGTGACTGAAAAAGTTGTCTGGCAAGTATATTTTGGAATTGATGATGT
>JABDBD010000067.1 GCA_013288815.1 Gammaproteobacteria bacterium | reverse complement strand
AAGTTAAACTAAGCTAAGGTCTGCTTTAACATTTAAGTCTTTATTTTTTAAAGGTACCCAGACGAGGAGCTTAAGGCGTGCAATGAGATCTAAGATACTGATGAAAGATGCGCTTATATAATCCATTTATAGATCATTAATAGGCCAGAAATGCCCCTCATCATCTTTGGTTTAGAACATACTCTGCGATAACATATTGTATTTAAAATAATCAATTATCGAGTTTTCCAGCCAAAATTCTCCCTAAAATTTAACCATATAAATCAAGTAGTTATACAGGTCAACCCGAGAAGCTGGCCCAAAAGGGTTGCCAAACGGGGATAATCCTGTATGATAAGCCCCATGCAATACTTAATAAATCGATCAAAAAATATTCTGTTTCATGTGTTGTGCGGCTCCCTGATTGTGTGGTGTGGTTTCACTATCGGTACAACTGATTGGACCTCGAATTCAGACATGAGTATCTTTGACAGCGCGTCATCGGCTGGCAAGGTAGGTACTCCTAAGTCTGGGCAATTGATATGGAGTAGTATCAGCTCCGAATTAAAACTGGATCACAAAGCCCAATCAGCACAAGTTAAAGCTGAAATACATAAATTATTGGCTGAGCCTAATAAGTTATACAGTATTTTAAAAGCTGCAGGTCCGTATATTTATTTCATACACAAAGAAACTCAAGCACGTGGATTGCCCGCAGAGCTTGCGTTAATTCCTGTGATTGAAAGCGAATACAATCCGAATGATCATTCCAACAAAGGTGCAACAGGTCTATGGCAATTGATGCCTCAGACAGCAACTGAATTGGGTATTAAAGTCAGATCAGGTTACGATGGCAGACGCAATATTATTGCTTCAACCAAAGGTGCATTGGCTTATTTCAATGATCTAGGAAATAGTTTTAACGGTAATTGGTATTTGGCGATTGCTGCTTACAACAGTGGTCAGGGAAGAGTAGAGCATGCGGAAAAACGCAATAATACCGATAATTTTTGGGATTTGTCGCTTCCATCAGAAACGAAACATTATGTTCCTAAATTACTAGCAGTTGCTGCTATTGTGAAAAATCCTGAGAAATATGGCGTGCAATTACCGCCTATTCAAAACCAACCTTATTTTGCAGAAGTGAAAGTTAAAAAATCAGTAAGCTTAACCTCTGTTGCAAAATCATCGGGGATTGATGTGGCAGTGCTACATACTTTAAATCCAGATTATAACCATGGTGGTTCAGTGCCAAATAAAAACGGTTATAGCTTGTTAGTTCCTGTTAATAAAGTATCTGCTCTTAAAGCACGGCTTTCGAGTGTAGTCATATAGTTAGGATTGGTGGTAAACTCTGCTATAGATAGCACAATAATCTCAAGAATGGATTCTAGAGTATGACTATGAAGCTTAATCAATGGATCTTGTCTTTCTTAATTCTGATGATTTTTAGTTTTAATTCCCACGCAACCCAAATTGAACTCATACGTTTACAAGATAGTTATCCTGAGCAAATTCAATCTGTTTCTGGGAATTCAATTGTATGGAAAGACGGCACACACTTTGATGTAGTTGATACGAATTCTTTTTTTGGTAATTTGTTTTCAGGATTAAGTTTTAAAAACAAAAAAGAAAATAGTATTTCGATTAAAGATTTGCAGTGCGATAGCTATGAATCTATTTTTAAAAAAATCTATGGTGATTCACCCTCTGCGGTATCTAAGCATTTGGTCACAGTGTATTGGATGCCGAATGTGTTTGGAAAACGTTATCCACTTAAGCTCACTTCGATTAATGGTATTGATAAAAAAATTCAACGTATTTCAGCACAGCTAGAAAAACTTCCTCCTTCATATTTTAAATATTTAAAAGATGTAGGCGGCAGTTATTATTGGCGGAATGTAAAATATGAAAATTATTTAAGTGCACATAGCTTTGGTATTGCAATGGATATTAGCACGCACTATGGAAATTACTGGTTATGGGATTTAAAAAAAGCAAAACATAAATCATTTACGTTGACGCTGATAAATAGTATTCCTAAAGAAATCATCGATATTTTCGAGCAAGAAGGTTTTTTATGGGGCGGGAGATGGGCTTATTATGACACTATGCATTTTGAATATAGGCCGGAAATGTTTGTGCGAAATGCTGCATCGAGGTTGGAATATAATAATCAGTTAGGGTTGCGCTGTGTGACTTAATAAGCATGATGAATTCCGGCATGCTACGACAGTTCCACGGTGGCTATGCTGATGATGCAGCAAGAGGTGGATTCAAGTAATAACTGCAACAGTATTAAAATTTAATAAACTAACTTAACGCTTCCACCTTTGAAAAAGGGGATTGAGGGGGATTTTTCTCGCAAATGCCTAAGCTAGTGCGACAACGTACTAGGATATCAGCGAAGAAAATCCCTCTTAGCCTCCCTTTTTCAAAGGGAGGGACTTTTCAAGTGCCATTCGCCCCTTCTCACCTCTATAGATGTAAAAAAATAGCGCAATAAAAGTGCAAAAAGTGCAATAAAAGTATACAGAAACCTACTTATTGTATATAATACGTAGCAGTTGTTCTCTAATCAATTAATAAACAGGTATTTTATCATGGGCTTCAAAGCTTTTTGCGGTGGTTTTTTTGCAGGTGGTGTTCTGGGTGGCGGTTTAGGTGCGGCTACCGGTGCTATATCTGGAGCGGTAGGTGCTTCAGTTTTATCAAGACATTACGATGGATATAACGTTTCTGAAGCGACAACAATATCTGCGGTAGGTAATGTCTTCATTGGCGGCATTTTTGGTAGTCTCGCAGGATCTGTAATTGGTGGTTGTGAGATAGAATGTTCTGGTTGGTACGACCACCATAAAGCGAAGAAAAAGGCCCGCAGCCTGGTAAGTTATGTAGGAGGTCAAGTCCTCGGTGCACTGGCAGGTTACGGCCTATTGGGTGAGGAAACTATGTCACTTGGTCAAATTGCAGCCAGTTCTGCGACGGGTGCGGCTCTCATGGGTATTCCTGCAACGATAGCTCTAGTCTGTTGTGGAATAGGGGTTATGGTATGTTGGGACGAGTGTAAGTATTCTTATAGAAGTGTTAGAAACCGAGGTGTCCCTGCGAATGTTAACTATAATCATCATGTTGTCCAACAACAAGTTGCCCCAGCTCGAGAAGTTATGCCGCCTGCTGTATACATCCCAGCGCAAGCCGCTGGACCATTTAGAAATAATCCACCAGCTCCAGTTATCGCTGAAGTAAGACAACCCGCTAACATACATGAATATATGATGGAACATAAAGAAGTTGCAGCCCCAGCCCATGTTCCAGCACGTGTCCCAGCAGATAAAACCTTTCAAGCACGTTATGAGGCAACGGGTTATTCAGAAGATGACATTCCAAACGGCTTTAAAGATCCGATCTCAACTGAGCTCATGCAAAACCCAATGTTGTTAACCAGTTGTGGTCATAGTTTTGATGAAGATAATTTAAAAAACTTGGCTGCTCATCATGGTGAGACATGTCCTTGTTGTCGTGTACGAATCACACAGCGAGTGCCAAACGTTAATTTGAAACAATCGATTGAAGATTTTGTTAAGCACGCAGAGGAAAGAAAAAAACAAGAAATCGGTATCGTGCACGTTGTGGTTTTAGCTAACGACAATCAAGCAGTCAATGCCCCAGCACGTGAAGGAGCGGCTGCTTTATCATCACCCGCTATACAGTATGGAATGTTTGCTCGTAATCAAGATGTGCAACGTTCACAAATCAACGACAGAGCTGAAGGTCAAGTTGAAGGCAATCCTTATGATGATGGAGAAGAAGATGAAGTTGTTCTGGGCGATGGCCCGCGTGTGCATGAAGATGAAGACGAAGACCAACCCGCTGTTGCGCCAGGTGGTCCAAGCATGATGGGTAACCGTTTATAACAAAGTAGCCTGAATCGCAGATCCAGGGTCAGAGCGTGCCCGGATCAAAGGTCCGGGCAACACATTACGCCGGATAATTTGTATCAGAGATAGCGTGGGGTTGAAGGAACTACCCTATCCATTACTGCATCGACTTGCTCTTGTTTATGATCATCTTTCATCTCAACGAACGATTGTGAGGCAGCGGTATGTGCGCCGGGTCGTGTGCTTCTACATTTGTTGACAAAAAATTTGCCGCTTCCATGAAGAACTCCGCCTAGTGCGCCAAAGAATCCACCCGTAACACCCGCGCTGACTTCGGGAATATGGCGATAATCTTCAGCTTTTTTTGCCCATCTTGCTTTTCCTTCAGCTGCTCCTTGCGTAACTCGTTGGATAATATTGGCTTCTGATGGTTTTTGTATGCCTTGGACGCCACCCACTAAGAATCCTAACATGTTCATTGTTAAGTTTGTTGCACCGACAGAAATAGTCGTCAAAAATGCCACGGCTACTCTAGAATCTTGATGGATAGTGTCTTCAACTTCTTCAAGGTAACTTTTTACACGTTTATTTTTTGGTTCGGACAACATTGCTAACTCCTTTGGTAATAGAGCGATTAACAAATTATACGATTGATATAATGAAGTGAGTGAGTGGTATCAGTCAATCAATATCTATTAAGCATTCATGTGTGAAAAAGAACTGCTAAGCTGCATTAAATCTTCGACTATCAAGCGCAGGTTTATTGTTTAGAGAAACAGTGCTAGTACGATCAAATAACCCAAATCGTTTCTTAGTCGATCCTGTCAATGTGACATTGCCAATTTCCTGATTCGATAAACCTATTTCTTGCATTAACGAAACTTGTTGATGACTGCCTAACCAGCTACCACCCGCGATAACATTTTGATATTCGCCAGCATTTGACATTTCTTGCATAACAGATTGGTGCGCTGCCTGTACAGTGTTGTTATGAGATAAGTAAGTTTCCATGCGTTGACAGTAACGAAGCTTAGCAAGTTTACGTTTATTTTTTGTCGGATTTTTTTGACATTGTGATTGCAGTTGTTGTTTGCGCGCCAAAATTTTGGTGAGAGGTTCTGAAATAGTGACTGGAGCAGTATTGTTTTTTAATAAATGTGCGAGTTGTGTATTGGCAATTTTGTTGTTGATCATTTGAGATTTTTGAACTTTTCTTCCGATGAATGCACCAGCACATCCACCAATAATGCCACATAAACCAATCGACAATGGAATGGTGATGACTGTGCTCAAACCAAAGGTAGCGAAATCAACTAGACGTAATGCAAGAAAGGCAACAGCAGCTAATCCGGCGGTTGTTATCATGCCGGTACTTGCTCCAATGGCTTTTCCTTTTCCATAGCGAGTAAAAATATTTTTATGTGAACTCATGTCGATTGTGAATGCTTGTTTTCTCAGTGCATACAATGTTTGAAATGATTGTGTAAATGGCTTGTTGTCGGTTTCTTGAATTAACAAATGTTTCTGAGTCATCACAAAATGTTTTGCTTTCTGCGTCAAATCATACATTGCCGATTCTGCATCCGCAGAAAATAAAAATGTTCTGAAGGATGGCATTTGAATGGCGGCATCTCTTAACATCATTGTACGATTTAATATAACTTCTTTTAAGCCTTCACGTGTCTCGTCAGGACAGTTTATCATGCTCAGGTAATGATTCAGAAAAAGTGTCATCAAGTGCTCGCCCAAACAAATTATTTGTAAAATAGCAGAGAGGACTTCTTTTTTATATTCGTCACTTTGTACATAGGATTCAGGAAGTAGATTCACAATATGACGTTGTTCTTTTGGAATGCCCATCCATTGTGTGGGTTGAAAATCTTGAATATAAGGTAAGTTTTCTAAGTCGCGAGTGGTTATGATGAATTGATCAGCAGAAACTTGTTCTGAAAAAAGCTCACAAAGAGTTTGGCCTGAATCAATTTTTATAACCTGATGAGTTAATTTATCTAAGCCTAAATTTCCAGGCCGCAAATCATTTTCTGCTGCCCATAATGCTAAAACATGTATGAATCCCCAGCCGCGATAATTCGGTAATTCAGCTCGGATAGTGTCTACATTTGAAGATTTAATCATCTCACTGATTAACTCAATGCTGACACCTTTTGAAGCGACGTGATGTTGGTTTTCACCATCGCCAGGTACATAGCGTGTTTTGGGGTGATGGGCTAAAAAAAATCGCAAAAATTCCTGAAAAATCGTTTCAACAATGGCGCGATCGGCTAACTTGACTGCTTTAACATACCAATTCGATGTAAATTTCGGACGAGTTTTTTGATGAGCTTCGCTATTTGTTGGGCTTTTATTCATGATAAAAACAGA
>JABDBD010000066.1:2834-6385 GCA_013288815.1 Gammaproteobacteria bacterium | reverse complement strand
TTCCTGCGCACGTGTCAAAACTTTATTCATTAATCGTCGCCCTGAAACATGAGCTCCAAAAAAAAGCAACATCCTGCCAATAATAAAATTCCTGTAGCAAAATATAAAAGATCCAGAATATCCAAAACTTGGATATTTACCTTCCTTTGGAAATAAAACGACATTGAAAATTCTTTCCTTTAGCCTCTTTTTAAGTACATTATACTTAAATCGGATTTCTTGCCCACTAGTCCCTCCAAGCTCTAATTTACCATAAATTGCTTCTTTCGCATCTAGTTCGCTTGTAAATTCACCGTTCAGCAAGCCGTTGTAAAACCTATGGCTAATAGGCTCTATAGCCTCGTCAAAAGGGTTTATTTTTTCTGGCCGTGTTATTCTACCTGATTTAATTATACCTATAATTTCTATTAACTCATTCATATATATATATTACTAAATTAAATTTGATCGTTAATTATACTTGATTTCCATGTTATTCCTGCCTCAAATTTCAATTATTTCAACAACGAATGTAGTGGGAATTTTGAAACCAAGAATAAGAAACCCTAAGTACTATGAATGCAATTTTAGCAATACTAATTTATCTGAATGTACTAACTCCTGGTAATACCTATTATCAGAGCGATATTAATGACACAATCAATAGTTTGAGTTCGCAAATAGAACTTATAGAAAGCGACCCTGACCAAATGGACACAATTGATGATGTTTTTTTACCTGAAGTGCCTTCAATTATTATTATTAACGATAATGTAGGGTAAAATTTATAAGTGTACAAGAATTTCGAATCTCTTGTTACAAGAAATTGGAACAATTTAATTAATAACAAAATAAACATTAAAAAACAAAATTATGTCAGCAAATTACACCCCTCAAAACTCTCAAGTATCAGCTGGTGGTACAGCTAACACTAACCTTGCTCCTAACAGCGTAGATGCTGGAGTTTATACGCTTTTAACTGGTGCAGCAACTTATGGATCTATGGTTACTTCCATAACAATCAAGGCGACCGGATCCGTTAGTGAAGGAATGATTAGAATTTTTTCGGATTCTATGGGCACGACTCCAATAGGTCTTATAATGGAAATAAGAGTTCCTGCACAGGGACAATCGGGTACTTATCCTGCATGGGGAACAACAGTTCAATGTAGTATAACTGTGGGGGCCTCAAATAAAATATATGTAACAAGCCAAAACGCAGCAACCTTTATTGTTACAGCTAGCGCATTCGAGGTATACTCAGTGCCAGCATAAAATAAGGGTCATTTAGTTAAGAAGTTACTAACAATATTAATGCATGCATTAGGGCAACAATTAAAGAAAAAATATGTCAGCAAATTATACTCCTCAAAATGCTCAGGTAGCAGTTGGTGCTACGGCAAATACTAGTCTTTCTCCTAACAATACAGATTCAGGAGTTTATACACTTGTAGCGGGAGCTGCAACCTGGGGATCCTATATAAATTCCATAACAATCAAGGCGACCGGATCCGTTAGTGAAGGAATGATTAGAATTTTTTCGGATTCTATGGGTACGAGTCCAATAGGTCTTATAATGGAAATAAGAGTTCCTGCACAGGGACAATCGGGTACTTATCCTGCATTTGAGATAACTGTTCCATGTAGAATAACAATAGGCGCAACAAATAAAATATATGTAACAAGCCAAATAGCTAACAATTTTGTTGTAACAGCTAGCGCATTCTTGGTATTTTCTGTGCCATCTTAAAATAAAAACTTTTGGTTAAAGGTTTGTAACATTTTTTATCTGCCACCCAAAGTGTGTACATGGGCGGGGTATTAAGCTTATTGTTGTACTTATTTAATTAACGCTCATCATGAAACGCAAAAAGAAATTAAAATTAGAGGATCTTAAGATAAGCAGTTTTATTACTGATCTTGATGCAGAAAATTATGTCGGCGGATCTAAACTCCCGTTGTCGGCAGTTCCTCCCTGTCCATTTCCAAATACCAATCCTGTACCACCTTACATACCCCCTCAACATGCACCACCTACTAGCACGGATATTTATGATAATAGATGCCATCATGATGAAATTAGCCCAATTGAGCCTGATGTTGACCCTGGTACACTTATAAAAGTTATTCATGTAATTAACGATTTCTTTGATTGGATTAATGGTGGTGACCCCGATCCTGTACCTGTTCCAAAACCAACTCCAGATCCAAAAGGAAAACCTGACGGAAAACCAGCTCCAGAAGGAGGACCTGCAGTTTCAGGTCCAGGCGGGCCGAATGGAGGAAAGGGCGGAGGAACTGGAACCGGAGGAACTGGAACCGGAGGAACTGGAACCGGAGGAACTGGAACCGGTGGCATGGGAACCGGTGGTACTGGAACTGGTGGTACTGGAACTGGTGGTACTGGAACTGGTGGTACTGGAACTGGTGGTACCGGAACTGGTGGTACTGGAACTGGTGGTACCGGAACTGGCGGTACCGGCGATGGCACAGGCGGTGGCGGTGGCGGTAGTACTTGTGGGAACAATATCCAAGCTAAAGTGAAATTTAGAGCTGATGATGATGCATCCGGTTTTTATGATGATTTATCATCCATTGATATAACATGTTCGTCATTCAATGTAGACGATTGTTTTGCTTAAAACAAATAGTTTACCAGCATATTTTTTAAGGATTGGCGGTCTTCCTATTAGTGAGATTAGCAAAATCTTTGCGAATGACGAATTTGAAAAGACAACTATTTCAAGTATTATTTCCTTCCAAGATACACAAGGTGAGTTAAAGATTGATTTATGTGAACTTTTACAACGTTTTATAAGAGAGAAATATCACGTAGCAGGAATTAATAGTGTCGTAAATATCAGAAGAAATATCTTTAATGAAAAAAAAATTGGAGCAAAGGATATATTAATAGCATTTGAACTCTTACCAGGACAACTCATTGAACAAGTTAACTCTTATCTGAAATATAGGGATTTGGTCATCAATAATATAGATCATTTTTACAAAATTTATAACAATAAACTGGTTTCTGAAAAAAGATCATTACATTCAATTTTCACTAATGAGGTGTTTCTTAAAGGATTACTTCTTTCAAGTAGGGTTTTTTTTAACGAGCTTCAAAAGCAAGATCAACGGGAATTCAAGGCAGACACTAGATCTATCTCCAAAAAGGAGGAGTCACTTATTAAATATTTTACTAGAATTTGCACTAAAACGAGCCCATTTGGTGCCTTTACAAATTTTGCTTACGGGGAGGATAATAACTCTATTGAAGACCCAATAAGTATTGTTGAAATTAATAATCAAGAATCAGTTAATGGTTTTGCAAAGCTCAACTATTATCTCGCTTTACATTTTAAATCTCTAATGATATACAAGCCAAATATCAATAGGCTTATTCCAATACGACTAAATCCTACCTTATTAAATAAAAATGGGGTCATTACTTTTTTAACAAACCAAAATAATATTGAAGCATTTCAAAGTCTAAACTCTAACCATGCACTTCTCAAAATAATTGAAATAGTGAAATCCATACTCTTGCATATTAGCGCCTTGCACATTAATAT
>JABDBD010000066.1:0-2824 GCA_013288815.1 Gammaproteobacteria bacterium | reverse complement strand
AGAAAATTGCACTCTGTCTTCACTAATAGATTTACTTTCAAATATTATAGATAATCCTAGAAACGAAATAGAAGATCAATTGAATCATCTAATTCAATATGGTCTCTTAGAATTTAATCTTGGAGAAACATTTGACCAGACAGGTTGGCTAAAACCGTTCGTAAAAGAGCTAGAATCCTTAAGCCTAGCTAGCAATGATGTTCATTTGGATCGTCTTATTTATACTTTGAGCGAAACTCAGCGACTTTGCGCAACTCTCAATGCCCATAATTATCACAACCGTCCAGTAATCATGGATTTAATATTTTCCATGCTAAAAGCATCATCCATTGAGCTACTAGCTTCTGTAATCGATCCGAAAGTTAATTTATTTAAAGTGTTTGCTTCGAAAAATGCAAGTATTATCAATAGATATACGGATGAATTGATCAAATCGCTGAATTTAGAGCCTCGTTTTAAGCAAATTCCATCTTTCTTGCCCTCCGATGATATTTTTAAAAAAAGCAGCCTAACGTATTTTCACTTTAAACATGAAAATATTATTTATGAGGATTGTAAACGGAATATTGAAGTTTCCTTTAACCAAGGGAGTAGAAATGGAATTCTAAAAAACCTAAATCTTCTAAATTCATTTTTACAGCCCCTTAACTATAATGTGCATCAAAGAAGACATCTTTCAGCATTTTTTAAGAGTAAATATGGATCAAAGACAAAAACGAGCTTATTAAAATTTTATCATGACTACTTTGATTATTATGCCAGGGATGATGTAAAAGATCAGTTTATTTTACCATTTGTTCCAAAAGCCGAATACCGAAATACTATAGCTAACTTTGAAAATAGCTTCGCTCCTTTAGCTGAAAAACATAATTTACTTCGAGACAACGAACTAAGAATTACCCTTGACGTGCTCGATAATATTAATGTGCAAGGCGCTGAGTTTCGCTCAAAGTATAAATAAGACGATCCAAATGAACATCATTGCTAGCTAGGCTTAAGGATTCTAGCTATTAATGTTCAAGGCGCTAATATGCAAGAGTATAATTGCTCTCTCTCATATTATTTGCAGTATTATGTCGAAGATAATCAGCTAAAATCGGTTCTAAATAATATTTATCAAGGATTTGGAAAAGTTATAAGTAGATTCCTGTACGCTTACCCTGGATCTTCGGATTTAATTAGAGCATTCAATATGACTTTATCTAAAGGTAGGCTTATACTGGCCGAATTGACTGATAATTCGTATTACAACGGCAATATGCATTTACCATTACTTGATTACCAATGTGATATACCTGGCGGGTTGATAAATAAGGACTCCAAATACCATATTCCAATCTCAAATTTAGAGTTACATTTAACAAGCAAAGATAATGATTTAGTGCTAGTTGACAAAATCTCAAACATGCAAGTGCAATGCTTTGATTTGGGTTTGCTTAATTTAAAAAACAGGTCTAATCTGTTCAAATTATTAAATGTTTTCACCTCGGACAAATCAGTCAATATTCGAGAATTTTTAGAAATATGCAATAAAATTTATGGCAAGGTGGATGGTAAAGGCAAGAGATTACCCAGGATCATTTTAGAGGACAACGTAATACTACAAAGAAAAAAATGGATATTCTACAGAGACGGTCTTCAAGAGTTAAAAAAAGAAACTGCTGATAATGAATATTTTATATGGTTAAATAAATGGAGGCTGAAGAATGAGATACCCGTTGAAGTTTTTGTAAAAAAAATGAAGGGAACGAATGATGTGTTATCCAACGATGACTTTAAGCCCCAGTATCTTAGGCTTGATAGTCCGCTATTCGTCAATTTTTTTAGAAAGTACCTTTCTAAATGGAATGGCACTTTAGTGATTGAAGAAATGAAACCTTCTAAAGATGACCTAATAAAAATTGGTCAGGAAGCATTTGTGACAGAATTTATTGAACATACGTATAGTAATTAAATGAATTGTATAGATATGCAGATTTAGTATGATAAATTCGCTTACTGGAAAAGCTCTCAAGACTGAGCAACGGTGTGATTGGTTGAGTATGCACATCTATTACGAAGGGGATTTAAGCGCTATGTTAAGAAATTGCATTGCGCCTCTTTTACATAATAATATAGTATTAAGGCATATAGGTAATTTCTTTTTCATTAGATATTTTGAATTGGGTAAGCACTTGAGATTAAGGTTGCGTGTCGATATAAATCACAAAGAATATGTTTACAGCTATTCTGTTGCAAGAATCTCTTCTTATATTGCAAAATATCCGTCGGTAAATATTGGAAGAGCAATAGACTGGCCACCAAATAATTCAATTCAAGTTTTAGATTATGTTCCTGAAGTATGGAGATATGGTGGATCATATGGTTTACATTTCGCCGAAGAACATTTTAGGCACTCCAGTGAAATAATATTAAAATATTTATGTAAATCTAAGCAATGGGATTATAACAATTCGTTAAATACAGCGATAAAACTTCATGTTATCCTAATTACCTGTGCCTTTAAAAATGATCTAGATACAGCAATATTAGTCCTAAAGACCATATGGTCAAAACGTAGCATGGTTGCGTTCCGCTCACAAAACAATTTGGACCTCAACAGATTGGAAAGTCAATATTTTGGGCGTTATCTAAAGGATAAGATCTTATTTGCGCCATTTATTGTAAAATTAATTCATGGTGTTTATGAAAATATAGATTACACGGACAATATTTTGAACGAGTGGAAAAAAGACACACATTATTTTGTCGAAAGCATTACGCATTTGATTTCTGCTAATAAATTACTAAATCTTGAGGGGATATGCAAAAACATGAGAGAGGC
>JABDBD010000065.1 GCA_013288815.1 Gammaproteobacteria bacterium | reverse complement strand
AATACGTCATCCCTCTTCTTATGATTTTGATCAAAAAACTCTAGCCTTTATAACAAAATCGATAAATAACCTAGAAAACCTAAAACAAATTCCGAAAGATATAATTGAAAAAACCAAAAAAATAGTTGGAAAGGTAGAAAAATCATTTTTGGAAACAAGAAAAAACTTAGCTAAAACAATAGTTGCTGAATTTAAAAGTAGAGTTCGTGATTTTCAAAAATCTAAACTATTAGAAAATAAACTCAAAGAAGATGAGACAAGAAGTCGTGCGGAAGCAGGAGCTTCATTTAAAGAAAGCAAAGATTTTAAAACAAGAGCTGATGAATTTAAAGAATATATAACGTCAATAGATACGATAAATAATGCCAGTATAAAATTATTTGAATCACTGCAACATAAAGTTAATTTAGAAGATATAGATAGTCCGAGCTCTTTATCCTTATCGCAATTTAAGCTTGTTTTTGAACTCTTGCTATACCCCAGCATGGAAAATACAAATCAATTGCAAGAGATAATAATGTCCAAAAATGATGATGATTTCAGTAAATCTAAAAAGGCGTTAATGGAATTACTGAGCACTCCACAAAAGTTAACGTATGATTTTATGCAATCTTTTGCATCTCTTGATAGAAGCATTCCAAAAGCTCGCGAGGAATTACTGAATGAATTAAAAAAGAAAACGCCTGCATTAACAAATAAAATGACTAATGAAAAAATTATCCCGACATGGAACCCTGAAGCACGAGAAGATAGCGATGAAAGAGGAAAAAGAATGGCGAAAATATTAACGAAGGACGAATTTTTGGACGTTGAATATATCTTGAAGACTTGGAGCTCTAGTGGTGAATATGAACAACATATAGTAAAAGATGTTATATCATCTAAAAGTGATTTTGATCAGGCCAAAGAAGCTCTTATAAAATTTGAAAATACAGTGGCTGTTAAAGAAGCTAGCATAAGTCTATTAAAAACGTTAGAAAACAAAGTTAACCAGAAGGCAAAAACACCCTCACAGATATCGATTGATCAGTTTAAAGAAGTGATCGAATGTTTAATGAAGCCCACCTATGAAAATATAAGCAAGTTAGAAAAGCTAATTTTATCGTGGAATTTCACTGATGCTAAAGAAGCCTTTACAGGATTAAAAGATGCCCTTGCAAAAGTAGAGCATCAACTTCTGTCAGATTTATCCAAACCCAGAGAACAATGTAGTTTAGAATATCAGTCTTCGCTTTCATCCCAGCCTACAGGATCAGTAATTAATAGTGCTGAATCTACTACTTCCATTTTTAAGGGGATTTCAGCTACTTCTTGCAGTTATAATAATGCTGTTAATGAAACTCACATAGCATCAGCAGCCAACACCTCTCAAGATTCTGTCTCTCTTCAACAAGCTTCAGCACAAGAAGAAAAAAGCCCTTCGCAGGCACAAAGGGAACCCTCCTCAAGAAAATAACTATTCATTAGGAATATTTCTTCATTTCACTCAAAATAAATCGGGTAAATGGTGCGACATCTCCTTCAACTGACGCTTTCTCTAACACCTTGAAGTATTTGGCTCGACTTGATACAGAGATAATCGTCCAAGGAAAACCTCCTGAAGCAAATAAACTATTCATAATAAATCGAGCAATTCGACCATTGCCATCCATATACGGATGGATGAAAACAAAAATAAAATGACCCAACACCGCGCGCACAGAAGCTGCCGGCTCATCAATCACACATTGAAAATAAGTAATGATAACATATTACTATGTTTTGATATTAATTATTTACTATGTTAAAGCGTTGGGATATTACTATGTTTTACACTGCGGAAAAAGGCTGTAATAAAACAGCCCCTTTGTTCTGCGATAGAATCGTTTATTTAGAACATGTTTCTTTACCAATTTTATTTTTTCCTAAATAAACCCATTCTCCTACTAATTTTTTATCATGCTTAGAAATAGCATAATACTCGATACACGTTGAGTCTTTGACATTTGCAGGATCTTGGCATACCAGCATTAGCATATCATTTCTCAGCAAGCCGGTTCCCTTTGATGCTTCACCTGTGTAGTAATGCATATCAAAATTATAGACTTTACCATTTTTGGTAATCGTAACTGTGCCTGTGTAATCTTTATTGATGTAAGGATCGGAACCTTTACATTTATAGGTACCTTCGATGCTATCTGCATCAGCCGCAAAAACAGTGGGGGCAACAAAAAAAACTATCAGCAGTAACGACCAAAGCTTTTGCATGTCTTTCTCCTAGTAAAGATTAATGTAAAATTGCTTTAAAATCTGTTGCCATACGTTGCAAATCCAGCTTATTTAAGAATAATGAGTAGCACATCCACGCACTTAACGCAGCGATATCTTGGAATTGCGGAGGAACATAACGAGGCGGGGTAATAATTTCTTCTTCTACCAAATCAGCCAAAATATGAATGTCTTCCAGAGTTGTTTTACCCAAAAAAAGCAGTGGGATTTGACTCACTAAGCCACGCTGTACCGCTAAACGAATATAGTTGTAAATTAAAATAAATCCTTTTGTATAAGATAAATCTTTCGTAAATGGCCCACCATCTGGAGTACTTCCACGAAAAACGCGTGTCGCAAAATGGTAAGCTTCATCCTCAGTCAAATTTTGATCTCGATAGAAATTAAATACGTCAATAAAATTTGCACCGCCTTCTGCCATGTTGACAGCGGTAATACGATTCGTTAATCGTTTAACTCGGCCTGGATAAGAAGAGAATGTAAAAACTTCTGCAATAATCCCTAACCCTTCTTGCGTAATTGTTGAAGAAGGCGGGCCTTTACTGAGAAAAGTGCAAATCGGTTGTTCCATTCCATTTAACGTTGTGCCTAAATGCACCCAGCCTTCGTGAATTTGAAACACTTTGATTTCTCGCGCACTAAACATCATGCCTTTGTGAATTTTAATTTTGTCAGCACCGGCTGATGCATCCGCAATAATACCATCACTCAACTCTACACGAACTCGATCTTGATCTGAAAAATAATTCCCCAGGCTTTCTCTTAACATAGTAACTGCTTCTTCACTGGTATAAACTTTTTCATCAGCCTCTGTTGTCACTTGATCTTTGATGTTCGCTAATGTATTCGTTACCAAACTTGCCAAGTCTTTCAGTGTAGGTGCTCCTACGTGGAAAGCATCTTCAGAGCTACCATATAATTCTTGTGAAATTTCAGTAAACTGAGGCGAGCCACGAGCCATTAACATTTCAACTACACGCGAATACTCATGGCACATGCGCTGCATAATGCTGCCAACACCACTATATTGCCCAAGTTTTCGACGAATACTGCGTTCAATTTCATGAAATTCTTGGATCTTTTTTAAAGGATCAAACTGTAAGGGATTATTTTCTAAATAATAATTAGGATCAACATGGGGCAATTTTTTGAATTTATGCTTAAAGAAGTGTTGCTTAACCAAGATACTCCACTTGAGAGCATCCAATACGCGAATTGGCTTCTGCGCCAAAACAACACGCTCAGATAGCTCATGAATAACTTGCTGATACCCTGTAAGCATTCCGTGCCTATCCAGTAATAAAAGAGTTGCGTGTAATTGATGTTACAAGAATACCCATCAACGAGCAACACACCTTTCAGGCGTAATACATTTGGAGTCAACATCTTAAATTTTGGCGCAAAAAAACCTATTTCTCGATAGTCAGCCTAACGAGATCTGCGCACATACCAATTAGTATCTGTTTTTACTTAGAGCATACCAAATTTTTTCAATTTACTACGCAATGTGCCTCGTGATAAACCTAAAATTCTCGCTGCTTCAGATTGGTTATCTCGAGTATATTTCATAACGATAGTGAGCAATGGTTCTTCAATTTCGTCCAGAAAAAAGTCATATACATGCCTGGGCTCTTCACCTTTTAGGCTAGCAAAATAATGCTGCATAATTTGAGAAACGCTGCTTTGTAAAGAATGTTCTGTTGATTCTGAAATAGAATCGATTGCATTTTTATCCATCACATTTTTTTCCATAAAGTAACTTCCTTGCTAGTTAATAATCACTCATCCAATTTTATACCAGGATAGGAGGCTTTCGTACAGCTAAGCATACCTAACAACACCAGAATAAAAAAGACAAGCTACACCTTAATATTTATTTTGTATGCGACTTAGTTAAGCAAATAAAGAATTTCGCCGCTCAGATTCTTCTGCGCAGGGGACACATAATTTGAATCCCAAACTTCGTCTAACATCGGGAATAGCATCCCCACAATCAACGCATGTTTTGGAACCCATTTTATTGGTCATGCTTTGTCGAATCTTACCCAAAGCGCGTGAAACTTCATTATCAATAAAATCGCTCGCAATATCTGCATCATCAGCCATAATTGTGCCTCTAAACAAGAACGGGCAATTATACGTTAAAAAATTTAATATCCCAAGAACCTGTCATATGTTTCCGCCTCTTTTAGCCTTGAAATTTAGCTCCCAAGGTCACCAAAACAACTCTGCAGGGCTGAAAGCACAGCCAACCCTGCTGTTTCTGTGCGCAAAATACGAGGTCCCAAGTTTAATTCTGCAAATCCATGCTGATTCGCAATGTGTATTTCTTTATCACTTAAACCGCCTTCAGGGCCTACTAACACAATAACACTTGCATTATTTGCAACTTGAAAAGTCGATAATTTGCGTCTAGCAGTCGGAGACAACACAAATCGTTCATCGGCTTTTGCAGAGGGTAACCAAGATGATAACAATTGGGGAGGTAAGAGTTTGGGGAGAATATTACGGCCTGATTGTTCACACGCGCTAACAATAACAGATTGCCAATGCTCTACTCTTTTTTGACTTCGCTCTTCTTTTAGTTTAATCGTTGTTCTTTCCGTCAGCAGGGGAACAATACATTTTACTCCTAACTCCACCGCTTTTTGGATAGTAAAATCCATCTTCTCACTTCGAGAAATGCCTTGAGCTAGGCATACATTTAAAGGTGACTCTACACATCTTGGACTGAATAACTGAGTTTTTATTGTGACTTTCTTTTTATCAATACCAATAATATCAGCAGGATATTCACCGCCTTGTCCATTAAATATCACTAATTTTTCGCCAATTTGGGCACGCAAAACGCGCGCAACGTGATGACTTGCAGCTGTATCCAAATCAATAACTGCATTGTCTGACAAGGGAAAATTTTGATAAATACGAATCATCAGTAAGTAATCATATAATCAACAACAGGTTGTCCGCCCACTAAATGCTCTTGAATAATTCTTTCCAGCACAGCAGGTGAACAAGAGTGATACCACACGCCATCTGGGTATACAACAGCAATAGGCCCTGATTGACAAACGCGCAAACAATTTACTTTCGATCTAAATATCTCGCCATTTTTTGAAAGATTTAGTTCATTTAACCTATTTTTTAGATAGTCCCACGAAGCCATCCCCTGAGCATAATCGCAACATTTTGGCTTGGTTTGGTCGCAGCATAAAAAAATATGACGCTTGTTATGATCAAATCCTAACTCGGCTACGCGTTTTTTCAGTTCTTCATTCATCATTGATATCTACCTATTGAATGCCTGTATTGTAAAACAAGGAGATGTCTCTGTGCGATTATTAATGATTTATTTACATGTAGGGTAGATAAAAACTTGCGCATTCTATATAATTCTGGTTTTTATTTTGAAGTGAGGTTGCAATGCGTAAGTTATATATATTAACCCATGGTTGCCAAATGAATGAATACGACTCCACAAAAATGGCAGACGTCTTGATGGCCTCACATCAATTAGAAAAAACAAATCGTCCTGAAGATGCTGACGTATTACTCCTCAATACCTGCTCTATTCGAGAAAAAGCACAAGAAAAAGTTTTTTCTGAACTAGGTCGTTGGCGAGATCTTAAAAAATTGAAACCCAACTTAGTGATTGGCGTAGGCGGATGTGTTGCTAGCCAAGAAGGAGAAGCTATCTTAAAGAGAGCACCTTATGTAGATCTCATTTTTGGGCCACAAACCTTACATAGAATTGGCGACATGTTAACGGAAGCAAAAGCAGAGAAAAAATCCGTTGTCGACATCAGCTTCCCTGAGATTGAAAAATTTGATCGCATGCCTGAACCACGCGCCGAGGGGCCCAGTGCTTTTGTTTCCATCATGGAAGGATGCAGCAAGTATTGTAGTTTCTGTGTCGTTCCCTACACACGAGGCGAAGAAATCAGTCGTCCATTAGACGATGTCTTAAACGAAATCTTTACCTTATGTGAGCAAGGTGTGCGAGAAGTCACGTTGTTAGGACAAAACGTAAATGATTATCGCGGCCCCACGCACGACGGTAGAACTGCTGATTTAGCAGACCTTATTCATTTCTTATCGACGATGGAAGATATGTTGCGAATTCGATTTACAACGTCTCATCCTTTGGCTTTTTCAAATAATTTAATTCAAGCATATGCAGAAGTTCCCAAGCTTGCCAACCATTTACACTTACCCGTGCAAAGTGGCTCAGATAGAATTTTAGCGGCAATGAAACGTGGCTATACTGCACTAGAATTTAAATCGAAAATTCGCCGCTTAAAAAAAGTTCGTCCTGACATTTCGATTACTTCTGATTTTATTATTGGGTTTCCAGGTGAAACAGAATCTGATTTTGAAGACACTATGAATTTAATTCATGATATTGGTTTTGATAATTCATTTAGTTTTATTTACAGTCCACGCCCAGGAACACCTGCGGCACAATTACCTGACACTG
>JABDBD010000064.1 GCA_013288815.1 Gammaproteobacteria bacterium | reverse complement strand
AGACTGAATCATTTTCTGTTAATCAATCTGAGAATTCTACGATATCAATGGATAATGATGAGATCAGATCGTTAGTGATGACTGTTCTGGCGCAATTGTTAGATTTGCATGTCAATGAAATTGATCCTGAAATACCTTTTTTAACATATGGATTAGACTCAATTATCGGAATTAATTTTGTTGCTGAATTAAATAAAACTTTTACGAACTCGCTATCACCTATGGATCTATATCGTTATCCGGCAGTTTGTGAGCTGTCAAATTATTTATATAAGAAGTATGGTTCTAAAACATTAAAACCCGTTAGCGAATTAAATTCAGAAGAAAGCACGCTACCAGAGTCTGAGGAATCGTTTATTAGCGAAACATCACATTTAAGTATTAATCAGCTGAATCAGATGATTGAAGATGAGCTGAATGAATTAGGGGCAATTTAAATTTTAGCAACGCCAAAGGAATGCATCATGACAGAACAAAATACATTACAAAAAGCACTCTATACAATTAAAAAATTAAAACAAATGGTGCAGGATCAATCTCTTGCATCTCAACCAATAGCAATCATCGGGATGAGTTCACGCTTTCCAGATGCAAACGGAAAAGATGCGTATTGGAAGATGCTGTCTGAAGGACGAAATGTTATTTCCAAATTGCCAGAAAAGCGCTGGGATCTTCTGAAAGGTACTTATGAAGACTATATGCGCCAAAGTGATCATCCATATTGGGGTGGATTTATCAAAACAATTGCTGATTTTGACGCTTATTTTTTTGGAATTAGTCCACGTGAGGCTGCTCGAATTGATCCGCAACATCGATTGTTGCTGGAGGTTGCTTATGAAGCCTTTGAAGATGCTGGTCTTTCAGTTGAGTCGCTGGCGGGTTCTAACACCGGTGTTTTTTCAAGTTTATATGTCAGTCAACTAGCACATATGCAGCAAATGGATAATGAAATGGACGCTTTATTTTTTCCGACAGGAAATGCAATCAGTATTGCAGCGAATCGTATTTCATACCTATTTGATCTGCATGGCCCAAGCATTATTGTTGATTCAGCATGTTCTTCATCAATGGCTTCGCTGCAATTAGCGTGTTTGAATTTACAAAATAAAACATGCGATGTCGCGTTAGTCTGCGGAGCAAAATTAAATTTGCTTCCGTATGTTAATTATGTATTAACGAAAGCAAAAATGCTTTCTGTTGATGGTCAATGTAAGACGTTTGATGCTGATGCAAATGGCTATGTCCAAGGTGAAGGTGTAGGGGTTATCGTATTAAAACCACTACACAGAGCATTAGAGGATAATGATAGAATATACAGTGTTATTCTGGGAAGTGCTGTTAATCAAGATGGAAAGACAAATGGACTGACTGCACCGAATGGATTGCAACAAGAGGCATTGTTGAGATCAGCTTATCAGTCTGCAAAAATACAGCCACATGAAATTTCATATGTTGAATGTCATGGAACCGGAACATTTTTAGGAGATCCAATCGAAATAGAAGCGTTGGGTGGGGTGGTTAGTGAGGGGCGCTCTCAAGATAAGCCATGCATCATTGGTTCTGTTAAGACAAATATAGGACATTTAGAGCCCGCAGCAGGCATCGCAAGTGTGATGAAGGTGGCTCTAGCATTAAACTATAAAAAAATTCCTCCTCATCTTAATTTCATCAATCCAAACCCGCATATTGATTTTGATAAATATTATTTTAAGATTCCGACGTCAATGCAAGACTGGCCAGACTATGGTGATAAACGAATAGCAGGAATTAGTGGGTTTGGTTTTGGAGGCACGAATGCACATGTGGTAATGCGTGAAGTGTCTGATGATGAAAATAATAAACTTCAAGAATCTATGACTGAGAATCAGGATGAATTATTTACGTTATCTGCGAAAGACTCGTCAGCTCTAAAACTGTATATTCATAAATGGATTGAGTACCTTGAAAATAATTCCACAGTCAATTTAGAAAAAATTTGTTATAACCTTCACCTTAGACGGTCTCATTATTTTTGTCGCCTAGCTATTATTGCAAAATCGACTCCTGATCTCCTTGACCAACTTAAATTAATCAAAGATATTTCTCTGGATCTACTGAATAATCAAAAAAATATTTACGTTAATTTAAAAAAAGATGTAATGCAATTTTTGAATGAGTCTGCTGAGAATAATCACTTAAGTAATTTGGCTATTTCTTATGTGAATCGAGTGAAAATAGACTGGATATCTGTGGAATCAATTCGTCGATATAAATATATGGATATGCCTTTGTATCCATGGCAACACAAAGAATATTGGCCGCCTTTAATTAATAAACATCAGCATGAAGCCGAGTCGACTACCTATCCTCTACACGGAAAGTCAATTGAGTCACCGCTAAATCCTCACCAATTTGAATTCATGATTGATCTTAACAGTATGCCAGATCTTGAGGACACCTATCATGTTGTTCATGCTGGGTACTATATGGAAATGTTTTCATATGCAATTAAGCACCTTCATCAAGTTAACTATTTTATGATTTCAGATCATGTTTTTTTATCACCTTTATTTGCATTAAAAGACGTTAAAATTACCGTGCAGCTTGTTTTGGAAAAAATGAGCGATTCTGAGTACCATTATCATATTTATAGTAAAACAGATGGTCAAAAAAATTGGGTACATCATGCTGAAGGTAATCTATCTGCTAAGGCTAACCAAATTAGAAAAGTCGACTCTGTTAATGATATTAAATCTCGATGTGGAAGTACTGAGTCTCCTGAGTCACTTTATGAAAAAATTACAGCAATGGGTATGCCAACGGGTGAAAGTATACGGTGGACACATCAGTATTGGTCTAATCAAACAGAAATATTATGTGAATTCCAACAGCCTGCTTCAACCATTTCAAAAAATTCTGTATTTACGATGGGCATACACCCTGGGATTATTGATGGATCTATTCAGCCATTATTTAAATTACTTCCTGATGAGCATATTAAACCGTATATAGCTTCAGGTGTTAAGCATGTTACATTTTATGGCCTTATAAAATCTCCATACTATCTCTGGGCTGTTTTGAAAAGCATTAGTGAGACGGGTGATAAAATTGTAGGTGACTGTTATCTGATTAATGAAAATAGAGAGGTTATGGCTGAATTTTTGGATATGTCATTAACTCAGCTTAATGATAAAGTTCAGATTCAGAAATTAATTGCAGCAAAAGAAAATCATGAAAAAATTGATTTAGCGACACTTCCCATTCAAGAAAGAAAAAGTTATGTAGTCAACTTTTTATGTGAACAAATTGCTTTAATTTTTTCTATGCCTAAAGATGACATTGAAATAAACCGTTCTTTGCGTGACATGGGTATTGATTCATTAACGGCTATTGTATTGATGCGTACGCTAGAAATGGGCTTGGGGGCAAATTTTTCACTTCAAAACCTGCTAGAAGGGCCCTCTATTGCTGATCTTGCTGAAATGATTTTGAATCAGGCAGGGAGTCAGATTTCAGATAGTATTGTTATAGAAGCTGTTAATCCGTGGATAGCTTACAGAATGCCGCAAAAAAATCCTCGCGTTAAATTATTTTGTTTTCCATATGGGGGTGGAGGTGCGTCTGTTTTTCGTGATTGGCAAAATGATTTGCCGGCGACAATCGAAGTGTGTCCCATTCAATTGCCAGGTAGAGAAAATCGGTTATTAGAAAAACCGATTGGAAATCTGGCTTACTTGATTGATGTCTTAATCGAATCGCTTCAATCTGAATTTTCAATTCCGTTTGCGTTTTTTGGTCATAGTTTTGGATCACTTATCGCATTCGAATTAACAAGAACACTGCGCGAAAGAAGCTTGCCTCAACCATCACATTTATTTGTTTCTGCTTTTCCCGATCCTCGCACTCCAACGAAAAGTTTGGATAAAATCATTCAACAGCTTCAATCGATTGATATTGATTTATTTGGCGCAGATAACCAAATGATGTCACAGCTCAGTGATAAAAAATTAGCGCAATTATCAGCAATTTTTAATGAAAATGGGATTGAAGAGTATGGGGATCATCTTTTAAATCGAGAGGTTACGAAAATACTATTGCCAATATTTAGCGGTGATATGGGAATTGTAAAAAGCTATCAATTTCATAAAAAAGCACCGTTAGATATTCCATTAACTGTTTTTATTGGTAAACAAGATACATGGGTTTCGTATGATGATCATTTGCAATGGGTAGAGCATACGACTCAGCGTTGTGATTTTAAAACGTTTGATAGTGGCCATTTATTTATTAAAGAACTTGAAATAAAACTAAAAATACTGCATACAATAGAAGCTGCGTTACTGGTAAACGAAAGCAAACTGTTGGTATAACCACAATGAAAAGGAGAATATTGTGAGGGTCTCGCATAGTCTGAAAGCTGACCTCAATGGGTTTGATTTCATTGGTGTCCTTATCCTGTGTGTAACTTAATTTTTTCGACTAATCACGACCAACACTATACCAGCGACAAGCGTCAAGCCACCAAATACAGGAGGGAAATAAATTGTGGTTGGGGTATCTGCAGTGACACGAATATCACCAATCTGCGCGACATTTTCATGTTTGGTATAAGTGATGCGTTGATATGCGAGAGTCACAATACCAACAACGATCATCAGAATTCCGATAACAGTAAGTGCTGGTTTCATGCGTTATTCACCTTTAAATAAATGTGCGATTAATGATAATACAAATAACACCAAAAAGATCACAAAGAGAATTTTTGCAATACCCGCTGCTTGTGCTGCAATGCCAGTGAAGCCAAATACTGCTGCGACAATGGCGATAATCAAGAAAAGTAATACCCAGCTCAGCATAGTTAAGTCCTTTTAAAGTGAGTGTATATATATCATAGAGGTCTTTTCGTTGTTAGTCTAAATAAATGATGCAGAGCTAAAGAGGGCTGACTCAAGCTTGAGTCAGTATCTTTTAAAAGTGAATTTATCGTTGAGCAAGACAGAGAGCATGGCAGGCAATATGTTGAGGCGATATTCTCAAAAATAATGACAGCAGCTCGCGTAGTGCTATTAATTTATAGATTGTCGTGCTGGTGCATTATGCTCGTTATTCAGTAGCTCTTCATCGAGACTTTCCTTACCGCGGCGACAACACGTCGATGAGCAACAGCAAGCGCAGCAAAAAATACCTTTAAAAAAAGCACTTAATGAAGAGGAGCTAGGAGCTGCTGGCTGCTTTTTGGTGAATTTGCCCGCTTGAGCTTCTAATTGTCGAGCTTTGTCCTCAGTGTTTTCAAATGATTGTTGTTCTCGAGCTATCTCATCGACAACAACTTTATGCGCTGGATCATTCATTATCGCTCGTGCAATTGCATGCTCAATAACCTCAGTTGAGATTCCTTGCTGTTGAGCCTGCGCTACGCTTGTTTCAAATCTGTTATTTGACATTTTTTTGCCCACCCATTGAGTTTCAGATGTTAATAATACTACAATTTTACCAGTTATTCACTTATTTTGACAGGGCGCTGTTTTTATTGGTGTTAAACTTTGCGCAGGCTGCATTTTTGCCCAAAATAACATGACATCATCTGCGACAATAGCAGAGCTACTAGCCGCCTGGGTATTTCTTTGCCAAAAATTCATACTTGGCTGGACCATTAAGCTGTCATAAACCTCACAATGTTTCAGTGTGATTTTTTGAATCGTTAATTCATTATCGACAAGATCTTTTGTGGCCCTTTGAGCACGATATTTTGCACGGTGGTCATATTCTAGATCAGTCATGTGCTGTAAAACATTATCTGCATAAGTTGCATAGTCATCATTAGGAAATAAGACCATTGCTTTTTCATATTGACCCTGCTCTTTTAACATGGCGGGTGTAATCTGCGTGATATGTGAATAGATGATACATCCAAAAGCAAGTCCTGTGCAGATACTGCTGTTGCGTACTGTTGCGCCACGGTATGCTGGATAAAACATATAATCACACTGAGCAAATAATTCTGGTAATTTTTCTTCAGGCACGTCTAAATGTAATTCAACGGGGAGCGCTGGCTCTTCATAAATATCCTTAAGCATTTCAACTAATTCAGCTGGAGATTTTTGATTGAAGGATTCTTTGTGTTGTGGATAGAGTTGACATAAGATTTTATATAAAGTCGCATCATAAGCTGATTTGCCGCGTCTAGTCATTTGCTTTTCGACTGTGCCAACAATGTAAATTTTTTTCTGATTGATTCGCTCATCGTTTGATTGTTTAATTAATTCTGCCAGCTTTAAGGCGTGTGCTAGTCCTTTGCCGGCTCTGATCATGCCAAAACACATAACATTTCCACTGTAGTCTTTTTGCGTTGAAAGATATTTTTCATTGATAGTGGGAGGTACGTAAATAACCGCAGCATTAACAAGGTGAGCAGGCGCTTGATTTAGGTGAGATTCTGCAAATTGAATACAAGCAATTTTATCAGATTCATCGAGAAAAATAACGCGATCTGCTAGCTGCAAGTACTCGAGCATTTTTATTTTGTGATCTGGGTTAGGATATTTTGCAAATTCGATGGCCGTTATCACTACCTGGTGACCTTGGAATTTTAGACTTCTTAGCCAATTTAATTCAATGCCGAACCCTGAGTCAGGGGATCTCAGCATTAAATGAAATATTTTTTTATTTTCATCTTGAGAGAATGCGGCTTTAGTGTCTTTGTTAACATAAGTAACCTGAAAATTAGAATGATATTTTTGCATAGCAAGTGCTAGCTGTGTCGCATAATCCGT
>JABDBD010000063.1 GCA_013288815.1 Gammaproteobacteria bacterium | reverse complement strand
ATATGGTTTTAATCCACCAGTTCAGGATTATATTAGCTATTTAGCTGGAAAAGATGCGGATAAGTTTATGCATGTCCTCACGCTTTATAAATTTCATGAATGGCGTGTTGACGAACAAGTAGAATTATTACTGAAATTGATGTCGTTTGATTTAGCTTATTTGTCTTCTAATCAATTTAAGCCATTAAAAAGTATTATTAGAGAAATTAAAGAGACGACATTTCTTAATCTATCGCTTCTAGAGCAAGTGAAACAAATTCGACAATTTTGCAAAAAAGAAAACGCTAAATCAAAAAAGCACTATGATGAAATATTTTCAAATATTAAGGTGCTTTTAGCAAAAGGTGCTAATCCGGATCAAATTTCGGATTATCGATGCGCATATTTTAAAGGGTTGAGGAATTCATTGCATGATAATACTGTGCAGATTAGCGAACACAAAGAATCTAGTTATTTAGTGCATGATGTTGTAACAACAGAGTGTGTTGATCTAATCTGCCTCTTTAGGAACTACGGGGCAGATTTTTCTAAATTAAATATATTCGATATGAATCCATTGGAATGTTATTTGGCCTCACTGTATCAACAAGACAGTCGTCCGATAGTGCAAGCGGTATTAGCTGAGATCTTACATGCTGGTGAGTTCAACTTAGATCTCACCGTTTCTACTTTTATGAGTTACAACAATCTCAACACAGGGGTAGGTTTTTTAAATCTGACGACAAGTCTGGGAGAGTATCTTGTTTGTAAATCTTTTTTGAATTCGGCATTCGATATGGTATATCCCGCTCAAGGTTATAGTGGTTGGACTGCCAGAGAAATTGCAGTTCATAAAGGAGTTTCGTTACCTGAGCCTTCTCAATTTATTGAGCCGATTAACAACGAAGATAAGTTTGCAATTGCGAATGACGATAAACAATTGTTGTTAAGGCGTGCAAATGCACCATTAAATAATCAGCTAAAAAAATATTTAAATAAAATTCCTTCTTTGCCTGACAGTGAGAAGCTAGAGCTGCTCCTTCAAATTACGTTAATTTGTAATCCAGATTCTATATTACCAGCCATATATAAACAGGTTTTTAATTCAATTGTTGCACCTTCGATTGTTGAAAAAAATGCTAAGTTAAATACCAAAGATGTGGTTGACTTTAATAATTTCTTAGTAGCATTGCTTTCTGCTCATGATAATTTCAACAACTATGCAATTCATTATGCTGCAAAAGCAGGACACAAAGAGCTAGTTGCCTGGATGTTGAAAATAAAGTCTGATTTAGAATTGATAAAAAATATTGATGGAAAAGTGGCGGATGATTATCTCATTAATAATGAGGATAAATTACCCAGTGTCGTGCCTGCTAACAAGCAGAAATTTTCTCAATCCCCATTTATATTCACTACTAAAATGTCGCATGAAAATGCTGCAAATAAGAAGAAAAGAGAAGCCAAAGCGGGGCATACTACGGCTGTACCTATGGCGTCCAATTTTTAGATATTCTTGGTAAATGGGTTTCAATTTACTACCACTAGGCAGTTTACATTGATAGAATTCTCCTCTTAGAGATTTAGGGGATAATCGTAATCAGGATGAAAAAGAAATCAGAAAATCACATTACACATGCGCATGATAAATTCATCAGAACTGTCATGGCCGACCCTCGGGTGGCGCGAGAATTTTTTACTATACATTTGCCAGAAGCAGTTCGAGATGTGACTGATCTCGAAAGTTTAGTCTTGCAGCCGCGATCCCATATTGATGATGTTCGAAATGAAACCACGGTTGATATTCTATATAAAACGACCATGGCATGTCGTAGCTGTAATTTAAATGGTGCTTTTGTAAATGGTGATCATCGGCATGCAGATTTAGTCGGCGCAAAGATTTCGGCTCAGCAATTAATGGATGTTCGTTCCATATGCGATGCTATTTTACCCGATGGGACAAAAGGTAAATGCACATAAATATTTTTTGATTATCTCGGGGGCTGTTGTGTGTGATTTTCTATGAGTATTAATCATGAAAAAATTAATTTATTTGTTTTTCGCGAGCTATATGTGCTTTGCATCAGCAACAGCTTCTAAAGATGATCTATCAGATAAAATATATGATTATCTCAAAAAAAATATTTCAGAAATAACCTGGTTAGATGTGAATTTCGCACCTCAAAATTACACTCAATTTGCGATACGTTACTACCCCTGCGCCTATCCTATTCAAAATAGAATTGATACATTTTTACCAAAAATACTTCAAGAAAATGCTTGTGTAGTTAAATATCCTGGGGTTCACATAAAAACCGAAGGTTATTGCACGCTATCTTCCATTGTGATGAATTGCAACGCGTAGCCCGTATGCAGTGCAGCGGAATACGGGAGCTATTTTACGCATGGAATTTATCATGGTTCAATACAGAAGAAATTACCAAACTGATGGTTTATACTTTTTCACAATGACGCTTAAAAATAGAAGCGCGACTTTACTGACAGATCATATTAAGTTACTAAAACAAGCTTTCCAACGAGTTGAAAAAAGAGCATCCATACAAGATAAAAGCCATTGTTGTATTGCCTGATCATCTTCATACGCATTGGGAAATGCGCGGAATCGATCAAAACTATTCATTGCGTTGGCGCAAGATAAAAAGCTATTTCACGCACTCACTTAATAAAATAGGTGTCTTAATAGAAAAAAATAGTCGTGGTGGATTTAATGCATGGCAAAGCAGATTTTGGGAGCACACAATTCGCGACGAAAGCGATTTTGAGAATCACGTGTATTACATTCATTATCCTAAATTCGGCAGTTGGAATCTCGTAAAATGACAAAATGCTGCGAATCTAACGAGAGTGCATTACCTATTTTGATTAATCAGCAAGCGTTCTAACCCATTGTGCAAAAGCTTCGTTTTCGAACTCATAAATATCTCGTGGTGACTTCGCTGCCACGTTAGAGAGTTTGGACATCGCTCGCTGGACATGAGTCACCTCTAAGGATTCAATGCCAATGATGCCTCGAAGTTTTAAAATAACTGTTTTGCTGAAAGGCTTTAGAGATGGGTCTTGGGCTATCATGCGAACCAGTGCTTTTTGGGTTGCGTCGAGCGCTGCCCACGCTCCTTCATGATTTTCGGTATGTGCAATTTTTTCCGCGACAGCTTTCATTGCATCATCTAATGTCACCGATGGATTGAGTACCATATCAACAATGCCGACTAAAAAAGGCTCTGGTTGCTGTTTAAACGCAAGAAAGGCTTGCCATGCAGGCTCGATCGACAATGTGCGGCTAGTCGAAGCTTCAAACTGTTCTGCGATATACTCAACGAAATCCCGACCCAACTGCGGAAAATCAGCTATGGCCGAACCAGTTGAATAAAGTGGTGCATTAGAATTTGAAAACACGTGTGCCAACTGTGTTCTAGACGATCCCGTAAATACTACGCGCAAGCGGTTCTGATTTTTGGTTATTGTAGTGCGTAATGCGGTCGCAACTGCTTCATTCTCTTTTGTCTTTGCTAATTCTTGCGCTTCATCAATGAGCAACAGAATAGGTTTTTTTTTGCATAATGCCTCGACCAAAATGTCAATTTGCAAGGCAATTTCAGTCTGCACTTTCTTAGCTGAATCTGCGAGTTCTACCTCGCCTTCAAACTTTGCTATTCCTACATCGGCTTTAGCTTGGAGTTTTTTTATGGGTGTGTGTAATTTTGCAACAAGGCTTTCGATGGTATTTTTTGGTTCCAATGCATGCTCCAGAGCGCGTACAATGGATACGCCAAGTGACAGCCTTGTCTGCCAAAGATCCACATAAGCGACGGTGTAACCTGCAGCTTTTGCTGCCGGCATCAAATCTTTTAAAAGAAAAGATGTTTTGCCAGCACGGCGAGGAGCAAAAATGGTGGTGGATGTCACGAGACCCGCATTCAGTGTGTCTAAATAAATTTTGGCGAGCGCCGGTCTATGATAGTGCCAAATTTCAATCAGGTTCATGTTGTTATACAAAATTATATATTAATTGTATAATTATACAGAAATAAAATAATTATGTATAGTGTTCCAAGTGCACTATAATTGGTCTTTAGTTTGTGATACGATAGCGTCTTTGTCTCTCTTGAACCTAGATTCGCCTTTTAAAAGAGATTTGACATGCATCGATTGTTAGCTCCTTCATGATGGAAAAGAGCTCCGGGGATTATATTTATATGTTATTTAAAATTGAAATTGCATTTATCCTATAGATGTAATTCGTGCTTTTGTTTTGTTATATGAATTAGATAATCATTCTGGCCTTACTGAAAGCATTGCGCATTCTGTACGGAATGAATCATCAATGTCATATCAGGTAGCCTCTAATTATAAATTAGTAGCGGATGCTGACATTGCATTTTGTCATAACGTCGCGAAAGTAGTTGGTTGCCCAGGAGGAGTGGCTCATATTATAAATAGTGCCAATTCAGGTCATCCATACTGGGTTAGGTATACTGAAAAATTTCGCCTCTTATTAAAACCTCTTTCGAACTCGCAAATTCAGCGTTTAAATGTAGATTCAGAGCCGCAAGCTATCAAGGTTTCACTTTAAGGCAGATCTTGAAACATAGCCTCCAAAATGGTGGAGCAGCAGTTCAATACAACTTTTGAAATTAGCAATTTAGTTTTATCAAGTATCAGCCCGTATTAGTACTGTGTGGACATAATCTTGCATATTTATTACTTGAATTTTTTCTGTGAGTGAGTATTGTCGTGTGCCTGGATAGATAATTGTTAATTCATCTAGATGCAAATCTTCACAAGCAATATGCATTGATTTTGTTAATTTTGGTGCGTCGGTATATTTAAATTCAAAGCCAAGCCTTCTGCCTTTATAAAAAATTAATAAATCAAGTTCCGCCTCTTGGTGAGTAGACCAAAAATAGCAATTTTCTGGGTCAACCTGAAGGCAGCGGATAATTTCTTCAAGTGCAAAGCCCTCCCAAGATGCGCCTACTTTAGGGTGTCGGTTTAGTGCAGTTGAATCTTCGATATCGAGTAGATAGTGTAATAACCCACTATCGCGAAAATAAATTTTGGGTGACTTTACTTGTCTTTTACTAATGTTTTCCCACCAGGGTTGCAATTCACGGATCATAAATGTACTGGTAAGAATGTCCAAGTAATGGCGTACACTTTTATTGTCGATGCTAAGTGAGCGTGATAATTCGTTTTGATTTAAAATATTTCCGTGATAGTGGGCTATCATCATCCAAAAGCGACGTAAATTAGGTGGTGCGATTCGAATACCAAAGTTCGGAATATCTTGTTCCAAAAAAGTTTTAACATACTGTTTGCGCCATTCTAAGCTGTTAACTTCGGATGTTGCTAAATACGAGCCAGGAAAGCCGCCACGTATCCATAAATTCTGACTTTCGTGTGTTTCTGTAAAAGCAAAAGGCTGAATTTCTTCGTATGCAATACGTCCTGCTAGTGTTTCAGAGGATTGATTTAATAAATTTCGTGAAGCGCTTCCTAATAGTAGCCAGTTTTGTTTTTTTTTGGGGTGATCAATGAGAAATCTTAGCAGTGGAAATAAATCTGGGCGACGTTGGACTTCATCAATGATAATCAATCCCTCGAGTTGATCTAAGGCTAATTGAGGATTGTTAAGCACAGCAAGATCCTGAGGATTCTCTAAGTCAAAAATATGAATAAAAGAAAATTGATCTTTAAAGGTGTCAGCATACACTTTTGCCAGTGTGGTTTTCCCCACCTGCCGAGGTCCCAGTAGGCAAACGGCTGGAAACTGTTCTATCAGGGAATGGATTTTCTTTATATAAAAAGGCCGCTGCATATTTTTTCCATGAAAAAGTGGACTATATACCCATATTTTCATGGAACACATGCGGTTGTCAAATGAAATAGATGGAGGTGAATCATATAATCTTAAACGCCACTTATGCGGCAAATCATTTTGCGGCTGGCATAGTTTATCAAACACCTGTAGCGTCTTAAAGTAAATAACCCATCTCGCGCCTTTTTGTCCCGCCTTATTTAAGCTTTTTCTTAACCCATCTACCCCAAATAAATCGAGATAATTTCACTTAAAAAAATGACCGATCAACTTTAGTATTGTGTTTACGAAGACAACAATATTTAAAGGATCAGTCATGTTGCATATTCTCTCAGATATAATGTCGTTAATGCAATACAAGCAATTACAAAAATTAAATCAGCATCGTTTAGAGCGCTGTCTTTGCTGCGGTCTGCCTAACCCCTGGTTACACGGATGCTATCCTCGCAAAGCTGACCGTTCAAGCAATCAGGGTGAATCACTAAATCCCATTTTAATTCAACGGTATTACTGCCCTGGCTGTCAAAAAACCTGTTCTGTCCTTCCAGAATGCCTTCCGCCGCATCGCTGGTACCTGTGGGAAATACAACAAATCGCCATTATGCTGACTTTAAAGGAAGCGAGCTTCAACGCAACAGCCAAGGAAATCGCACCATCACGTCACACCATTAGTCGGTGGACAGCACGCATTAAAGAACAATTCAAGCTTCACAAAGATACGCTGTGCGGCCACTTCATTGATCTTGGTCGGCATATTGGCCTTTGTGATTTCTGGCAAGCCTGCCTGAGCATAATCTCATTGGGCGCAGCCATGCGCCTTTGTCATGTTGCGGGAGTGTCTGTCCCATGAACGCTTAACTTGTTCAATCTTGAGATGGCGATATTTAAACAAAAAATAGACCCCACACACTTTGCTCATCCTTGCCAAAACATTTTTTA
>JABDBD010000062.1:6716-6973 GCA_013288815.1 Gammaproteobacteria bacterium | reverse complement strand
AGTGTCTTTCTTGATGAAGAAATAGCAAGAATCAAAATAAAATCTGATGAAAAATCTAAAGGTGCGTCAGAAAAACACGAACACTTGACACATCTACGTAAATTATTGGATAAAGCAGATTTAAAAGAAGATGATTTAATAACAATGATTAAAGCAACTGCTATTGTCTGTCATCATCGAAGACGACGTGTCACAAGTTTATTTTCTGATGCTGACAGCTGGAACAATTGGAAAAAATTAGCAGTAAAATTGCCGCA
>JABDBD010000062.1:233-6620 GCA_013288815.1 Gammaproteobacteria bacterium | reverse complement strand
AAAATAGTTTATTGCCAACTGAGCGTGCCGTTTATATCAATGGCGAAAAAATAAATGAATACGAAAAATATAGAATCTCTGTTAATCCAGCACAAAGTGAACTTTATAAAAAATTAGAAGTAGAGCCATTGATTCAGTCATTTCGAATGTAATTTGACCCCGGAAGCCTTTAGTGAATATTTGTAACCTAAAAGGATCAAGTGGCAAGATTTTTTGGCTAATTTGTGGAATAAGGAATACATCTAAAAAAATTCAGAAATAAATTGTGAACTAGCATTTGACCCCCATGGTTCCCAACAACTTTTTCCTGGGGTATTTTTACGGTTTCTTTGAAAATGACAAATGCGCCTGTTGAAGAAATTATTTGTATCTGTTGATCTTCTTTAAAACTAACGTTTGTTGTTCTCAAAGAGAGTAAAAACCAAGTTGACGGTGTCAGACACCAACAACCCTTGATTTTTAACCATTCATTCCAGCGATCATCATTGATAATTAGCCATTAGTGTATTAATATATCCTTGAATTTTAACCATATTGGGCGGGATATAAATGAAAAGGCAATTAATTCAATATCTTAGAAAATGGAGAGTTAGCCCCATTCGCAAGCCATTAATTTTGCGAGGGGCCCGCCAGGTAGGAAAAACTTATTTGGTGAAGCAGTTTGGCCAAGAGTTCCCGTCATTTGTCAGTATTAATTTTGAAAAACAACCAGAAGCAGCTGCTCTTTTTAATGAAAATCTTGATCCCAAGCAATTGATCCAACGATTACAGCTTATTACAGAGAAAAAAATTATACCCGGTGAAACACTTTTATTTATTGATGAAGCACAAGAAGCGCCACGCTCATTGATAGCGCTACGTTATTTTTATGAAGAGTGTCCATCATTACATGTCATTGCCGCTGGATCACTGCTTGATTTTGCTATAGAGAAAGTCGGGTTACCTGTAGGACGCGTTTCATTTTTATATTTGTATCCATTGTCGTTTATAGAATTCTTGCGAGCAACAGGGCGTGAGATGGCAGCACTTGCTATCTTGGAACAGCCTTTCCCAGAAGTTGTCCCCGAACCCATCCATCAAAAATGGTTAACCTATGTAGCGGAATATATTGCAATTGGAGGAATGCCAGAAGTGGTGCAAGCATGGCAAACTATGCATGATATTAACACTTGTGGTGAAATTCAATATGCTATCGTTGAAAGCTACAAACAGGATTTTGAGAAATATTGTAAGCGACATGAACTAAAATATGTTTCATTAATTTATGAGCAAGTACCTAAACAATTAGGTCAGATATTTAAGTTTAGTAAAATTCCGGGTGATTATAGAAAACGTGACTTAGCGCCGTGTTTTGATTTGCTTAGTAAAGCACTCGTTATTAATCCAGTTTACCACAGTGATGGACAAGGCCTTCCACTGGGCGCTGAGGCTGATTATCATTATTTTAAAGCTACTTTTATCGATGTGGCATTAGCACAGCGGCTTCTTGATTTACATCCTAGAGATTGGTTTTTACAACCAAACCAATCTTTAATGAATAAAGGTGAGCTAACGGAAAGTTTTGTTGGACAAGAATTGTTGGCTTATAGTGATCCTACAGAAAAAGCCCATTTATATTATTGGCAACGACATGAACGCGGCAGCAGTGCTGAAGTCGACTATTTGTCAAATATCCAGGGGCGGGTTATTCCAATCGAAGTTAAAAGTGGATCGGGCTCATCATTAAAGAGTTTACAGTTATTTCTAAAAACACACCCTAGTCCTTATGGCGTGCGTCTTTCAACGCATCCATTTTCTCTGCATGAGAAACTACATTCGTATCCACTTTACGCCGTGTCGAGATTGAATTCTGATTTTGCAGCTGATTAACCTAGATTCGGCAGTTAGAATCTAGGATTAAAGATACGATAGAAGATGTTGAATTGACGGTGTCAGACACCAGACTCTTACTGACGATTTATATCCTAAAAAGATCAAACTCCTTATAAGTTACGCTAAAATGGATTATACTCCTTTTAAGAAATACGTATATTGGGGTATGTATGAGCATAAAACGTATATTAAACATGCAGTTACCAAAAGGTCAATCGGCATTTTTATGGGGTGCTCGCAAAACCGGTAAATCTACCTATTTGGCTCAACATTTTAAAAACTCTATTTGCTACGATCTATTAAAAACAGATGAGTTAACTCGTTTAATCACAGCACCTCATTTATTGCGTGAAGAATTAATAGGTTTGAAAGCAGATCAATTAAAACACCCTATTATCATTGATGAAATTCAAAAAATACCGATGCTTTTGAATGAAGTTCACTGGCTTATCGAAAATAAAAAAATAAGCTTTATCCTCTGTGGCTCGAGTGCTAGAAAATTAAAAAGAGGTGCCGCAAATTTATTAGGTGGCAGAGCTTGGCGTTTTAATTTTTATCCCCTGGTTTATAAGGAAATACTTGATTTTGATTTATTGCGTGCATTAAATCATGGTCTCTTACCTTCACACTATTTATCCGATCAGCCAACACGAATGTTACGTGCTTATATCGGTGATTATTTGACTGAAGAAATTCAAGCGGAAGGCTTAGTACGCAATCTACCTGGATTTGCTCGCTTCATCGATTTAGTAGGCTTTAGCCAGGGACAAATGTTAAATTTTTCAAATATCGCAAGAGATTGCGGTGTGGATGCTAAAACAGTTAAAGAATATTATCAAATTTTACAAGATACGTTGATAGGCTATCTCATCTATCCATTTCATAAAAAAATTAAACGCGATCTTATTCAGACCACGCCTAAATTTTATTTATTTGATGTTGGCGTTGCAAATCATCTTAGGCGAAGAAAAATAGAAATATTACGCGGTGACGATGCCGGTGACGCATTTGAAAATTTTATTTTGATGGAGTTAGTTGCTTACTTAGGCTTGCATGAAATCGATTTACCCATTCAATATTGGCGCAGTAAATCAGGTCTAGAAGTGGATTTTATTTTAAATCACGGCGACATTGCCATTGAAATTAAAATTTCTTCTACTCCGCACTTAAGCGAATTGAAAGGATTAAGTGCTTTTTGTGATGACTACAAACCCAAACATGCTCTAGTCGTATGCCAGGCACCCAGAAAAAGAACCGTTACAACAAACAATCAGAGAGAAATAACGATGCTGCCGTGGCAAGATTTTTTGGCTAATTTGTGGAATAAGGAATACATCTAAAAAAGTTGACGGTGTCAGACACTAACAACTTTGGCAGAAATCCTAAATCACAACCATCGATTTCACAAAATCTAATACAACTTGGCGTGTTGCTGATGGCTGCGTTATTTCTTTGAGTTTCTGAGTAGACACATTGTATTGGACACGCGGACTTCCTTCACGAATATTAATCGGTCTATTAACAGCATTAATCACTTCGGTTAGCGCAATCGTACCTTCGCCGCAAACATTAATAATTTCCGATGATATTTTTTTGTTGATCATTTCAAAAGTAATTTTTGCAGCAGTATCTGTATGTATGAACTGCATTTCACTGGATGGGTCTAACCATAACGGCTGATTGTTAAGAATATCAAAAATAGGATTTTTTATCATATGCGGACCAATCAAGCCGCCGAGCCGTAAAATCAACCATTCTTTTGCCTGATGTCTTACACATTGTTCGGCCAAGTATTTATGAAATCCATAAGGTCTTTGTTTGCTAACTTCGATCTCTATTTCCTCTGTTGTTGTCTCTGGTGACGAATAATCAGGGTAGACATCACAGCTCGATAAATAAATATAATAATCCGTAGGGAAGTCACAGAGGCTGGCGCGCACGCTGCGCACACTGGCTTCAAAATCCTCTAAAGGATTTTGTCGTGCTAAATACATTTTTGAATTTCCATTAGCATTAATGAATACTTCACAATGTTGACCTATAAAATTTTTATAATTATCTCGTGTGATCACTTGATGCGGAAGGTTATTGGCGACGCAGTAACGCACCAATCCAGAGCCAACAAAACCGTTTCCACCTAATATAAAAATCATGAATAGATATTCCTATGGTTATTTTACGATGTCATAAAATGATTTTGGAGCGTGGCAATAAGTTGTAATTTTGTTTTGCATTTAAATTTTTCTTTAATATTGTCAGTGTGCTTTTCAACGGTTCTTGGCGAAATATCGAGAAGCTTCGCGGTTTCTTTTGCACTGCTTCCCACTTTTAAAAATAATGCGCATTCAAGCTCACGATCTGTCAATGGAATGGATAGAGATTCATTTTCAATATAATTACTGAGCTTGATCTCAGTAGATTTCATAGGAGTAATCTTATTTTTCCAGTCATGTGATATTAATAAGGTGGTATCGCCGTGCACTGGATAAAGTATTCTTTGTTGTTTGCCAATATTCAAAATGGATTTGGCAGATTCTTTGAAAAAAATAATAAATTTTTCCAGTGAATCAATATTATTTATGTAGAAGCTATTAATTTGATGATTTTCTGGCGTTGAAGCAAAGTAAAAAAATTCACAGAAGTTTTCACTCCGTTTTGTAATGATAAAACCGTTTCCAATATTGAAACCGCCACCCGCAAGCGCAGTTATCTCAGGGCAGTTAATATCTCTCCATAAAGCATAACAAGAGATATATTTATCAACATCTCCTACAAAAGTATTTTGATAAAGTTTTTCTTTAATGAATTGTTCGGTAAATCCTGCATGGGTGCCGAGTAATTCTACGGAGCCATCCTTGTGAAGTTTCTGATATGCAAAATGTGTTATACCAAATTTTCTGAGCGGTTTTGCAATAGCTATCACATCTTGCGCGGATGTAGCAAAAAGGTGTTTGCTAAAATTTATTTTTTCCACAGGAATTATATTGTTCATAGATTTTTTCAAGATATATCAATGGCAATGAGATAGCGCGGCTAAAGAAAAGCAATATTCTTTCTGGGCATGAATTCGCATGCGCTGTCTCTTAAGGGTTTAAATTAATTAGACCATATTTCATAAGGTTATAAGTTTATAAGTTTATAAGTTTTATCTGACACAACTATATACGTAATTCTACGCATAGAATCAATTTGTTACAACTCATATAATAGACTTAGAAATGAGCAAAGGGGTGATCGCATTGGGCTGTTTATGGTCACCATTTTAAATAGTAGATAAATAGAGTTTGTTTAATAAGGATAATCATGCCAGCAACTGAGCCTCTGTGTCATTTAGTAGGTATTTGCCCTGCCAAACTTACCAAAGAAGAGAACCTCATATTAGAGATAGAATTATTTACACGTATATGTGAGGAGCTCAAAGACGGTTTTAAAGCAAAATACAAAAATTACTTTCGAATAATGAAATACAATGCAGAAATGGAGAATGTGATGATAGAAGCCACCTTTGTACGTTGTGTGATTAACGATATTTTGTCAACAGAAGAATATACCTTGGATGGTATTGCTTATTATACGCAAACGCCCGAAGAGGTTGTGCATGAGTTGGCGATGGGTTGGAATACGAGCCCATCAGCGGCATTACTCCGGAAAATTGTTGAGTTGCATCGCTCGGTAAGGCGCGAGCTTTACAATGCCATGCGGGAAAAAATTTCAGCGACGATTCTAACGACAGAATAAAGAATGAGTAGGACTTTTGAGTTAGCTTAGTAAAATCTGGCTCTTAGAGACGTTGTTGCATAAATCATAAATCCCCTCCATGCTTTTTGTGGAGGAGAGGAGGAATTTTGGGATCTATGCAACAACGCCATCCTTAGAACCTTTATCTAACAAGACGTTTTGTCATGACAGGAGACCCTCTTTGTGATGAAGAAGGCAATGGGGAAAAAACAGAAATTGACGGTGTTAGACACCAACAACTTTTTCCTGGGGTATTTTTACGGTTTCTTTGAAAATGACAAATGCGCCTGTTGAAGAAATTATTTGTATCTGTTTATCTTCTTTAAAACTGCTGAGGCTGATTATCATTATTTTAAAGCTACTTTTATCGATGTGGCATTAGCACAGCGGCTTCTTGATTTACATCCTAGAGATTGGTTTTTACAACCAAACCAATCTTTAATGAATAAAGGTGAGCTAACGGAAAGTTTTGTTGGACAAGAATTGTTGGCTTATAGTGATCCTACAGAAAAAGCCCATTTATATTATTGGCAACGACATGAACGCGGCAGCAGTGCTGAAGTCGACTATTTGTCAAATATCCAGGGGCGGGTTATTCCAATCGAAGTTAAAAGTGGATCGGGCTCATCATTAAAGAGTTTACAGTTATTTCTAAAAACACACCCTAGTCCTTATGGCGTGCGTCTTTCAACGCATCCATTTTCTCTGCATGAGAAACTACATTCGTATCCACTTTACGCCGTGTCGAGATTGAATTCTGATTTTGCAGCTGATTAA
>JABDBD010000062.1:0-133 GCA_013288815.1 Gammaproteobacteria bacterium | reverse complement strand
GTCTTTCAACGCATCCATTTTCTCTGCATGAGAAACTACATTCGTATCCACTTTACGCCGTGTCGAGATTGAATTCTGATTTTGCAGCTGATTAAGGCGGAATCCTATCGGGTCCGCGTTAAAGATGCGACAG
>JABDBD010000061.1 GCA_013288815.1 Gammaproteobacteria bacterium | reverse complement strand
TGAAAATACTTGTGTTGCTTTCCATTAACACTGGGTTACGTCGTGGAGAAATTTTAAGTCTTAGTTGGGATAATATTGATTTGAGGCGTGAGGTATTAACGGTAGTAGGTGACATTGCAAAAAGTGGAAAGACTCGTCACATTCCGCTTAATGCCGAGGCATTAAATTTATTACAGCAGTGGCGAAAAAGAGCGTCATCTGAAGATTTGGTTTTCCCAGGCAAGAATGGCGAGCAAGTGAAAAGTGTTAAAAAAGCATGGGCAGGAGTTTTAGCATCAGCAAAAATCACAAAATTTCGTTGGCATGATTTGCGACATCATTTTGCATCGAAGCTCGTGATGGCTGGTGTGGATTTAAATACCGTGCGAGAGTTGCTGGGTCATTCTGACTTAACCATGACATTACGTTATGCGCATTTAGCGCCGGAGCATAAGGCGAAAGCAGTGGCTAAGTTGGTGGAGTTGGCCTGAATGCACAAACCGGGTCTTTTAAGTATATTGTTGGAGCAAATAATATCTTATTTAGATATTTATTTCTCTTAAGTTATATTATATGTTATATTGTAAGTGTTAATAATATCCGAGCAAGATGCTAAATGAACCCAAACTATAACGATACACAAGCAGGCATTGGCCAAGCAGAAAGGCATGCCCTAGATATGCTGAGTCGCTTGGGTAAGCCTGTTATACGCGCGAGTGACTTAGAGAGTGGACTAGGATATAGCAGGGCGGTATCGAATCTGACACTTTCCCGCCTCTGTAAAAAAGGATGGATACAGCGTCTTCGATCCGGGATATATCGTATTGTTCCCCTGGGATCTGAAAGCGCAAATCCCGTGCCAGAAGATGCGTGGGCAATCGCTGTAGAGCTGTTTGCACCCTGTTACATTTCTGGTTGGACAGCGGCAGAGCATTGGGAGCTAACAGAGCAAATATTTAATTCCACCGTCGTTTTTACAACACAAAAACAACGCAAAAAAGAATTTGTGATTGCAGGTCTCAAGTATAGAGCCAAGCTAATTGCAGATGAGGATATCTTTGGGTTGAAAAAAATTTGGTCCAGCAATACGCAAATACCCATTGCAGATATCCATCGAACTATTATTGATGTGTTAGATGATCCTGAAATGGGTGGCGGTGGACGACAGACAAACGATATTGTCAGAGAGTACTTTCAGCATAAAGATGCTAATTTTGAAGTGTTATGCCAATACGCGGAAAAGTTAGGGCATGGTGCGGTTTTTAAACGGCTTGGATTCGTTGCGGAAAGATTTGTCGATTTTCCTCCATTGCTGTTAGAAAAATTACACGCCAATATTAAGACCGGCATTATTAACTTTGATCCACATGGGCCGAGTGCTGGGCCAATTATTTCTAAATGGGGACTTCGAATTAACATCCCTTTGGGTGATATAACATGATTTTAAAACAAGAAATATTATCACTTGCAAGCACTTTGCAGTTGCCGCCAACAACAGTAGAAAAAGATTATGTTTTAAGTTGGGTGTTACACGGAATATCGCAAGATACAAAATTATCAGAATGGTTTTTTAAAGGCGGGACATGTTTAAAGAAATGTTATTTTGAGACCTATAGATTTTCTGAAGATTTAGATTTCACTGTTCCTATCGGCGCAATCTACAGCGAAGACGATATTAAAATCGCTTTGAATAATATTGCGGATTCTGTTTATGAAAATACAGGCATTAATTTACGAGCGCGTGAAATTGAAGTCAAAGAAAGTATCAATAAAAATGGCCGCAAAACGTATGTAGCAAAATATACTTATACAGGACCATTAAATCTTCCTTCACGCAATCAGCAGCGCGTAAAATTTGATATTACAGATGATGAAACAATTGTTGACGCACATGATATGCGCGAAGTATTTCATCTATATAGTGATGCACCAAGTGTGCCTGGAAAAGTTCGATGTTATTCTGTAAATGAAATTTTGGCGGAAAAAACGCGCGCTATCTATGAGAGACAGGGGCGAGCTAGAGATATTTACGATATTGTTAACATCAGTCGAAGTTTTCGAGAATATGTTGATATTAATATTGCTCGAGCTGGGCTAAGGAAAAAATTTGATTTTAAATCACTTCCGACTCCGTCGGTGGAGCTTATATTATCTCAGCTTGATTTCGCGCAATTAAAAGCGGGCTGGGGCGATCAGCTCGGTCATCAGTTAGAAATGTTACCTCCCGTAGAAAGTTTTTATAACGATCTAAGGCCGGCGCTGTCATGGTGGATTGATGAGCGTCCTGTTGAGCCAGTTCTTGCAACGATTTCTCATGTAAAAAATGAAATATCATTGCCGCGAGTTCATTTTCCAGCGCCTGCGGTTATGCAAGCAAGAAGACTTGGTGTTGGACGGCATGCGAGTATGGCATCCTCTATATACATGGATCAAATTCGCTATGCAGCGAGAAATAGGTTGTACATTGAGGTTGAGTATCATGGCGTGAGACGTTTGGTTGAGCCATATTCTTTGAGGCAGCCGAGTACTGGGAATCAGCTTTTATATGTTTATGAGCTAACTAAAGGTGCTGTTAGAACTGATGATATTAGATCATATAAAATTAATGAGATTATGGCTGCCGAAGTGAAGCAGCAGGCTTTTTCGCCAAGATATATGGTAGAGCTGTAAACATTAGAAGGGCGTCATTGTTTATTGGCGTCACATCTAATGCGTTCGTGATTAACCGTTTTTTAAAGTTTTATTCACCGCTTTTATCCACTTCGAATGTCTCAGATTGGCAGACGCAATGGCTGCATGGATCAATTCGTCTGGCACATTGGGCAGAAATTTCATAAGGTCAAAGTAAAATAGGCCAAGCATTGTGGTGAAAAATCTCACTTGCTCTTGAATTAATGCGAATCGGTTTTCAATCTTGGTAATAGCGGAAAATAATCTTTTCTCTGCACGCATAAATTGTGCCTGAATCATTCTGTTGATTTGAACTTCTTGTTGGTTCTCTAATGTTTCGACTGGATTAGTGAGTATTTCTGCCGCTATAACTGTATTTCATGCTGAAAAAAGTGTTTGGCTAGCTTTTCTCTGGCGACATTTGCCATCTTTGTGTCGCGGTATTTTGCTTCCTGAGAGATTTTTTCGTAAAGATTTTTTGTAACTGACATTCTAATTTCGTATTTGCGAAGTTGCATTGGATGTGCCTCAGTGGTTCTCTATTTTTATCCTTCTATGGTTATCCTAAGTAAAATTCATTACATAATATTTACAAAAAAACCGCAAGCACTCTGCGTGAAATTGGCAAATTTTCTGCGAAAAACATGTTGTCCGAAAATGTCCGCCACATTTGGGCAGTGTCCTAAAAAATAGTATTTTAAAATAAACAGTTATAGCGGCAGAAATACATACCTTTATCTTGCAGTATGACACGAGGAGTTATTTTTTATTAACTTTTACAAAGTTGGAGCCGTAGAGATGTCAAGGCTGCGCGTAGCGCACTCGCAGAGCTTGACCTTGATATCTCATAATTGGTAATGCGCTAAGTGAGCGTCAGCTTCGCTTAGCGCTTGGTAGGCTGGAGGGAATTAGATTTGGAAGGTTTGCTTTGCTTTCTTTGTTGCGTGTGTTCTTTTTTTGCTTTGGCTGTAATTAAGCGTAATGATTTCTTATGCAATCTTAAAGAAAATAAAAAGCCAGTTTTTTTGAGAAACTGGCTTTAGGGTTGTATTACTTACTTAAGTGTTACCAAGAGCATGATTCTAATGCTTGCGGATTGTGTGCTACACACTCATATAGATCATGGGATACCTCTTTAAATAGACGACGAAAGAAGGCAAATCTTAACCACTATCGTGAAAAAAGTCTATAAAAAGCTCTGGCTGTTTTGGTTGTTGGCTTAATGAGAAGCTGAAGCTTGTTTGTTGACGGCTATGGAGGTAGACAGAGGTGTATTCATTTTACAACCTATTTTTGAGTGCCTTCGACGTGGAGACTTGTAACTGCTTGATTTAATAGTGGCTATGGGTGGACTCGAACCACCGACCTCAGCATTATGAGGGAGGGCGGCGCTATCATATTTACTTAATAATCAACACCTTGCAATGTATTAGTTGTAGCAAAACCTACCTAAACCTACCGAGATAGTAGGTAAACCTATCTCAGTTGGTTACACATTTGCTACATATGAAATAGATGATTTTTTTCAAGAGATCGAATAGCTTTCCAAAATGCTAAAGATTTTTTTATTAAAAATATTGGTAATGTAGGTGATCTAAAAATATCACCTACATTGACATAATAACATTATTTGCTATAATGATAGTTATCATCAGGTGATAAGAATGGATAATAAAAAGGACATTGACACACTCCTGAATTTAGATGGGGTTGTCATAGAGCAAGCCGGCGGTCATTGGACGAAGTTTGAAGTTCGCCAAGTACCTAAAAGTGAGATGATCCCTCATGGAGTTCGTTATAGCCTGACACTTCATGATCGAGATGGTAAGCGCATCATGGGGTTTGATAATGCCCATGCTGTTAAGGGAAAGAATAAAGGCAAACATCAAGGTAGAAAGACATATGATCATCGTCATCGGCACATAGAAGATGAAGGCGTGCATTATGAGTTTGTTGACGCGCACCAATTGTTAACTGATTTTTGGTCAGAGGTAGATAAGATGCTTAATGCGCTTGGGCTTGACTAGGAGGAAACACAGAATGAAAGCTATTAAAATTGGTATCATGTCACAAAGAGAGATTCGTGAGCGGACACTTGCGATTGCCCGTGGTGACTACAAACCACGTTCTGACGACCCTAAGATTTGGTTTACTTCAATTCGATCGTTAGCAGAGGTGCTTAGCGATGAAAATCAAGCGTTGTTGCAAGTTATAACAGACAAAAAACCAAGCTCTATACGTGAATTGTCTGATCTAACAGGTCGACAGTCTAGCAACCTATCTAGGACATTGAAAACATTGTCTGCGTATGGCTTTGTTAAACTTGAAAAGATTAAAAAAACAATCTGTCCTGTTGCTAATGCTACTAAGTTTAATGTGATTTTTGGTATACATTGGAATAAACACGAAGTCGGTGTTTGTAAGTAGTTCGGAAATTGATTACTACTCAGAATCACAATTCGGCCACACACAAGCATCCCTGGGAGCCATCATGTGGACATGTGCAAGTGCCAATATGGCCAGAAGGAAAAGTGCCTGATGCTCCGCCTATCGAGCAGCAGGAGTAGACTAGAATGATAAGCCAGTTGCTGGTAAACCATGGATCTCGCTATCATGTGTAGTGATGAACGGTGATTCTTAGGAACAATAAACGTTTGAATACTATGCGCTCTGCTAAAAATACACAATCAACCTTAAAGTGACTTAAACAACTATGCCAAAAATAATTTCAAATAACATCTCCCTCTATTATCAAACCACAGGCAAAGGTTACCCAATTATTTTAATTAGCGGCTGCAACGGCGACCATCAGAGCGTCTGGCCGCATTCCGTGGTAGATGTATTAGCCAAGCACTTTCAAGTCATTCAATTCGATAACCGTGGAGTAGGTCAATCAGATCAGCCTGACATCCCCTACAGCATAGAGATGATGGCAGATGACGTGGCAGGTTTAATGCAAGCGCTGCAACTTGAAAAGGTTCATTTGATAGGTTATTCCATGGGCGGTCAAATCGCAGCAAAATTTGCTGAGAAATATCCTGAGAAAATAAATAAAATGATTGCCTGTGTCAGTTATGCAAATGTAAATATGCATGTACGATTATTTGCAGAAGCGCTGATAGAGTTACATGAATTAAATTTAGCAGAAAGCGTAATTGAAAAAATAGGACGGCCATGGATTTTCTCAAATCAATATCTGGAAAAGAATTTCACCTCGCCGGTGCAACTGCCAGAAGAGCCGCAGCCGAAATCGCTGGTAGGTTTCAAGCGTCAATTTGCTGCACAATGTGCATTTAAATCTGAAGCTGAATGTTTTAGAAATATTAAAGCGCCTACACTCTTTATTGCTGGTGATGAAGATCGGATTTGTCCTCCAGCTGATGTTAAGAAATTCGCTGATTTAATACCTGATTCGCAAATGGCGATTTTCTCCGAGGCGGGGCATTTGCTTTCATTGGAATACCCAGATAAATTCGCACAAGTTATTTGTGATTTTCTGGTCGAGAGGGTAAATGATCATTAGTTTTATCAGCATCATTCGTAGTTTTATGTGCAATTTTAACTATTGTTTGATTCCCCCTATGTGCCCCATAAAAACCTGTAGCCCCTATCACTGTAATTGTTTGAACAAGAAGATTTTTTGTAAGAGCCCCTGCTACAAGCGTTGTACCGGCTGAAAGTAAAGAAATATTTTTAGCTTCCCGTTGTACCTTAAAAAATCCCCTAGCTGTATTGCCAGCATGAAATGGATGCACAGTATTAGGGTGAAGCATTTGGCTTAATGTCATTTCTTTCCCGTTCAATAATGAAAACATCACAGCAGAATCAAAATCAAGATCTTTTTCTATCATTTGATCAATAGTGAAACCACGAGAATAGGTAAGTTTTTGTTTTCCATTTTTAGTGTCTTCTCCACTGACAGCAGCACCTACGTCATATGTTGAATATATACCGGATACAGTCCCTCCTAAAAATTGAAAAACTTTTCTCAAGGGATTTTTTATTAAATTGCGCAGAATCATTTTTGAACTCCTCTTATATTCTATATGTTCATATTATATCAAAGGATATAGCAACAAAATCAGGGGGATAAATCCCCCTGATTTCGCACCGTCTTGCAGAATTTGATTAAGATAACTGAAAATTCTTCGCGGGTTTTAAGCGGGTTTAACACGCTATCTACATTATCTCAGTCTTTATTATCATGGTGATCCTCACTCAGTTTTTTGTTGTCAGAAATCAGAAGCTTATGAATGTTGAATGAGCTCTGGCAAGCAAAGATACGATACTTACCATTCCCATTGTATAACAGGGTGATATCACCCCTGTTTTAATTATTTATTTCTATTCACAATTCAGCATCACAAAAATTCTGAGT
>JABDBD010000060.1 GCA_013288815.1 Gammaproteobacteria bacterium | reverse complement strand
ATTTTTAGGTGAAGACCAATCATTACCAAATAGCGCAAAATTCTTATCATATAACTCACAGGTTTCTTTAAGTAATTCTGGATTAGAATGATAACCCGTCGTATAAACCTGTTTGGGTTCAAGATAATTTCTAAATTGATACAACGCCTTTAGCACATTAAAATTAATCCATGGGCCCGCGATGCTTTTTATGTATTCTTGCAATTCACCCCACGCATTTTCAAAATCCTCTTGTGACGCTGTAACAGTTGTATGAGATAAGGCTTTGAGTTGTTGAATTTGTTCAGGCGTATAAAATTGGCCTGGTTCGGCAAGTTGTTCTAAAATAATTGGTACATATAACTTTTTTATTTCTTCCTTGTTAAGATCATCAATGGAATTCGGAACAGGGGGCAATTGGTTCCATGCTATGACTTTTGTTTTGACTTGACCATCCAGTCCTCTGAATTGACAACTCAACCCTGCTTCTGTTTTTTGAAAATAAATAGCCGAAGCAAGTGTCTCATTATCATTACTAGCCCATGAAGCAGGACGAAGATCATACCCATGAAAACTATCCAACGCCATGGTTTGTTGGCAGTCTGCATCGCTGGCTGTGGTAATTACTTTTAGTGTGTTATTAAGCTCGCGTGACTCGTTTGCAATTCTTTCTTTTTCCTTTTCTTCAAATCCTTTCGGGAATTGTCCGTAGTATTGTTCTTCTCTTAACTGTACTCCATCAGGTAATTGACTGAAGTAATCTTTTTCTAGCATTTCAGCTAAACCATCGACAACTTTAATTTTATTTTCACTTTCCACATCATAGTCTCTGGCACCTAAGAAAATCTGATAGAGGGTGCGATCTTTATGCACGCGCCCCTTATGGTCCGTCACTGTGCCGGTTGCGCGTAATAATTCGCGTAAATAATCGAGGTTTCGAGGTTTAGATTTAAGTGGAACATCCAGGATTCTTCTAATTTCCAGAACATCCTCTGCTGTTGCACGACAGCCAAGTTTTAATAATTCTTTTATGGTACGCTTTCTATCTTCAGGTTTATATAAACCATACAATCTTTTGGATGCTGTTTTCGTAGCAACGAGCGATGCTGCATCATACTGTGGTGCCAGGATATTCTCATGAAGCACATTCGGTAATTTCTCAATCTGAGACAATTGAATGCCACCACGCCCTAATACTGTATTGAGAATATTCTGATAATTAGGCGTCTCAGGCGACATCCATTTTATAGTTTGATCTTTTGATGACGCGAAAAACTTCGCATTGCTAAAATTGCGACTACCGATGGAGACTTCTTTTCTTTTACCCGCTTCAATTACCCACTGACCATCATGAATAAAACACGCCTTATATTTTCGATGACCTGAACTACTCGCACTTAAATCACTTGGGTCTGGAAACAATAAAGCTACGTTACCGTCAACCACTTTATCAAGCGTTGCTTTTTTGTTGTCTGTTAACAAATAAATGCGGAATGCTTCTTGTTTAATAGAAGATTGCATTTCTTGTTTTGTGGGCGCACCCCGGTTCTGGCTCATGGTAATCCTCATTGTGCGTTTGTAGAATATTTTTATGGTAGATAGTTTACTATTTGTACATTAAGACTTTCTTAAGGATTGGCAAAGAATTTATTGCCAAAGATTCATTCTTTTGGTTGCATAGTGTTGACTAACTGATTGAAAATTCAAATCTTTAGCCACAAAAACCATAATTGGCTTACCTTGGTGGGTCGTTAACGTAGGTAAAATCTTGCTATCTTGTTGCAAACTTTCATTAGCCGATGCCGCAAAACTATTTGCCATGGCACTTCAAAAAGAAGTTCACTTCTGCACTATAATTAAAGATATATACTGATCGCCAAAAAGAGGTGTTATGTTTAGGTTGTTAGAATATAAGCGAGTCAAGCAAAGATTGCTTAAAAATTTCGAGAAAAATCAAGCGAGAATCAATCAGCCGATTGATGTCCGTGACATTTTAGTTTATTCAGGCACTGAGGATTCTCTACAATCCGATACAAACCAAGATCAGCCCGTCATTCCTAGAATTATTCAGCATATTGAACAACTAAGCCTATGGGCTACGAGCTATCATAAAAAATATTATTGTATAAAGACGAGAAAGGGCAAGAGGTGATCAAGCCCGATTGTTTGAATAAAATTACTAGACTGTCCCTCCATGAGTATTCATTCTTTACTCGTGAGCCCTTGAAAATGCAGGAGTTTAAAATATTGTTAGGCGCGACACAGGGGATCACTGAGAAACTTCTAAATAATGTGCATTTATTATTGAGTTCATTTGCTGTGAAGATGGAGGATCAGATAATTTTAAATGTTTCGATCTATGTGCAAGGCGGAGATGATCCAAAACTAGAAGTATTTTGCAAGGGTAATGAGGCGGATTTTATTTCTTATCCTGGACTAAGTTATTTTACAATCGATCACGACCTTAGAGAGGGAGACGATACAGAGGTTCGCGAATTTGTAGTTCATCCTGACAGAACAGTTATATCGAATAATACTCTTTTTTGTATTCAAACAGCAGGTAAGGCGATGTGATGTTGTTAAAAGATTTAGAAGTTTCTAAAAATTATCCGGATCTATCTATTGAAAAAAAAGAAAATGGGTGGATAGTCGCCAATCCTCCATTTGGTCGCTCTTATCGGGTAGCTGTGCAGAACGACAATTGAATTTATTTTTAATACATGTAAACAGACCCTAATCATTTGATCCGAAAAATTTCATAAGATTCATTTTTAATTAAGGCATTTAACTCATTTTTGGAAATTCTAGTTAAGCATTCATTCGCTAAATACAGTGCATGCTCATCTTTTAATACTCCAAAAAAACCACTATTTTTATAATAAAGATTAAAAGTAGATGACATGTGTTGCTTATATATAGAAACCTCTAAATTTCGACAATCTTGCTCTGATAGCGGTGATATAAAAGATGCAATTATCCTAAAAGTAGAAAAATGTAATTTACCATTTGCCAGTAATTGAATACCTTGTAAAAACCATATCTGCAACTCACATATGCTCATGCCAATTGCTTGATCTGGGCTAACCTTGCATTTCTTTAGTAACTGATTAGCTTTAGTGGCTTGGGAAAGTAACTTATCTTGATGACAAATGATTTTCTCATCAAGCAATTTGAGTTGATCCATGCATGCAATGCGACCCTCAGGAGCATCCATTTTAACTAATGAACTTAGAACAATATGATTTTTAATGTTTCGGTCAATTCTAACTCCAATACTTGCAATCACTTCTAGAATATTCTGAGCTTGATCCGCATATTTATTATGGACATATGTTAAAAACTGGTACGCCTCATGTTGATAACCATTGCCTGCAAGACCACTTGCAATGCTTTCTAATACCATACGTATTTGTTCAGGATAATTTTTTTTAATATATTCTACAAAATGTTGCGATTCATCCAGATTACCACTACAACCTAAACCAATTGCAACACTCCAGAAAAGATAATCAGATCCCCGGCACAATTGATCAGCTTGAAAAATAGGTATGAGTTTGTAACATTCAGAAAATAATTTGCTATGAGCAAAACCCTGCCCCAAGCAACCAAATATGTCAACCGCATTTTTTGGGTGTTCGCGACGAACAAAATCAAGCAATCGATATGCTTTTTGTTGATGACCTCCGCGCGCAAAACCTAGTGCAGATTCTCGAAATAATATTTCATAATAATCATCATCTGTGTCAGATGAGTCATCTTCATAAGTGGACTTTTGTGATTCAAGCTTGCTATAAACTAACCCCTCAAATCCACCAAAAGCACAGCCAAATAGCTTGCCCTTTGAATAATTTAATTCAATCTCATCTGAATCTAATTTAGATAACATCATATTAAATGCATTAAAGCTAAAAAATCGCTTTGCCTGCAACATGTTTAAACTCTCAAGCGCTCCTATTTGATATACTATCCTTCTTAGTTGAAAAAGATATTTTTCTTGTAAAGCTTCTAGTAAGTTTCGTACGTTATCTTCGAATTTGTAAACTTCCAATAATGTTTGCAGTTTTACTATATCTTCTTTGAGAGAAGCTTCAAAAATCAAATCTAAGTGAGATGAGTTTTTTTCATGAAAATGATTACTGTGAGAGAACATAGGTTAACTTTCCAGATTTAATAAGTTGATTTCACTTTTTAGCTTTTATATTTTTTTCTGAAATATTTGAAATTGCAGAAAGATAGAGATTTTTTTTAGGGAGAAAATTCGTAGTTGTTAATAAATCTTGATTTTCATCGATTTTTTGGCTGCCTCGAATCCAACTCGTAAATCGTGTGCAAAGTGATACTCTTCTTTTTGCATTAAAAAATGCATGCGCATTTGCACTTGCTGCACTCGTTAGAATGACAGGGAATGTCTGTGATTCAATATCAATAGCAACTTCTTCTGTTGGCTCAGTTATGATGGCAGGTGGTTTAATTAATCGAGATGCTTGGTTAGTCGTAGTAGCTAAGAGTCTTCCAATATAGTTGCACCCATTGCCAATAAATGTGCCCATCAGGCTTGCCTCTATTGCGAATATTAAAGGAAGCAATTGCTGTCCTCGCATACAAGTAATACCGAGATTTAATGCGACAATACCCAGACTCTCTAAAGCTGTTTTTGCATCATCAGAGAGTCCATTAACTCTCGGTAGATATTTGATTGCTGTAGTAATGGCAAATAATTGTATTAACCATAGTGGTATTTCAAGAAAATATATTGCCGCTGTAAAGGTAAAGTCTGTCAGTAATGCAGCCATTTTATTTGTTAAAATAGGTTGGTTATCGGTATGAAGGATATGGGTGAAAAATGTAAAAATATTTTTATAAAGTATGGCTAAAAAAAATGAAGAAATAGCAATATCAATACTGTTTACAAAGTAATTCCTATACATATCACGATGATCAGTCGAAAGAGTGTCATTGACATACGCCAGTTGCAAGAGTCTATTATCGAGTGGGCCTGGATAGACTGCATAAGATGGATTGCAATGAGTTGTGCATTTACTGATGGCGGTACTTATTTTTTCTGGATACGGTAGTACTGAGCAATATAAACCATCCTGCATGTTTTGCAAGAGGCTGCGCATATCGGAAAATTCATGCAAATGTTTAAAGCCTAATGCATGCATAATTTCATGTATCCATATGTACACAAATGTTATGGATGCTTGTTGATCCCAATATTTTGCATTGCTGGGCATAAATATATAAGCTTGTTGAATAAAACCATTGTTATCAATTTTGCGGTGGGCATAAGCACTCATTTCATCAGCAAAAAATTTATTTTCATCGCCGCTCAAATAGAAAAAAATGCCTCGAGAAAAAACGTGAATGTTTTTATCTTCAATGAATTCGATTTTACCGAGACTAGCTTTCTCAATTATTTTCAGACTGAAGCGCAATGTGGTTTGCATCATTTCAGCAAGGTCATTTTGAATTTGTTCCGGCCAGTAACGTATATTTATTAAATTGGTGGCGCTACTCCATAATGGTTTGCTAGAAAAACCAAAAGAAATACGCGCAACACCATCAACAACTGGCCAACGACTAGCGATGGCTTGTTGTAGCTGTGCATCTGTAATTGCAGAACAATCCGGAGTGTGTCTATCCGCTTTTCTGAAGTGATGCTCTAACGCTTCTTGAATAGAATTTCTAACACTCAGCATGATAATCCATGATGGCAATAAAAAGAGCACGTTAACATATGATGAGACATTTGTACACAGGTATGATATTATAATTCTAGCCATGAGCCGCTATCATGCTCATTTTTACCATCAAAATTCAAATTTTAATCAAAAATTGCTTGATTTTTGACAAGAGAACCTTTTATGAACAAAGCAATTCCTATCCAACTCATAGGTGGAGGATTAGTAGGCTCCCTACTAACTATCTATCTTGCTCAACGTAACTTCCAGGTGGAGCTTTACGAACGTCGACCTGACCCACGTCAAGGTATGTTTTTAGAAAATCGTTCGATTAATTTAGCGATTAGCGCACGAGGCATGAAAGCATTGAAAGAAGTAGGTTTGTTAGATGAAGCACTTAAATTAGCAATCCCTATGAAAGGACGTATGCTTCATGATCTAAATAGCAAAACAGCTTTTGTGTCTTATGGCCAGCAAGAGCATGAAGTTATTTATTCAATTTCACGTCATGATCTTAATATATTATTATTAAATAAAGCAGCCAGCTATTCTAATGTTAAAATTAATTTTGATATGCGTTGCATAACTTATGATATTGAGCAATCTAAACTTAGCTTTAAGAAGTCTACTGAGAGCATCACTATTCCTGCTCATTGCGTCATAGGAACAGATGGTTCAGGATCTACTTTACGTAAATCACTGCAAAAACAGCTACCGTTCTCTACTCATAGTGAAGCCATGTTAGAGCATGGATATAAAGAATTGCACATCCCCGCAGCCAACAATACATTTCAAATGGAGAAGCATGCACTGCATATTTGGCCACGTAAAAATTTCATGCTAATTGCTTTACCTAACCTAGATGGAAGTTTCACGGTAACATTATTCTTATCTAATAAAGGTGACATTAGTTTTGACGCTCTTAAAACATCCGCACAAGTTGATAATTTTTTTATTCGTTATTTTCCCGATGCTACTTTACTTATGCCCAATCTTGCGGAGATGTTTTTCAAACATCCGATTGGATCCATGGTTACTGTAAAATGTTTTCCATGGCATGTTGACGATAAGTTAATGTTGTTAGGTGATGCATCACATGCCATCGTTCCTTTCTTCGGCCAAGGGATGAATTGCGGCTTTGAAGATTGTAGTGAGTTAGCTGCATTAGTTGATAAATATCCACTGATTGATTGGAAAAATTTATTTACTATGCTAGAGCAACAACGCAAACCAAATTCCGATGCCATAGCCGATATGGCCTTTGAAAATTTTATCGAAATGCGTGACACTGTGACCGATCCTAAATTCCAATTAAAAAAACAAGTAGGCTATGAATTAGAAAAACGCTTTCCTGGAAAATTCATTCCGCGTTACTCTATGGTGGCTTTTCATCCGGAAATTTCTTACTATCGTGCCAAACAACAAAGTTTAATCCAAGATAAATTACTTGATGAAATTTGTCATTCTATTGATTCCATTGATTCACTCGATAAAATTAATTGGAAATATGTTGCTAAATTTGGGTTATTTCAATGTTCGACCACACCAGACAACCAAACAATTTCTTTACCTCAGATTCGCTCTAAATTATGAGCGACAACCAACACTATCAAGCATCTAGATAAAAACCTTGAAGCGTCTTGGCTACATCAATGATGCAGCCAGATTTGCATTTCACCACAGCGCACCCATGGGGTCAGGCATGACAAATGGACTTTCAGATGTCCATTTGTCATGCCTGACCCCAATGACCCCACGTTTTTCGGCTAGACTCATGACGGCAACCCTCAATTCCTCGGTTACCTTTAATATGAGTCAACGATTCTTTTTTTACTGGCGTTGGGTTACTTTTAATGTGAGTCAATTCGGACTAAGCTATTTAAGCTGTGTTTCCGCTATAATGATCCTGATAGCCTTAATGTCCTATAAGCAATCGGTTGAGTTATCCTGACCTTTTAAAAATGATTAAATACAACTCACCATCTCTATGCTAAAATATCAAACATCCATATGGAGATAAGCTTATGTCCGAAAAAAAAGAGGATATATATCTTGAGTTACAGAAAACAGATATAAAAATGGCACGTTTGTTAGAAGATTTAATCGAAGTGTTAATCATTAAAAGAATAATTAATTATACGGATTTACCTGTGGAAGCCACCCAAGAATTATTT
>JABDBD010000059.1:2067-7943 GCA_013288815.1 Gammaproteobacteria bacterium | reverse complement strand
GCAAAGCTAATTTAATATCTGGATAGTTGGATTCAATAACATAGGGATTATAGAGAAAATCTACAAAGGGTTTTATATTTTTATTAGATTTGTATTCTTCTAATTTAGAAATTAATTCAGAAAATTTCTCCACACTCTTAAAATTTCCTGTTAAAAACCATGCGTGTTTTTGCAGCGTTTTAAGCAATTCAAGCATAAAAGGATTTTTATCCTCATAATATTTAATTAATTCGTCACATTTGTCATAAAGTTGATACGCTAGATTTATATCTCTTATCGTGCCAGAAACTGTAAGTCGATTTTTTTCTATGTCTCTTAATACATCATCATAATGTTTAGCTATAACTTTTTTATACTCGGTATCACTAAAGATAAATTTGTTTAATTGATTTGAGTAGGTCTGTGAAATTTCCCTATGTTTTTCAAGTAACATTGTTTTGTTAAGTTTTATCAAGAAGGATTCGTTTGTCTGTTCAGGAATAAAAAGAATTGCGTCATTACATGCTATCGACAAACCGATAAAGCCAGAACGATATGTATCTAAAACATGTTTTTGTTCCCAATTAAGTGAACCTACCGTTGTATCTGATTTGGAAATTGCTTGAGATGCATCTTTTTTAATTTTTTCATATTGCGGAAGAAGGGATTTCAGCCTCTCCAATCCTTTCTCCAATATTTTACTTCGAGAGTCTGTCATTTGTGTCACCGTTTATAACATTGTCTTATCTAAAGTATAGTCAACTTTAGGGAAATTACTGTTAAAACGGATCTTTCAATTGGAAAGGCGCAATTTTCATATAACTATATGAAAATAAACTTTTTTCAGATGAAGGAGATGTATCATTTACCCTAAGCTTACGAGTGATCATCTTTGCTTTTCGTGCTTGTTTGATGTTTCCCATGTTCAGTGCTTTCTTCAATAAATTGAATGATAGAGCCAGCGACATCTTTCTTAGTTGCTTTTTCAATGCCTTCAAGTCCAGGGGAAGCATTGACTTCAATAATTAATGGCCCTCTGTTAGATCGAACAATGTCAACACCGGCAACATTCAACCCAATGATATGCGAAGCTCGAATAGCCATGGTTCGTTCTTCCTCGGTAATCTCAGCTTCACTTGCATATCCGCCGCGATGCAAGTTGGAGCGAAATTCCTCGGGTGATTTAGCTTGACGCTTCATTGCTGCAACAACATTATTTCCAACGACAAAACATCGTATGTCTGCACCGCTCGCTTCTTTTATATATTCTTGGACAAGTATATTTACTTTTAAGCCTAAAAAAGCTTCCATAACGCTTCTTGCAGCTTTTGCTGTTTCAACGAGTACTACGCCAATACCTTGTGTACCTTCCAAAAATTTGATGACTAGTGGCACGCCGCCTACCATTTTAATCAGATCTTGAATTTCATCGATAGAGTGGGCAAATCCAGTAATCGGTAATCCAATGCCTTTTTTAGAGAGTAGTTGTAAAGATCGTAATTTATCTCGTGCTCGTGTAATCGCAACAGAATGATTAACACAAAATACACCCATCATCTCTAGTTGTCGTACAACTGCAGCACCATAAAAGGTAACGGAAGATCCCACTCGCGGAATGACGGCATCATAATGACTTAGTTCGTTGCCTTTATAATGTATAGTCGGTCGAGCAGAAGTAATATTCATATAGCATCGTAACGTATCAATGACGTCAGCTTTATGGTTTCGTTCTTTTGCTGCTTCAACTAAACGCTTTGTTGAATACAGATCCCGACTTCTTGATAAGATAGCAATCTTCATATAAAGACCTTTTTATTTTGTTGTAATAAATGACCTTGTTGGGTTAACCAAAAATCGATGACGAATTGCTCCTCTTCCTAACAGCATGCGAAACAACATAGTGTCTCGTTCAGTTAGTGTGATCTCAATAGGCCAACTTTTTTCTCCCATCACAATTTGCGTTTGAATAACGTAACGTTCTTCTTTGTGTCCGCCCGAATCTGATACCCAGCGTAAATCAATGACATCCGCAATGCAGGTTAAGACGGTCTCTGTATTATGCTGTATAGGATGTATATCAAAACAAATACGCGCTTTATTTCCTTCTGTAAAAGGTCTAAGAGCAAATGCATGTAAAACAGAGGTGCGAGCCCCGGTATCTACTTTGGCTTTAATCTTCTGAATACCTAGCTCAGGTAAAGATACCCATTCACGCCAGCCTATCAACGGATATTTTTTCATGAGTCTCCTTAACTAACTGTCATGAAGAGGTTAGTTTTGTGGGTAACACATTTATTCCCGCGCTCGTGTACAATGTCCTCGATGGAAATGGCATTTCAATACCCATTTCCTCAAATGCTTTTTTTATTTCTACTTGAATCGTATTTTTTAATTCATAAAAATGTGGCCTGCTTCCCCATACTGAAAATTGTAAATCAACAGCGGATTCTCCAAAGCCTAAAATCAAAAAAGAAGGTTTAGGCTCAATTAAACTTAATGGATTTTTGTAAGCGACATCAAACAATACTTGTTTTACTCGCTCCAAATCTTCTTTATATGCAACTCCTATTTTTAGATCGATGCGTCTAATAGGGAAAGAAGACAAATTAATAATCGATGACTTGATAAGCGTTTCATTGGGTATCCTAACCATCGTATTGTCTGGAGTTCTAATTTTAACCGACAATAGGTCTATTGATAGAATTTCACCTTGCGTATCGCCAACTCGCACAGTGTGCCCGACTTCGAAAGGTTTTTCACCTATCATAAAAACACCACTGATAATATTGGACATGGAAGTTTGTGAAGCAATACCAATAGCTACCGTTAAAATACCTGCTGCTCCCAAGAAGGCACCTATTTGGAATCCCAGTTCTTGCACAGCTGACGCTGCAAAAAGAGCAACAATCAAATAAAAAACGATTCTTTTCAGCAGCATGGATTGTTGCGGTGTTAAGTGCTTAATCATGCTCTTTACTAAGCTTGTGCTAACTAATCTAGCAACGAGAAAACCAATCATCATCAGCAACATTGCCCAAATGATGGGTTCGACGTGTACTTTGTAGAAATGTTCCATTAGATCTGGGAATATCATAATCAATCCGTCAATAAGCTATAAAAAAGGGTCATGAAGTTATGTGCCTTAAGATGTAAACGTGCATGATTCACTAAAGCAGCAGAAGGCACAATACTTGGAGCGCCTTTCCCTTGTCGAATCGTATTTTTATGGTGAGGTTCGTTTTTTACAAGTATTTCTTCCGTCCACAGATTGCCATTCATATCTGCATAAATCGACAAAAAAGGTAAAGGTAAACTTAATTGTTCTATTAAAAGTGGTTGTTTCGAATGGTTCTGAATAATAATAGGGCTGATGACACGATGGGGTCGAAATGGTAACTCAGCTAAACTTGTACGGCAAAAAGTAGGGCTGGAATAGCAAAGTTCTCCTTCTCGTGTATTGGGTCCGTACCATGTATCGGATAACCGTAACGAAGGAATTTCATCGAGCATTAACCGTTTATCTCCTACCTCAATTCTTACCCAAACAGGTGAGCTCACATAAATAGTGACGTGCTCGTCCACTGGCAAATAAAATGGTGTCTCGGCTCGTGATACTTGTGATCTGTCTGCTAATGTTGGGATTAAATGCAAACTTGGCTCGGTTTTATGAAAAAAGTAACGGTTATGCCTAGAAGTTTCTTTTGTAAAGGTAGGGCTTGTTTCAGATGCAATTTTAAGTGAGCTATTTTCTAAATCATTTTTTTGAGTATCGTTTGCAACATGCCACTCATGTGATAATCGTTTAATGCCCAAGAGCAAAGGGCCGAGCTCCCAATAAAGCTGTTGTCTCTCTTCAAAATGAAAGGTTCCCCACCATTTAGTTGGTTTTTTTTTCATGCATTGGCTCGTGGAATAAAATGGGTATACTTTAAGTAGTCTATCATATTTTCAGTTTGCAAAGGCTTTAACTAACAAAACTTAACAGTAAAAAATTATTCATCATTTTCATTTTTTGAGTATTTAACAATCAATGGTTGCAGGGTGTTTTCCCACTCTTCTTGATCTAACACACCTAAATGTCGATAACGAATCATTCCATTTTTATCTACTAAAAAAGTTTCAGGTATTCCAATGATACCTAACTCCGCAGATAGGTTACCTTTGGCATCTATCCCAGTTTTTATGAAAGGATTTCCCTTATCTTCTAGCCATTTTCGCGCAGCATCTGGATTATCTTTGAAATTTAAACTATAAAATGGTATGCCTGTTCGTTGCGAAATATCCATTAGAAAAGCATGTTCACTCTGGCATGCTGGACACCAAGAAGCCCAGATATTGAGAACAGTGACCTTGCCCTTTAATTCTTTATCTGAAAATACTTGAGAAGGATCCATTAAATTGGTTAATTCAAAGCTTGGCAAAGGGTCGTAATTGAAGAAGCTGTTTTCGATAGAAGAAATCACTTTATGGTGAGTCATATAAAATAGGCTAAGTAATATGAAAAACACTAGCAAGAAAGTAAAGTAAGCTTTATCTAGTTTCATTGTAAACTCCAACTAGAACGCAAAAAAAGGACTTTTTATGTCGGATCTGATTTCATCGCATTTGTCAGAGGAACAATACCATTTACAGTATGAGCGTTCTGTACGTGATCCCAAAGGATTTTGGGGGGACAAGGCAAGAAAATTTATTACGTGGTTTAAACCTTGGGATGATGTATTGACAGGCAGTTTTGCAAAACTCGATGTCAGTTGGTTTAATAATGGAAAATTAAACGCATCCTATAATTGCTTAGACCGCCATTTAGAAATGCGTTCAAAGCAAACGGCGTTGATATGGGAGGGTGATAATCCTGCTGAATCCCGGACTCTCACCTACGCTCAGCTACATGAGCAAGTTTGTCGATTTGCAAACGTATTAAAAAAACAGAAAATTAAAAAAGGCGATAAGGTTTGTATTTACCTTCCTATGATCCCAGAGGCTGTTATCGCAATGTTGGCGTGTGCCCGTATTGGGGCAGTTCACTCAGTTGTTTTCGGTGGATTTTCTGCAGATGCACTAAAAAGCAGGCTATTAGATGCAGATTGCCGAATGGTGATCACGGCAAATGAAGGCATACGCGGTGGAAAAATTATTTCATTAAAAGAAAATGTTGATACTGCTTTAAAAGATTGCCCTGATGTGGAGCATGTTATTGTTGTCAAACGGACAGAAAATCCAGTTCCGTGGGATGCTGAACGAGATAGTTGGTATCATGAATTAATCGCAAATGTTTCACCTCAATGTCCACCTGAGGTCATGGATTCTCAAGATCCTTTATTTATTCTTTATACATCGGGTTCAACAGGTAAGCCAAAAGGAATATTGCATACTACGGGTGGTTATCTTGTTTATACCGCTATGACGCATTATTACATTTTTAATACTGCAGAAGCCGATGTTTATTGGTGTACAGCTGACGTGGGTTGGATAACGGGACATTCTTATTCGGTGTATGGGCCCTTATTAAATGGAAGCACAGCATTACTTTTTGAAGGTGTGCCTCATTACCCGACGTTTTCTCGGTTTTGGGAAATTGTCGATAAACACAAAGTCAATGTTCTATATACGGCTCCCACAGCGATACGTGCTTTGCGTCGCGAAGGTGACGCATGGGTGAAGCAAACTTCAAGAGAAAGTCTCAAGTTGCTTGGATCAGTTGGTGAACCCATTAATCCAGATGTATGGAAATGGTATTTTGATGTCGTTGGAGATAAACGTTGTCCCGTAGTTGATACTTGGTGGCAAACAGAAACGGGAGGCATCATGATTAGTCCTCTGCCTGGGGCAACTTCATTGCGAGCAGGCTCAGCTGCTTGGCCTTTTTTAGGAATTGTTCCAGCAATTGTGAATGACGA
>JABDBD010000059.1:0-2057 GCA_013288815.1 Gammaproteobacteria bacterium | reverse complement strand
GCAGCTGAAGAAGGTCAAATGGGAAAATTAGTCATTAAAAATCCCTGGCCTGGCATGATGCAAACTGTCTATAAGGATAGAGATCGTTTTGTGAATTCGTATTTTAAAGAATTTCCCGGATACTACTTAACGGGTGATGATGCACGTTGTGATGCGGATGGATTTTTTTGGATTTCTGGACGCAATGATGATGTCTTAAAGTTATCGGGTCATCGGTTAGGGACGGGTGAAGTCGAAAGCGCTATTTTGGAATTACCTGCAGTGTCTGAAGCCGCAGTCGTTGGCGTGCCTGATCCTATTAAAGGGCAGAGTATTTATGTTTTTGTGACTTTAAAAATAAATAATAAACCGACTAATGAGCTGAAAAAAAAGTTAATTGAAAAGGTTCGTCAAGTCATAGGGCCGATCGCAACACCCGAATACATTCAGTGGACAGATGCTCTGCCTAAAACCCGCTCAGGAAAAATAATGCGTCGTTTATTACGAAAAATTGCCAATAATGAGACAGATAACTTAGGCGATTTGTCCACATTGGCTGATCCTCAAGTCATTGATAATTTGATTAAAAATAGAATTACTGTAAAAGAGTAGGGGAGCCAAGATCAAAATGTGGTAGAATATAATTTATGCAACCATGTGTCTTTATGCAAGGAGCGATTAGTATGCCTCTTCCAATGAATGTCACACAAAAACTCTTACAAGCCCACCTCCTAGAAGGTGAGATGAAACCCGGTCAAGAAATCTCTTTAAAAATAGATCAAACACTCTGTCAGGATGCAACAGGAACACTGGTAATGCTAGAGCTGGAAGCCATGGGGGTGGACAGAGTCAAGACGGAGCTCTCAGCGCAATACGTAGATCACAACCTTATCCAAGAAGATTATAAAAATGCAGATGATCATCTCTTTCTTCAAAGTGCTTCTGAGCGGTTTGGTGTCTGGTTTAGTCGTCCCGGTAATGGCGTGAGTCATCCTGTGCATATGCAGAATTTTGGTAAGCCGGGTAAGACATTACTCGGTTCTGATAGTCATACTTGCGCAGCGGGTTGTTTAGGTATGTTGGCCATGGGTGCAGGAGGTTTAGAAGTTGCGATGGCGATGGCAGGTCAACCATTTCATGTGACTATGCCTAAAGTGTTTGGTATCAAGTTAAAGGGAAAAATGCCAGATTGGGTGAGTGCTAAAGATGTCATTTTAGAAATGCTAAGACGACATACTGTAAAAGGCGGTGTGAATCGTGTGCTTGAATATTACGGACCAGGACTTAAAAATTTAACGGCGATGGATAGACATGTGATTGCCAATATGGGCGCTGAGTTAGGTGCAACTGCGACAGTTTTTCCTTCGGATAAAGAAACATTTAAATTTTTACAAGGCCAAGGTAGAGAACAAGATTGGATAGAAATTCTTGCCGATAAAAAAGCTAAGTATGATCTGAACGATGAAATTGATTTGGCTACACTAGAACCTTTAATTGCTCTTCCATCTAGCCCAGGAAAAGTTGTTCCCGTGCGTGAAGTGGCTGGCCGTAGCTTGTATCAAGCTTACGTTGGTTCATCTGCAAATCCTGGCTATCGCGATTATGCAATTGCTGCATTGATGGTGAAAGGGCAGCGCATTCATTCAGGTGTTTCATTTGATATAAATCCAGCATCGCGAAATGAATTAGAAGAATTAGCTAACGAAGGGTTATTATCCGATTTGATTCACTCTGGTGCGCGAATTCATCAAGCGGGATGTAACGGATGCATAGGGATGGGCCAAGCGCCGGCAACCGGACAAAACAGTTTGCGTACGGTTCCTCGAAATTTCCCTGGCCGTTCTGGGACACGAGAAGATAGTGTTTATTTGTGTAGTCCAGAAGTAGCAACCGCATCTGCATTGCAAGGAATTATTACGGACCCTCGTACATTAACGATGCCTTATCCAAAAGTAAAATATCCTCGAAAAAAAATTCTTAATCGAGATCTGTTGCAAGCACCTTTGCCATTTGAAAAAGCGCATACAATAAAATTAATTAAAGGCCCAAATATTGCATCTATCCCGGTATTAAAAGGA
>JABDBD010000058.1:609-7996 GCA_013288815.1 Gammaproteobacteria bacterium | reverse complement strand
CTTCAGCCCTAACCCTCTCTCACAAGGGGAGAGGGATAAAAGCAAATTGTGGTTTACGCAGCAACATTTTTTTCAAAGGGAAAAATTGATGCAGATATTGAAAATAAACCAACAAAGGTAACTCATGATTTCGTTACGTAATACATTCATGACAGTCTATAAAGGTAGGCTTTATCCTAACTACTGGGATATTGCCGCGCTTTTTTTGGCGCTTGGTCTCATCAGTCTTTTAGCTTGGAATGCAAAACAAATGGCAGTGCCCTATCAGTTAGGGCAGACTATTTCCATTTCACTCGATCCACGGTATTTGCCAGAATATGCCCTGCGTACAGTCTTGCGCATGCTCATTGCGATGATTTTTTCACTATTATTTACGTTTGTTTTTGCGACCTGGGCTGCCAAAAGTAAGCGGGCGGCGCGCATTATTATCCCAGTGATCGATATCTTGCAATCTGTTCCTATTTTAGGTTTTTTATCGATTGCGGTCGTTGGCTTTATTGAATTATTTCCTAATAGTTTAATGGGTCCTGAGTGTGCATCTATCTTTGTTATTTTCACTTCTCAGGCATGGAATATGGCTTTGGGTTTTTACCAAACGGTACGTTCAGTTCCGGCAGATTTAGAAGAAGCAGCGAATATGTTTCATTTGTCAGCTTGGCAACGATTTTGGCGTATTGATGTCCCTTTTTCTATGCCAGGATTGTTGTGGAATATGATGATGTCTATGTCGGCTGGTTGGTTTTTTGTGGTTGCATCTGAAGCTGTTTCTGTGGCCAAGCAAGATATATTATTGCCGGGCATTGGCTCTTACATAGCACTTGCGATCAAAGCTGCTGACTTGCATGCAATTTGGTATGCAATTTTAGCTATGTTTGTGATTATCCTTGTTTATGATCAGTTGTTATTTCGCCCTTTGATTACCTGGGCAGATAAATTTAAATTTGAGCAAGTTGCCACAGAGAAAGAACCGCACTCGTGGGTGGTTGACCTATTGCACCGCACCCGCTTATTAAATTATTTAGGTATACAAATCTCGGTATTAGCCGATGCGTTTGTCAACATTTCCATTTTTAGGTCAAGACCAGTGACGTATATCCAAAAAATGAAGCGCTTAAAGTATCAAGTCATACTAGCTTTTATTTGGAATGCGTTATTGATTGTATCGTTAATCGGTGCGTTTTTATTTTTGGGAAATTATATTTTCCGAATGATTCCATTTGCTGATATCCGTGAAGTTTTTTTTCTCGGATTAATCACAGCAACGCGGGTATTTGTTTTGATTTCAGTCGTATCGTTGATATGGGTGCCTGTTGGTGTTTGGGTGGGGTTAAGGCCTCGTGTTGCAGAATTTATTCAACCGCTCGCCCAGTTTTTAGCGGCTTTTCCTGCTAATTTATTTTATCCCATTTTTGTCATTGGGATCATTACCTATCATTTGAATGTTAATGTTTGGCTTACCCCATTAATGATATTAGGTACGCAATGGTATGTACTTTTTAATGTGATTGCAGGGGCTTCTGTACTTCCTAAAGATTTATTACAAGTCGCCGATAATTTAGGTGTAAATTATTGGCTGCGATGGCGACGAATTATCTTGCCAGGCATTTTTCCTTATTATATTACGGGTGCAATTACAGCTGTTGGTGGTGCGTGGAATGCGAGTATTGTTGCTGAAGTAGTAAGTTGGGGAGATAAGACGCTTGTTGCAACAGGATTAGGTGCGTATATTTCTCAATTTACAGCTTCAGGAAATTTTCTCCGAATTGGCTTAGGGATAGGCATGATGTGTTTATTAGTCCTCGTTTTTAACCGACTAGTATGGCGTCCTTTATACGTATTAGCTGAGACTCGATATCAGCTGGATTAAGGGCTCGTGCAAAAATAACTTTTCAATAGAGAATAGTTGCGATGAATACTGCTGCCACAAAAAAAGATGATACTCCTGCACCACTGATTGAAGTGGTGAATGTCGAAAAATCCTTTAAAAAAGGTGATCGTCAAGAATTATTGGTATTGCAGGACGTTAATTTTCGCATGAATGAAGGCGAAATAGTCGCCATTTTAGGAAAATCCGGTTCGGGTAAATCAACGTTGCTGCGTATTATTGCAGGCTTAGTCCAGCCGACTGCAGGAGACGTCTATTATCGAGGCCAGTCGGTATCTGGACCCGTGCGTGGAACCGCGATGGTATTCCAGCATTTTGCGCTGCTCCCATGGCTGACGGTTTTGCAAAATGTAGAATTGGGTCTTGAAGCCTTAGGTGTCGATAGAATTGAACGTCGTGAGCGCGCATTAAAAGCGATTGATACCATTGGATTAGATGGATTTGAATCGGCATTTCCAAAAGAATTATCAGGTGGTATGCGACAGCGTGTGGGCTTTGCGCGTGCCATTGTTGTTAATCCAGATATATTGTTAATGGACGAACCTTTTTCTGCATTAGATGTGTTGACGGCAGACAATTTAAAAAGTGACTTGTTAGATTTATGGGAAAATAAGCGCACAGGAATTCATGGAATTTTATTTGTTACGCACAATATCGAAGAAGCTGTGTTATTAGCGGATCGTATTATCATTTTTAATAGTAATCCTGGATCAATTCGCGCAGAACTAAAAGTCAATTTGCAGCATCCGCGTAGTGACTTGGATCCACGGTTACGCAACCAAATTGATCGTGTTTATACCTTAATGACAACCGTTCAAAAAACATCATCAGGCACTGCCGAAGAGCGTCCTAGGATTGATATTGGATATCGCTTACCAGAAGCGAGTGTCGCCGAAGTGACTGGTTTGTTAGAAACATTAAATACGCCAGAACATAACGGAAAAATGGATTTGCCCGAAGTGGCTGATACATTGATGTTAGATATCGATGAATTATTTCCATTAACTGAGTTATTAGAAATTTTATATTTTGCAAATGTGTCTAAGGGTGATATTACGATTACAGAAATAGGGAAAGCATTTGTTGAAGCGGATATTTTAGAACGTAAAAAAATATTCTCAGCACAACTTAAAAAACATGTTCCACTTGCACGTTACATCTATGACCAATTAATTCATCACCCACGCCATCGTGCACTAGAAGAAAATTTTCTGTCATTGCTAGAAGATTATTTAACGGAAAAAGAAGCTGATCGTGTTTTACAAACAGTGATTGAGTGGGGGCGTTATGCGGAATTATTTGCGTATGACTATAATTCGGGTGTGTTAAGTCTCGAAAATCCACGTTAACGTGTTGAGGGAGCAGTGCTTATGATATATGAATGGGCTGTCATTGGCGCGGGGCCTGCTGGTATTGCTGCCGTGGGAAAATTGCTCGATCAAGGCATTTCTTCGGCAGAAATTCTCTGGATTGATTTAGCATTTAAAGTCGGCGATTTTGGAGCGCGCTGGGCAAATGTTCCCAGCAATACAAAAGTGGATTTGTTTAATCGTTTTTTACAGACGGTCAAATCATTTGAGTATCTTTCTGCTGAAAAAAATTTTCCGCTCTATCATGCTGAAAAAAACAAAACATGTTACTTAAGTTTAATGGTGGAGCCATTGCAATGGGTAACAAACAAATTGAAAGAGAAAGTGCAGACAATAGAAGATCAAGCAGAAACGTTAACATTAAACAATAGGTCGTGGAGAATTCAATTAAAAAAATCAGAATGTCGTGCGAAAAATGTTATTTTAGCGACGGGAGCTGATCCAAAAAATCTCGCTATTTCAACAGTGCCTATTATTCCGCTGCAAGATGCCATGGATGCAGGGCGCATCAAGCAACATATTCAAAACAGCGAAACCATCGCAGTATTTGGTTCATCTCATTCTGCAATATTAGCATTACGAAATTTAGTAGAGAATGGTGCGAAACGTATTCTTAATTTTTATCGATCACCTTTGCTTTATGCAATTTATTTAGAAGATGCGATTTTATTTGACGATACTGGATTAAAGGGCCCGACAGCGGAGTGGGCGCATGATTTTATTGATGGTAAATTACCTGCTTCATTAGAGCGAATTTATTCGACTGAAGAAAATGTAGAACATTATCTTCCGCAGTGCGATAAGGTTGTGTATGCCATTGGTTTTGAGCGCAGACAACTTCCTGTGGTTGAAGGGGTGGGTCATCTCAATTATATTGAAGAATGTGGCATTATTGCCCCTGGATTATTTGGATTTGGAATTGCGTATCCAGAGGCAAAGGAAAATTTCATAGGACGAAAAGAATATCGTGTGGGTTTGTGGAAATTCATGGATTATCTGCAGCGTGTATTGCCTATTTGGTTAAAATATCCGGCTTGATTTAATTAACTCATATTACACGATTGCTTTGCACATATATATATTAGTAAAGAGTTCGTCATCGCGAGGCTGCGAAGCGTTTAGCCGTGGCGATCCAGAAGAGCTAAGTGAATCTGGGTCGCCACGGCTAAGCGCTTCGCAGCCTCGCGATGACAGTGGTGGGTGCTTAAATTAATTTAAGATTCGGATGGATTTATTCAAGCAAACTCCGCAACATCCACGCCGTTTTGTCATGCTCAGTCATACGTTCAATCAACATATCCATAGTAGCCTGATCATTTGCTTTTTCAGCAGCAGAAAAAATAATTTTAGCATGATGCGACATAATCTCATGATCTTTGAGTAACTGATGAATCATGTCGCTCGGTGAAGGCACACCATTTTCTTCTTTGAGTGAGCTGAGTTTAATAAAATGTGAAAACGATGCTGGCGTCGCACAACCGAGTGCGCGAATACGTTCTGCAATGACATCAACTACGTCAGCAAGTTGTTTGTATTGATTTTCAAACATGCTGTGTAACGAATAAAAATTTGGGCCAGTGACATTCCAGTGAAAGTTTTGTGTTTTAAGATACAAAAGGTAAGTGTCAGACAAAAAATGCGTTAACTCATCGGCTATGGATTGTGAAGATTGTGTTTTTTTATGTGTTGAAGTTTTCATGTGTCGCTCCAAATAAGCGTTAGTTTATAAATTAAAAATCAATAGATAAAATAAATTATTTTTATAGAATCAATAGATAATGTTAATCAATATGGTTGAAGCTCACTTCATAAGTACCATTGTATATTATTTGATAACAATAAGGTGGGTGGTTGAAGATTGACGAAAGATAACTTAAGCATTTTACTGAGAAATTTACTTAAAAATTTAATTAGGACGATGGTTTTTATCATCATTCTAGTTCTATTAATACAGACATTTGTATGGAGTTACAGAAGTTTTTTACCCTATGGAAGCAAAGTAATTATCAAGGTGCGGTTATTCCTGATGTTTCCTCTGGATTGAATTGCGATAGATTTCCACAGTTGTCACCTCAGCAAGTGCGTGATCGAGCTAGCGCGAGACAGCTACAACACAGATCTTTGGTTGGTGGTTCGTCATCGTCGGCTGCAGCGGCAGCAGCTCCTGACGATAAAAATAAAAGTCGCTGTATAATAATGTAAGTAGCATTTTGAAGAAATGGGCTAGCATAAACAGAATTATTTTTGCATGCCCATAATCACTCCCCATTCTTTTTCTGTCACGGGTGAAATAGATAATCTATTTCCCGGGCGCACGACAACCATGTTTTTGAGACTAGAATTTTGCTTTAATTCATCCAGTGAAATAATGTCTTTGAATTTTTTTTCAAATTTCACGTCGACCATGAACCAACGAGGATTTTCGGGTGTGCTTTTTGAATCAAAATATTCAGATTCTAAATTCCAAGCGCTAGGGTCTGGATAGCCTGCTCTAACAATTTTGACGACGCCAACAATGCCTGGCGGTTGACAATTTGAGTGATAAAAAAAAACGTGATCTCCCACTTTGATTTGATCACGTAACATATTGCGTGCTTGATAATTGCGAACGCCGTCCCAATGCTCTGTTTGTTTAGGTTTTTTGATGAGTGCGTCGATACTGAATGTTTCGGGTTCTGATTTAAATAACCAATAGGACATGTGTTTTCCTTTATTTGATCGCGTCCGTTTCTCGCGGGAATGACAGAGGCTGTATAGTTTTCAATGCAATTGCCATAAGCCATTCTGCGTGCGACGATGCTTAACGCTTCATCGCATCAAAAAAATCTTCATTGGTCTTGGTTGATTTTAATCGATCGATAATAAATTCAATCGCAGCGAGGTCATCCATGGGTTGTAAAATTTTGCGTAAAATCCACATTTTTTGCATTTCATCAGGTTTGGTGATGAGCTCTTCGCGACGTGTTCCGGATTTATTAATATTGATAGCAGGGTAAATGCGGCGTTCAGCAATACGTCTATCCAAATGGATTTCCATGTTGCCGGTACCTTTAAATTCTTCGTAAATCACGTCATCCATTTTTGAGCCGGTATCTACGAGTGCAGTTGCAATGATAGTTAAGCTGCCGCCTTCTTCAATGTTACGTGCGGCACCAAAAAAGCGTTTAGGGCGTTGCAATGCATTCGCATCAACACCACCTGTTAATACTTTGCCAGATGCGGGAACGACAGTGTTATATGCGCGCGCTAAGCGTGTGATCGAGTCTAGTAACACGACAACATCACGTTTGTGTTCAACTAAACGTTTAGCTTTTTCAATAACCATTTCAGCCACTTGTACGTGACGATTGGCAGGTTCATCGAATGTGCTGGCAATCACTTCGCCGCGTACTGAGCGCATCATTTCGGTAACTTCTTCGGGACGTTCATCGATTAATAGTACGATGAGATAACATTCAGGATGGTTTTGTGAAATAGAATGCGCAATGTTTTGTAACATCATAGTCTTACCCGCTTTAGGCGGAGATACAATCAAGCCGCGTTGACCTTTTCCAATAGGTGATGCAAGGTCGATGATGCGGGCTGTAATATCTTCTGTGCTGCCATTGCCGCATTCCATGGTCAAGCGTTCGTTTGCAAAGAGTGGTGTTAAGTTTTCAAATAAAACTTTGCTCTTCGCATTTTCGGGAGCATCAAAGTTAATATGATCGACTTTCAATAATGCAAAATAACGCTCACCTTCTTTGGGAGGTCTGATCTTGCCTGAAATGGTATCACCCGTTCGTAAATTGAAACGGCGAATTTGGCTAGGAGAGACATAAATATCGTCTGGTCCTGCTAAGTAGGATCCTTCTGCAGAACGTAAAAAACCGAAGCCATCTTGAAGAATTTCTAAAACTCCGTCCCCATAAATATCTTCGCCGCGCTTTGCATGCGCTTTTAAAATAGCGAAAATAATATCTTGTTTACGGGACCGCGCCATGTTTTCAAGACCATACTCTTCTGAGAGTACGATTAAATCGGCTGCGCTTTTTTTCTTTAGTTCTGTCAAATTCATAGTAATTTTATGCCTATATATATACGAAATAAATTCAGGGGTTACTTTTTATAAGATTTTGCTTTTTAAACAACT
>JABDBD010000058.1:0-558 GCA_013288815.1 Gammaproteobacteria bacterium | reverse complement strand
AACTAAGATGCTCTAAAACACTTTCTTTTAAATAATCTTCGGGAATAACACTGACTAACTAATTTTATTGTAATGACAATCCATGCGCTCGTTAGGCCCATAAAAAATAACAAATTGTGGAATTTTGATTATTAATAGTCACGTGTGGATGTGTCGATAGGTTTAACGAGGTGCCTTATTTGATAAACGATATCACTAAATTAGTAGAAGATCTAGCCCTTCTATTAAAAAAGGGCTGGGAATTTTTTAGGGACTGTTGAGATTTCTACTAAGTTGGTCATAACTCATTGATTTTAATAAAATGTCAGCGGTACCTTAGGTTAAATAGGCGTTGTTGCATAAATAAAGAATATGTCATCACGGACCCATGTGTCTGTGCTTTATTACTCCCTCTCTTCCACGTTTTTTGTGGGGGAGGCATTGAGAGGATAAATTTTCCATGAGATGGAATAGTGAAATATTTTATCCTCCCCTCCACAAACAACGTGGAGTGGAGGGAATTTACGATTTATGCAACAGCGCCGGCTAAATATGTTCGTCAATAAACTTCATTAAATC
>JABDBD010000057.1:476-8270 GCA_013288815.1 Gammaproteobacteria bacterium | reverse complement strand
ACAGCTGCAATCTCCACCCAAGCGAGGTTGCAAAACAACACCAATGCCTTAATTGAAGCCGTCCAACAAAAAGATTATGTCAATATTACGAGAATAGCTCAGCAAACACCTCAAATGATTATTCATCAGACTTCAAATGACAATACTGCTCTGCATGAAGCCGCAAAAAGAGGTGATGTTGCTATGATAGAAACGTTAGCAAAAGAATTTTCAGCTAATTTTAACGTGAATCACAAATGTCATTGCTATAAACAACGAACCCCATTGCACTATGCAATAGAAGGTGCACACATTGAAGCGGTTGAAAAGCTTTTATCATTAGGTGCAAATCCTGATATCACTGATGAATATGGTTATACATCGCTTGATTATGCTGTCAAAGGAATAAAATCCGGTCTACGAACGAAAGAATTTGAAAAAATTGGCGAAAAATTATTGCAAAAAAACTGCAAAGCTTTGAAGTTTTCAACAGAGGAAGTTGAAAAATTATTTCTAGGTGTAAACGCTACTCGTTTTTTTGAAAAATATCAAATCGGTGCCAAAGAAAAAGTTTTAGTAGAACAACAGAAATTTTTAGATGTCCGCAAAAGATTACCAGGAAAATTCTCATGAGATCCACATTAAAAGCAGCAGCAACAACAGTAAAACAAATTTTTGTTTCTGCCCCTAATAAAATATTATTACCTAACACACAATATGCTCGCACGCTTCATACTAATTTAATGCATGCAATGCCAATTCATGTTGATGGTCATCGTTATTGGACAGATGAAGAGTTACATGCCGCCACGCGCAGAGGTTTTGAAAATGCAGGTGGGAAGTGGGAAGAATTCAGAAAAAAGTTTACTGATGAAGATATCCAAGCTGCTCTTAACAAAGGTATGGAGCTTGCAGATCAGTATACAGGCGCAGCAGTACGAGGCGTTTGGTCAGAGGCTTTCGATAAAGGAAAAGCCCGCGGAATTCAAGACGAACAAAAAAGTTCTGAGCAACGCATACAATCTCTGTTAGCTCAAACAGCTGCTGAATCAAAACAACGTGGTTATAACGAAGGATTAGAAGCTCATCCTGATACGCAAGCAGCAATGGCGATAGGTAAAAGTGAAGGTTATCGCCAGGGTATCTTACAAGGTACAAAGCAAACAGAAGACAAACTTGAAAAATTATCACATGAAAATACTTTGTTACGTGAAACAATCAAAACAAATGAAGCTGAATTTTTAGCAAAGAAAAACCGAATTATAGAACAAGCTGTCTTAGATTACAAAAACGGCCAAAAGTATTATCAACGTCTAAAGAATGTTTTGAATGATTTGCCTCAAATGCCAATTGGTACGAATATTTCTAAATGGATATTTCAAATACCTTTAACATTACGTCGTTACGCCATTAACAGATCCCACAACTTACTCACAAATCGCAGCTACTCTAAACGTGACCTAGAGATATATGGAATTAAAATAATAAATGACCGGCTAAGAATAGAAGATATATTCGGTCCTAAACAGCTAATCCCTCAAGTTCTAAAGAAATCTAAAGGCAAGTATTTCCCTGGCGAATATAATCTGACAGATGCAACTACTTTTTTAAAACATAAATTATATTTAATGCCGTTAAAAGTTATCTTTTTATTGCTAGTCACCAGTATGATATTAGATGAGCTTGATATATATACTCATGGCGAAACTGATGAACAACATCTCGCAAAAAAGCAGATAAACAAAGCCTGCAGTGCATTAGACAATCTCAATCCGAGATCATTTGCTACAACAAGTTTTACGGATACTGAAATTGAAAAATTAAATAAATGTAAAACCGGTTGTGATACTGCAAAACAATTTCAAACTCAGATGCGCATAGAAATGAGCGCTAGAAGACAAAGCGGCTATGGTGATAGTCGTTTTTTTGGTGATGTAAACTTACCCGTGATTTATCAGAATGCGATTGGCAAAAATCCTCAAAAACTACTGACATTTAACTCATTTCAACGTTTTTTCGGAAAACCTTCTGAAAAAATTCCACTCATTGAAAAGATAGAAGAAGCAAACGGTTCAATACGCGCTAGAGTCAAGTCAGAGATATATCAGGAAAAAATTCAAGAGCTTTCGGATTCTCAAATACAAGCGCAAAGGTTAAAAAAATAAAGTTAATCAAGCACGGTTGCGAAAATCCTAGATTCGGCAGTTGAAATCCCGTAAAACGGCAAAAATCATTTTTTCAATGTAAATACAATTAGTTACAGAATGAAAATATTATTCTGATTCAGCATTTATGCCCAACTATCAACTATAATATAAGGAGATAGCTCATCGACTCTCTGCTTATTAATTAGCACGGGTTAACCAATATGGGGGGGTAATGAAACATACCTCACATTCTGCAAAAGGGTTTACTCTAATCGAACTTATGGTAACGGTTCTTATCATAGCTATACTTGCGAAAACCGCTATTACTTCTTATCTTAATTACACCCGTCGGTCGTATTATGTTGAGGTGGTACTTGCTGCAGAACCCTATAAGCTAGGCATCATACTCTGCTATCAAACAATAGATACGCTAACAGGATGCACCAATGGCGCAAATCAAGTTCCAAGCAACCTCACCATTTCGACCGGCGCTGTTAGAAGAATCAGAACAGCAAATGGTGTTATCACAGTAACCCCTAATGCCGCACATGGCGTTCTAACAACAGACACTTATATTCTTACTCCTCGCATTAAGAATAATACTTTAATATGGACCACATCAGGTGGCGGTGTCACGAATGGATATACTCAATAAACCTTGCGTTACATCAAATGCAGCTAATTATTTTAGATTCCAACATACATATTTCTTAGTTAATTTTGTCTAAATTGGCAAACGAAATTAAAATGGTTAGTTATTCTTCTTTCGATTTTTTAATCAATCAGGGTCAAGAGTCAACATCAAACAGCATTTTTAATTTTTATTTTCTCATCATGTTGTTCTTTTATCTGATTATTATCATTAATTAAAAATATTTTATATTTGCTGTTTGGTGTTGGCACTTGACCCGAAAAAAAAATAGCACTCAATTTTGCCATAAAAATTTAGCACTTTTTCCATTTTATACACTTTTTTGTTTTACAATTTCTGTACGTTACTACTAAAACGAACTTCAAGCACAAATGCTAGGTTAGAGACTGTCAATTACAATACAAGATAATAAAAAAATATTACGCATTGAATGTTGGTGATAGAGATGGTTGATTATGTTTGCCTATGTGAAATGTCAACAGCCCCTAGCAAAAAGCAGTAGGAACTTTCTTATAATTACACTAATATAGGGAAAATATAGTCAATAATTATAAGCATTGTCTTTAAAGCAATCAATAAAAGACTCTCGAGTTAAATGCCACTTTATGGTTTATTTGGTTTAAAGTGACCTTGCGCCCTTTTCATCCGAAAAAAGACAAATATCAATTATCGGATGCGACGCTGATATCGATGATGCGTAAACTGGTACATTTTAAGAGGGATATCACCAGAGAAAATTCCCGTTGGAAAATAATAGTAAGCAAATTTCGCAATAATAATTTTAAAATATCATATTAATCAACAAAGGAAAATTTTATGTCAAGATCAAGCAGTCATCACCATTATACAGATGATCACCACGCCCACACTCCTAAAAGTACTCAACATCAAGTTCATTCGGGTAGTGATAGTGATGATGATCACGAGAATGAGCATCATCATGATGCTCATAGTAGTATCCACCATCATCATCAAGAGTATGTTTCAGAATCTGGCGTAAAACAAAAGGTCAATGTCTTTGATAAAGACCTGCCAAATGGTGGTCATGTTCATTTTCATAATGTGCGTATGAGAAATAAAGCAGGACAATGGGAAACCATACCATTTATCCATGAAGGTGATGAGCATGTAGATGTACCGAGCTCTCATCCGCAAGCGGATATTTTTAATAACAAAAAATATCCGATCACATTTCCAGTAAAACCTGCTGCAATTTATCGGCCTAGGCCTGCAGATGATTCTTCTGAACAAGAAGGCTATGTGCGTCCGCCAGCAACAGTGCCTGGAGCGGTAGCAAATGCTCCGGGTGGTCCAAGATTATTTGGCGGTGGAGCTGGATCTGGTCGGTCTTATCTTCAGCCTTTTATCGATCCTGAGGAGCGTGCTCGTTCAGAGGCAGAACATCAAGCAGATACCAGCTCAGGAAGAAAAATATGTTGTTTTAGGTGTTAGAACATGATGACTCCCAATGAAGCCAAAGCATTTTACAAAGAAGCCTTTGCACATACTGTTCTCAAAATGCAATCGACTAAAGAAGATTATGCCAACTATTTTTCTAAAGATTTTGTGATGACAATGGATGGAAATACCTATCACTTTGATGAGTACGTTCAGTTTATGTTGGATCTTAAAAATGATACGGCATCAGTTGATATTAAATTTGAAAATATGATTGCAGAGTCTGATCAGGTTGCGACATCTCACGTGACTCATGTTATTAAGAAAAATGGCGAAGAATTTTCTCTTGATGTCTTGTCGCTATTTAAAATTCAGAATCATAAATTTATTGCTGGAGTAGAATTAACGCTATTGCAAACATAGTTTTGTGTTTATAGGAAGGATAAAGCACCTATTTACTAAAATTCACTCCTATCCGGTTAGCTGCTGATAACGTCAGCACTCAAAAATTTTCCAAAAAACACATCTTTTATGTATTCTTCCGCTGAAGTTATCTGGTTTGAAATGAAACACATATTTGACTAAGAGCGATCGTATCCGCGCTTGTTACTTACATGCCTGCCTCAAATGTGTAGAGCGTGACTATATGACAAATTCCACTTTGTGCGCGAACGTTTTGGTATTGATCCAAAAAACAGTGCTGTCGTTTCTCGAATCATCAGAGATACCTTAGCTTCAGGATTAATTCTTCCGTATGACCCAACAGAAAAATCAAAAAAATACATTAAATATGTCCCTTATTGGGTTAAATAAAATAAGGGGCTTTATTTGATGGTTATTTGATAGATTAATCTCAACACCGATCCAGAGACCGGTTATATTTGTTAACTATTTGATAATTAAAGACTATTATTTTAGGCGAAGGCAATTTCTTATTTGATGGTCATTTGATAAACTCCAACAATTCAGAATCAAAACACGGAAATGGCGCCATTACTGTCCTAAATAATTATTGTGTGCGGCAGCATATAATATTCAGGGCAATTGGGCGAACCTCGATAAAAATTAAAATACATTATACATCTCAGCCCGTTAGTGACAAAATATAAACAATTTTAAGGCGCTTCGCAGATTTTTAAGGTTAAAAATTTCTAGATATTTTTACATATGGAACAAATAGTTATGAACCACAACTCAGAGATCGAAATTATTGAACAACTACCCGGATATATTGGATGGAAGGACACCACTTTTCGCTACTTAGGTTGTAATAGCAATCTAACTAAGATCCTGAAATTAAAACACACTAATAAAATTATTGGGGCTATGGATAATGATCTACTTGGCTGTACCGAAAAATTATTTCAGTTCCATAAAAATAATGATGAGTTAGCTTTAAATGGCCAGACAGTAAAGTACATCCATAAGTCAGCACCGCCTTATGACGGATCATTTTTTTATTTTATTAAAAAACCGATCATAGATCGTGATAATAATATTACAGGGTTAATTTTTCATTGCATTGAATTTATAAAAAATACTTTTTTTGAAAAACTCCATCAGGCGGATAAAAAGAATTATTCATCTGATATGTCTCCATCGCATTATCAAATAGATAAAAATGATGACCCATTCAAACTCTCTACCCGCGAACTGGAATGTTTGTTCTGTATCTTACGTGGAATGACAGCAAAACAAATTGGAGAGAGAATTCAACTATCTAAACGTACAATTGAGTCATATATAGAAAATATCAAAAATAAATTTGGCTGTCGTACTAAATCCGAGTTGTTCGATTCAGCAATCAACAAGGGTTATGTGAATGTCATACCAGCTCGCTTTTTACAAGATGACTTCTTGAATATGCTTAAATAAACTTTCTTAGCACCGTATTAAATACGGTATTCGTTTTTTCTCAGATTCATATAATGCATAAAATTTATGATCTGAGGAAAGTCATGATGAAACACTTCATAATCATTGCTGTCTGCATGATGTCTTTCATAACATCGTTTTATGTTTATGCGATAGAAGATGCGCCCATACTGACTATTGAGTCACTATCGAAGCAGTTCTCATTTTCACGTACTGCATTATTATCTATGCAAGAGATAACTCAGGTTAGCATTACTAATAATCGTGCATATCCAAATGTTGAAATGACGTATACCGCCATTAAATTATGTGACTTACTAAGAAAGTATTCAATTAAATCAACAGATATGTTGGAATTTATTGCTGCTGATCATTTTTCCGTTTTAATTCCAGCACCAAAAATAATGCATTGCAGTAATCATTCTGCCATTGGTTATTTGGCAATTGAGCCTCTTAAAAAATGGCCATTACTAAGTAACAATACAGGAACAACAGCAGGCCCATATGATGTCATTTGGGTGCATCCAGAAAAGTCCTATATATCAAATGAATATTGGGCATGGAGCGTCGTAAAAATAAAGATTCATAAAAAATTGGATAACAAAGTGTTTCTTGCCGCACCAGAAGGGATTGGTCAAAAGATAAAAAAGAATATTACAAATGGGTATGACGTTTATATTAGTCATTGTGCAGGATGCCACTCTATCAATCATATTGGAAAAGGTGTGATAGGCCCTGATCTTAATATTCCTAAGAATCCAGTTGAATACTACCCAAACAATACCGTTTTAAAAAAATTTATTCGTGATCCTCAGTCAGTGAGAGTTATTAAAAACGATAGAATGAGCGGATCAAATGAACAGTTTCTATCGAATGCAGATCTTGATGATTTAATACTTTATTTTCACTATATGGTTAACAACCAGAGGATAAAAAAGCAATGATTCAAAAATGCAGCACGATTGAATTATTTAAAGAAGACATGAAATTTTCCTCAGGGCATTTTACTGTATTTTCTAGCGTGGAAAGAGAAAATTTACATGGACATAACTTCAGACTCTATGCATCTTTTACAGTTGAATCAGATGCGAATGGAATAACAGTTGATTATCGTTCCTATAAAGACAAAATCCGCGCATTATGCAAAAAGTTAGATGAGATCGTTATTATCCCTGGATGTAGCGAACATTTACTCATTGAAGAAACAGATAAAAATTTTCATATTATTTTTAATTCAGAAACAATGACTTTTCTTAAAAGAGATATCATTGTATTGCCTATTAAGAATGTTACCGTTGAAGAACTGTCTAATTGGTTCATTAATCAACTAACTGAATCAAATCTCAGTGAGAATGTTATTGCAATTAAAGTAAAAGTATTTTCAAGTCCTGGGCAATCTGGGTCAGCATCCTGGAAAAAATCATGGAAAAGTAGCTGATGAAAAAAAAATTAATTATTACAGGTGGCAGTCGAGGTATTGGTGAAAAAACCATACAATTGTTTTTAAAAAAGAAATGGACTGTCATTAATATATCTCGATCTGAATGTCGAATTGATTCTGTGATTAATTTTAATATTGATTTGTCTTCACCAGACAACATTGAAAATCATTCGGATAAATTCCACCAACACATAGATAAGAAAAGTATAATTTGCTTGGTTCATAACGCCGCTTTTTATGAAAAAGATAGCGTTGATTCTATTTTACTTGATAATTTACAAACAACATTAGCTGTTAATGTT
>JABDBD010000057.1:0-404 GCA_013288815.1 Gammaproteobacteria bacterium | reverse complement strand
CCAAACAGTTTCTCATATGTTGTATCTAAACATGCTGTTATTGGTCTCATGAAAGCAACCTGCCAAGATTTGGCTGGGAAAGGTATCCATACTTGTTGCATCAATCCTGGATTGGTTGATACCGAACTTTTAAAACGCACCATGAGCGAGGATATAATGCAGCACTTACTAATAAACAAGATAATGGATAACCGCCTAATTGCACCCAATGAAATTGCAGAAGTTATTTTTCTCTGCGCTACAACACCAATACTGAATGGAGCAACTATTAATGCCGATCTTGGTCAAACCGATAGTTAATATAAGTGTAAACGAATCATGAAAAAATATTATGAAAAAATTATTGAAGCTATCGGTGGATCCATCAGGGTCAAGAGTCAACATCAAACAGCATTTTTAATTTT
>JABDBD010000056.1 GCA_013288815.1 Gammaproteobacteria bacterium | reverse complement strand
TTATGGATGCCAGCTTAGATGGCCCTGATGCGACATTTGCCATGCTGCTTTACTATCTCAAAAAATTAGGTGTCGCATCAGCAGATCAGTTATTGTTTGTTTCAGATGGAGCAGTATGGATATGGGATCGCGTAGCTGGTTTAATTTCAAACTTAGGTATTGAATTAAAGCAGTGCATATTAGTTTTGGATTTTTATCATGCCATCGAACATTTAACGAGTATAGCAACCCAGAAAAAGTGGGCACAAGCTGATGCGAAAAAATGGGTGAATAAGCAGCGTCGACGTTTATTGAATGGAAAGTTAGATATTTTTATTCAAGAAATTGAAGACCTTTGTGATGGTTCGGTAAATGAAATTTTAATAAGAGAGCGGGACTACTTTAAAAAACATTTGCCACATATGCGTTACAAAGAGATAAAAGACAAAAAATTACCAATTGGCAGTGGTGACGTAGAAAGTGGAATACGTCGAGTTATTAATTTGCGTCTTAAGGGCCCCGGGATATTTTGGCATGAAGATTCTGTTGATGCGATGCTTTTGCTGCGTTCTTATTATAAGGCAGGTCGATGGAATGTACTGAAAAACATGGCTGTTAATGGAGGTTTGATTATTAATTAAAGCTACCTACAAAACGGGAATGCACCCGTTACACTGTTACACTCTTTGCATGTATCAAATGGAATGGTTGATAAATCAGTGAAAAGCGAAGACATACCAGAATTACTCGACAGCCTTAAACCAGCAATTGATGCTATTACTGACCCCAATGCTAAAGCAATTATAAACACGTTAATTGTTATTATTAATTTTCAACAAAAAGAAATTGAAAATCTAAAAGAAAAATTGAATACCAACTCAGACAACTCATCCAAACCTCCTTCTACAACTCCTTTCAAGTCAAGCAAGAAAAAGAAAAAAAGTAAGCGTAATCGTGGTGGTCAACCAGGTCATAAAGGTGTGACTCGCAATTTACTACCTGAAAATGCGGTTGATAAAATTGAACAACATAAGCCACCAGAACAATGCTCATGCGGTGGGAAGGTTCAAACAACTTCTCGCTATCGCCGGCATCAAGTACATGAATTGCCGCCTATAAAAATTGAGGTAACAGAGCACCAACTATTTTACGGATGTTGCGAGGAGTGTAACAAAGAATATTTAGCTGAGCTTCCAAGTTCAGTTCCAACAGGGATGTTAGGCGCGTGCTTGTTAGCACTCATTGCAACATTGGGAAGCGATTACAAAATGAGTAAGCGTGATGTTGCGCGACTTTTTAGAGATCTTTTCCAATTAACAATTTGCATTGCTACGGTCAAACGCGCAGAAGAAACAGTGAGTGAGGTACTCAAATCGCCTGTTGAAGAAGCAAAAAACTATGTTAAAGAAAAAAAGATTGTTAACTGCGATGAAACGAGTCATGCGGAATCTGGGAAGAGAATGTGGACATGGGTTGTCATCGCTAACATGGTTGCTATTTTTACGATTGCAAAAACACGCAGTTCCGAAGTAGCTAAAGCATTACTGGGTGCTGCATTTAATGGAATTTTAGGTTCAGATCGTTATTCTGCCTATTCTTGGGTAGAAGCTAAGTGCAGACAAATTTGCTGGGCCCATCTCAAGCGAGATTTTAAAAAAATATCTGAGCGGCCAGGGCAGTCGAAGTGGATCGGTCTGCGATTACTCTATTACACTCGACTCATGTTTCATCATTGGCATAAAGTTTGTGATGGAACAATGACGCGCGAACAATTTAAGATATTGATGAAAGCAATTCGTCGTCAAATAGAAAAATTGTTAATGACGGGAACTTTCGCGGAAAATTCTAAAACAAAAAATACCTGTCTTCAAATTTTAAAAATCAAAGAAGCGCTCTGGAATTTTGTTGATACGATTGGCGTGGAGCCAACAAATAATATTGCTGAACAAGTTTTACGACAGATTGTTATTTGGCGAAAAATTTGTTTTGGTACATGGTCACCAAGTGGAACGTTATACCTTGAGCGAGTGATGACAGTGGTTGCAACTTGCCGTTTGCAAGAGCGGTCGGTTTTTGGATTTTTATGTGATGCAATGCATGCACATCTTGAAGGAAAAACACTGCCTTCGTTGTTGCCGAATCAATCATTAATTCAGCTCAAGAGACCTGCTGTAGGTGCTGTTGCGTAAAAAGTACCTGAACGCTTACAATAAATCATCCCAGCATTCAATCAGGTGCTCTTTAAACATGCCACGTATTTTATCCCACAAACTGGTTCGAGACTTAAATTTTGCACGTGCTTTTTGAAATAATTGACAACAAAGTTCTTGCACTTGATCAACAAGAAAAGCCAACATCATAAGCATCCCAAAAACAGTGCTAAGATTTTGGTAACCGTGACCAAAGTTATGTGAGAAATGATAATTTTGATTCTTGAGTGTGTTAAACGTATTATTTTCGATGCGCCAGTTAGATCGTCCCCCCTTCATAATTAAGTAAATATTTTCGTTAGTAATATTAATATCCGTTATCCAACTAAAATGCTGCTTGTCACCGTTTTTCTTTGTTTCCCAATATTCTAAAAAATTAACGTTAAAATCAGAATGGCTTTTATTAAGCTGAATCTGATTGATATAACGATAGCAATGCGTTGTGCCATCCTCTGTTTCATGACAGTACTCGGCGCATTGCGATGCATCCACTAAATTAAATAAAAATTTATGATCACCAGGTTTCGCGCCGATAATGTATCGCATATCTAATGCTTTTAAATCTGTTAAGTGTGGCACATTAGATGCAAGTGCATCTTCTACTACAATAAATTTTAAGTGTGGATGCTCACGTCTTGTATCTGCATATAAGCGTTTAGATGCATTTCGCTCGCAGTCATTTTTTGTGTCTCCATCTGTTTTTATAATAGGTTCTGGCGCAAATGGTAATACTATTTTTTTGTCAGGGTGCACGATAGCCGCACAAAACATATTATGATAATAAGTCACTTGTTCTTCGGGATGATCTATTCGATAGTAAGCAGTGATAATTTCTTTTATGCGTATTTTCTCGCTACTTGATAAATCTTTTCTAGCTTTATCTAATAAAATTTCTTGCAAGCCATCCATTGAATCCATATTAATATTTATTTTTTGTTTATTGTGATTAATAAAATATAATTCCCATAGCTGCTTTGGGTTTTTAACAAGCAAGTAAGTGTTTTTCTTAAAATGACTTATCTTATCAGGCAATCTTAAAATAAATTTAATGCAGCACTTGTTATGATGCTTCACACAACAATTTTTGCAATGGACTTGGTTAGATGAAAAAAAGCCAGTGCCATCACCAGGCAATAAATAATGATTATCCAGATAGGCGTATTCCTCTAAGACTTTCCCTCTTTGTATGTACGCAAATATTTTTTTATAAGCCTTTCGCACTTCTCCTGGATCAATTTCATCGCAGTGTTCTCGCATATACGTATCAGATGGTGTTTGCTCTACTTGATAAAGTGTTTTTAAATTATGTTTTATTATCTCGACATTTTTTTCTTCATCAAACTTTAGTAAGGAAGGAAATTTTAATCCGAAAACTGCGAGAGCTGACATTAAGCAATCTGTTAAAGGTATTGGCTTTGATCGAGCAACGGGCTCGCGGGGTGGCTTAATTTTTTTAAATTCATCTCGAATAACCCCGAGCAATCCTTTTGCGGATAGATATTTTCTTGATGTGGTCACTTTGCTTCCAATCCTTTGGCTATTCGTAAAAATGCCACAGAATACCAGAAAAAGAGAGAAAGTTTACGAAAATCGAATTGCCAAACCCGCTACTGACGCAGGCTCGTTAAGATAGCGGGAATTGCTGGTGTATACTATATATTAAATCCGAATAAAGGAGGAAGTATGTTTAGCCCAAAGCCTCAATTTGCCGCTGGTATATATCAAATCAAAGACAAATGTGATCATTTAGCCCCCGATGGCTCTGAAATGCGCGTCTTGACCACCAAAAAGGACGCGTCCGGAGGAGACCTGGCACATTGCACCCTTCCACCAGGAAAAACCTCAATCCCAGTCAAACATAGAAGCGTGCATGAGCTATGGTACTTTACCTCTGGAACGGGTGAGCTTTGGCTAAACGATGGTGAAAAGGAAACAACCCATCAAGTAAAAAAAGGCTCCGCTATTTCTATACCGGCTGGCACTGCTTTTCAATTTCGTAATTTAAGCCAGAATGAATCTCTAGAAATTGTGATGACTACCATGCCACCATGGCCTGGCCCTGATGAAGCAATTAAGGTTGAGGGAAAATGGAAGCCTTCAGTGAGCCCCAATATCCAATCTAAACTTTAACCGTGGCTTTATTGATTTATGACAATCTCATCTAAACTAAGACCCTGCTCACGATAATGCTTGCATGTCGCAGCATGGTAAGTTGTTACATTAAATTTTTGACCGCTATCAACATAATGGGTATCACCTACAACAACACCAAAAAATAAAAATCCTTCGCTGCAAGTGATTAATTCTGCTGTATGCAACAAATTTGGCGGCAACAAAAAACTTTCATTTTTCTGAATGATAAATTTTTCATTGTTACAAAATAATAATATTTCACCTTGAAGAACAGTACCATGTGCTATACCTGTGTGATAATGTTCGCTCTCAAAATAATCCTGAGTCATGTACCAGTAGCCACTATATGTTTTATTTGCTAAATCAATAACACAAGGCAAAAACCATTCATCTTTCCCATCGAAAATCCATCTTTTATCATCCGTTGGGTTAACTTGATTAAGCGTATTAATTAAAAAGGGATTAGCCATTTATTTAATCTCCTTGCCGACATGCCAAGTTACTTTATTGCAATATTGATTCATTACTGTTTCCACAAACTCTACAATATATGGTTGTTGTTCATGTTCATCTAATGCTTTTTGGGTAACAAATTTTTCAACCATAATTAAAAAATTGGGATCTGCATTGTCGAGCACTAACTCATACTGCAAACAACCAGACTCAGACCGTGTTGGCTCAACAAGACTTAATAATGCCTCAATTAGTACATCACGATATTCGGGTTTAGCATGAAAATAAGATATACACGTTATTGTTTCGCTACACGTAAAAGACATCTCGTTCCTCGCGTTTTAGTAGGCTCACTGCCCTCGTTAATACAATACTATTTTTCTTTTGAATAATTAATATCAAACTGTCTGCATACTTTTTCTAACCGCTTATCAAGCGTATATTTTAGATCAGTATTTTTTGATGCATCTCTTAGGAATGAAATTAATGCATCACCAAAATCACTGACTAATCGATGTATACCGATGAGTACCAACCGCTCACTTTCTTGAGGATTATAAAAATGATTTAGCCCATTAACATAACCATACATTTTACAATCATTATCTTTCGCATATTCAGATTCCGAAGCATAACTATGCAATTTCGCACATCGAGCACCCCACATATCTTTACCATCATATTGATATGACTGCGATGATTCTGTTTTCATATATTTATTTACCCAATCTATAAATTCAGTACTACCATTTTTCTTTTTACTTAAAGGCATTGACAAAAATGCCATGGTATCAATTGTAACATAAACCATAATTACTGTTGCACTTAAAGCGCCGGCATCCCTAGCCTTAATAATCTCACCAAACAATCCCTTTACAAGAGTATCACTATAGACGTTATCCAATGTTCCCACTCTCCTATAATTACTTATATTGCGTAAGTGCCATCAATTAATCAGGACAAACCCCAGAAATTATCTTGCGTCCAACCTTTTGGAAATCCCATTGCAACAGGATTGACGAAAGGATGATTATTAAGAAGCTCTGAAAGCCGAGCAGTCCACTGACTGTCAGGTGAGATTACTTTCATAATGATGTGCATCATAGCGGCTTGGGCTGCGAATGTATTATTGGGGGAGAAATATTGAGGATATAACTTTGGCGACATTGGACTTACAGTAAATCGCCTATTCCAAAGACGTGCGTGATGTGCGCATAAATTTCTAATATAGGTTAAACAATGTAGCCACGATTGCAACTCTACTGGTGACAATTTAAAAGTATCGGAAATTTGCTTTTTATCAGCACGGTTAACTAAATCTCTATAAACTCGAGACCATGTCCCCATTGGAAGCAACTCAATCATCATCCAACAAGGAACACTTAATGGGGAGTGATAATTTTCTTTGTAATGCAATACAAATCTTTCTTTGCTTTTTTCTTGTTCTTGCATACATTTTTTTATAAATGAATCATATTCAAATTCTGGTTTAAATAAATCTCGTCTTAAATACCAATGACTGTCTTTGTATGTCAAAGCCATTGTTAAACAAATTTGTGCCCGCACTGCGACTTCGATTCTCTCCATTGCATCCATTACCAACATACGAAGATGACGATCAAAATCATATAGGTTGATAATATCTTCAAATGTAGCGCCGTTTTTAAACTGATGGGCGCGCTTACCATTTACCCTTTCTTCAAAAACAATTGTATAACCGCTAAGTCTGTAATAACTAATAAATTGGAGAAAATGATGTGCTTTATTTTTGTTCGGAATGATAAGCCCACGAGATACTAGCAATGCGATTTGTTCATCAATTGATAGCGCTGGCTTATTATAATCTGCTGGCATAAAAAAACCCGTCCTGGTGCGCATTGTTAAGAGGCGTGACGGGTGTTGTTATTGACATTATAGTCAATGCCGCCACAATATAGCAACCTTCGGTTACTGCTTAATTTGTAAAGATTAAATAACTCTAGTTTTAAAATGGTGTATCGTCATGAATACAAATAGCTTTCTTAAGAGCCTCAACAGCCCCGCCCCCCTCTATAGCCGCTTTTAATTCCACCCAACAAGCCCTTATCAATGGCAGATGAGGCTGATTTTCATCGTAGAATCGGCTCAAGCGTTTGGTAGTAGGGTTATAAATGGAAAAATCATGTATCAATTTCCAAAGCAGTTGCTCTTGATGATTAAGTAAATGAGGGTAATTTTGAGCCAATACCACTAGACGATCTGCCTCATTCACATCCCATAAAAGTGAGCTTTTCTCAAAAATGGTTTCTGCATATTCATTTCCTTGACCGACGGTGACATCTTGCAAACTTTTCTCTACCGACCATTCAATAAAGCTAGATACAGTCCGTCTTAATTTGCGAGAAGCAAGCTCAGCCAAATATCGTAACTTTGGATCAAGACGCACGGTCACAATCTCTGAACGAGATAATTTGGCGCCACTTTTACGTTTCATATTGCTGATTTCCATTCACTAAAAAACGCCGCCATAATAGCATGGACGTAATGCTTTACAATACATGTAATTAAATTAATATTATTTTGATTTAATAGCCACATGAGAAATTAATTGATGCTTTTGCTAACTACTCATCTGTGCAGCTTACACCTACTGCGGCGTACGAATTATTAATTGGATTAAATTATAAAACTTGAATAAAATGCGCAAAATCACAGTGAAAACCCTTGCGGGACTTTTGCGGGACAAGATCAAAAAATAGGGCCTTTATTTGATGGTTATTTGATAACTTAAGGCTAATGCCCAATTTAAAGCTGCTAATTATATAATAACCCTTTGAAAAATTAATAATCTTAACCCAGCATTCTTGTTTGATGGTCATTTGATAAATCACATTAGAAATTTACTTCTCGTGATTGTTTGATAGCCAACATTAGTTATTCAAAGCTTCTCCAAAGTCTATTATTTCAGTAAAGTATCCTTCGTCAATTACACTATCACTAACTCCATTAACATGAATCAGAATGGGGCAAAAAGACATCCCCTTTGATATCGTTAACCGCTCTATTTTTTTGCTAACTTCTTTTATTATTTCCTTTTTAATCTCATGCCGTGAAAATTTTACTTCACATATGTACAGTACATTCGTGCGTGTCTGAATCATATAATCAATCTGACAACCCGGTTGGCGACTTTGAGGATGCTGAAAAAAAGGATTTTCTGAAACAATCTCATCTGCAGACAGTCTCAGTTTTTGATGGATAAATTCTCTGTTATTAAGCACTAGATTTTCAAACTGTAATGCCATCATAGTGGCCCATCCTTGAAGCGAGCTTAAGGATTTTAACTGGAATATATTCCTTTCAATTTCCGGTAATCTATTTTCTATATATTTTAAATAAAATCGCAAATAGTTATCTCTCAAACGATATTTAAATAACAAAGGCGATGTGATACCCGTTTTAGGATTCCATGTATGATCACGACTTAAAAATCCTGACATTACCAAATCATTTAAATATTCACTGATAAGCCCAGACTTACCTACCTTTAATTTTTCGCATATTTCCCCATATTCTAAGGAACCTTGTAGTAATAGTTTTACAATGCTTTTATATTTTTCACTCCTTCGTCCAAATAGATCTGAAAAAATATTTTTAAACTCATACGTCAATAAACCTCCACGTTTAAAGCATAAATTTTGAATATTTTTTTCAGCAGGAAGATGTGACTGAATTTCTTCTAAATACCGAGGTACCCCACCTGTTATGGAAAGCAATTTGAATTTATCATAAGGAGTAAATTGATTGTTTGCGTTTTTCCAAAACTTACAACAATCAGCTAAAGATAACTCTTCTAACGTTAGAGAAAATGAAATACGGCCCATGAAAGCTGTGCTAGATAAAATATTTTTTTCTATCCAGGCAGAGGCTGAGCCGCAAATAAATAAAATTAATTTTGAATTTTTTTTAAAATGTAAATCCCAAGAATTTTTA
>JABDBD010000055.1:8240-9052 GCA_013288815.1 Gammaproteobacteria bacterium | reverse complement strand
AATGTTAAAGTTACTTCTTATGCGTTCCATACCGAGACAAAGCCAGGTAAAATACACTCTCATTAAATTCAGGTAAGAATATTTATGCAGGATGTTGATAAAATTTGTGAGCTAGGCCGGGCCGTCATCGAAACTGAGGCAAAGATGATAGCATCTTTGATCCATAAAGTTGACCATAATTTTGCCAAAGCTTGTCTCTACCTACTCAATTGCGAAGGACGAATTATCGTCATGGGTATGGGAAAATCTGGTCATGTTGGCAAAAAAATTGCCGCCACCTTTGCCAGCACAGGAAGTCCTGCATTTTTTGTACACCCAGGAGAAGCAAAGCACGGTGATTTCGGTATGATTACACATAAGGATGTCATCCTGGCATTATCCAACTCAGGAGAAACAGAAGAAATTTTATCCATACTGCCCTTCATTAAGCGTTTAGATATTCCACTGATTACTGTCACCGGAAAATCAAATTCAACATTATCTCAAGCAGCCACCGTCAATATTGATATCAGCATTGAAAAAGAGGCTTGTCCTTTAGGGCTTGCGCCTACATCAAGCACGACTGCAACTCTCGTCATGGGAGATGCTCTAGCGATATCTCTTCTAGAAAAGCGTGGCTTCACCGCCCAAGACTTTGCTCTATCTCATCCAGGCGGAACACTAGGAAGACGCTTATTGCTCAAAATTGACGAGGTGATGCATATTGGGAATGCGATACCTAAAGTCGATAACAACGCTCTTCTAAAAACAGCATTAGTCGAAATTACTCAGAAGAAATTGGGTATGACTACCGTTATCGATCATAACAATCA
>JABDBD010000055.1:0-8175 GCA_013288815.1 Gammaproteobacteria bacterium | reverse complement strand
AATTAACCGGTATATTTACAGATGGCGATGTCCGTCGCGCATTTGATAATAATGCAGATATTCACAAAACAATCATCAGTGACATCATGACTAAAAACCCAAAAGTCATTTCAAAAGGCATGTTGGCCGTTGAAGCATTGAACATGATGGAGTCTCACAAAATCACTGCACTTGTCGTAACAAATGACGAAAGTCATCCTATTGGCATTGTCCATTTACATGATCTCTTACGATCAGGTGTTGTTTGATGGAAATCCTCATTGAATATGACTTAAATAGGTAATTCTCCATTGATTACAGCAAGAAACATATCGATCATTATTTTATTGAGTATTGCCATCACGTTAAGTAGTTGGTCTATTATTCTGTCAAATACAGACAATCATTTTCATGCACCCAGCAACCCACAAGCACCTGACGTTTTTATGAAAGATGTCGTTGCGACCATTCTCAATAAACAAGGCATTCCCTCTCTACAATTAATTACACCGAGCATGATTCACTACCCAGATCACGACACTACACAAATTGAATCGCCAAAAGTAACCGTCTTTAGACACGAATTAAGCCCTTGGTATATTGATGCAGATTTCGCGAAAAGCACTCAAGGAATTAATCAAATTCTTTTTTGGAGCCATGTGAATATTCACCACCCAACTGACGCAGACAACCCAAAAACGACTCTAAAAACAGAGTCTTTGACTATTTTTCCAAATCAAAAAATGGCGAGCACAGATCAACCCGTTACCTTTATACAACCCGATACAACAGTCTATGCTGTTGGAATGTTAGCAAATATGGACTTAGGCACAATTCAATTACTTTCTCAGGCAAGAGGTGAATATGCGCCGTCTTCTTAGTCTATTTGTTATGCTCTATCTACTTTATCCTACTCTTGGATTCAGCTTACCTAATGACACCACTCAGACAATGCACATTACTGCAAATTCAACCACATTTGATTTAAAAAAAGGATTTGACACTTATGAAGGAGACGTCAAAATTAATCAAGGAACAACGCGTCTTACTGCAGATCGCTTAACAACCCAAAAAAATAATCATAAAATGGAAGAAGCGATTGCCTATGGAGACCCCGCTCATTATTGGACATTACCAAAAACAGGTGATAAAGAATTTCATGCACAAGCAAGCATTATTAAATTTTACCCATTAAAATCCTTAGTCATGCTAGAGGGAAACGTTGTGATTACTCAGGGAGAAAATAGCTTTCATGGACCTATGATTATCTATAATATTAAAAACCAAATTGTGTCTGCTCCTGCAAACCCCAAAGGCCGTGCCACTATCGTCATAGAACCCAAACAACTTCAATAGAACTCTATGCAAAATACTTTATACATTGATCAAATCAGCAAGCGCTATAAATCACGGACCGTGGTAAAAAGTGTATCTTTGCACGTAAAACAGGGTGAAGTTGTCGGCTTGCTAGGCCCAAACGGTGCTGGAAAAACCACATCTTTCTATATGATAGTCGGATTAATTAGTTGTGATAGCGGACATATTAAATTAGATGACAAAGATATTACCTATTTACCGGTGCATACACGTGCCCAATTAGGAATTAGCTATCTCCCCCAAGAAGCATCTATTTTCCGTAAGTTAAATGTCACTGACAACATTATGGCGATTCTTGAATTAAGAAAAGATTTAAATGCTCGCGAGCGTGAAACCGCTTTAAATCAACTGCTCGCAGAATTTCGCATTGAACACATACGCAAAAATCTTGGGATGAGCTTATCAGGTGGCGAGCGAAGACGCGTAGAAATTGCAAGAGCACTTGCCATCGAACCAAAGTTTATTTTACTTGATGAACCTTTTGCAGGAATCGACCCTATCTCGGTTCTCGATGTCAAACAAATCATTACACAATTGCGAGCACGCGGAATCGGAGTACTGATTACCGATCACAATGTAAGAGAAACCTTAGATATTTGCGAACGAGCCTATATTGTCAATCAGGGCGAAATCATTTGCGAGGGATCTCCACAAACTATTTTAAACAACAAACAAGTCAGAACAGTTTACTTGGGCGAAGATTTTAATTTATAACTTTATAATAAGAGGAAACAGTATGAAAATTCATTTTACCGGACGCAACATCGAAGTCACACCTGCTTTAAAAAGCTTTACTGAAGAAAAAATGGAGCGCTTACACCATCTAGACAAAAATATCTCTAGCTTAAACATTACCTTTCACGTAGAAAATGTCACTCACACTGCAGAAGCAACTGCACACGTTTACGGTGTAGATATTCACGCAAGCGCCCAATCTAGCGACATGTACGTTGCAATTGACTTACTCGTTGATAAGATGATCTCTCAAATCAAAAAGCACAAAGAAAAAATGACTGATCACCATCGGTAACGTTTATGATAAACCAACCTATCATCATCATTAATAAACTGGGTTTACATACTCGCGCCGCCGCAAAACTTGTTGCAACAGCTAGTCAATTTGAAAGTAAAATTGAGATGATACGCGAAAAAAATATCATTAACTGCAAAAGCATCATGGGCGTCATTACACTAGGCGCCACACAGGGAATGAAATTAGATTTAGTGATTGCGGGTGGAGATGAACAAGAGGCGCGAGATGCGATTGTAACCTTAATTAATAATCGTTTTGGTGAGACGGAATAACTTTGCTGATTAAGTTTGACGCTTATTTCAGATCCACGCGACCACAGAGAGTGATTGCGTGAAGTGACGCTTGCTTACGCGCGCGGCTCAGAAGCAGGCGCCAACGCTTTAGCTTGTTCTGCCTCTAACGGCTCAGGTGCCTTATAAATAAGCTCACTTAATTTTTGAGGCGTGCAATCTAGTTTTTGACAAATATGCGTTGATAACTCCTTCAGAAATCCTTCGACTAGCGTTTTTCGAATCCCAGCATCACTACTTGCAATAACTTCACTGGAAGACCCAGAACCAAAGAGTGAAAAACTGAGTGTCTGAGCCCAACTAATTAATGGCCTTGCATTTAATAATTCTTGAAATGGACTCTTTGGCTGTTGAGACTCTTGATACCAACGAGCATCTTTCGCTTCGCAAATGGCATTAAAAAGAGTACGAATGGTTTCACAACGCTCCGTCTTCCCTACCACCATCGAATCATAATATGCCGCATAAATCGCAATCTCTTTAAAATAAGTCATCTCTGAAATTGCAATTTTTGCTGCAGAGGATGCAAGATACTCATCTACATTTTTTTGTAAATTGGCTTGCGCCATTAAAAATGGATGCGTGTTTTCAAACTCCTCCGCCTCCATCGCTTTTTTCATGCTGCCATGAATTCCTTTCGAAATTTTTTGCAAAGAGCTTTCAGACTGATTTTCAATGTTCTCAGTGCAAAGATTTCGAATAGTCGCGATCACATGCTTTGCTTTATCTTCTTTATTCTGATCTAAGTTCACATGACGTTTTTGCTTCATGTGTTCTAAGGCTTTAGAAAAAGCTTCGCCCACATCAAGATCAGCATATCGCTCATCAAACACAGCCAAATAAATTGCACATAACATTGCACTTCTGCCACGACCTGCTTTGCAATGTACATAGACAGACCCACCTTGCAGAATGCACTTTCTCATTTCATAAATTGTTTTTATGACACATTCATCATGAACTTCAGCACCAAAATCCTGAATAGGTAGACAACATTGTTTAATGCCCTCAGCGGCCCAGTCTTTAGGAGTCGCCATTGTCGATAATGGGAAAATACTTCCTAATTCAAAATAATCAACAACACTCACGATTAACTTGAGTGGTCGAATCTCATTGAATTTGTTCTTATCATTATCCTCACCTTGCGAAAATCTTTTTTCTTGTGCTTGGCGAACAAACTCAATAAGAGACTTACAATCGGTAGCCGAGGGAATTTTTCCCAGAAAAAGACCATCCTCCAGCTCATCCCACTCTGACCAATCACCAATCAGTATTCTAGCTTCAGTATAGAGCTTTGATGCTGGATAAGCAGCAGCTCTGTAATATACGTTTCGAGCTGGTATATCAAAATAGGTTTGTAGTGCTTTTTCTGGTAACTGTCGAAACATATACTTTATCCATCTATTAATTTAAAAAAACTACTAAAAAAAATCAGTCGCCTGCAATCATCATATTATTTAACAAAATAGAGCCTGTTTTTATATTACCGCGATAATCAATATCATTACCGACTTCCACTAAATTTCCATACATGTCAGCGAGCTTACCTGCTATCGTAATTTCCTCTACAGGATATTGTACTTCTCCACCTTCAACCCAAAATCCTGTCGCACCTCGAGAGTAATCACCCGTCAGAATATTCACGCCATTTCCCATTAGCTCAGTCACTAACAAACCTTTATCCATCGTTTTTAAAAGTCCATTTAAATCTTTTTTTCCATTATTGATAAATAAATTATGTACCCCGCCGGCATTAGCTGTTGTTTTCATTCCTAACTTTCTAGCAGAGTAAACACCTAAACAATAATTTTGTAACACCCCATCTTTAATGAATACATTCGGTCGTGTCTCTACTCCATCATTATCAAAAGGTGCTGAACCTAAACTTTTCGGTAAATAAGGCCGCTCATCCATTGTTATATGTGAGGGAAAAACAGGTTTGCCTAAATGATCCAGTAAAAAAGATGCTTTTCTATATAAGCTGCTGCCAGAAATGGCTCCAATAAAGTGGCCTAAAAGCCCTCTTGCTTCTTCTGCAGCAAATACAACCGGAACATGGCAAGTCGGTAACCGTCTTGCGCCTAGCCGTCTCACAGTGCGATCTACAGCATTAGCAGCGACTTGCTGAATTGGGACTAGCAAACTTGGATCGCAGGCTACTGAATAGCTATAATCTCGCTGCATTTCATCACCTTGTTTAGCGATCAGGATACAGCTTATTTCATGTCTTGTGACGGGATAAACACCAATAAAACCCAATGAGTTTCCATATCCTGTCCATGCACTGCTAGTTGCAATGGTCACGCCTTCAGAGTTTGTAATTCGTTTATCTTTAGCAAGTGCTGTCCCTTCACACTCAAGCGCCATTTCGATGGCCTGCTTCACTGATAACTCCCAAGGATAAGCTAACTCTATTGTTGGATAGTTAAATGCCAACAACTCTCTATCGGCTAACCCAGAAAAGGTATCTTCATCCGTAAAACGCGCTATATTACACGCTGCTTGTACAGCTGAACGAATCGCTTCCAATCGAATATCAGAGAGACTTGCTGAGCCAGAGCGCTGACCAAAATAAACCGTTATCTCAATGATCTTGTCTTGATTATATTCAACTGTCTCGACGTCGCCCATTCTGACCGCAATATTAAATCCTTTATTGATACCAACATCGACCTCAGCACTACTAGCACCTTGTCTTTTTGCCTCATCTAAAATAATTGCAATCAATTCCTGCACATTTTCCTTGGTAAAAACGTTAAGTTGCGCTATTTCATTCATATACAGCTCTCTTTGTCGGTATTTCAGTTTGTTGGCTCGATTTTATAGTATTTGTTAGAAATAAAGCTAATGAAACTTGCAAGAAGAATAGTTATGGTGAAGAATAGCAGAGTTTAGTACGCCATCCATTTAATTCTGATCGCCGGCGGTCAGAATTAAATGGATGGCGTACTCTAGATAACCGTAACCACTATGGAGAAATGCTATGAGGAAAATGTTTGTTGTATTTGCTGCTACATCTTTACTTGTTTCATCAGTTGCTTTTGCTGAAGACATGGCTCCTGCTCAGCCTAACAATGCTAACGACGTTTTGCAAACTGTTCCAAACCAAGCGAATGGGGATCAAATGGCTGATGCTTCAACATCAAACACAGCTGCTACTGATGCTTCCGGTGCTAATGCTGCACAACCTGCAATGGATCAAAAGTCCGAAAAACCTGCTATGGTTAAGCATAAAAAACATCACGCTTGCAAAACATGCTGTAATGCTAAAAAGCATCACAAAGTAGTGAAGCATGCAAAAAAACCAGCTAAAACAGAAGCTGCACCTGCAACAGATGCTGCTGCACCAGCAAGCGATGCTGCCGCACCTGCTCCTGCACAACAGTAATACCAATGATTGATGAGCCAGATACATTTTACGAGCGCGAGAGTCGAAGTCACCGCAAACGTGAAATGCTGGCTCTTCAAAAACTGGGGGAAATCTTGGTAGAGTTAACTGAAGCACAACTCTCCAAGATACCTTTAGATTCAACTCTAGCGGAAGCGATTGCCCATGCTAGAGCGATTACCAGTCATGAAGGAAAACGCAGACAGTTACAATACATCGGAAAATTAATGCGTCATGTTGACCCTCTTCCCATTCAGCACGCTCTTGAAAAACTTCAGTTAAAAAACAATCTTAATAAATCACACTTTCATCAAGTAGAACGCTGGCGCGATCAATTAATCGCTGAAGGTGATATTGTTTTACAAAAATTTCTTCAACAATTTCCATCAAGCGACGCACAACGATTACGACAATTAGTTCGTAACGCTCAAAAAGATGCAGCCGAAAATAAAAATACAGGGGCAGATAGAGCCTTATTTCGATATATACGTACTCTGATAGAAAACCACGGGAAATAATCCTAGATTAAGTAGTTAGAATCTGACGATTCCGGATTTAACGATTCAGATTGAGAGCACAGCAAACAATGCTTGTTGCATGCTAAAGACAGGAAAGGAGGCGGTATGAAAACATGGAACAAAGACCAATTAATCTCTAATTTAAAAAAAGAAGGATTATCTTTTTCTGAATTCTCATTAATCCACGAAGGCAACTACACAACAGACGACGCAGACTGGAACTATAAAGATGTACCCCACTTAAAACATGTACATGAGCTAGTCGATGCAACATTCGCAGCTATGCAAGATGACTTAATTACGACGATTAACGTACAAAAAGTCTTGGGAATCAAACTACCATTGAGTGTTGTCAACTATCAGTCTGGTAAAAATGAACAAACGTATTATACAACTTGGTTATTTTATATTTTAATTGTGCAAACACACTTTGAAAAAATAGAAACATGCAGAACAAGAGTCATCACAACATATCATATTGGTTATCCATGGTTATTAAAATGGTCCGTGCCACTCATACGTTTTCTCATCAAACGTAATTATGAAAATCTCATGACAAGCGACATTCCTATGCGCGAGCGCAGAGGCCAATTACGGAAATGGGGATACACATTTTACAAAGACTCTGACTCCTATAGCTTCCCCAAGACCATGGAAATTCTGAAAACCAATGTTATTGCACCCAACATAACAACACTACCTTTAACGCTATCATTAACGGACCTACTTCCACAGGATGGCGAATATTTTTATGGTAGAGATGACCATATTGGATTAAGACTTGTTCGTGTAAATAATCAATTACACATCTTTGCTCGCACCTGTATGCATGAGGGCGCAAGTCTAGATACAAGTCCTTGTGTGAACCTAAAAGTCAAGTGTCCCTGGCATGGAAGACTACATACACCACTAGCGAGCTTTAATTTAGCTAACCATCATCCACAACAAAAAACTCAAGATCAATTTACATTTACATTAACTAATAACGTATTAACTATCAGCGAAGCGAGCTTGGAGAAATGTTAACATGGAATCTCTTGGCACCGAATTTTTAACTCGAAGCTGTCCATCTTGCGGAAACAATGGCGAGCTGTTCGTGCATTCTGTTCCTCAAGCAGAAACGTTAGACTTTGAAAATGTCACTTCTTACTGGTCAGGTTTTTTTAAAGAAAAAATATTTTTTTCATATCACCGTTGTTTATGTGGATTATTATATTGCCCAACTTTTTTTACTGAAGCACAGTTATCACATTTGTATTCCTATATGTCAGACAATACAGCAGGCGTATCATTAGCCCCGCTTATTAAAACACAAAATAGCTATTTCAAATTTTTGACACAACACTCTCGTTTAACAGGTCATTATTTAGAATTTGGGCCTGATATTGGTTTATTCACTGAAAACTGCGTAAAACAAGGCTCATTCGATTCGTATTGGTTATTTGAACCTAATCAAGCAGTATGGCCAACCTTGCAAAGTAAAATGGAACAACAGAAATATTATTTGTTTTCTAATATTAAAGAGCTAGAAGCAATACCTGACAATAGTATTTCAACAGTCGTTATGATCCATGTGCTAGATCATTTAAT
>JABDBD010000054.1:6341-9408 GCA_013288815.1 Gammaproteobacteria bacterium | reverse complement strand
TTAGATGAGATGCTACAATCCAAAATAATTATCTGAAGGACTATAGTTTAGGAAATAATTTCCATTGCTCCATAATATTCGTAATTTGTTGTGGTGGTTGGACTGTAGGTGTCTGTGGTTTTGAGTAGGGAGCATTAACACGTTGCGACTCTTCATCAGCAAGCATGGCTTTTCTTTTGTTGCTCCACATCATTGCATAGAATGTACTATAATTTAGAAGAGGGAAGGTGAGTAAATCAATTTCTTTAGGTAGTAAAGCATCTGTTAGCATTTCAAGATAACGCTGAAAATCGCGAATATGATTTACGAATACCTCTAATTTATGATAACTATCTAAAATTCCATGCGATAAAATAATATCAAACTCATGTTGTCTGAACTCATACCCTAACCGTTTAAAATTTATAATAATAAGGTTGATTGGCGTCAAAACATATTTCATGCACTCCTCAAATCGCCATGGATCATAGAACAGTATAACTTCAAAAACTTTTTCTAAATTTTTATTATTAAGAAGCTTATGTCTGTGTAACAGTTGAATTGTTTCAAATATTGCGGGATGCTGATTAGCCTGAATTGTGCGTTTAGACTCTCGGCTAACAATTCCTGCTTCCTTAAATGCTTTAAACGCTTGCATGATATGAGGAATCTGAGTTAACCAAGTATCAAAATCAGATTGGCATAGTGTTCCTGCTTGATTACGTTTGATTAAATCATCCATGACGGGTTGAGGATTGGGGAAAGCGAAGAGATTTTCAAAATTGCTTAATGTGAATAAATTCTTTTTATTAAGTTCTAAGAGAGCTGTCAAAATGACTTCAGCATGGCGCAGATCATTTACGTATAAGTCTGTTTGACTAGAAGGGGTGCGATTTCTTGCTAGGATTTGCGTGCAGACATCTAAATTATGCCGCGTCACATTAGGAAGTCGAATAAAATTTTTTACCACTTTGAATACATCTTCGCTAGACAATTCAATATCATCATTTAGATCGGGATGAATTACGCCGCCGAGCATTTTTATAATCGTATTAACTTCTCTTCGTGTGATAGCCATTGTTATTTTCCAATTATTGCTCAATTTAAAAATATGTGTGCCATTATAAATCAGATCGCTCTGATTGTATAGTATATTTGCATTAAATATTTGCAATAAATTGAGACATAAGTTGGATGCATGACTGCTGCTATTTACGTTTGGTAATCAAAAGGCACGCGCGGGCGATTTTCATAATTGGCACTCTGCTTCTACATTATCTGCTTTATTTTCCATGCATTGAATTCACTCGGGCGAATTTTGTATCGAGCAATATTGCCATCATGCAGGCTTGCTATCTCTATCTCAATAATTTTAAATAATTGCGCGGCATCATTTTCTGATAACCCTAAAGATTGAATTCGGTTTTTAATAGTGGCTATGATTTGGCTGCCTACAATTGTTGTTAGAATAATTTCTTGAATAATCATATGGATTTGGTTTCGGTATTTTAATTTAAATAAATTAGGCTCTCCCATGTTTTGCTGAATTGCAGAATATCGTTGTGAAGATCTCGTATAAGCCCACTCATAAAGATCATGAAAGAGACTGACATCATTTTTTTCGTATATACCTAGAAGAGATTTGGCATAATCATTTTGATCTACATCAGTGAAAGAAAGTGGTTTCAGATTTTGTTTGATCAATGGAATGTTAGCAACTAATCGAGAGGTTCTTTTATTGACGTCTTCAAAAGCTTGCATATAAGATAAATGCACAAGTGAAAAAAATGATTGTTCGAATGGATCTGTAATATGATTCAATTTGTCGATGAAGATATCAAAGCACTCTTTTAGTATATGTTGATTATCTAGTGGTTCGAAGGTAGAGCCAGAAATTCTAACAGCGATTGCTCTAAGGCGACCTGAAGCGCTAGGGTCACCTAAAAGATTTTCAGATAAAAGTGCATGTATACTGTAAATTTCTTGAGAACTAATCTGGTTTTCACTGGCAGAGTCTATGATGTATTCGATAGCGGCTTTGTGATTTAAAATCATTTGTGCTTCACTTGCATTTTTGCCGATGGCAATTTCCCCAAGTTCTATCAGTCTTTTGGTTTCTAATAAAGAGTATGTATTTCCTTCCAGGCGACTTGAGTTCCAAGAGAGGTCGATGAGAATTCGATTTAATATGTTTCTTGCGTATGTTCCTGCTGGGCGCGTAACTTTTTCAACGGTGCCAGTGATAAACAGTTTTTTTCGTAAAGAAGAATTTAAATAAAAGCTTTGATTCGGCCGGTACGCTCTTAAAAAATCTTGGACATAACCAATGGGTTTTCTTGCGAGTTTGGGTTTTGAAACGTATTGCAGTAGCTGGCTTGATGCATTGGAGAGTGATATATGTTCGAATGCACTTTCTTTTTCGACAATAAGTGGGGATCTTGATTCAGTTAATAAAAATGATCCAGCCTCTGATGTCAAATTGCTGGCTAATGTATAAAAGCGCCCACGAGCTTTTCCGTGTGCTGCAATGGCGTGCTCTTGGATGAGATATTTAAGTGCTCGTTGAATGGCGCGGCGATTGGATGGGTTAGCAATGAGCCCTGCGGTAAGTGCAATTTCTGGCACATTGGTAGTCGTTTCCCTAGCAAGAATATTTAAAATTAATCTTTCGAGATCAATTTTTGTTTTACGTGCCATAAATGTTCTCAAGATAGTATTGCGACAAATTTGTCATAATAGGGCAATAATACTAGAATGTTTGTCGCAATACTAGGGTCTGTTGACACTTGACCCAGCCTGATAATAATTAATAAAAAATTGCACGTAATGCGGTATTACTGTACAATTCGCCATGTACCCACTTTATGAAAATGATCCCATTATGACAAAATCTTCTTTCTACGACCCCGCAGAGCGGAAAAATAATCATTACCTTCCCGCAGAAGATGCTTCGCCTGAAAGAATCATTCAAATTCAAACAGAGCTTCAAAACGCCATCAAAATAGGTGATGCCGAGTCATTGCAGCGGATTATTTATCAATATCCGCATTTGATAAACCAGCCGTTGAATGCAGAAAACCAGACTGCA
>JABDBD010000054.1:189-6249 GCA_013288815.1 Gammaproteobacteria bacterium | reverse complement strand
GAAAAATCATCCGCAAATTATCCGGTTTTTGCTTGAGCAAGGCGCCGATCCAAACTGGCTCGATAACAAGAATTTGACTGCTTTCGATCATGCTAGTGCCAGCAAATTCATTGCAGTCTGTCTCATACTAAAATCTACGAATAGTATTACGCCATTACTCAATAAAATTTCTGCAACTATTGAAAAATTTCAACGAGAAAATCATCCCTCAAAAACCTGCCAAGATATTCTTGACATCGCACTTACCACACTCAATAAACAGGCCATAGAAAAATATGAGGCAGCAAAATTATTGGATTTGTATTTCACCATCAATAGCGTTTTGAACATCATTATTTCTGCGCAACAAGATGATGAACTAAAAGCAAAAATACAAGTATTCTTCGCTGCTCGCGAAAACGTACTGCGTGGTGATAGTCATGACTACTGTCATACCACTTCACTTGCCAATGAGTTTTGTTGCTTACTTGCAGAATATTGTTATTCTGAAGAGCTACAATCAGAGATATTCTCACCCGCGAACATTTTATTAAAAATAGCAACCACACAAAATCGCGCACAACCGTGGCAAGATATTATTTTTTTAGATGAGAAACTTCCTGATTCGCCCGGAGATTATTTTAGAACGGCATCAAATGAAATTCATACGTATGAAACTGTTATCACGCGAGCCATTGGGCAATTAAAAGCAGGTTATTCGAAGCTAGATGACATTTGGTTAGCAGCCGATAATAAATGCCTAAAAATGGTGAGGAAAGGTCAAGATGAACTTAAGAATGTTCCGCTAACAAAAACAGATTTAGCCATTCTTAAGCAGCGCACACCCACTTTTAAAACATTAGTAACTTATACAGAATGGTTATACGCAAATATTGACAATAACGGTTTGCTGGAACGTTTTAGTGAATTACGAAAAGGATTATTGCGTGGGGATGCATACAGAGGGAGTGGAACCAGTACGCACGCGGCAAAAGATGCCTTTGAAGCCGTCGCCATTTTTGGTGAGTGGTGGAACAGTTTAGGGTTCACACCTTTTGGGCGCGATATTCAAACAGAAATTCGTGCCATCCAAGTTGACCACATCACAATGGGTGCGATTTTAGATATTATTTTAGATGCTGGTAATGCCGATCAACGAGATAATGGTCGTTATTGTATCGGTGAAAAAGGCATTATGCTGGAAAGAGTTTTAGCGTCCCCTGAAGCGCGCGCTAAATTCTACGCCATTGATAAAAAAATTGATTGGCGTGTTGATGCGAATCAGTTAGATGTATGGTCAGCACGTATCCTGGAAGAATTACGAGTTGCTCCGAGTATTACAACTGACAAAAATATTTTTTATTTCCTCTATAAAAGTATCAGCAATTTATCAAACAATACCAAGATCGATCACTTTGACTATGAGATGTTGTCTGAAATGCCCGTGTTAGGTCATATCAAATTCTCGAATGACTATCCATACAGTAAATTAGAACAAAAAACGATACTCGATGAAGTATTCACCATGGCACGGATCGATCATCTATATCTCTTGTTTGTGAGTGCTATCTCATCCAAAGCGGATAAAAATTATTGGTTATACGCCGCCACTGTATTACAAATTTATTTTCTTCACAGTAAATCTTATATTTCGAAAGCAGAATTCAAGAAATATTTCGATGAGCTTCCCAAATCTGTTTTTGATTCAATGCAGGCAGTAAATGAAATCATTGATTATTTGTTTTCTCATAATAAATGCATTGAGTTAGTCACCTGTTTGCTTCTTTTAGGTGTTGAGAAAATACCGAAACAAGGCGCATCACTTTGGCAAAAAGCATTTCAAAGTAATCATGTTGAGAGTGCTGTGATGCTTGCGAATCAATTTGGTATGTCCGAATCGGATTGGACAATATTGCAAACCGCAACCGAAAGCTCACTTAACAAGTCAAGTGTATCAATCAGCAAAGAAGTCGGCCCAAAGGTGACAACCCGGCGTTGGCAATTTATTCATGCTTTCTTTTCTGCTGTTGACATAAAAAAAATAAATGGCGATAAATTATCGGCACTACTGCATTCTGCCATCGCAGAAAATAGTTTGCGTGCTCTAGAACCCATACTTCGTTCAATTACCATCACCCCTGAACACCTGCAAAGCGCTTTTAATGCCAACTCAGGCAGCATGGTTTGGCTTCTCATGGATGCCGGTGGAGAAAAATTATTACATCCAGAAGCCGTCTTGATGGCCGCATCGCAATCACAGTGGCAAACTATTCGAGCTTATTTACAAGTGAGAAATAGTGATAAAGACCTGCTGGTGAAGTTGCTTTGCCATGCTGTGGAGCAAGAAAAACAGGATGAAATAATGGAAATGTTACGATTGGGTGCCAAGCCAACCACATGGACAACACCGACGTTACCTCCAGCAGAATCTGCTACCAAAAATGATTCACCACCTATTGAAAAGGTAAATCCGATTCAATATGCTCTGCGTAAAAAAAATGTTGATCGCGCTTTCATGCTAGCGCTGCATCCAAATAGCAACCCTTTTGCGGTAACAGCGGCATTGGATCCTGCCAATCCTGATGCCAATGCGCAGTTTATTAAAAAATATTTACCTGAAATTCAAGAGAAAAAATCTCTCTTAGACAAGTTACTTCAGTATGCGATTGAAGCACAGCAATGGTTAGTCAAAGATTTACTTGAGCTAAGAATAATGGTGACAGCGCAGCATGTTGAGGCGGCTTATCGACATAAATTACGCGGCAAAGGTTTTTTATTGTTGATGGGATTATGTTTAGTAGATCTTTGTTATCCCATTGAGATACGAGAAGCTTTACGTTCCTGCTGCAAAGAAGATTGGTTTGTACTGATTGAAAATCTTAACAAGCAGCAGCTTCCTGATGAGGCAGCGGTAGAAAAACTATTCGCAAGTGCTATCGAAAACGTACAAGGATTAGTTCAGGGGAATAGTTATTTCGGTTTCAAATGGCATACGAAAAAATCCATATTTTTGCAACAATTATTAGCAAGGGTGATTAAAACCCACCATCATTTAGTTGCTCCTATACTCACCTGTGGTGTTGAAGTCACAGCAGGGCACATAAGAGCTGCTCTTAAACTTCAAGATCTACCCCCAGACATTTTGTCAGCATTATTAAAGGCAAATCCTACTGTCAGAAATGATGCGGCATTACTCCATCTTGCGAAGCAACATCAGCTGCTGGGGGAAAGGAATTATCTCTGTCTGATAACTTATCTTAATTTGAGACTTCCCAACATCGCCATCTTAAAAGAACTTTGGTTAGTGTTTTGGAACAACCGTAATCGTGAGGCAGCACTGAGTGTCGTAACACGTGGTGGCGCTGAAATTGTGAATCAGGAGCTTTTTCTGAGTGCAAAAACGTATGATGACTGGGATTTCGTTTATGATCACCTAAGCCTATTAGAAAATCAATTGACTGATCTCGATCGTGAAGCAGCCAAATGGCAACCAAAACAAATTTCTCCACCTTGTCTAGAGAAGCTTTTGAAGCAGGTTATCGACATTTACCACGAATTCGATCCTGAATTCCTATGTGCAATAGCACAATATTCTCACATTACGACTGACCACATTCATGCAGCTTTCAAACAAGAATCTGCTCGTGCTCTCATTGACCTGCTTCATGTAGACCAACAAATAGAATGTACTGAAGGATTATTAATGGTTGCTGCGGATAATAAATTGGAAATGGTTGCAGCCTATCTTGAAGCGAGAATACTTGATAACGCAACATTAAAATTAGTACTGCGGCGTGCACTGATAAGTGGCAGTGTAGAGTCAGCAGTTTGTGTATTGAAAAAATTTGATGCTGAGCAGGCAGAAAAAGTGTTATATGACTACGGTTATCCCGTTGAACCACTAAATAGTGCATTGCGTAAAACAAAAGAAATCTATCGCCAAGATTATTATAACACAAAGAAAATGCATGCAATTTTTATCAATTTCGTGCAAGCAATTACTTCAGGCTTATCTGAAAAAAGCCAAGCTTCAAGGAAAGGTGAAGTGTTGATAAGAATTTTTAATGATGAGGCTCTACAAAAAAATGCAGACGAATATTATCGTTGGGGGGCTCCTCCTGTGTTTACTGATAGAGAATCAATTGAAATTGCATTGCGAAATGTCATTACTTGCGCATTACAGCAAGACCGTTTTTCATTTTTCACAACAACGAATTCGGGGGCTCGCGTTGTCAAGTTGCTGCAACACCCTAAATATAGAATTTTTTCAGACATTATTGCCTATAGAGTTGAGTGTAGCCAAATTCGCTATAAAGACCTGAGAGTGTTCTCCGCAGGTCACGTTGGAGAAAACTATTTTGCAGCCAAGCACGCAGAGGCAACCTATGAGGCCATGGATGAAATAAGCTCTGATATAACAAGCCTCGCTTTACTAGGCCGTAGGTAGTATATCTTTCAGTATCGCTTGGTTAATCGATGCTGAGCCACTTAAATTTCCTAATCAATGCACGCTCCTTATAAAGAATTCTGGGTCTTCCTGAATCAGGCACTTACTGTTTCAGCTGCACCGTCCCTGATCTGATGCGCTAGTTGCATTATTGGGATTTCAACTCCGAATCTAGTACCGTTTCCATTTAACTCTTTGATTAGACATAAAAGGACACTCCTATCTTCATGTGGCATTTCAAAAAAGTTTCGATATTAATTCAGCTGTTAACCCTGAAAAACTAAAAATGTTGACTATACTAAAATTATATCCGTATTTCTCAAGGAGAGTCTATGATGGCTGGGCGAGTAAATCCAGTAACTAAAAATGAAAGTCAGATTGTTAAAGAGCGCATTGCGAATAAGCAAAGTACTCATGATCAAGCTGTGAGTAATAGTGTTGCCATCGCGATTTTGAAATTACGAGAACGATATTGTGAGCTTGAAAAAATTAAATTTGATGAGCCGGTCGATGATAAAGTTTTACAAGCGGAGTTTGCCAAATTTCTTGAAAACAGAAAAAAAGAATTCCGCAAAATTTCTTGGCAATTAAAAAATTATGATGAAGAACCTGAAAAATCTGTGGCTGATGCCATATTCAAAGAATTTATAGAAGAATATGATGCAAACAAAACTGAAAAAGATTTATATAATGAATTTATTTATTATCGGTATATTGAACAAGAATATAAGAAAATAAAAGCAATAATTGAAGAGATATCAGATGAAAGATTTAAACCAGTCTATAGTAAAATCTTATGGGACGCAGATCAACCACTCAATTTATGGGATTATGTCAGGGTATGTTTTCGAAAAAAAGATGCTAGCTCATCTCATTCTAGTTCATCTATAGACATTGAAATTAGACCCTATATTTTTACACTTAAAGAAGTTATTTCACTAGTCTGGAAAGCTTGGCATGATGATGCGCAATTTACTCATGGTGAAAATTGTTCAAAACTACCAACAGAGGAAGAAAAACTGCAAGCAGCTGCTGCTGATTTACCAAACCGCTTAGAATATTTTGGAGTTTATATTGCAGGGTTGGTGAAGGAAGAATTAGCAGGATACATTTGTCACCAAGGTGATCGGAATGATTTAGTATTTTCTTTATATGTTAATTATAAAGATATGGACCTGATTGAAGACTCGAGCGGCGCTGTTTTAACATTCTTAAAAACAAATCTTTTGCGATTATTTGCAGCTAAGTATAAAGAAGCTGATGCAGCCAAGAAAAAGCAATTAACCGCAGCATTATTTCATTGGATGCAAGAGAGTAATGCAACTGAATTATTAGATTTAGTTGATGATCCACAAAATCCATTAAAACAACAAATAGGTGATTATTTTCTAAAGCATGGCTGCCATCCAGCTATAGCCCAGAAATTTTTTGACGAAAGAGTTCCAACGTTAGAATTTCACTGTGATCCTAAAAAATATAATTTAGTTATGATCAAATCTATTCTTCAAGCTAAACAAATCAATGCTCCAACAGAGGTACAGAAAAAGCGCAATTCAGCTTTAGAATCAATGCAGAAAAAAATCCTGGATTTGCCTCATCTTGAATTAACAGTAAAATTACAAGATGAAATAAAC
>JABDBD010000054.1:0-179 GCA_013288815.1 Gammaproteobacteria bacterium | reverse complement strand
AACGTTTTTGCAACTGTGGTAGATATTTTTAGTTTTAGTGAAATTTCTAGGAATAAAATTTTAATAATTGAAGCTGGAAAAATCGAAGAGTACAAGCAATTACAAAGTGTCTGTGAAAACTATTTTACTTCTGAGCAAATAGACAAGGAAGATCTAGATAAACTATTAGAGATGAAAAA
>JABDBD010000053.1 GCA_013288815.1 Gammaproteobacteria bacterium | reverse complement strand
GAATATTCGCGCTGAATAGTTTTGTCGTATGCTTGACGCATACCTGCTTAATATATATATTACCTCGCTCATTCTGTGTGATATCCAGACCATCCGCTGCGAGGTTATTACTTTGATTCATCATCAATTTGTCGCACAACTTTATCTTAACAATAAAAATCTAGATGCTGCCGGTCTTTGGCAAAAACTATGTGTTGAATATTGTCGGTTGTCACAACATCGCTGGTATGGCATTAGACCCTACCCGCTAGCCGATTTTGCAAGTCAATTTTGTGTTGAGGTAGAAATTGCAGAGATCTCAGAGCAGCAAAAGAAAGTCAATGTGATGGCATTGATGGACAAAATTAATCAGCGGCTACTCAGCATCAAACTTTCAGAAGCAGAATCATTTTTAAAATTGTTACGTTTATTTTTAGGTTGTTATCCCTTCTACATTTCAAAATTTGATAAGTCAATTATCGAAGCTCTTGGAGTCGTGGCTTATCGTTTACCTATTAATGTAGAGCAAGTTGAGGCAATAAAAAACATCAGCGCTAAACTAGCTATGGCAACATCTAATAGATGGAAGATAACAGAGTGTGATCTATTTCAAGCAATGTCAGAAAAAATATTGGACCCTGACCTCTATAGCGACGTTTTCTTAACAAACCAAGTTTTTTGTACACTACCCTATTTAACGAATATTCTGCCTAGCGATCAACACATCAAACAGAAACTAAAGTTAATTAACTTGCATCAAGTAGATTTTTTTAATAGTAACTCTATTTTTGCCATAGAATACATTGGAACTTGGGGGCATAAATTTTCAGATCATGCTAAAGAGCATCTACTCAGCACCCTGCTGGATTATAATAAAAATCTTAGCTATATAGGTCGAGCAACAACGCTGTCAATCAGAACAACTTTATTAGGGAAATATAGCCACATCTTTTCTGAGGTACAAAAAAGAAAAATAATTTTATTTTTATTATCTCAACTACAGTCATTTAGTCATCAACAAATATCGTCTATCCTAAGTTGCTCAATTACATACATTGACACAATCAAGGAAATGAATTTAGAAGATAAGTTTGTTTCATTTGGCATATTAGTCCTTAACTTTCATGATGAAAAAATGGATGCAATGGAACAATTAAGTAAATTTTACAATATTGTGACTGACGATTTAAAAAAAATAATTCTTCGAGCACTTATTTCATTGCTGTCGCATGAAGAGGAACCCACAAGAAATAATGCCGCTTATTATCTCCATGAATTATCTTCTCATATTACTGCGCAAGACACCGATTCAATTATGGATTATCTGATCAGTAGAGTTAAACAAATTTGTGAGAATTTTTATATTTACCCTATGGGATCCGGACAGAATGGAAATGAATGTAATCGTTTTGACTTAGCAGAAAAAATTAAAGATCTGGTTTCTGATGAAAAAAAACAAGAGTTTTGCGACGCAATGTTAGTTGAGTTAAACAAAGCCTACGAAGATTATCAAGATCCCCAACAAGAAAAAGAAGCGGCAATTAAAACAGGTGGGTTGCTCTATAGTTTATTTAAGCTTTATTTTTTAATTCCTGATGCCAGAAAAAATGAAATAGACGAGGCATTATTTTTTCGATTACAAAATCCATATCAAATGCAATATATCTACTTTATCAGTCTCATGTTAGAAGATTTTCATTTGTTAAGTTCAGCAGAGCGTATCGATAAAGGTATGCAGAAACTGTTGGCTTTTGCTTGTCAATTACCCGACAGAAGAAATGGGCTTGATGATTTTCGTATTGATGTTTTCAAAACAATGAATAAATGGTTCCCTTTTGCTTCTTCAGAAATGCAAGATATTGTTACGCGGCATTTTCATAGTGTATTTCGTAGAATGGATATGGGAATACAACCCACTATTCTGAAAAAATGTAACAAATTAGCTCTCCTATACTTCCACAGTCAAGAGTTTGAGGATTTTAAAGTACGAATAGATAGAGGAGAAGGATCAGAGCGCGAGCTTAGATTGATGAATTTTTTTAATGAGTTTAATAAACAAATTAATGATGTGTACCATGAAAAAATTCAACAATTGTCTGTAAATGATGAACATTCGAAAGAGATACTGATAAGCCTATTGCAAGATCTTGAAAAGCTATCGGAAGACAACAAGCAAACGCTTATCAATACTCTTTTAATTAAATTACCCGAAACAGAGTTTATTGAAAATATTTTTCATACGCATTATAACTCTCATTTTATCCCTGAAAGATCGTTGCGGAGCGAAGATCATCAGAGTTTACCTCAGCCTCATCTATCTGATCTTAAGCCATCGATGTCTCAAGAAAACATTACAAAGCTATGCAATATATTATTGTCGCATCTCGCTTCAAACAATCCTAAGGTCTTCCAATACACCTGTTATTTGATCTTCAAATTTTTACCAGAGTATTCCGAAGAAAATAAGGAAAGTATTTATAACATATTATCGAATAAGCTAAATGACAATCATGCAGATATTCGCAACTCAGCTTGCATTCTAACAAGTCATTTGTTAGACGTCATTCCACGCGAACAACATTCTAAGTTCGTAGCAGCTTTGTTAAAAAACATAGAATTACCTGAAAATGCTGATGATCCGACACATATTAAAGAGCGTGTAAAATGTTTAATGTATTCCATGCTAGCAAATGTCGCAGTTCTAGCATCTGCTTCATTGAAAGAAGTTATTCTTAATGAATTGTTTTTACGTTTAGTGAGAAAACCTGATCGTCATATTGCAAGATGCTCTATCCTTCATATCATTCCATCATTATCCGAAGATAGGCTGAATTATTTTATCTATGGATTTATTGCGGAAAAGCTCACTCACCTTCATGAGGCTCCAGAGCTTGATACGTATTTTTTCGATTTATATGCTATCTTGGTTGACGCCACAGAAGATAGATTTGTCGCTTTTGAAATAAAGCAGAAATTGAATGCACATCTTCTGCCGGACTTGGGAAATATGGTTGCGCAATATTCCGGTATTAAATATTCATAGCAATTAAGTCATCAAATAGTTGTCCCCGCACTCATTACGGCGTTGTTGCATAAATCATAAATCCCCTCCACGCTTTTTGTGGAGGAGAGGGGGAAGTTTGATTTATGCAACAACGCCACTCATTACAGGGTAAGCTCAGAGGTATTATTTATCGCCTCTATAAATCTCATCTTTATATGAAACAGGTGAAGCGCTAGGAGTGTCACCTAAGAATAAAAAGCTAACGCCCATGTCAAACATTACATCGTTTTTACCACCAGACATGGTGTAAAGATCTCTGACTTCACCGCGCAGAGCGATTGATTCCGCGAAAAATACTTGTGTCCCTAGTCCTACATTGAGATCCGCTTGATTCGTGGAACTATTACCATTTGGATTTAAATAGAGTACGCCCATCCCAGCTGAGGCATAGGGTTCAAACATGCCATAATGGAAGAATCGATACAGGCCATCCAGTGTAGACAGATTACCCACTACTTGGCCGCCGTCTGAGGTAGAGAAGCGAGTATGAAGCGGTGAGTAAGCTACCTCAATTGCCCATTTAGAATCAAAGTTATATGCAAGTCCCAGTAATGGTATGGCAGCCGTATCTCTTATTTGTCGTTTAGAGGCGAAATCAACATAACCGACTCCGGGTGTAAATGTAATTGCGCCGGGTCGGTTTCCAGCTAGAGCAGCTTGATGCTCACTCATTGCTAACGTACTAGCCAATAAAATAGCGATTGTGCTTTTTTTCATTTTTATTTCCCTAATAAAATGTTTAAGCATCGTGAAGATGAAAAATTGAGGTTAAATAATAATCCTTTCTACTGCATTTTTCCAGCCGTTGTATAGTTGTTTCCTTTCATTCTCTAGCATATGCGGCTGAAAGCTCGCATCACTTTCACAGTGCTCAGCTATATTTTCTAAAGAAGAAAAAACACCTTGTTGCAAGCCAGCAAGAAATGCCGCACCTAGGGCGCTACTTTCGATACATACTGGACGTTGTACGTTTAGATTTAAAATATCTGATAAAAATTGTAATAACCAATTGTTAATTGACATACCACCATCCACACGCAATGTTTCTATCTTTGGTACTCCATCAGACAACATACATTCAAATAAATCTCGCGTTTGATAACAAACTGCCTCTAATGCGGCCCTCACTATCTGTTCGACACCGCTATTTCCTTTCAATCCAAACAAGGCAGCACGTGCATGAGGATTCCAATAGGGAGCACCTAACCCCGTAAATGCAGGTACTAAATACACACCATCGGTGCTAGCAATGCGTTTTGCTAATAATTCACTTTCTGAAGAATGCTTGATTAATTTTAAGGAATCTCGCAACCATTTAATAATCATTCCAGCCGAGAAAATACTACCCTCTAAACCATAAATAGATTTTCCATTTATACGAAACGCAACGGTGCTCAGCAATTTATTTTTGGAAATAACAATTTCGGAACCCGTGTTCAATAGCATAAACGCACCTGTTCCATACGTTGCCTTCACCATTCCTGGAGAAAAGCATCCCTGCCCTACTGTTGCGCCTTGTTGATCACCTATCATGGCGCTTACCTGAAGAGGAACACCTAAAAAACAGGGATCTGTTGTTCCAAAATTTGCGACATTATCCAATACAGAGGGTAATAAATTTTTCGGAATATTTAATGCATTAATAATGTCATCATCCCAACAATTCGCAGCAAGATTATAAAGCAATGTGCGAGATGCATTTGTCGCGTCTGTAAAATGCGATTTTCCAGAAGTGAAACGCCACAATAAAAAAGAATCTACTGTTCCAAATGCTAATTCACCTTGCTCCGCACGAGTGCGAGCGCCAGGTACATGCTGGAGTATCCACAAAATTTTAGTTGCTGAAAAATACGGATCAAACATCAACCCAGTTTTCTGTTGAATAACTGAGTTGAGATCTGTGCGAACAAATTGATCGCATAATTCTGCTGTTCTCCTATCCTGCCATACGATTGCAGGATAAATGGGAATACCTGTTTTTCTGTCCCAAATAATCGTTGTTTCACGCTGATTAGTGATTCCCATCGCTGCAATATTACTAGCTGATAATTGGGATTTTTTGATGACTTGTTGACAGCACTCTAATGAGCTTTTCCATATCTCCTCGGGATCTTGTTCTACCCATCCATCTTGAGGATAAGTTTGATGAATGTCAATTTGATGCATTGCAATAGGTTTAGCATTTTCATTGAAAATAATAGCTCTTGAGCTTGTGGTTCCTTGATCAAGCGAAAGCAAATAAGTCATGGTTATTCCTACATGATACAAATAAAAATAGATGGTATAGTAAATTACACACTCATGTTACGCAATAAGCGCCCACAGTCGTCTTGCATAAGGTTGGGTTAAACATATTGAAAGACAGGATACCTATGGAAAAAAAAGCTGCGGACTTGTTCATTATTGGCGGCGGAATCAATGGTGTCGGTATTGCTGCAGATGCATCTGGCAGAGGTCTTTCTGTTGTTTTATGCGAACAAAACGATCTAGCTTCTGCTACGTCATCAGCAAGCACTAAACTCATTCATGGAGGCTTACGTTATTTAGAAAATTATGAATTTAATTTAGTAAGAAAAGCGCTAACAGAAAGAGAAATTTTATTGAAACTAGCACCCCATCTCATTCATCCCATGGAGTTTGTAACTCCGCACGAAAATCATTTACGTCCAGCATGGCTAATTCAAATGGGATTATTTCTTTATGATCATCTTGCCTCACATCCCTCTATGCCTAATTCAAAAAAAATTAATTTATCTAACGACCGGCGAGGAAACGCACTTCAATCATCTTTCAAAAAAGGCTTTTCATACTTTGATTGTGCGACTGATGATGCACGCCTAGTCGTGTTGAATGCTATTGCAGCAAAAAAAAATGGAGCGATGATTTTAACTCGCAATCGATGCGTTGCTGCAGAATATAATCAAATTTGGAAATTAACACTTCAGAATATTGATTCAGGCGAAACTCGCTTACACTATGCAAAAGTATTGGTGAATGCATCAGGCCCGTGGGTCAGTGATCTCCACAAACAAATACTACCGAGTGAAAAATCATTAGATATTAATTTAGTAAAAGGAAGTCACCTTGTCGTTCCTAAACTATATGATGGTGAATTTGCTTATCTATTGCAAAATAATGATAAACGAGTAGTGTTTGTCATTCCTTATCAACAACATTTTTCGTTGGTTGGCACAACAGATGTAGCAATAGATGGAAACTTAAATCAGTTGACGATTTCTCCCACAGAGCAAATTTATTTATGTGACACAGTTAATAAATACTTTAATAAAAAAATCTCTTCTGCCGATATTGTTTGGTCTTATGCTGGCGTGAGAACATTACAGGCTGATCATTCAAAAACATTATCAAGCAATACACGCGATTATAAAACGGAATTACACTCTAGTCTGCCCTTGCTAACAGTGATTAGTGGTAAGTTAACGACCTATCGATGTCTGGCCGAACATGCAGTGGATAGCCTCAGTGAATTTTTTTCGAAGCTACCGCCGTCTCATACCATTCAGGATATATTGCCTGGCGGTAACATACCTGACGGAAACTTTAAGTATTTTTTTCAGACACTTAAACATCAATATTCTTTTTTGCCTGACGATATGCTGTTACGTTATGCAACAAATTATGGTACTCGTGTAGAATATATTCTAAAAGATGTCTCTTGCTTAGATGATCTGGGTTATCACTTTTCAAATACACTGTACCAAAAAGAAGTTGAATATTTGATTCAGCATGAATGGGCAATGACGTGTGATGATATCCTTTGGCGTCGCACTAAATTAGGTTTATTCTTTTCTTCTGAGGAAGTTAACAGATTGAAAAAATGGTTGTCTCAGTATTTTTTAAAATAAATTCTTGTTATTCTAAAGATTCCTGATTATTCTTCGTTCCGACACATAAATTTACGGAGATTAACATGTTATTTAACCATGCTAAGCTTATTAGTGCTGTGCTTAGTGCTAGCTTATTAAGCGTACCCATGATCGCTAATGCGACATTATCAATAACAAATAATACAAATTTTGATTCTACATCTATTATTAACAATACCTGCTCTACCGCATTGGGCAATAAGAAGGGTGTTACTAAACGTCACTCCTCAAATACAGTTCCTGATTCTGCTATCCTCTTAATTTGTGGACGCACTCCTGACAATTGCGTGGCGGATCTGCGCATGACGGCTGACTGCACAGGTGACTCAATAGCTACACTAGTATTTAGCATCACGTCTGGTATAACAAGCGCTACACTGACGGCGGCAGGGCAAAAGGCTGGATATATATTATCTGCGCAAGGTTTCAGCGTGCAGATGGATGGTGGGCCAAGTTTCAAGGCATAACAAAAAAAACAACGCCACTAAATGTGGCGTTATTTTTTATTTCTACGTAAGAGCTTATACAATATCCCACGTTACTTGAGCACCTAGAATATCAGCATTTGCATTCACTACTCCGTTAGTTGTGACAATTTGCGCGCCAACGGGTTGTGGTGGAGGATTAACAATAGAATTTCCTTGCATAAATAGATGAGTCCAGCCCAAGTCAAAGCCTAATGCTTTTGTTGCTTGAAAATGCCCACCCAACGCAAGTGCATATCGGTTATTATCCGGCACTTGAACATTACGATATTTATTTCCAACTGGAGTTTGATCATACCCTACACCACCGCGGAATGTGAACTTATCGGTTGCAGCATATTCAGTTCCCACTGAGAAATTCCAGGTATTGCGATAGCTAGCAGGAAGAATCACAGTCACTGTATTGCTGGCTGCTAAATTATCCACAGTTGCAACATTTTGTAATCGAAGATTTTGAAAGACACTCCACTGAGTATAAATAGCAGTTCCCATCAACGACCATTTTGGATTTAATTGTGAAAATAAACTGAGCGTAGTACTTGCTGGTAAAGTTATTGCTGCATTTGTGTTTAATGAAACAATAGGCATACCCGCATTAAAGAAATTAGAAACTGGACCGACTGCCTTGCTCGTGCCACGGATATGATGCACAACTTGAGATGCATACGCCAAGCCCACCCGTGTACTTGGAATAAACTGATAAAGAGCACCCATATGGAACCCATAACCAATACTACGACCCTTATTGCTTGAGTCAGTGTCTGAGTTTCCAGGTAACAAACCTAGCGCCCCCACCTCATTGAATTGGGCGCTCAAACGTTGCCAATCAATACCTAAACCCACCGAGAAGTTTTTTGTTAAATTTAAACCTAACGCAGGACTGACATCAATTACTCTGAGTTGAGTCGATGTTGCGGCGTAGCGCAATACTGTATTCCGACCATAATCGGTCTTTAGACCAAACGGCGCAGTTACACTGAATCCAAAGCCCAAGACGTCATTCATCAGTGGCGCAACATAATGTAGATTGGGAACTGGGCTAAAACCACCACCTTGCGACACTGCATTAAGAGGAGCATTGCCCAAGGTATTAACTGAAACTGTACCTTTGTATTTAATATCTGTGATGATAAATACATCCCCTAAAACCATTTGCTGGTTTTTAATCCGAGTAATACCTGCTGGATTATAAAAAGATGTGCTTGCATTATTTGCTTGCGCAGCACGACCGGCATGGTAATCGCCAATACTTGCTCCGTCTTGTTCCCAAAGTTGAAATGAAGATGCCATCGCATTCGATGTCATTCCAAGTATTCCACCAAGACACATTAGCTGTACTAATTGTTTAATAGCAAAGCGCTTTGCCATGAAGATTCTCTCCATCATTTGATTTTATGTGGGCATTAAATAATTCAAAAAGGTATGAATTGTAATATCAGTCAACAATTCCGCTCATGAAACAAGCTAGCTGATTAAGCATACCGTATTTCATTAACAAAACAATATTTTTATCTTGCTAAAGATTCACATAGAATGTGTAAACCTAGATTCGGCAGTTAGAATCTCGTAAAACAGCAAAAGGCAAAGAAGGTAAGGCTTTTTTTCTCATTTTTTTTCGAAAGCGTACCACCCGTACGGTGAGAAAAAAAATGAGAAAAAAAGCCTTAGATTCGCAGCATTTTGCTGTTTTACGAGATTCTAACTGCCGAATCTAGGTTAAACTATCATGTTTTAAGGAAACGCAAAAATGGCCGAAACACCTTCTACAATGCTTCCATTAGGAACTATCGCTCCCAATTTTCATTTGAACGATGTCACTACGAATAAAATTATTTCTCTCCAAGAACTCAAATCACCGAAAGCAACTATCATCATGTTTATTTGTAATCATTGCCCCTACGTTAAGCACATTCAAAAAAAATTAGTTGAAGTCGCAAAAAAATATCAAGCACAAGGTATGCATTTTGTTGCAATCAATTCGAATGATGCAAAAAACTATCTAGCTGACAGTCCAGAAAATATGAAAATTGAAGCTGATAAGCTTGGCTATCCATTTCCCTATCTTTTCGATGAGACACAAGAAGTCGCTAAAGCATATCATGCAGCGTGCACACCGGATTTTTTTGTTTTTGATAACAATCTTAGTTGTATTTATCGAGGACGTTTTGATGGCGCAACACCTGGGAATAATACCCCCGTAACAGGAGTAGAGCTCAGCAATGCGTTAGATTGCATTTTAGCGAATACGGATATTACGACTGACCAAAAACCGAGTTTGGGTTGCAATATTAAATGGAAAAAATAGTCTAAGCGGTGGAAACATTCACGTTTAATCACTCTTAATAAATGCGCATTAATGACTAATTCGCATTTTCATTTTGTTAAAAAAATCGGTAACAAT
>JABDBD010000052.1 GCA_013288815.1 Gammaproteobacteria bacterium | reverse complement strand
TGCCCAGTCATAACTCGACTCAATCATCCTGCATGGGAGCAACATCCCAATCTATGCGAAATACCTTTCAATGAGTTATCAACAGGTAATTTAGTTTTTTTCAATTCAAAAACATCCGGCTCTCATTCTTTTGTTTATTTGGAAAATGATATTTGCTTAAGTGCAAATGGTTGGAATCAACCGTTAAGGATCTACACCTTGCAACAAATTCTAGAATCTTATCCGCTAGCCAGTGGCTTGATTTTGAGTGCGACAAATGCCAAGATTTTTAGAAAAAATACAAATTATCATATCTCTGAAAAATTGGCAGACGCGATTGCTGATTTCTATGAGGCACGCACAATGAGCGTATGGTATTTAAATGATAAATCAACCGATTTCAAACTTCTTGAAAATCTTGCGGGCCTTATTTACAAAGAACTTCATATCGAACCAGGTAATAGTAATGAAATATCGAAACTTATTTGGAAAAAAATTACTGATATCTTGCCGTGCTCAATGGTTAGAAGACTAGAGGCTACAGTTTCGACTACGGGTTTGATTGCTCAGCAGTTAGGAATACAGCCAACAACAACATCCCAGCAAAACAAGGAGTCTGATTCAGCTCATTCGGTTACACCCACTGCTAGTGCCCTGCCCTTATCAAAAAGCAAAAAAACTTTCGTGTTTTATGATACTCACACAGTGGCGGAAGAAAGTGGAAAATTGATTACGAAGCGGTTTTAGCGTAACGCCTTCCTTACACTACCTTCAAGCAATTTTAAGAAAATCTTCTATACTCACACTATATTAAAGAAAAATTGCATAAAGCCAAAACGATATGATTATACAAGGAAAAAATGTCAAAAACACTAACGTCACTCCAAGATAAGCTTAAGAATCCTAACATTAGACAGGCGTTTGGACCTATTTTTTTAGCGATTATTGAGCGAAAGGCTACAAATAAGTTACAAGAAAATCCCCATCATACTTTAAGCACCTTATTAGAGGAAATAGGTGATGAGGAAAAAAAAGCAATGCATGTAGCGACTGAAAAATTTTTACAAAAGCAAAAATCAGAATCGAAAAGATCTACGGAGATAGAAGATCTCGATTACGAAGATAAAATGGATATTCATTGTAAAAACGCAGCTATACTTTTTCATATGGCTAATACAGATGCTTGTGATAAAAAAAGAGATGCATGTATATCCGAATTAAAAAATCCTTATTATAAAAAAAGACCTGATCATATAAAGAAAGAGGATTATTTAAAAATTGTAAACGAAATTATAAAACCAACACCTTCTAACATTAAAAATCCGACGGCATCTTATGCTCCCCTGCATCTCACTAAAATATCCAAAACACTTCAAAGCACAAAAGGCATTGTTTCAGAGTTATGGAAAAACACAGCGGATAAGGCGCTTGCACTTCAGCGTGGCACTATCCTTTCTAGAAGTGAGGAAATTCGAAAGAAGGATGCGCGACAAGGAGCAAAAATGCTAACGCCTAGCGAAAGGAAAAAATATGAATGTATTGTATCGGATGGTTTGCTCAAAAAATCAGATGGAATGCGATTAGATACTTCTGGTTATGAAAGCCATTCGGGATCGGGGCTTGCTGCATGCGTTATAAATACTGAAGGTGAAATTTCTTTTTTTGAACATAAGTACGGGTATGATCTTATTTGGCATGCTTCACTCAATGCAGGAAAAGCGGTGCTGTACGCAGGGGATTTTGAAGTACGTGATGGTAAGTTAATCAGCATCAGTCAGTGTAGCGGTCACTATAAACCATCACTTATGAATATGCTAATAGCCTTAGAATTGTTAAAGAAAAAGGGTGTTGATATTAGTAATGTCGAATTATTTTGTATTGATACGATGTCAGGCTTGGATATTGAGGTAAAAGAACTTAAAAGAGAGCATGTACGTGAGACACGTCATATTTATAGGGCTTCTGACTTGCCTACCGTGGCGTATGTTGAAAGCCGTTTATTTCTAAATAGGTTAGAGCAAACCATTCATAATTTATCGGGACCGATTGAAAATACCTCTCCTCCTGCAAAAATATTTATTACAGGTTGTCGAGATTTATATAAAAAAATAGATGATTTGGGATCGTATATTACCTCTAAAGGAAATAGGGTTTTCAAACAATCACTCAATAAATTGGTTGACGCATCTAAAAAAGATGTATTGCAGCGTGCTGCAGCCATTAACAATACCTGTGGAATTTACGGATTAAAAAGAGGTATTGAAAATTTTAATATTTATGATTATACCGATCAAAATGCAATTCAATCATATTTTATTAACTTGAAGACGCTAGATTTTACAATGACTACGATAGGCCTAATAAATAAGATGATGCAAGAGTATGTGGACTATGCAAAAGGAAAATTTAATAAATATACTGAGTCGGGGGTTGCGCGTATAAAATTAGCAAATGATTTCGCAACTGTGTTATCCGCATCACAAAAACAATTTATCGATGCGGATTCTCCGGAAAAGCTAAGCTACGCGCATGGTATGTTAAATTGGTATTTTCAGAAATTTAAATCAGCATGCAAAAATGCGGGTGTAGGCAAAGAAAACGAGAAAAATCTTTCTAACCTTATAAAAAAGCACGAAGATGACTTATTTGCGTTATATAACCCTCCCAGTGATACCCAAGAAAACTTGCCCAGCAAAACGCAGGGGGTTAAGCACTAAAGGCGTGTTGCTCGAATCATAAAATATCAAACTCCTATCTGATTCCTCAAGCGTTCTACATCAAGAAGTAGGTTTCCCACGAATATTTAATGAGCCGTGCTTAGCCACTATATCAAGTGCTGACGGCCCACCAGGAGTCAAAGGACTATTTAATATTTGACTTGACTGTTCACCTACAGAATCATATTTTTTTAAAGGATTTTGCTCTTGTTCAGAAGGCATATTTTGTGGTTTTATAACAGCTTGTTTTAGATCTATGCCGGCATCGCGACATACACGACTCATATAATCACTTATTAGTTTTTTCGCATTTTCTAGTTTATCAGGATTTTTTTCCTGAGATTTAATATATTCTTTCCATTCTTTCACAGACTTGCCAAGTTTATTTATGAAAATTTCTTTAAGACATTTAATTGGATTAATCTCTATTTTTGCATTCTCTAACGCCAATTTTGTTGCTTCATCAACTCCATTTTTTGGATCATGAATGTATTCCACAATAGGCTGTATACTTTTATTAGTTTCATAGTTAGCTAAGTTAGACATTTGATTAGTAAGAGCATCAAAAATTACTGGGTTAGCAGTTAATTGTTCCAAGTTATTTTTTTTTAAATTCACAAGCAATGTAGCTATGACTGGGCACTTATTTTCGTATTGAATGATCAACATATCATACTGAATAATTAAGCTATCAGACTGCCACTTCTCAATTAACATATCGACTGATTCCATTTGATATCGTGCACGAAGCTCAACATATCGTATATTATTATCAGTCCCTGCATCCATCACACCTACCGGCGCGTAGTATTCATTAAACATTCCTCTAAATACGTCTTCAAATGCTAGACCATCTCCTTTGAAATACTCATTCATAGCTTTCTCATAATTCTCAATACTGTAAATAAATTTTGTTTGATCTTTTTTAGTTGGATCGGATATGTTAGCGTAGTCTTTTTTAGCGTTAAATTTATCATAACCATCTACGACTGCTTGTCTTTTAAAAAATTTTATAGCATTAGTAAATGCTTCCCTATTCGTGTATCTCTCCCCAATCTCCAGACAATTTTTTGCATCACGAAATTTTGCATTCAATCTTTTATTAATATGTATTATAAAATCTATAGGTTGCGCATTACACTGCTTTGTTATGATGTGCTCAAGCATCTCCAAGAGTCCTTTAAAGTCGACTTTTTTGTCATCCAACACATCCATCTGACTTTGGTTAAACGAAACTTTATTTATTAAATCATCTATCCGCTTAATAGCATTCAATAAGTCATTTTTTGTTATTAATAACCCAGGAAGATAAGACTGTATCTTCTTAAATTTTTTTTCAAATAACTTATGAACTTGAGTGGTGTCAAACGGCATACCAGCCTCTTCAACCTATGAGTTATATGTTTCAGTATAGTTGAAAAATCAGGTTGTTGCGCAACCACCAATTATTTTTTTAACCTCGTCCTTCTGAAGAAGCAGCGCATAAAGTGAAAACCTGTCAAATGCAAGATAGATTATAGGTTAAATGTTGATTTTTTGATTAAAATAGTTTTAAATGCGCCCAAAAGAGTAATAAATTCTACCGTTATCACAGAGCGCGCTATCGGGCTTGGGTTTTTGCGGGAAAATTTAATGAAAATTATCTTTTAAAATACCCAAACATTTGACAATAAAATAAGCCCAAGGCGTATATGAAAACTAGAATTAAACTTAATAAAGCGATAGATAGCGAAGAATTATCTACAGTTGAGCAGCTGATCACTGCAAATCCGCAAGAACTTGCTTATGCGCTTTACTACGCCTGCAGAAATGGAAAATTCATTGTAGCCAAATATCTCATAAAAGAGAAAAACGCAGATCCTCATGTGAGCTATACTGATGTGTTTGTAAGAGGCTCCATGCTCAAATTTGCCGCTGTAGGTGGAAATCTCAATCTGGTAACGTATTTGGTTGAAACTTGCCATGTGGAGATTGAAGCCATCGATCAACAAGCTGGCATCGATGTCGATGATATTGCACTTTCAGGTGCAGCACGCAATGGGCATGATGCAGTTGTTCAGTATTTTATTTCCAAGGATGTAGATGTCAATCCCCCATCAAGTCAGTTATTTACAGTACTAACTATTGCTGTCTTTTCAAACAAATTATCGACAGTTCAATTATTAGGAGAGGCAGGCGCAGCCATCAATCGTGCTTCATTTCATCATGCATTGAAACAAGGTAATTTAGAGATCGCACGTTATTTTTGCCAAAAAAAGACAAGTATTATTGATGAATATTTTATAGATCCTTGGATGCGGACTGCGGTAAAAGGCGGTAATGTCGATTTGATTAAATACCTTGAAAGAGAACATGGATTAATATTATTAACTGGATGTTTTTCCCGATGGAAAGATCCTGAGTATGAGATTTTAGTTGCCGGAACTGCAAGTGGCAGCGTTGACATGATGCGTTACTTGATCGATGAGCGAAAACTCAATTTAGAGAAATTTAAGCAAAAAGATGAAAAGGAATATGATGCCAATTATGGTTACAGCAGTATTTTAGGTAGAGCTATTGGCTATCATAAATCGATTGCTATTTTGAAATATTTACTTGAAGAAAAGAATTTCATCCCTAGCAATGAAGGCATGAAAAAACTCTTAACTATCGCGGATCATTATACAAATATTGTTACGAAAGCTTATTTACAAAGTCGTTTGGAAGCTGATCTTGAAAAAAAATCTCTTTTGTTACAAATTGTAACGCAAGGATTATCTTCTTTGTCACTTCATCAATTGTTTGAGTTACGGAGAAATAAATTATTAAAAACAGAACGTGAAGATTTTGATGGAGTAATCCAACAAGAAATAGATAAGAGACCATTGCCTGAGTTGATTGATGTATTAAATCAACATCCTGAATTACTAACGTATTTGTTATTCTATTATGCTCAATCCAAATTTGCAGAGGATCCTCAACAATTATTATTTTTATTAAGTCGGTTAGATAAGCCATTGGATGAATATCTTTCCCCAGAGGGTGAAACACTCGCACTTTTTGCGGCATGCTCGTGGGGTAATCGTTATAATACAATTGTAAAAGAGCTTGTCGCTCGTGACACCGATATTGATAAACCAGCAAACGATGGCCGCACTTTGTTATCTCAGTTAAGTTCTAGAGAATATTATAACGAAAATTTTATTCCCGAAGTGTTAAGAGATTCGCAACATTATACGAATACGCTGATTTATGCTTGTAAGCAAAACAAGCGTTATTCGCATTCGTATCTTATTAGGGATTTGTTACAACATACGAAAGGTAAAATTGGAGCTACAAACATAAACCAATTAGTCATGGATGCAATGGCTTCTGGTAATCTATGTACTTTATTAAAATATGTAGATCCTGCTATTTTTCGAGATATGAGAACAATTTTAGGTAATCAAAATGTATTACAAGTTGCTCCTCAGTTGTATGAAAACATACTCTGTGAGGCGCATCTGTTAAGAGACAACATCGATATGATTCATCAAAAGGGCGAATATTATAGAAAAATGGCAGATGATTCACCTCAGCAACTCGACAATGAGAATGAAATTAAGGAAGATGATTTACCTCTGCAACTTGACAATGAGAATGAAATTGCAGAAACAAAAAAAATTGCCATGGATGCAGTGGCCGTTGGTAATCTATGCTCATTACTAGCGAGCGCAGATTATCCTGTTTATAAAAAAATAAAGAAAATTGTGAAGGATCCCGATTTTTTAAAAGCCAATGCTCAGCTGCTGTTGAAAAATATCATTAGTGAAGCACAGAAATTTAGAAAAAGATATCAGGCAGTATACGAATTAGAAATTCCATCTATTGTTTCCCCAGTGCCAACATCGCTGATAGAGCAAGTCATTTCCAAAGCTACCCAAACTTTCGTAAACGGCTCAGTTATCAATATGAATGCCATTCGGGCGGAAATTAAAGATGATATCAAAAAAGAAATTATCAAAACCTATACGCTGAATTATACTCCCGAGCAATTTGACGAAATATTTGAAAAAATATATGCCCATCGCATTCAAGCGGATCGCAGTATCACGAGGATTAGCGAACCCGAAACTTATAGAATCGATATTTCTCGGTTGTATATAAAAACTTATCAAATTAATCTCGATAAAAAATTAGCAAAAAAATTCAAAGCATTGACCCCAGAGATGAAAGAAAAACTGCAAGCAGAATTTTTGGTAGCTAAGCCTGCTCCACAAGATTTAGAGATGGATGAAGATACTCCACGGACTTTCAGAGAAAACTTTGACAAAAAGTATGGACCTGATGCAAACAAAGAATTGTATGCAGAGTTTAAAGAACAATTATCTGAAGATCTGACTAAAGAGCTTGCTGCATACACGTCTGCCAAAGCGGCACAGATCTCAGACAAAGAAGATGAGGAAGATGATTATTCAGTCGAAGAAGATAGTATAGATTTTTTTTATAACCCAATTTTTAGAAAAGATTTTCAGCAGAAATTCAAATATAAAATGAAAGCAGAAATTAAATCCGAGTTGACCAGCAACTTAAGTGGTTCACAACCTAAACGTCCCACACGAGGACCCAATCATCCATATTATGTTTATGAAGATCCTTACTTTCCACGCTATGATGCAAATTGGATAGCGGGTACAAATTTTATTGCGACAGAAGGACCCAGGCAAAGCAGTCTAGCAACTTTCCTCGAAGCTCTTTTATTTTCTGAAAACAGAGAGCAAAAGCCCGCTATCACTAAAATTATTGGATTGGGTACCTGCCTGAAAGAAGGTCGTTTTCATGATTTTAGTAATTATTCTTTTGATGATAGAACCGATCAGGAGAAATCCCAAAAACCGAGTAAAACATTTTTGGTAGAAGATAAGTCTACCCAATTAAAATATCAATGCGACGTTACCAATAAACATGCAAGCTCAGGATACTCTGTCACTCAAGAGAGACATTTCCCAGAAGGCTTTGTTTTATCACACTTAGCAGTTACCGATCTCAGTGAAACACATCAGCGCACTATCAAAGAAATCGATACCATGTTGATTGCAATTCACGATGGTGGCTCACTGAATTTGCAAATTGATAATGACGAAAATCAAAAATTAAAAGAAGTGCTCTGGCAAGTTTCTCAAGAATCAAAAAACAATGCCGTAGCCATACATTGCATGGGTGGCATCGGTCGCACAGGACATATTATTTTAACATTAGAAATTTTGAAAGATTACAAAAGAATTTTCTCAAGTGCAGATCCAGAACTAATTAATAACGAGATCGAATCTATTCTCAATCGGATGCGGCTTAATCGAGTAGCTTTGGTTGAGGGGATAGAACAGTATCTTGATGCCATACGTAATGCACATATTATCTATAGCTATGCTTTTGAAAAAAAATACATGCAGGACCAAGTCAGCCATCAACAAAAAACTGCAGAATGCGACCGCGCCCTACCCTCACACATTGGTCTATTTGGCAGTGCATCACATGTAACAGCTCCTGAAGCTAGTGCATCTACCACGACAGCAAGTGTGGCCATATCACAGGAAACTTCCAGTAGATTGAAAAAATAACATAAATACAACTTGAAGGAGTGCGCCAGACTTTGTTGCATAAATCGTTCTATTACCTCTCCCCTTGTGGGAGAGGTCGACGCGTAGCGGCGGGTGAGGGGTTTCTTATGCCAAAAGCACCCCTCATCCGCCATCCGGACAAACACGTAAACACTCTTAGAAACCTACAAGGAGAGAAGGAAAAATACTTCATTATTCCATCGATAGCAGAATTACTTCATTTATATCTACAATCTTATTGGAGCACTAAGCTCGGTGTTCCAGCGCTCGAGTTACTGCGCTTGTTACATTATTGCGCACTGATTCGATTGATTGCCAGGCCGCAGCATAATCTTTGCTGCGCTGATGTTTTTGCTTGACATAAGAAATCCAGCGCCACCGAGGCCCCGCGCCAGCACACGCCCAGCCACTCAGCGCGTTTCACAAGCCCGCCGCGCCCGGAATAATTATATCCCAACCGAAAGCAACCCGCCGAATCAATAGGAAGAATAGAACCGCCGCCGCAAGTAAATAAGAAAGTCCGCTTTGATTTGTTGCCCGCTAAGACCCTATACGGCCCTTGCGCCCACAACTGTAATTCGCACGCTGTTAAGTCGCGTTGCGCCAGGCCTAAAAGTTTTTGCGCACACAACACATTTTTAGGTGAAGACCAATCATTACCAAATAGTTCAAAATTCTTATCAGATAACTCACAGGTTTCTTTAAATAATTCTGGATTAGAATGATAACCTGTCGTATAAACCTGTTTGGGTTCAAGATAATTTCTAAATTGATACAACGCCTTTAGCACATTAAAATTAATCCATGGACCTGCGATGCTTTTTATGTATTCTTGCAATTGACTCCACGCATCTTCAAAATCATCTTGTGACGCTGTAACAGTTGTATGAGATAACGCTTTGAGTTGTTGAATTTGTTCAGGCGTATAAAACTGGTCTGGTTCGGCAAGTTGTTCTAAAATGATTGGCGCATATAACTCTTTTATTTCTTCCTTGTTAAGATCATCAATGAAATTCGGAACAGGGGGCAATTGGTCCCATGCAATGACTTTTGTTTTGACTTGACCATCCAGTCCTCTGAATTTACAACTTAACCCTTCTCCTGTTTTTTGAAAATAAATAGCCGCAGCAAGTACCTTGTTATCATTATCAGCCCACGAAGCAGGACGAAGATCATATCCATGAAAACTATCTAACGCCATGGTTTGTTGGCAGTCTGCATCGCTGGCTGTGGTTATCACTTTTAGTGTGTTATTAAGCTCGCGAGACTCGTTTGCAACTCTTTCTTTCTCTTTTTCTTCAAATCCTTTAGGGAATTGTCCATAGTATTGTTCTTCTCTTAACTGTTCTCCATCAGCTAATTGACTGAAGTAATCTTTCTCCAACATTTCAGCTAAGCCATCGACAACTTTTATTTTCTTTTCACTTTCCACATCATAGTCTCTGGCACCTAAGAAAATTTGATAGAGGGTGCGATCTTTATGCACGCGTCCCTTATGATCTTTCACTGTGCCAGTTGCGCATAATAATTCGCGTAAATAATCGAGGTTGCGCGGTTTAGATGTGAGTGGAACATCCAAGATTCTTTTGATTTCCTGGACATCCTCTGCTGTTGCACGAACAGCACATTCTAATAATTTTTTTATGGTACGTTTTCTGTCTTCAGGTTTATATAAACCATACATTCTTCTGGATGCTGTTTTCGTAGCAACAAGTGATTTTGTATCATGTTGTGGTGCTATAACATACTGATGAATCACATCCGGGAATTTTTCAATTTGAGACAATTGAATACCGCCAAACCCTAATACCATATTGAGAATATTCTGATAATTAGGCGTCTCAGGCGACATCCATTT
>JABDBD010000051.1 GCA_013288815.1 Gammaproteobacteria bacterium | reverse complement strand
TTGAGTCTGGCCAGTGTAGAGTTGACGTGGTCGACCCAAGCGATAGGGGCTGCTGATCATTTCATTCCATTGCGCAACCCATCCGATCGTTCGTGCGAGAGCAAAAATAACAGTGAACATGTTAGTTGGAATACCAATTGCACTTAAGGTGATGCCTGAGTAAAAGTCTACATTGGGATATAGTTTTCTTTCGACAAAATAGGAATCTTCTAGCGCTGCTTTTTCTAACGCCATTGCTAATTTGAAAAATGGATCATTGTGAGCACCAACAGCTTCAAGTACTTCATAACAGGTATCCCGCATGACTTTAGCGCGTGGATCATAGTTTTTATAAACTCGATGTCCAAAACCCATTAATCTAAATTTATCTTTAGGATCTTTTGCTCTTTGTATGTATTCACCAATTCGTGAAACATCGCCAATTTCATGTAGCATGTTAAGTGCAGCTTCATTTGCCCCTCCATGAGCAGGTCCCCATAGTGCAGCTATGCCTGCTGATATACACGCATATGGATTTGCACCTGTAGAACCTGCCAACCGAACGGTGGAGGTTGAAGCATTTTGTTCATGATCAGCATGTAAAATTAAAATTCTGTCGAGTGCGCGAGAGATAATAGGGTCAGGTGTATATTCTTCACAAGGTGTGCCAAACATCATATGCAAAAAGTTTTCCGCATAAGACATGTAATTTTGAGGCGGCATAAATGGTTGGCCAATGGAATATTTGTAACACATAGCCGCAATCGTTGGCATTTTTGCAATTAAACGAAAAGCAGACGTTGCTCTGTGCTCAGGATTCTTAATGTCTAAGGTATCGTGATAAAAAGCTGACAGCGCTCCGACGACACCGACCATGACGGCCATGGGGTGGGCATCTCGGCGAAATCCATTAAAAAAGTTTCGAATTTGTTCGTGAACCATTGTGTGGCGATTAATAATTTTACAAAACTCAACATATTGAGCCTCTGTAGGAAGCTCACCATTTAATAGTAAATAACAAACTTCAAGAAAATTAGATTGGGTTGCGAGTTGATCAATAGTAAAGCCACGATGAAGCAAAATTCCTTTGTCCCCATCAATAAAGGTAATTTGTGATTCGCAGGAAGCCGTTGATTGGAAACCTGGGTCATAGGTGAAGTAACCATTTTTGCCTAAAGCGCTAACATCAATAACATCAGGACCTAATGTTCCTGATAAGACATCTAGCTCAATGGTTTGATCGCCAATGGTTAATTTTGCTTTACGGTCCGCCATATTAGATTCCTTAAATGGATGAGTCCAACTATAAGAACTCAGGCAAACGTTGTCAAACATACAAAAATTCAATTTGTTACAATATTTGATTTGGCTACCATTGCTAGATATAATTATTTTCTCAGTTTTTGTTTTAACGAACTTTTTTTATAAATCAACCCCCATTAAACACACAGGAATGTGCACTGTGAATAAGCAAAGACCTAAAAACTTAAATCTTTTTACTATACGATTTCCTCTTCCTGCTATTGTTTCTATTTTACACCGTATTTCAGGAGTATTTTTATTTTTATTAATACCTTTCATGTTATGGGGCTTAAGTTACTCGTTAGCTTCAGAGAGTGATTTTCAGTTCTTGCAAGACAAACTGTCCTCCCCATGGTTAAAAATAACTATTTTTCTTTTTGCTGCCTCTTTTTTGTATCATTTTACTGCTGGAATTCGACATCTTTTGATGGATGTGAATATTGGTGTTGAATTAAAGAGTGGGCGTTTAACGGCAGTTTTAACTTTAATTATCGCTTTCTTACTTATTGCATTGGTGGGTATATATTTATGGTGAAATCAGTTTTAGGTGTTAATCACCAAGGCTTGAGGGATTGGCTTTTTCAACGAGTTAGTGCCGTTGTTATGCTTATCTATACATTGTGGATGATGATTTTTTTTATAGCGCATAACCAGCTAACATTTATTGATTGGCATATGCTTTTTAGCAACATGTGGATGAAAGTAGCGACTATTTTGTTTATTATCTCACTGTTATTTCATGCGTGGGTTGGAATGTGGACAGTCATCACAGACTATATCAAAATTTTTAGTTTGCGATTATTTATTCAGATCTTTGTATTCTTTGCTTTAATAGCTTGTTTTTTTTGGGCATTAGAGATTTTATGGGGTGTTTAATTTTATGAATTCAGCAACGAATCTGGCTACGCAAACTTTTGATGCTATTATCGTTGGCGGCGGTGGCGCAGGCTTACGTGCATCCATTGAACTTTCGCAATCTGGTTTAAAAGTCGCTGTCATATCCAAAGTATTTCCTACTCGATCTCATACAGTCTCCGCCCAAGGCGGCATTAATGCAGCCCTAGGTAATACAGATGGCAGTGATGATTGGCGTTGGCATATGTATGACACAGTCATGGGATCTGATTTTTTAGGCGATCAAGATGCAATAGAATATATGTGCAAAAATGCTCCTCAGTCTATTTACGAGCTTGAGCACATGGGGCTGCCATTCTCTCGTTTAGATGATGGAAAAATTTATCAACGAGCATTTGGCGGACAAACAAGAGACTTTGGAAAAGAGCTTGTGCACAGAACTTGTTGTGCAGCAGATCGTACGGGGCATGCAATGCTTCATACGATGTATCAAAAAAATATAGAAGTAAAAACAAAATTTTTTAATGAATGGTTTGCTATTGATTTAGTTAAAACAGATGCTGGCATAGCTGGCGTCATTGCTATGAATATTGAAAATGGCGAACTTGTTTTTTTGAAAGCGAAAGCAACGATTCTCGCCACCGGCGGTGCAGGACGAATCTTTCAGTCCACGACGAATGCACATATTAACACTGGCGACGGCTTGGGAATGGTTCTCCGCGCTGGGCTTCCCTTGCAAGATATGGAATTTTGGCAGTTTCATCCGACCGGAATTGCGGGTGCAGGAGTCTTAATTACTGAAGGAAGTCGTGGAGAAGGTGGGTATTTAATTAATAAAGATGGTGAACGGTTCATGGAACGCTATGCCCCACACTTAAAAGATCTTTCTTGTAGAGACGTTGTTGCCCGATCTTCTACCATTGAAATACGCGAAGGACGTGGATGCGGCCCCAAAGGTGATTATGTTTTATTGAAGTTAGATCACTTAGGTGAGGAAATCATTAATAAACGTCTGCCTGGAATTCGTGATCTATCCATCACGTTTGCGGGTGTAGACCCACTAAAAGATCCTATTCCTGTTATTCCAACCTGTCACTATCTCATGGGTGGGATACCTACTAACGTGCATGCACAAGTATTAACGTTGAATAAAAAAGGCGAAGACGAAGTCGTTCAAGGATTGTATGCAGCAGGTGAGTGTGCTTGTGTCTCGGTTCATGGCGCTAATCGACTGGGCGCTAATTCGCTACTCGATTTAGTTGTTTTTGGACGAGCTGCAGGAATACATGTACAGAAGAGCATTCGAGAAGGCTTAGATTTTTGTGAGCCTAGCCGTGCCGATATAGAGTCTGCATTAGCAAGGTATAATCATTGGAATCACAATGAGAAAGGCGAGAGTGTAGATCAAATCAGATCTTCTCTTCAAAAGGTGATGCAAAACGATTTTAGTGTTTTTCGAACTGCTGAGAGCATGCAAGGCGGATTTAAAAAATTGCAAGAACTGCAAGCACGCTTAAAACATGCAGCTATAAAAGACAAGAGTCAATGCTTTAATACAACAAGAGTCGAAGCACTTGAATTAGATAATTTAATGGCTACTGCTCTCGCAACAGCTTATCTTGCAAATGAAAGAACAGAGAGTAGGGGTGCTCATGCTAGATATGATTATCCTGAGCGAGACGACAAGAACTGGTTAAAACACTCAATTTATTTTGCAAATGGCAAAATTGCTTTCCGATCAATCAATATGAAGCCAGTTGAAGTTGAAGCCATTAAACTTCAGGCCAGAGAACAGTAAGGAGATTAATATGCTATTTTCAATCTATCGCTATAATCCTGAGACTGATAGCAAGCCTTTTATGCAAGAGTTTGATGTGGATACAAAAGAACATAATTGCCACATGGTGTTAGATGCGTTGCTTGCTATAAAAAATAGTTATGACGATACGTTGACTTTTCGTCGCTCTTGTCGCGAAGGGGTCTGCGGCTCTGATGGTATGAACATTAATGGCAAGAATGGCTTGGCATGTACTATGCATTTATCATCGTTAAAAGAACCTATTGTTATTAGGCCGTTACCAGGACTGCCTGTTATGCGCGATTTAGTTGTCGATATGACGCAATTTTATGAGCAGTTTGAGAAGGTAAAACCCTACTTACAAAATAGCGCTCCCACTCCCGCGAAAGAGCGATTACAAAGTCCTGAAGAACGTGCTAAACTCGACGGCCTCTACGAGTGCATTTTATGTGCATGCTGTTCAACATCATGCCCATCTTTTTGGTGGAATCCTGATAAATTCATTGGTCCTGCAGGTTTATTACAGGCTTATCGTTTTATAGCTGATAGCCGTGATACTGCGACTCATGAGCGCTTAGCAGACTTGGTCGACCCATTTAGTGTTTTCCGATGTCGCGGGATTATGAATTGTGTAGATGTATGTCCCAAGGGATTGAATCCAACGAAAGCAATTAATCATATCAAGGAACTTATGTTAGAAGATTCTTTATGAGTCAGCATACTGTGTAATTCCTTACACAGATTCAATGTGCTGTTTTTTACTTACTAATCGATGGTTTAATCATGGCAATCAAAGAACAAACAATGCAAGATTTATCGAAAGAATCTTTTCTATCGAGCGGATGCGATGCATATCTAGATCAGTTGTATGAAGAGTACTTACGAAATCCCTCTGACGTTAGCAAAGAGTGGCAAGATTATTTTACTCAATTTAAACAGGGTGCTCAGCCAGAGGTGTCTCACGAAGATGTGCGTCACTACTTTTTGCAAAATGCAAAAAAACCAAACCTCAGAGCAAGCCAATCAGACGTAGATCTAGATCACCTTTTAAAACAAGAAAAAGTCGTTAATCTTATTTTTGCTTATCGTAGTTTAGGACACCTAAAGGCGAACATTGACCCGTTAGGTCTATACAAAGGCGTAAGCAATCCTCAGTTAGAATTATCCTATTATGGGTTTACTGATACTGACTTAAATACCGTTTTCGATGTGGGTTCATCGATGGTTGGCCTACAAAGTTCTTCTGCATCCTTAAAAGAGATTTTTGACGTTCTACGTAAAACATACTGTAGTACGATTGGCATAGAATATATGCACATCAATATCAATGATGAAGTGACGTGGCTTCAGCAGCAAATGGAACAAGGCTGGCTTAATTTCAATCCAAGCGCAGAAGAGAAATTGCATATTCTCGATCGTTTGGTCGCAGCAGATGGCTTAGAAAAATATCTGGGCTTTAAATATGTGGGTCAAAAAAGATTTTCACTTGAAGGTGGTGATAGTTTAATTCCAATGCTTGATACTATGATTAACCGCAGCGCTGATAAAGGTGTCAAGGAAACTGTTATTGGCATGGCTCATAGAGGACGATTAAACGTTTTAGTTAATGTTCTTGGTCAGAGCCCTACCAAATTATTTGCAGCTTTTGAGGGAAAACATGTCGATGAAAAAAACTCAGGTGACGTAAAATATCATATGGGTTATTCGGCTGATGTCAAAACCAAGAAGGGTTCGATTCATTTGGCGCTCTCATTTAATCCCTCTCATCTCGAGATTGTTTCACCGGTTGTGCAAGGTTCAGTACGTTCTAGACAGCGAAGACGGCGAGATACGGAACGCAACCTAGTTATGCCTATTCAAATTCACGGCGATGCAGCATTTGCAGGGCAAGGTGTTGTCGCGGAAACATTCAATATGTCCCAAACGCGGTGGTTTGGCGTGGGTGGCTCGATTCATATTGTTGTTAATAACCAAATTGGTTTTACCATTAGTAACCCAAAAGATTCGCGCTCAAGCTTATATTGCACTGATATTTCTAAAATGGTTCAACCTCCAGTGTTGCATGTCAATGCAAATGATCCTGAGGCAGTGTTGTTCGTCGCGCAATTAGCAGCTGATTATCGATATCGATTTAAAAAAGATATCGTAATTGATTTAGTTTGTTATCGTCGTCATGGACATAATGAAGCCGATGAACCAGCAGCCACTCAGCCTGTCATGTATAAAATTATAAAAAACATGCCGCCACCTTGTTCTATTTATGCAAAGAGACTGATAGCTGAAGGCGTTATCGATGATAAAAAAGAAGCAGAAATAGCTGACAAATATCGACAGGCCTTAGATAAGGGTCAAGATGTCGTTGAAACTGTCCACGATAAAAATGCGTATGAATATTCTGTTTCATGGGAACCCTTTATTGGTAAAGAATGGAATATCGCAACAAATACTGGTTTCTCAAAAGAGCGCTTTGTTGATCTGGCAAAAAAACTTGAAGAACTTCCTCAAGGTTTTGTTTTACAACCACAAGTAAAAAAAATGATGGAAGCTCGTCAAAAAATGACTAGCGGCGAACAACCCATTAATTGGGGATATGCAGAAACTATGGCTTATGCCACATTGTTAGATGAAGGCTATCCTATCCGTTTATGCGGACAAGATGCTTGTCGAGGAACTTTTTCTCATAGACATGCTGTCCTTCACGATCAAAATACCGATGAAGTATATATCCCACTGAGTCACATCAAACCGGATCAAGTACAGATAAATTTGATTGATTCGTTGTTGTCTGAAGAAGCGGTTCTCGCTTTTGAATATGGATTTGCATCCGCTGAGCCAAAAAATTTAGTGATCTGGGAAGCGCAATTTGGTGATTTTGTGAATGGAGCACAAGTCGTTATCGATCAGTTTATCAGCTCTGGAGAGCAAAAATGGAATCGATTATGCGGTCTAACTATGTTTTTACCGCATGGTTATGAAGGCGCAGGACCAGAACACTCTTCAGCACGTCTAGAACGATTTCTACAAATGTGCGCTCAACATAATATGCAGGTATGCGTGCCAACAACTCCCGCACAAGATTTTCATATGTTGCGTAGGCAAATGATACGTCCTTACCGAAAACCATTAATTGTGATGACGCCAAAAAGTTTGTTGAGACATCCTTTGGCAGTTTCCACTTTGAAAGAACTAACGGATGGAGAATTCCAGTTAGTCATTCCAGAGATTGATGATTTGTTTTCTAAGAAAATTGATCGAGTCATTATGTGTGCTGGCAAAGTATATTATGATTTATTAGAAAAAAGACGAGAAGAAAAATTAAATAATGTTGCAATTATTCGTATTGAGCAATTGTATCCTTTTCCTCAAAATAAATTATTAGAAATTTTGAAACCTTATGAGCACGTGAAAGAGTTTGTTTGGTGTCAAGAAGAGCCAAAGAATCAGGGCGCTTGGTATGCGACACAACACTTTCTTCGTGAATGTTTATCCAAAGGGCAAGAGTTGTATTATGCTGGTAGATCATCAGCTGCATCGCCATCAGTAGGATATATGTCTGTTCATCTTAAAGAACAAGCAAAGTTAGTAGTAGATGCACTACAGGGTCATTTCTAATGTTGATTAATTGTATATAAGGAAAATCTCCGATGGCAATAGAAGTAAAAGTTCCTATGTTGCCGGAATCAGTTGCTGATGCAACGATTTCAACTTGGCATAAAAAAGTAGGTGACGTAGTTACACGCGATGAAAATTTAGTAGACCTAGAAACAGATAAGGTCATGCTAGAAGTCCCTGCTCCAGCAGATGGAATATTAAAGGAAATTGTAAAAGCATCAGGAGATACTGTACAAGCGAATCAAATCATCGCGGTTATTGAAGCGGGCGGGGCTCCAAAAGAGACTGGAAAAAAAGAAGAGCCAAAAGAAGCATCAGCTGCGCCTCAAAAAAGTAAAGAGCCTGCATCTAAAAGTGAAAAATCATCAGCGATGCCATTAAGTCCTTCTGTTCGCCGTGTTGCTGCCGAACATGATGTTGATACGACTCAAGTCAAAGGCACAGGCAAAGATGGTCGAATCACAAAAGATAATGTGTTATCTGCAGTGAGCCAAAGTTCTTCAGTCAGTAGTTCACGCCTTGAAAAGCGCGTCCCTATGACAAGAATGCGCGCAAGAATTGCTGAACGTTTGCTGGAAGTGAAACAAAACACTGCCATGCTCACAACGTTCAATGAAGTCAATCTGTCCGAAGTGATTGAATTAAGAAATCGTTACAAAGATAAATTTGAAAAAACTCACAATACTCGATTAGGGTTTATGTCGTTTTTTGTTAAAGCTGCAGTAGAAGCATTAAAACGATTTCCAGCTGTCAATGCTTCGATAGATGGTAATGATATTGTTTATCACGGTTATTTTGATATTGGCGTTGCAGTCTCAACAGATCGAGGACTAGTAGTCCCTGTTCTAAGAAACGCTGATCAGATGAGTATGGCAGAAATCGAGTCTCAAATTGCTGAATACGCAGTGAAGGCTCGTAGTGGAAAATTAACCATGGAAGAAATGCAAGGAGGCACGTTTACTATTACCAACGGAGGTGTGTTTGGCTCGTTACTAGCGACGCCTATTTTAAACTCTCCTCAAAGTGGTATTTTAGGAATGCATAAAATTGATCAGCGTCCTGTTGCGGAAAATGGTCAAGTTGTTATACGTCCTATGATGTATTTAGCGTTGTCATATGATCATAGAATTATTGATGGAAAAGAATCAGTTTCCTTCCTAGTCGCAATTAAAGAACTGTTGGAAGATCCTGCACGTTTATTATTAGAAGTATAATTATTTGGAATCATCAAAATGAATTTACATGAATATCAAGCCAAACAAATATTGGCGGAATACGGATTGCCTGTTTCTATTGGAAGAGCAGTAAAAACCGCAGAAGAAGCCTCCATGGCTGCTGATGCATTAAGTGGAAAAAAATGGGTAGTCAAAGCTCAAGTTCATGCAGGCGGGCGTGGAAAAGCGGGTGGCGTAAAAATTGTTTCTTCTAAAGAAGAATTAGCTGCTGCTGTAAAAGGCATGTTAGGCACTCGGTTAGTGACTTATCAAACGACAGCTGAAGGTCAACCGGTGAACCAAGTCTTAGTTGAAGAACCTTGCGACATCGAGAAAGAGTTATATTTGGGAGCTGTTATTGATCGTGCTAAACAACGTTTAGTGATTATGGCGTCGACTGAAGGTGGCGTTGAAATTGAAAAAGTTGCTGAAAAAAATCCGGAAAAAATTCTTTATGTTGTAGTAGACCCTATGTTAGGCGTTCTACCATTTCAAGCGAGAGAACTCGGATTTTCATTAGGTTTAAAAGGCGATCAAATCAAGCAATTCACAAAATTATTGCTAGGTCTTGGCAAAATGTTTGTTGAGTGCGATTTTAGTTTATTAGAAATTAATCCGCTGGTCATTACCAAGCAAGGTAACTTGCTTTGCTTAGACGGCAAAATTAATATCGATGACAATGCGCTCTATCGTCAGCCTAAATTACTAGCCATGCGTGATACCTCTCAAGAAGATGAACGCGAGAATCGTGCGCGTGATTGGGAATTAAATTATATCGCATTAGATGGTGATATTGGCTGCATGGTTAATGGCGCTGGTTTAGCAATGGCGACAATGGATTTAGTCAAATTAAATGGAGGCAATCCTGCAAACTTCTTAGATGTTGGCGGTGGTGCAACCAAAGAACGTGTCACTGAAGCATTTAAAATTATTTTGTCTGATTCCAAAGTCAAAGCGATCTTAGTCAATATTTTCGGCGGGATAGTCCGCTGTGATTTAATTGCTGATGGAATCATTAGCGCTGTCGCTGAAGTAGGTACTCAACTGCCTGTTGTCGTGCGATTGGAAGGTAATAACGCTGAGCTTGGTGCAAAAAAATTAAGTGAGAGCGGTCTTAATATTATTGCAGCAACAAGTTTTACAGACGCTGCTGTTAAAGTTGTTAAAGCAGTGGGAGCATAAACAAATGAGTATTTTAATTAATAAAAACACGAAAGTCATATGTCAAGGATTCACGGGGAAACAAGGGACTTTCCATTCAGAACAAGCTATTGCTTATGGGACTCAAATGGTTGGCGGTGTCACTCCTGATAAAGGTGGTCAAACACACTTAGGGTTACCTGTTTTTAATACCGTTAAAGAAGCTTATCTGGCTACGAAAGCAGATGCCTCTGTGATTTATGTTCCGGCGCCATTTTGTAAAGATTCGATTGTCGAAGCAATTGATGCAGGAATTAAATTAATTATCTGTATTACTGAAGGCATTCCAACATTAGACATGCTGGAAGTTAAAGCGTATCT
>JABDBD010000050.1 GCA_013288815.1 Gammaproteobacteria bacterium | reverse complement strand
CTTCATTGGTGATCGAGAAGGAAGGATTTATAAATTAACGTATTACGCGAGTATACTCGCGCATAACTTAGTTAGGAAAATGTATTAATGAAAAACATGCTCTATGATTTCTTACCAGTCGTTTTCTTTTTTATAGCATTTAAGATTTATGGAATTTATGTTGCAACAGTTGTGGGAATTGTGGCAACTGCGCTGCAGGTATTGATATCCTTGGTGTGGAAAAAAAAGCTAGACAAGCAGCAACTTGTAACACTGATCGTATTTGTTATTTTTGGAAGTATGACTCTTTATTTTCATAATCCCATTTTTGTAAAATGGAAACCGACTATTATTTTTTGGGTTTTTGCTGTTTCGTTTTTAATGAGTCAGCTATTTATGAAAAAAACGCTTATCCAGCGAATGCTAGAACATTTGCTAGATGGGCAGTCTGATCCCATCCCTCGTTATGTATGGGCTAGATTAAATTTAGCATGGACAGGTTTTTTCTTTTTCTTAGGAAGCATCAATTTATATGTAGCGTATTCTTACAGCACTGAAGCCTGGGTTAATTTTAAATTATTTGGCGTTTTAGGTATGCTAATTTTGTTTAGTTTCTTTCAAGCAGCTTGTCTAGCTCGATATATGTCGTCTGATATTAAGAGGTAATATGTTGTGTTTTACTGTGTTCCGACTAGGGGCTGTTGACAATTCTACTATGCTGGTCGAAAAACCGCGATTTCCTGCGCTCCGCTGCGGTGCTCAAAAATCACGTTTTTTCGCCTCAGCCTAGCGAATTGTCAACAGCCCCTAGTTTCTTACTGCGTATAAATTTATGAACTCAGCCCAGCGAATTGATCTTATAAAAGAACGGCTTCAGCATGCCTTCAGTCCAATGCATCTTGAACTCATTGATGACAGTGAAAAACACAGAGGCCATGTTGGCAATCAAGGTGGGGCAGGGCATTACACATTAAAAATAAGTGCCGCCTGTTTTCAAAATATGGCACGACTAGAAGCGCATCGAAAAATTTACGCTGTACTCAGTGATCTTATTCCTAATGAGATTCATGCTTTGCAAATCAAAGTATTTTGAGCGCGATGCCGCATAACATGATCTATCAATACAAGTGCTGCCATGGCTTCGACAATGGGTATTGCGCGCAGACCTACACAAGGGTCATGTCTGCCCGTTGTTGAAATCTCTATCGGTTCACCTAGTACGTTTATTGATCGTGCTGGAATCGGTATGCTGGAAGTGGGTTTGAAGGCAACGCTTGCTGTAATCATTTGGCTAGTTGATATTCCTCCTAAAATGCCTCCTGCATGATTGCTTAAAAATCCTTGTGGAGTTATTTCATCTCGGTGTTCTGAACCTTTTTGGGTAATGCACGCAAATCCAGCGCCGATTTCAACTCCTTTTACCGCATTAATACTCATTAACGCATGGCATAAATCTGCATCTAGTCGATCGAAGACAGGTTCTCCTAATCCTGCGGGCACATTTGAAACCTGAAGGTTAACTCTAGCACCAATAGAGTTTCCTTCACGCCTTAATGCATCTATCAATCGCTCAAGCGCAATAACTTTAGAAGGATCCGGACAGAAGAAAGGATTGTTATTTATTTCTTCTAGATTGATTTTATCAAGGATAATAGAACCCATTTGGGCAAGGTACGCTTGAATAACTATTCCGTATTTTTCATAAAGATATTTTTTAGCAATGGCACCTGCAGCAACTCGCATAACAGTCTCGCGTGCTGATGCTCGTCCACCACCTCGGTAATCTCGGATACCATATTTTTTATGATAGGTAAAATCTGCATGACCGGGACGAAATTGTTCTTTTGTTTTTTCGTAATCACGACTTCGCTGTTCCGTGTTTTCAACGAGCAACCCAATCGGTGTCCCCGTTGTCGTATCTTCAAAAACACCCGATAATATTTTAACTGTATCGAGCTCTTTGCGTTGAGAAGTATATCGCGAAGTGCCAGGACGTCGTCTATCCAACTCTATTTGAATCCACTGCTCAGTAATTTTTAAACCGGGTGGGCAGCCATCAATAATACAACCATAAGCAGGACCGTGACTCTCACCAAAGGTAGTGACTACAAATAATTTCCCAATCGAATTTCCCGACATTATGATGTACTTTTTAGTGCTGACTGAGCTTCTTTCAATTGTTGTGCGGTTAGCAAAAACACGCCGCCGCCACCTCGTTGAAACTCTAACCAAGTGCAAGGAATATCCGGGTAATGTTCAGCTAAAGCATGTTCGCTATTGCCAACTTCAACAATGAGAATGCCATGTGCACTGAGATAGTGAGATGCATCTTGTATTATCTTCAAAACAATATCCAATCCATCTTGTCCTGCTGCTAATCCGAGTTGCGGTTCATGTTTAAATTCGCTAGGCAGTGATTGCATGTCTTCTGCAACGACATAAGGTGGGTTACTGACAATAATGTCATACTTTTTTTGGGGTAACTGTTTAAATAAATCGGAATGATATAATTTAACTTGTTCGTCAGCGTGATGTCGCAGCACATTTATTTTAGCGACCGAGAGTGCGTCTTCAGAAATATCAGAAGCATCGATGAGCGCATCCGGAAAAGCCTTAGAGCAAGCAATCGCAATACATCCGCTTCCTGTGCATAAATCTAAAATCGTTTTTACGTTGTCTTCTTCAATCCAGGGGTGAAAGTTACTTTCGATTAACTCAGCGATAGGCGAGCGTGGAATCAAGACTCTTTCATCTACATAAAAAGATAATCCTGAAAACCAGGCTTCATGTGTTAAATAGGGTAGCGGAATTCGTTCGTTAATTCGTCTATGTATCAGTGCTAATAGGGTATCACGCTCTTCTTCTGTTATATGCGTATCCAATACTGCGGCATAAAGCTCATGGGGAAGATGTAGCGCATGTAGAACTAATGCAGCGGCTTCATCCCAGGCGCTTTCAGTGCCATGACCGTAATAAAGTGCTGATTGGTAGAATTGACTAGTGGCCCACCGAATGATATCGCGTATAGTCTGTAATTCTTTCATCGTTATTCCTCTTTAATGACGAAATAGTATAGTTGGGCATTGTTATATAAATCAAATTTCCCCCTCTCCTCCATGTTTTTTATGGAGGAGAGGGCTGGGAAGAGGAGGTAATCAGGGGGCAAATTTACCATATCATGTAATTTATGCAACAACGCCGTATAGTTGTTTAGATGAATTATTAAAGTGCTCTGTGTATAATCCTAATCTATCCATTTCTAAAAAAGGTTGATATGACGACATCTATAGGCCCCATTATTTTTGACTTAAAAAGTACCGAACTTAGCGCAGAAGAGCGAGAAATGTTACAGCATCCTCTGATTGGTGGCGTTATCTTTTTTACTAGAAATTATGAATCGACTCAGCAAATCGCTCATTTATGCAAAGCTATTCGCTCAGCGAGAAAAAATCCTATCTTGATTACAGTAGATCAAGAGGGTGGAAGAGTGCAGCGTTTTCGCGAGGGATTTACTCGATTACCACCCATGAAAAAAATAGGAGATCTGTATTCAAGATCAGCTGACAAGGCTACACAGTTAGCTACGTTAACCGGTTGGCTTTTAGCTTTTGAGTTATTAAGTGTTGGAATTGATTTAAGTTTTGCTCCCGTATTGGATCTGCAGAAAAATAAGAATGATGCGATTGGTGATAGAGCGTTTCATCCTGATCCTTCAATAGTGAGTCAGTTAGCATTGGCACTCATAGCCGGCTTAAAAAGTGCTGGGATGTCCTCAGTAGGTAAGCATTTTCCCGGCCACGGTTCAGTAGTACAAGATTCTCATTTTAAGCTCCCAATCGACAACCGAAGCATGCCTGAAATCGAGAATGATGATTTATTGCCCTTTAAAACACTTCTCCAATCTCGTGCACTTCAGGGGATTATGGCTGCACATATACTTTTTCCAGAGATAGATAATCAACCGGTCGGGTTCTCTCAATATTGGTTGAAAACAGTCCTAAGGGAGCAGCTGAACTATTCTGGGATGATATTTAGCGATGATTTAAGTATGAAAGGTGCGAGTTGTGCAGGTGAATTTCCGCAAAGAGCCCAGGCCGCTTTAAATGCGGGTTGCGATATGATTCTCATCTGTAATGAAAGAGAAAGTGTTATAAAAACACTGGATAACCTGCCTTATCATACAATCGATCTACAAAAATTTAGCGCCTTGCAAGGTAGGTTTAGTCACGTCATAACAGATTTTAAAATATCGTCAGAATGGACAGCTAAAAAGAAAGCATTTGAAATACTAGCACATCAGGCTGATTTAATTTTTGAATAAATATCTAATACTATGAGATAATCTCCGAGCTAAGTCAAAACAATTGAATGATGGTGGCGATGATGACCCAAACAAAAGATAGAATGCAGAATATTTTTGAAAGTGCTGAATGTCTCTATAGTTATGCAGAGATTGAAAAATCATTAGATCAAATGGCTAAAGAGATCACTCAAGAAATACGAGGTACTCATCCTATTATATTATGCGTCATGATAGGAGCGCTGATTCCGACAGGACATTTAGTAACGCGATTACATTTTCCCTTGCAACTGGATTACATACACGTTACCCGATACAGAGGGACAACTCGTGGTGGAGATTTACATTGGCTAGTTGAGCCTAGAAATGATTTGAAAGATAGAACAGTGCTGATTGTTGATGATGTCATGGATGGTGGCTTGACACTCAGTGCGATCATCGATTACTGCAAGCAAGCAGGTGCTAAGGCTGTGTACACGGCAGTGATGGTGAACAAACAACGTAAGCGTGAAAAAGGTGTAGACTTCGAGCCTGACTTTAGTGGTCTTAAAACAGAAGACAAATTTCTTGTTGGCTTTGGCTTAGATTACGAAGAATATTTACGAAATGCCCCTGGGATATATGCGGTTTCTGAAGAGCATCAATGAAGATGTGTAACTACTTCAGTCTGTTCTTCACCAGGCTCTGTCATTGCGAGCCTGCGTAGCGCTTAGGCGTGGCAATCCTCACCTCTGGATTGCCACGGCCAAACGCTACGCGGCCTCGCAACGACGGAGCCTGGTGATAGTTACGAAGCTGTCACTAATGGAGATAAGTAGATGATACGATATAATTATTTTCAAGCATTGGTAATGTCATTTTACTCTAAAGATTTATATCGGGATGTGAAAGAAAATTGGGGCGGTCATGCAATTTTATATTTACTTCTATTGCTAGCGATTACATGGCTTCCTATTACATATTTCATGCAAAAAGGGATTAATGATCATTTTCCAGGGGTACTCGATGTCGTTTTTGGTCAAATGCCAGAGGTCAATATAAAAAATGGTATTGTGCAAACACCAGAAAATAGACCTTATTTTTTTACAGACCCAGATAACAAACAAATATTCGGAATTATAGATACGAGTGGTAAATTTAACACGATAGATAAGTCAAAAGCCGTTATATTAGTAACAAAAAATCAATTTATTACGTCGAATAATCATAATGAAGTTAAAACGTATAATATAAGTCCCTCATTGAACTTACACATCGTACCTGATGTTTATAAAAAAACACTTGCTGAGTGGTTCAGGTGGGTATGGGTTCTTATATTTCCTCTATTTATCATATTTTCTTTTGTATGGCGTCTCTTACAAGGTTTATTCTACGCAATCTTCGGGAAAATTTTTGCTGTAATAAGCGGGCAAGATATAGGATATTTAAAAATATTCGTATTAACACTTATATCAATTACACCAACGATTATTCTTCAAACTATTTTGGGAATATTTAATATTAGTTTTCCTTTTCAATGGTTCTTTAATTTTGTGTTGGCTATTGGTTATCTTATCTTTGCTATTCGATCGACTTACTCTAATAAAATATTGACTCCCATCTAAAAAAGGAAGCCATTTATGGGTTATCTGTGGTTAGGTTTATTTATATTTTCTTTTGTCGTGCTTTTTTATCAACGAGCGTCACTGAGTGTTTGGACTATTAGTGTTGTTGTATTGATGAGCTTTTTTTCATATTTCGGACACGCTTCAAAAATAAGTTTAATTCCTTTGTGGTTAGTTTTTTTTATAATTTTTATTCCCTTAACAATACCAACAATACGAAGAAAATATTTTAGCAAATCACTGTTAAGTTTTTATCGAAAAGTAATGCCATCTATGTCACGCACGGAAAAAGAAGCATTAGCTGCAGGCAGCGTTACTTGGGAAGGGCAATTATTTCGTGGCGTGCCGAATTGGAAAAAGCTATGCTCCTTGCCAAAACCTCAATTAAGCGCGGAGGAGCAAGCCTTTTTAGAAGGTCCAGTGGAAACGTTATGTGGCATGATTAATGATTGGGATATTACGCATAATCGAGCAGATTTGCCTCCCCATATGTGGAAATTTATTAAGGAAAATGGTTTTTTTGGATTGATTATTCCTAAGCAATACAATGGGAAAGAGTTTTCCGCCTTTGCACACTCGCAGATTTTAGTGAAAATTTATGGATGTAGTTCGAGTGTCGCAACAACGATATCCGTGCCTAATTCACTAGGACCGGCTGAGTTATTATTACATTATGGTACTACCGAACAAAAAAATTATTACCTCCCTCGTTTAGCATGTGGAGAAGATATTCCTTGCTTTGCCTTAACAGGACCTGATGCTGGCTCTGATGCGGGATCAATGTCCGACAAAGGTATTGTTTGTTGGGGTGAAAAAGAAGGTAAGAAAATTTTAGGCATACGTTTGAACTTTAACAAACGATATATCACGTTAGCGCCAGTTGCGACTGTGATTGGTTTGGCTTTTAAATTATATGATCCTGAGCATTTAATCGGTGATATTGAGAATTTAGGAATTACCTGCGCGCTCATCCCACGCAACACACCCAATATGACAATTGGACGCCGACATTTTCCCTTGAATATTGCATTTCAGAATGGGCCTATTCAAGGTAAGGATGTTTTTATTCCTCTCGACTGTATTATTGGCGGGCAAGCGATGGCTGGCCAAGGCTGGCGTATGCTCATGGAGTGTTTGGCTGCGGGACGGGCAATTTCGCTACCAGCAAGTAGTACTGGCGGAACAAAAGCATTGGCATTTGCGACAGGTGCCTATGCGCGAATTCGACGCCAATTTAACGTGCCTATTGGTAGTTTTGAGGGTATAGAAGAACCTTTAGCCCGAATCGCTGGTTATACTTATATTATTGATGCAGCGAGAAGTTTTGCTGCATCAGCGATTGATACAGGAGAAAAGCCTGCGATTGCTTCCGCTATTGTGAAATATCATGCGACCGAATTAGGTAGGCATGTTGCAAATGACGCAATGGATATTCATGGTGGGAAAGGCATTTGTATGGGACCTAAAAATTATTTAGGTCGCGGTTATCAATCATTGCCCATTGCGATTACGGTTGAGGGAGCAAACATATTAACACGCAATATGATTATCTTTGGACAAGGCGCTATGCGTTGTCATCCCTATATTTATGCTGAATTAGAAGCCGCACAGCTACCAACGGAAAAGGAACGACTCGTTGCGTTTGATAAAGCCATTATAGGACATATTGGTTTTACCGTTAGTAATTTTATTCGCACTATCATTTTAAGCTTGTCTAGTGGTTATTTTGTATTGGCTCCTCGTGGGAAGTTAAAACGTTTTTATCAGCAAATTACACGGTTTAGCTCCGCTTTTTCATTAACGGCGGATATGTGTTTATTACTGCTTGGTGGTGCATTAAAACGGAAAGAAAGTATTTCAGCTAGACTAGGTGACATTCTAAGCTACTTATATTTGCTCTCTGCCGTATTGAAACAACATCAAGACAATGGTAATCCAGAAGCTGATTTGCCACTGATTCAGTGGATTTCAAAAAATTATTTATATCAAATTCAGCAGACTTTTTCAGAGTTATTTCAGAATTTGCCTAACCGTTTAGTAGCAACTTTACTAAAAATGATTATTTTACCTTACGGAAAAAATTTTCAAAAACCAAGTGATAAATTAGGCCAAGTGCTTGCTCAACTATTATTGGAACCGACAGAGACACGTTCTCGTATCGCTGCGGGTGTTTTTCTTTCACCAGCCAAAACAAACTCTATGGCTGTTGTTCAAGATGCTTTACTAAAAGCAATTGCTGTTGATCCTATCGAAAAAATTCTTAAAGTAGCCAAACAAACAAAAAGGATTGCTGGCGATACGCTGTTAGAGCAAGCTCAAGAAGCCATGGAGAAAAATATTATTTCATCTGAGCAGCTCACCCTGCTAAGAGAGGCTGAAAAAGCGCGACAAGCAGTGATTGCTGTTGATGATTTTTCTCCAGAAGAATTAGCGAGAGTGATCTTACAAGAGAACAATGAAGAGTCATATGAATCAACTTCCATCAATCGATGAGACAAAGAGTGGGTTATTATTTTATTTAATTTGTTTAACATTCGTTTTTCTTTTACTTGAGATTAGTTTTTTTATACAGCAGAGTGGTTTTTATTTAGGGGATTTTAAGACGGTTGCTGATCATCTTGAAATTCCAATTGCTGTTATACCTGCCATATTATTTTTTGTATTTGCGCAATTACTCGTACATATTTCTTTTCCTTTATTTGTTTGGGCTGTAACGAGACTGACGGGTATTGCACTAAATTTATCGTGGAAAACTATTCAATTACTTGGGTTTGTACTGTGGACTATAGGATTAGTTACAGTCTTGTTTGCTAATCAGATCTATTTTCCTAATTCTAAATTTGCTGACTTGACTCGAACGTTGGTTGGCACACATCTTCCAGACGTTTTATTTGTCATTGGGAGTATTGTTTTTTCAATGGCGTGCGTAGTAGCTTGTGTTGGTTTAGTTTATGTTATTTCAAAGCAAGCCAGAATGATAATAATTTGTATGGTGTGTTTATTGACTGCAAGCGTGCTTAGCATAGTTTACTATTCTAACAGTCATGCCGGCGTGATGTCAGTGAGTCAATCGAAACAACCGAATATTATTTTAATCGGCATTGATGGAGTCCGTCCTGATTATTTAGGATATTTTGATGGTAATAAAAAAACGCCTAATATCGATTCTTTTTTAAAAAATTCAATTGTTTTTGGAGAGGCATTAACACCTCTAGCTCGCACATTTCCTTCCTGGGTGAGCTTGCTAACAGGAAAATATCCACTGAGATCGGGTGTACGTTTTGATTTGGCGGATCAGAAAAAACTAGATTTTACCGACAGCTTGCCTAAACTCATGAAAAGCAAGTTAGGTTATGAAACAATTTTTGCAATGGATGAAACGCGTTTTAGCAATATAGAAAAAAATTTAGGCTTCGATAAAATAATCACACCACCCGTAGGATTTAATGATTTTTTATTAGGAACATTTAACGACTTTCCTTTATCAAATTTAATTATTAATACACACCTTGGCAGATGGTTGTTTCCTTACAGTTATGCAAACAGGCCTGCCTTTATTACTTATAATCCAGATAGTTTTTTAGTTTTATTGAATTCAGAGTTACAAAAAAGTCGAGATAAACCACTATTTTTAGCCGTACATTTTTGTTTGCCTCACTTTCCTTATTTTTGGTCTGCGTATTCACCGTTAAAAACAACAAAGGCTTTAGCGCATTACAATGCTTCTGTTGAGAGATCTGATAAGCAAGTGGGTGATTTTCTTGTATTACTCAAAAAAAATGGATTGCTTGATCATGCGATTGTTGTTTTGCTCTCAGACCATGGCGAAGCTCTCGAACTAGCTGGTGATAGAATAACAGAAGCAGATTCATTTATTTCAGGAGCGCCAGAAAAAAAGGTGGCGATCCCTCACTTTTATCCACCAAGTTTTGATTTTGAAACAGTCAATCAATCCGCGGGGCACGGAACGGATGTATTGGGTCTGAGTCAATATCATTCCATCTTGGCATTTCATTTTTATGGAATGAATATTAAACCTAAATTTGTTTCAGGTCTTGTCTCTTTGATGGATGTAAAACCAACTTTATTAAATTTATTAAATATAAAAAGCTCACCAGGAGATGGTGCTGCATTGACTGATGTCATCACCGGTAAAAAAAACACGGTTGATCATTACACGCATTTTTTTATGGAGAGTGACTTTTCACCTCAAGCTGTTAGATCTGTACATCCAGAAACGCGTAACCTTCTATTTGAAGGGATTGATATGTTTCAAATTGATCCAATAACAACAAAACTAACTGTCAAGACAAGCATGGGGAGTGCTATTATTTCCAGTAAGCAATATGCAGATATTTTTAATGGTTGGATATTGGCCCTCTATCCACAGGCTGGAGGTGATCATATACCAATCTTAGTTAACTTGAACACTGGACTGTGGACAAATAACTTAAATTCTCAGTTTGCTCAACAGTCGCCAGCTAAAATCATGCTGTTAGCACTAAGATCATTTTATAAAGAACCTTTGCATATAATTTAACTTATTGATCTCGCAAGAGAATTGAATTTTATGACCAGAGTAATTCAGTTTTGCACAGATGTTGCTGTATTGCTTTTTATTCAATGAGTTATCCGGTTTGTTTTTTATATAATTTTAACTCATTGTAAATATTAATAAAAATACTCATGTTT
>JABDBD010000049.1 GCA_013288815.1 Gammaproteobacteria bacterium | reverse complement strand
AAATGCAGGCTTTTTTAGCTCCTTTAAAAATAAACCTAATTCAACAAAATGCATTAGGTGTAGGCGACGCTGAAGAAGCAGGCTTAACTTTTGTAGAAAATGCATTATTGAAAGCTAGGCATGCGAGCATACAAACAAATTTACCTGTGATTGCAGATGATTCCGGCTTAGTCGTGCATGCACTAAATGGAGCGCCTGGCATTCGATCCGCTCGTTATGCTGGGGTACGAAGTTCTTCGAGTGATAATATTGAAAAATTATTGCAAGATTTAAAAAATGTTGACTTGTCCAATCGCCAAGCTTTTTTTTATTGTGCGTTAGTGTTTCTTGCTCACCCAGCTGATCCAACACCGTTAATTGCGGAAGGAAGATGGGATGGAGAAATTCTTACTGAAAAAAAAGGACAACAAGGATTTGGTTATGATCCTGTTTTTTATGTTCCTAGTGAGAAAAAAACCGCTGCAGAGTTAGCATTAAATATTAAAAATACAATCAGCCATCGAGGAAAAGCATTACGAATATTAAGCAGTAAAATCAACGAATCAATTAACGTATATCCAATAAATAATAGGTAAGATGATGCAAGCCCTCTCAGTCCAAAACTTAACGAAAGAATATCCTAACGGTTTGCTAGCATTAAATAGTATTAATCTGGATGTTGCTGAAGGAGATTTTTTTGCTTTGCTTGGCCAGAATGGAGCGGGCAAATCGACAACGATTGGAATTATTTGCTCTTTAGTGAATAAAAGCAGCGGAAAAGTTTTTGTATTTGGTCATGATATTGATACAGAGTTGGATGCAGCTAAATCCTGTATTGGTGTTGTCCCTCAAGAATTAAATTTTCATCCGTTTGAAAAGATTTCCAATGTGATTATCAATCAAGCGGGATATTATGGTGTTCCACGTAAAATCGCTGAAAAGCGTGCCGAACATTATTTAAAAAAAATGGGGTTGTGGGAAAAGCGAGATCAAATTGTTCTTCGCTTATCAGGCGGAATGAAAAGACGTCTAATGATAGTGCGTGCGCTCATGAATGAACCTAAGTTACTGATTCTCGATGAGCCGACGGCAGGTGTGGATATAGAGTTGCGTCATACACTTTGGCAGTTTTTGTCTGAGCTGAATGATCAAGGGACTACGATTATTTTAACGACGCATTATCTTGAAGAGGCTGAGCATCTTTGCAAGCATGTCGCTATCATCGATCAAGGTGAAATCATTGAGCACGCCAACATGAAATCATTTATAAATCGACTCGATTCACAAACAATGATTCTCGATTTAGAGTCGCCATTATCTTTTATTCCGTCTTCATTTCAATACCCTTACAAATTCATTGACGACACAACATTAGAAATAAAAATCACAAAAAAACAAGCTTTAAATGGATTGTTTAATGCGCTAACGGAACAAGGGATTATTGTGAAGAGTTTACGGAATAAAACGAATCGACTAGAAGAGCTATTTATTGATTTAATTTACGAAAATAAACAAGCAACGACCTAGAGGTGTTTTGCAGTGAAAATAAGAACACGGCAAATTTGTATTGCCTTACAAACGATTTTGATGAAAGAGGTGACTCGATTCACACGAATATGGCAACAAACATTGTTGCCGCCCGTGATTACCATGACGTTATATTTTATTATTTTTGGTAAACTAATTGGATCTCAAATTAATACCATTTCTGGCTTTACTTACATGCAATTCATTGTGCCTGGATTGGTGATGATGTCTATGATGACGAATGCATATGCTAATACGGCTTCTTCTTTTTTTGGAGCGAAATTCAGTAAAAGCTTAGAAGAAATACTGGTAGCCCCTGTCCCAAATTATATTATTCTTTTTGGTTTTGTATTTGGAGGAATGTTGCGAGGTATATTAGTAGGCCTCATTGTGATTACCATTTCTTTGTTTTTTACGCATTTACATATTTATAATCTTTCAATTGTGATTTTGATGTCATTATTGTCATGCATGGTGTTTTCATTAGGCGGCATCATTAATGGAATTTTCGCAAAAAACTTTGATGATATTTCGTTTATCCCGACCTTTGTGTTAACTCCATTAACGTATTTAGGCGGGGTTTTTTATTCCATACAACAACTGCCAGCACTATGGAAAAATATTTCATTCTTAAATCCTATTTTAAATATTGTGGATACATTTCGATATGGCATTTTAGGGATATCCGATGTAAACGTTTATTTTGGATTTGGATTGGTTTCTGTATTGTTGATCATTCTGCTTGTTTGGAGTTTGATTTTATTAGAGCGCGGGACGGGAATACGAAGTTAAGAAGTTGGAGAACATGATCATGAGTTTTTTATCGTATTTCAAACAGTCTTCAAAAAATACTGATGCGTATTTATTCGATTTAATTTCTATTATTCCAAATATCATAGCCATTATTATTTTTGTTGTGCTCTATCACTATTTCTTAAAGCTGAATATTTTGGTTAATGATAGGGTTGTCGTTTATTGGACTGTTAAAATTTTAATTGCTTACAATATTATTTCAGCAGCTAGATATTCTTTATTGGCTCCCACTCTTGCATTAGCAGTTGGATTAATTAGTCTATTTACAAGTGCTATTTATGATATTACTCTTATGAACTCTGCTGAAACCTGGCAGCTAATCATGGTTGCGTTAGTGGGGTTTGCTATCACAATCTTGCTAAAATTATAAATTCTAGAATGAAATAAGGATTCTTCATGCTAAAACATATAGTAGTTATTCTTTTACTCAGCGTTGTTGTTCTTCTTGCCATGTCTCACGTTCAAATGGGTTTGCAAGGATTGTTGAGCGCGCATGATTGGGTAGCTGAAACGTTAAAACAAGTTTTTTCAGGCGGACAAACCGGTAATTTAATTCGAGAATTAATTGCGTTATTAGTTATTCCTTCTGTCGTGGGTTTAATTTTTGTTGCTCTGTATTGGCTGATCAAGCGTCATTGGTTTCCTTACTTTATTTATGTGGTCTGGTTTGTTTGGTTAGTTCAAACTGCGGCATTGATTGCGATATATTCTCCAAAAAAATAAAGTCTATTTCATCCTCGAAAATAGTAGTCTTCACAGTCGATTTTCGAGGTTGACTATCCTCTGGTCTCTATTATTTTTTTCTCGATGTAACATATGGCCCTACTATTACTCCAGGTACTCCTACTCCAGGTTCTTCTGGCATAAAATGACTTCGTAGTTTAGGTGATGGTTGCGGAGAATGTTGATGGTTTTGTTGGATAGGAGTCGTGTTCTTTGGTGGATCAAGTTTTGGTTTAAAGCTCTCAGGAGATACACCCATCACCGCTGCTAAATTAGAAGTTGAGTCTTTTTTAGGTTCTCCCCAAGCTTGTAATGGTTCTGGCTCCGGGGAAGAAGGAGTCGCACTGCTCAAACGCGAAGCTTGTGTAGCACTATAAGGAGACGGGGTCGGCGAGGAGGCTGCTGGTTGAGTTGCTTCAATATGAAGGTTTGACACTATATCAGCTCGCTTCATCTTTAGTGCCTCAGAGCGTGAGACAGGTAGTGCAACGTCATATGTTGAGTTCATCAAGACTTCAGCTTGATCTGCGGTTAGAAAATTGGTTGAGGTTCTTGTTTGAGAAATTGCAATAGTGTTTTGAATCCCGTTTTTAATCTCGTCAATTAATTCGGAAACTGAATGACCTTTAAATTTGTGAGGTGAGGCTAGCGTAGCAGGAGGATAATTGTTTTGTATCAGTAAATGATTCAATAAAAGCAGACAAAGAGTTCGTGTGTTTCCATCACCAAATGGATGTAACGTCTCACAGTTTTGAATAAAGATAGCAATAGATCGAAATATAGCTTCTTCTTTTTTAAGCGGGTCAGTGAAGGCTTTAGCTGCAGAAATATCTTGTTGATAATCACCAAGATAAATTTGTAATTTTTTTTCAACATCTATTGTTTTACTTTTTAAAAAAATATCGTCGTCATTAGCTCTTATTTCCGCTAATATATCTTGAATCTTATTGTCAGTAATCGTCGTAGATTGATTGGAATAAAGATCATTTTTTGAAAAGCGTTGAATATCATGATCGCGATTGTCTTTGCTACGATCTGTTTTTAAATGGCCACTTGCTTGCCTATGAAGTCGTTCGATTATTTCTTGTAATCCTTGCTCTGATGTATTTTTCGCGGTTAATTTAGATAAAACATCTTCACCTCCTATCCTAAATTGACCTGGCCTAACACCGGCATTCAGAGCAGATTGGCCTTTCTCTCTCAAGTTGTCAGTTGCAATAAAATGTAAATGACGAATAAAATCTGTTGTTAACGGTTGATTTAGATTTTCCATACTCAAATTCATCGCTGCGCACATAGCGGGCAAATACTTTCTTCCGTCTGAAGGCGCAATATTTTGTTGAAGAATATTCTTACAGTTAGGATTTTCATCGAATGTTTGCGGAAAAAACAGGCGCCATTTTTCTTCGTTTGGAAAATCTTCTAGAAATTCATGAACATTAAAACCCTTCTTGAGCAAGGGCTGCTTTTTGAGAACCCCCGCATTTATTAAAATATCCTGTAACGGTTTAAGCATACTAAACATATAGCCCACCTTGTTTGATTAATTATAGCTCACAATATGAACTTTGCGCGCCGGCGACGATTTGGGCTGTCTACTTAAATATCAATAAATTCATGATGTTATAGATTGCATAACATAAGGTAGTTTGAGAGGGAAAAGACGTAAGTATATGTACCGTTGAGGAATGCTAACAGCCCCTAGGCAAATGGTATTTTTATTATAAAATACCATCTATAATAAACAAATTAAGTGAACAAAAGATTACCGAAATGAATAAATCTAAATTACTTGAATACATCGACAGATATCACACTGAGAAAGGCCTGGGCAGAAAACATCTGCCTTTTTATCCTGCGGTATCCGAGGGTATGCATGATCTTATTCTGTTTGTGGAAAAACTACCTAGCTATAGCAATTTGTCCGATACTGAGTATCAGGATTTAGTACAAATATTAGATCGAGAACTGTTTACCCACAAAGAAGATTGGTTGTCTTGCAGGCTTACTGTCCTCATTTTTAAAGATATTTACGATAAACTGCCAATTCAGTACATTAGAAAGTACCCTATACCGAAGAACAACTCCATTCAGTCAGCTAGTTATTATGATATGGAGCGAGTGTCTTCTTTTATGTATGAGGTTACTGACTATTTTTTTCCCAGTCCTGTGCCTGAATCGACTGCTGCTCTTGCAAAACAAAATTTTGTTTCAACAGTTGATGGAGATGCGGAGAGTATCTACTACCCACCAACGAGTTTGTCTGACAAATCTGAAGATGGAATGATGGTGGGTGATGAATCTGAGGAAGAGGATGATCAATTTGCGATGGTTCCTCATAAATAACAATGTCACGACCTGATTGCTATCTGGCCAGGTTGCACTATTTTCTGTTTTAATCCCGCCCATTCTGCTAAAATGCGCGCACAATCTAACAAGAGGTGCGCATTATGAGCAAAATATCTGCAATTATTTTGTCTGTTAGTTTATTTATCATGAATATGGCTTATGCTTCGACGATAAAAAACTTTAGTCCATATACAGACTTTACACTGAATGTTCATTGGGATTCATCTTATCAAGATTTAGAGCCCAGTGATTTGCTCGCTGTCAGTCAAGCTAGCGGTGTCAAAAACTTTCATTTAGCTTTTATTACTGATGCTGGAGGATGTCAGCCTGCGTGGGGTGGTCAATCCAGTTATGCAACGGCAGCCGGTTGGGGGACACATTTAACCGATAAGCTACATGCAAATGGTATCGGGTATATTGTTTCACTCGGTGGTGCAGCGGGAGAAGATCTTTCGAAAGCATGCACAGATGATCAGCTTGTCGCAGCTTACGAACAAATTATTAAAACCTATCAGCCGGAAGGTTTAGATTTTGATATTGAAAATGGAACCGCCAATGTAGCAAAAGTGATGAGTGCATTAAAACAAGTTCAAGCAGCTCATCCCGATTTAAAAATAAGCCTGACATTGCCCGTGTTGCCAGAAGGATTAGTTTCAGCGGGAAAAGATATTGTGAAGCAAGCGCATGACAAGCAACTTCGTTTTACCGTAAATATTATGGCAATGGATTATGGTCCAGCATATGTGAATGATATGGGTGAATATGCAGTTCAAGCTGCAACACAATTATTTGCATTTTTAAAAGAGCTGAACCCAGAAAAATCCGACACAGATATTTGGCACATGATAGAGGTCACTCCCATGATTGGAGTGAACGATGTGAATGTCGAGCAATTCACGTTGAAAAATGCTGATACATTACGAAATTTTGCAAACCAAAATCAATTGCAAGGCGTATCAATGTGGGACATTAATCGTGATCAGCCCTGCGCCGATACTTCAGCCAGTCTTTTTTGCAGTGGAGATAATTTGCAGACAGCTTCTTATGATTATGCTAGACGATTTATGCAGATATAGTTTTTATCTATGATAGGAATACAATTTTTAATATAGGTATATTTTTTTAAATTGAGTATCATCTGTAGTCGTTAGAGCAAACGGGGAATAATAGATGAATAGTGCAAGCCAAATGAATTTAGACGATACAATTGTATCATTTTGGAAAATCGCAGATCAAACCAAAATGATGGAGATATATCGAATAGATAAAAATCTTCAGTATTTAAAAATTGCTCCGTTGGAAATGCTCAAAAAAATATTTGTCCAATACCGATTTTTTACCCACTATTACATTACCGATTTAGCGTTATTAATTAGTAAGCTGCCAGATGGAGAGTTGCGATCGATTTTGGCGGATATTCTTAATGAAGAATTAGGTAGTGGCAATTCACTGCGTGCGCACCCGTATTTGTACGATTCGTTTTTGAGAAGCTTAGGTATTACACAAAGCGAGCTAGAGAAAGCTGATGAACATTGTTTGCAAAATTTAAAACAAATTCAAACATCATTGTTAAATCAATCATGGGCGTATGGAATTGGTTTGCGTGGTATGGGTGGTGAATGTCTTTGCCAAATTTACCTGTCAACCATGCATGAATTTTTTTCAAAAAATCCTGCCATTGTGGATATTCAGAATCAAATTGATTGGAAATTTTGGGAAATTCATATCGGCGAAGTTGACTTACATCATCAAGAAATTGTGAGAAAAGCAATTAACACATTATTCGTTTCACAGCCAGAAACCAGCGTCGATTTGCTGCAAGGCTATTTGGAAAGTAAAACATCTTGGGACTTGTATTGGGCACATATTTTTAAAGCTGCTCAGAATGCCTATTTTATTTCATATGAGAGTCTGTCATGAATAATTTATCAAACAAACACTATCGTTTACGTAATGAAGCCGTTCTTGCTTGTAAAATCATTGTCGATCAGAAATTAGATTCCGGCCCATTTGGAAATGTCAGTGTTCGTATTCCACATACGAATGAATTCTGGGTCAATCCACAAGGAATAACCTTCGATCAATTAACGCCGGATGATATGTTGCGAGTCGATACTAGCGGCAAGATTTTAGAAGGGCGTCATACTATGCATCCCGGTGAATTTATTCACCGTGAAATTTATCGCTTGCGTGACGATGTCAATGCCATTGTGCATACTCATTCTGAGAATACTTCTGCACACAGTTTGCTAGGTTGTGAAATTGAGCCATATACACAATTAGGCGCATCTATTTATGGTGATCAAGGGTTGTATTTAGGTTTTACTGGCCCTGTGCGAACGTCTAGCGAAGGCACTGCGATTGCAGAAGCGCTTGGTAAAAAATCCATTGTCATTGCAAAAAATCACGGTTTGTTTGCAGCAGCTCCGACGATACAAGCTGCTTTGTGGGATATGATAGTAGCAGACTGGGCTTCCAAAATTCATATCACTGCACTGCAACTGGGTTTGAAGCAAGCTGACAAATTATCCCCGGAATTTATGCAAAAAAGTCGTGTAGAAGTACGAGATAAGCAACATCAATTTATGTGGCAATCGTATCTTAAAAAAATAAAAGCGGCTGATGTGAAGGAGTTCGAATTTAGCTAGACCTGTTGTCATTTCGATTACGCTTAACAATATTCAATGTTTCTATAAATAATGAAAATACAATCGCAAAATAAATATATCCGCGCGGGATGTTTACTCCAAAACTATCTGTAATTAATACCATTCCGATTAATAATAAAAAACTTAATGCTAACATTTTGATGCTAGAGTGAGTTTCAATAAATCGGCTGAGTGCTTCACTGACAAACATCATCGCTAAGATAGCAATTGTGATAGCAATCGCCATTAACGAAAAATGCTGAGTTAATCCAATTGCAGTGAGTACACTATCAAGTGAAAAAACGATATCAAGAATGGCAATCTGCATGACAATTAAAATAAATTGATTTGCTTTGCGTGATATGTTTGCTGGAGGAGTATCCGGATTCATTTCGAGATGAATTTCTTGCGTGGATTTAAAAATAAGAAACAATCCACCCAATAACAAAAAAATACTTCGTCCGGAAAATTCATTTCCAGCAAGAGTGAATAGCGGAGAAGTTAATTTTGTTATCCAAAGCGCACAGGCTAATAAAATAAGTCTAGTGATCCAAGCTAATGTCAATCCAATCTGACGTGCTTTTTGTTGTTGTGATTTAGGTAATCGATGAGAAATAATAGCTAAAAATACGAGATTATCTATGCCCAACACAATTTCGAGTAGCGTCAGAGTAGATAAGCTTATGGCAATATCGATAATGTCAGTCATTTGATTTTATTCTACCCATCTTCTGATGACTAAACAATTGGTTAAATTACATTAGCGCCCTGTATAGGTTCGTTATAGAAACTCATTGCGGACGAATGATTTGATATCCATCCCAATTCGATTCAGGGCTTTTTTTTCAAAAAATGATATACTGAGAACATCGGACTGAATAACAGGGATGTTTTTATGCATGACTTTTTTTCTATTTTGTTTCGTATTGCTTGCGTCTTACTCATTTTCGGTCTAATTAATCCAAAGTATCCAATATTCTGGATGCAAATCAAATCACGTGAGCGTGTAGGTGCGGTGTATGTTCCTATTGTTATTGTGACGTTGTTATTAATGTTATATACAGGCTCAAAAGGTTCAGAAACGAAGCCTGAGGAAATGAGTACGATGAGCCTAAATATCGTTCCTCTCGAGTCGTTGCGACCTTCCGAAGAACAAAAATTTATAAATATTATTGATAAATATGCTGATCTTTATAAAAAAGCCCCTAATATTGTTGCGAAATCGAAAGTTTGGCGTGATCGTGATGCTGAGCTTGATAATGAAAAAATAATGGGTAAAAAAATATCGGACTGGGTTGGAACAGTTAAAAATTTAGGTATGAATAGTGAAGGGAATGGGGTTCTTATTATTGCTGTTACGAACAACATTTTTGTCAAAACGTATGATGATGCTTTCTCTGATGGCCAAAATGGTACGTTGATTCCTCAAGATTCTTCGCTATACCAAAGCCTGGTGAAGCTTGCCAAAGGCGGTCAAGTCAAATTCTCTGGAACATTGCTAAAAAGTGCAGATACGAAAGAATCTGTGGGTATGACAAGGCCTAGTTATATTGTGAAGTTTACTAGCTTGGAGCCGGTGCAGTAGGTTTATGCACGTTGCTTTTTGCGCATGTGCAAGGGCCTGTCGTTGTATAAATACAATTTCTACTTTTAATTCCCTCTCCCCTTGTGGGAGAGGGTTAGGGTGAGGGGTGCCTTTAAGCCAAAACACCCCTCACCCGCCGCTTCGCGATGATAGCGGTGGGTGCTAACTGCGGAAGGTGAGCTAAGAACTTATTTCTTTCTTTACATCCAGCAAATGAATTCGCCTATTATCACTATGCAAAATTTTAAAAAGATAATTTTCTATTTTTATTTTTTCACCACGTTTTGGAAGATGGCCAATTCCTTTTAATATTAAACCACCAATAGTATCAAATTCATCATCACTAAATTCAGTATTAAAATACTCATTGAAGTCATCGATAGGGGTGGTTGCCTTGACAGTGTATGAATCATCCGAATGTTTTTTAATATAATCGTCTTCGTCGATATCATATTCATCTTCAATGTCCCCCACGATTTGTTCCAACACATCTTCGATGGTGACTAGGCCGGCAACGTGTCCATATTCATCAATGACAATGGCCATATGATTTCGATTGATGCGAAATTCTTTTAACAGAATATCAAGTCGTTTGCTTTGTGGAACAAAGGTTGCTGGACGTAAGATATCCGTCATATCAAATTGTTTAGCATCTTTATGAAAACAATATTTTAATAAATCTTTTGCGAGTATGGTTCCGATGACATCGGTTCCAGTATTGTCAATAACAGGGAAGCGTGAATGTCCAGATTCGATAACAAGCGGTAATAAACCTTCTAAGGTACTGTCTTTATCAACGCCAACCATTTGCGAACGAGGAATCATGACTTCACGAACTTGCATTTCCGAAACTTGAAGTACGCTTTCAATCATGCTGAGCATTTCAGCACTTAATAAATCGCGCTCTTCAGCATCTCGTAATACTTCCATTAACTGGGCTTTGTTTTTTGGTTCTCGGCTCAATAAATCAGTCAGGCGCTCTAACCAGGAACGATTTTTTTGATTTTCCTCACTCATGTCGATTTACCTTTATGTTGTACTTCATAGGGGTTACCAAAGCCTAA
>JABDBD010000048.1 GCA_013288815.1 Gammaproteobacteria bacterium | reverse complement strand
CACTTTTCCCAGCCTGCCAATAATCTTTGTAGCCACTACCTTCTAAAGAGGCTTTTTTTAATTTCCAGAGTGATTGCAACGTGTAATACATTCTCATCCAATGTTTAGTTCGATGGTTTCTTAATAAAAATCTTGCTATTAAGTTGGCTTTTGTCCCTATTTTTTCAATGTATTCTGTTTTGATAACTGAAACAGGAACGCCAGAAATTTTGTCAGTCAACACAATATCATCCGCAATCGCTTTAATAATCGCATTTTTATAATCGGGATGAGCATTACATTCTTGGGTTGCAATAAAGCGTGTTCCCAACTGGACACCTGCATAACCTAAATCTAACGATTGTTGAAATGACTGCTGATCACCAACGCCTCCGGCACAAATAAGTGGAACATGCAGAGAAGATAAATCACTATATAATTTTTCTGAAGAAAGCGTGCCAGCGTGTCCACCCGCGCGGTTGTTAACACAAATAATGCCATGAACACCGGAATCGAGCGCTTTGTCAGCCCATTTTTTTTCAGTCACATCATGATAAACAACTCCTGAATAAGCAGTGACTCTATCAACGACCCAGCGTGGATTTCCGAGAGACGTTATAAAAAAACGCACGCCCTCTTCAAGCGCGATATCAAGCCATTTATGCATTCGATCGGTATACGCTTTTGAAGATTTTTCAGTAATAATATTCATTCCAATAGGTTTTTTGGTTTTTGATTTTATGAATTGTATGCCTTCTCTAAAATCATACTTATGAACAAACACCATAGACAGTGGTTGAACGATTCCAATTCCACCCGCTTCCGATACTGCAGCAACTAGTTCTGGATTACTGCATGGGTACATAGCACCGCAGATAATGGGATATTCGATACCGACTTGTTTGGTGAAGGTTGTTTCTATAGTCATTTATTTCCTAATAAAAAACCCATTATTAATGGGTTTTTTATATCATAAGCCCTCCTTTTTCAAAGGAGGGGAAGTTACGAATTTTTAAGATAATTAAGCTTCCGTCATTTCCCACTCATGCAAAGATGAAACTTTTGCGCCTCGCGCTGTTTGTAGTTTTACAAACTGCTCATAGAGCTCAGAAATTCCATTGGTTTTTGCGTAATGAATAGGACCGCCGCGGAAAGGTGCAAAGCCTGTTCCAAAAATCATGCCAGCATCGAGTAAATCTCCATCGGCAACCACGCCCTCACGTAAACATGCGAAAGCTTCATTTAACATGCAAAGCACTAATCGATCAGAAATTTCTTGTAACGGCTTGTCGTATGCTGTCGATTTTGCATCAACTTTTTTACCATTTTTATAACGGTAAAAACCTTCACCTGATTTGCGGCCTAAGTTTCCTTTCTCAACTAAACTGATCAATCGAGGAGGAATAACGCTATCAGGAAAATATTGTTGCAAATGTTTAGCAACTGACAAACAAACATCTAATCCGACTGTGTCCGCTAATGTCACTGGCCCCATAGGCATACCAAAATCGACCATGGCTTTATCAATGGCTTCTGCTGGCACACCATTATCCAATAGAAGCATTCCTTCTAATAAATAAGGCATTAAGATACGATTTACTAAAAACCCTGGACTGCTTTTAACAGGCAATGGTAATCGATCTAGTTTACGCACGAAGCTTAGAGATTTTTCGATGACTAAGGGATCCGTTCTATCTCCCTTGACGACTTCAACCAACATCATTTTCGCAACGGGATTAAAGAAGTGAATTCCGACTAATCGTTCAGGTGTTTGTAATACCGTATTAATCTCATCTAATGGGATGCTAGACGTATTAGTCGCTAATATAGCAGTCGATTTAGCTTCACTTTCAAGCTTTTTAAATAAGGCTTGTTTAGTCGGTAAATCTTCAAAAATAGCCTCAATAATCACATCGGCTTTAGCAATACCATAACCCTCGACATCCGGAAGCAATCTATCCATTGCACGCTGAACAAGATAATCTTCTTTACATTTTTCTTTAAATAGTTGGTATGCACGTTTAATCGCAGGAGCAATAAATTTTGGTTCACGATCTTGCAATGTCACTGTAAAACCTTGATATGCACACCAAGCAGCAATGTCACCGCCCATTGTACCTGCACCAATAACGTGTACATGTTTAGGATTAAAATGACTATCTTTCGCTAATCCTTTCAATCGCTCTTGCAAAAAGAAAACACGAACGAGATTGTGTGATGTCTCACTAAAAAATAATTTGCCGCAATCGCGAGCTTCACGAGCATAAGCTTCATTCCCTTTTACGCCAACATATTCCCAGTTGTCGAGTACATGATAAGGGCCTGGGTAGTACATAGGGTTTGCCTTGGCACGTAGTTGTTTACGCATATATGGAGCTAATAGTTTTCTAGCAAGCTTAGTGTTCGTTAAATTTTGTAAAAAAGTAGCCTGTCTGGTTTTCGGTTTTTCTAAGGCATAATATTTTGCAGCACGGACTAAATGTCGTTTAGGAACAGCGACATCTGCAAAACCCATCTTCACTGCTGCTTTGCCGCTAACAGTATGGCCGGATAGAATCATATTCATTGCTTGTGGACCACCAATCAACCGAGGTAGGCGTACTGTTCCACCCCAGCCTGGATGTATTCCCAACTTCACCTCGGGTAACCCTAAGCGAGTTTTTGGTCCAGATTCAACAACACGATAACGACAAGCGAGCGCGAGCTCTAACCCACCGCCAACACAAAATCCATCTATCATTGCAACAACGGGTATTTTTAAGGCTTCAAGCTTATTAAAAATATCTTGCCCATGACGAAGTAACGTCACTGCAGATTCAATATCTTTAAACTTATTAAATTGTGAAATATCAGCCCCGGCGATAAAACCATTTTTTTTAGCTGAAGCAATAATCACACCTTTATGATGTTTATCTTGAGATAAGTTATCAATGATGCCAGAAAATTCTTCCATGACCTCATGATCAATCGTATTAACAGACTCGCCTTGTTTATCAAAATAAACCCACAATACTTGATCCGCATCAGAGTCAAGACGCCAGTGCTTATAAGTTTCCATTGTACTCATGCTGTCACCTCGGATACATTTTCAATTAACATAGCTCCACCTTGTCCTCCACCAATACAAATAGAAGCTATTCCTCGTTGCGCTTGTTTACGTTTTAAAATATTTGCTAACCGTAACACAATTCTCGCCCCGCTCGCTCCTACTGGGTGACCCAACGCGACAGCTCCACCATCAACATTTAAACGATTGGGATCAATACGACCGAAAGCATTTTTTAGTCCCAAGTGTTTACGACAATAGTCTTCATCTTCCCATGCAGCAAGACAACCTAAAACCTGGGCAGCAAATGCTTCGTTAATCTCCCAAAAGTCAATGTCATCTAGACGCATATTGTAACGATGCATTAATGAAGTCGATGCATAGACTGGCCCTAAACCCATTTCAGTTGGCTCTAATCCAGCCCATTCAGTATCAACGACTTTCGCCAGAACGGGTAGTTTATATTTTTTTACTGCGTCTTTGCTCGCTAGCAATAACAATGCAGCACCATCAGTCACTTGAGAACTGTTGCCTGCTGTTACACTACCAAATTTCTTATCAAAGATAGGCTTCAATGAAGCTAGTTTTTCTAATGAAGTATCTCTTCTAACACCATCATCTGCCTGATAAACTCCACCCGTATAATCATAAGCAGATAAAACATCAGCCAAGTAATTATTATCTTGCGCATTAGCGACTCGTTGATGACTTTCAAGCGCAAATAAGTCCATTTGCTCTCGTGTAATATTGAAACGATAGGCAACATTTTCTGCTGTCTGTCCCATCGATAAATTTACCATAGGATCGGTTAACCCTCTCAACAAGGCAACCACAGGTACTAAATTTGCAGGGCGAAATTTCAGCCATTGCTTCACTTTTGTCGACAATCCTTTTGCGCTCCAAAGACCCGCCATCCAATTAACCATGCTGTTATTAAATAAAAGAGGAGCGCGACTCATGGCTTCTGTTCCACCAGCCAAAACAAGTTCATGTCTTCCTGTTGCAATGTCCTTAACAGCGCTATCAATCGATTGCATGCCTGAAGCACAATTACGCTGTACAGTAAATGCAGGCATAGATTTTCCGCAGCCTAAACGTAGGGCAACAACTCGGGCAATATTGGCCTCATCTGGGCTCGGCATCATACAACCCAAAATAACTTCACCTAAATCTTCAGGAGAAAATGGCTGTCTTGCTAATAATTCTCTGCCAGCACTCACTGCTAAATCAGAAGCAGAAAACGGACCAGGCTTCCCTTTAGCTTTCAAAAAAGGAGTGCGAGCACCATCTACAATATAGACATCACGTTTCACATTCGTTTTCATTTCCATCGCTGTTTTCCCTATAAACTGAGTTTACCCGGATTAAGATATAATCGAACTAAGATCAAATGAGAACTCATTCACTTTGATGATCTCTTGTTCGAGCGCTTCATATTCGCGCAACGCATGCATCTCATGCTCATTTAAAACTCCATTTCTAACGGCTTCTTCGGTACGCTCTGCAAACGTTCCATGACGAGCTACTTTACCATTTCGAACGCCAATTTGAAATTTTTTGAAAATAGGTTCGATTTGTAATCGTTGAGAAAAGGCAGTCTCAAGAGCACGGCTCGTATCGCTTTCTTCTTCACTGAGATAACAATTTTTAAGAAGACGATCGCGTAACTCGGAAGGTTGTAGCATACTGACCATCATTTTTTTGCCAAGCGCATCTTTAGGTTTTTTGTATGCAGTACCCCATGGAAAAATAATTGCAAATAGGATTTTTCCAACAATAGGATTTGGAAAGTTATCTAATAAATCATTACAAGCCGTTTGAATGTTAAATAGGCATGTTTGCATACACCATTCTACATAGGCAACATCCTCTGTTTGCTGGCCTTTATCGTTATAATATTTCATGACGGTCGATGCCAGATATAAATAACTCAATATATCACCCAAGCGCGCTGAAATATTTTCTTTACGTTTTAAGCTTCCACCTAATAACATCATGCTCACATCGGCTAACAAAGATAATGCAACACTCATGCGAGTTAGCTGACGAAAATAATGAGCAAGTTTCCCGCGTACAGGCGAGAAAAAGAAGAGACCACCTGTCAACCCACCCCACAAAGCCCGAGAGAAATTACTAATGAAATAACCAACATGAGATAACAGTAAGTCATCTAATCGACGAATATTTTCATCCGTATCTGGACTCGCAAATAACTCAATTTCTTGTAATACATAAGGATGACAGCGAATAGCGCCCTGCCCAAAAATAATTAAGTTACGCGTTAAAATATTTGCACCTTCAACTGTAATGCTAATAGGTGTTGATAAATAACTAGCGGCCATGCAATTTCTGGGCCCCATTTGAATAGCATGCCCACCATGAATATCCATACCTCTATCTGTAATCATGCGAGACATTTCTGTGGTGTGATATTTTGTAATTGCAGAAACGATAGCAGGACGAATTTTCAAATCAACAGAACCGGCTGTCATGGTCCTGCATGCCTCGATGAGATACGTTAGACCCGCTATACTTATCAAGCCTTCTTCAATGCCTTCAAAATTGGCTAAGGCAGTATTAAATTGTTTTCGGATGGAGGCATATGCACCTGTAGTACGATAAATTAATTTAGCAGAAGCTGTACTTAATGCAGGTAAAGAAATGCCACGACCGATGGATAAACACTCCATTAACATACGCCAACCTTGCCCAGCCATTTCTACGCCACCGATAATCCAATCCACTGGAATAAAGACATCTTTGCCTCGAGTCGGTCCGTTCATGAATGAAATAGTCATCGGTAAATGTCTATTACCAATTTCAACACCCGGTTGTGTTGTTGGAATTAAACAGAGTGTAATTCCTCTATCCACACCTTTTCCAAGTAAATTTTCTGGATCATAAAGATAAAAAGCCAAACCTAGCAGTGTTGCTACAGGCGCTAGCGTAATATAACGTTTATCCCAGTTTAACCGAATACCTAAAACAGATTTACCATTTACCTCTTGCTTACAGACAATTCCTACATCGCGCATTGCGCCTGCATCACTACCTGATTCCGCACCGGTTAGCGCGAAGCATGGAATTTCTTCGCCAGATGCAAGGCGTGGTAGATAATACGATTTTTGTTCATCCGTACCGTAATGAAGTAATAACTCTCCCGGCCCTAAGGAATTTGGAACCATGGTTGTGACAGCAGCACTACCACAACGCGTTGCAATTTTTATGACGATAGTTGATGTAGCAAATGCTGAGAATCCTTTTCCGCCGTATTGTTTTGGCATCACAATACTAAAAAAACGTTCCTTCTTTAAATACTCCCACGCCTCAGGTGGTAAGTCATGATTTTGATTGACGCTCCAATCATCTAGCATATTACAAAGTGTTTCGACTTGATTATCTAAAAAAGATTGTTCTTCGGAAGATAGTACTGGGGTTGGAATTGCAAACAGTTTATTCCAATCTGGACGACCACAAAATAAATCTTTTTCCCACCAGACATCCCCCGCTTCAATTGCTTCACGCTCAGTTGAACTAATAGCAGGCATATTTTTTTGAAGTTTTTTTGCAAGTGGTTTAATAAAATAACGAATGCGTTGTGATTTTAAATTCGCAAATAAAGCAGCCGCTAAAAAAAGAACCCAGCATATCAGCAGGATGAAAGCATGTAAGTGTCCAAATATAGTCATAATACTTAAAATAATAGCGATAGTCGCTGTCCATACCTTTATAGAGGCTTGTACAAATGCAAGACCGAATACCACTGAGAGTAAAATCACAATCTCTATTATTGCCATTAGCTTTTCCCCACCTCTAATCTAATTTTTTTATCTAAGGGGAATGAGTATAAGTCATTTTATTTTTAAAGGAATAGCCCAACATCAAATCTTATTCGTAATTTCAATTCCACTGATCAAAATAATCTCTGGAGTATGTAGACTGAAACATATTTGTTGAGAAATAAAATTAATTTAGAAATTCATATTATCTTGTCATCGCGAGGCTGCGAAGTGCTTAGCCGTGGCGATCTAGGAGTGCTCAGTGAATCTGGGTCGCCACGGCTAAGCGCTTCGCAGCCTCGCGATGACAGTGGTGGGTGCTTATTTCGTAAGGTGGGTTAGAAATAAAAAATGACAACCGCCAAAGATTGGACACACTCTGAAAACACGCAGGAATGGACTTTCCCTCAGGTTTTAAATGAGTTAGCCACAGCATTATCCACAGAATCTGTGGATAAACTTGCTTGTATATTTTAGTATACCTTTCATGAGTGTTACGTGATGGGATGTCAAGACATGGTTAATCACTATTTCAAACTGAAAGAAAACAATACCACAATTAAAATTGAGGTGATTGCTGGCCTCACAACTTTTCTCACCATGTCTTATATTATTTTTGTTAACCCATCTATCCTTGCATTGACAGGAATGAATCAAGGCGCAGTGTTTGCAGCAACTTGTTTAGCAGCAGCTTTCGGATCTGCGTTAATGGGGTTGCTAGCGAATTATCCTATAGCGCTCGCACCTGGAATGGGGCTCAATGCTTATTTTACTTATAGTGTCGTTCTTGGATCAGGAAATTCTTGGCAAGTGGGATTAGGTGCTGTTTTTATATCAGGATTTATTTTTCTCTGTATTAGTATTTCTCCACTACGTAGTCTTTTAATGAATAGCATTCCAAAAACACTAAAGGTAGCCATTGTCGCTGGGATTGGATTATTTTTATGTTTAATTGGGTTTAAAAATGCGGGAATTATTATCTCGAAACCATCGACTATCGTAGGCCTAGGTGACTTACATAACCCTACGACACTGCTTGCTATTTTGGGTTTTTTTCTCATGATAGGCCTGGAAGCATTAGGAGTGATCGGCAGTATCATTATTAGCATTCTAATGATTACCACAGTGAGTATCGTGATGGGATATTCAACACTCAATGGTTTTTTTGCGATGCCACCTAGTCTGCTACCAACATTTTTACAATTGAATTTACATGGAGCATTTAGTTTAGGTCTGATTACAATTGTATTTGCATTTTTATTTGTTGATTTGTTTGATAACACGGGAACATTAATTGGGATTGCTTATCGTGCAGGATTTATCACTCCCTCAGGACATCTTCCTCGCATAGGAAGAGCGTTAACCGCAGCAAGCATTGCAGCCATGGTGAGTGCATTATTAGGGACATCAACAACAACCAGTTATGTTGAGAGCACTATTGGTGTAAAAGTTGGTGGCCGAACAGGATTGATGTCGGTTGTTATCTCTCTTTTATTTTTGCTTGCATTGTTCTTCTCGCCTTTGGCAGCGTCAATCCCTTTGTACGCCACGGCCCCTGCTCTGGTTTATGTTGCTTGCATGATGGCGCGCGCATTCCTTGAAATTGATTGGGATGATGTCACTGAATACATTCCAGGAATCATCACCGCCATCACGATGCCGTTAACATTTTCTGTTGCTGAAGGCATATCGTTTGGCTTCATTACCTATACCGCCATTAAAATCATCAGTGGCAAATACAAAGAATTAAATTTAGCGATTATTCTGCTATCGATTGCTTTTATTTTTAAATATATCTATTTTAAGTAGGTAAAGTTACTCACAGTTTATGTGGATAACTCTGTTAACAAGCTTTACAAAAATATGTAATACACTTTATAAGTTTTATTATTATCACGAAAAAATCCTGAAAAATTAAAATAATCGATGTTTATCAGTATGTTACGAATGACGCAGTTTTGTCTATCTATTAGTAGTATCATTTGGCGATTTTCAAGGTCAATATTTGAGCTTGTGTGCAAGTATAAATGCCGATCAAGATAACCGTTTTAAAACCGTGCCATGCCAGCATGCTTCTAGCTGGCATGGCACCGATAACGTGTTTATATTATTTAATATTTATCAATTCTCAATTCTCAATTAGACTTAACAACTGTGACAACAACCCACCAAGGAAAATCATGAAACTCTATTACTCAAAAGGCGCGTGCTCGTTAGGCGTTAGAATTATTATTAATGAATTGGGACTTTCTAGCGAATATGAAAGTGTTAATCTTAAAACGAAAAAAACGGGATCCGGTGCGGATTTTTTAACTGTCAATCCAAAAGGTGCTGTTCCAACCCTAGTAACAAATGATAATCACATTTTAACTGAAAATTCTGCCATACAGCAGTATCTTGCTGACTCTCAACATGCAAATCATTTATTGCCTCCCGTAAATGATTTTAAACGTTACCAGGTAATCGAGTGGCTTAGTTATATTAGCTCTGACTTACACAAAAGTTGCGGGCCTTTCTTTAATCCTACACTTTCACAAGACATGAAAGATAATTTTTTCAAACCTATGCTAACAAAGAAAATAGATTACATAGAAAATAAATTAGGTAAAAACGTATTTCTAATGGGCGAGCAATTTACATTACCCGATGCTTATTTGTTTGTAATATTATCTTGGTTTCCTAAATTAGGTTTAGATATTCAAAACTGGCCTAATCTTGTTAGGTATTTTGATAATCTTAAAAATAGAAAATCGATACAGCAATCACTGAAAGAAGAAGCTGCATAACAAGAGAAAAATGAAAACGCAAAATCTATTTTAGGTATTCATATTTTGCGTTTTCATAAATTGTCAACAGACCCTAGTACCGTTTCCATTTAATTTTGACCGGTTGCGCTCAGATTGCGTTTAGATTTGAGCGATTAGTCTTTCAAAAAAGCGGAGGGCTAGCTCCGCTAACTCGAGCATTTTTTGAAAGACTAATCGCTCAAAGATAAATGCAAGATGAGATGCAACCGGTCAAAATTAAATGGAAACGGTACTAGTTTAAGCAAAGATATTTTAACTCCAAATACTCATCAATACCGTATTTTGAACCTTCTCGTCCCATACCAGATTCTTTTATACCACCAAATGGAGCAACTTCTGTTGAGATAATTCCTTCATTAATACCAACCATTCCATATTCTAATTTTTCCGCAACACGAAAAACTCGATGAACATCGTTACTATAAAAATAAGAGGCTAATCCAAACTGGGTATCATTTGCCATTTGAATGACCTCCTCTTCGCTATCAAAACGAAATAATGGAGCAACAGGACCAAATGTTTCTTCTTTTGAGATTTTCATATTACTAGTGACATCCGTTAAGATGGTAGGCTGGAAAAATAAATTTCCTGCCTGATGAGACGCTCCGCCACATAAAATTTTTGCACCTTTGCTCACTGCATCCGCAATATGCTCTTTCACTTTAGTGACTCCTGCTAGATTGATCAAAGGGCCTTGTTGTGTATCTTCATTCAGGCCATTCCCTACTTTAAGCGATTGCACTGCAACAAGTAATTTTTTTGCAAATGCATCATATATGTTAGATTGAATATAAATTCGATTTGCACATACACAAGTTTGACCCGAATTGCGAAACTTTGAAGCCATTACACCTTTTACTGCAGAATCTAAATCTGCGTCTTCAAAAATAATAAAGGGTGCATTTCCGCCTAACTCTAACGAAATTTTTTTCATCGTTGAGGCGCATTGCTGCATTAATATTTTTCCGACAGCAGTTGATCCAGTGAATGATAATTTACGTATGAGCGGATTTGTGCAAAATTCAGAGCCAATCACTTTTGAATCACCCGTAATGACATTCAGCACGCCGTTGGGAATACCAGCAAGTTCAGACAAATAAGCCAGTGCTAAAGCAGTAAATGGCGTTGATTCGGGTGGTTTTACAATCATCGTACACCCTGCAGCTAAAGCAGGAGCACATTTGCGAGTAATCATCGCAGCAGGAAAATTCCATGGAGTGATAGCAGCACTGACGCCTATGGGTTGCTTAATGACAAATAACCGCTGTTCTTTTTTGTTTGATAAGATCACATCACCATAAACACGTTTACCTTCCTCTGCGTACCATTCGATAAATGAATTTGCATAATCAATCTCTCCGCGCGCCTCTGTTATCGATTTGCCCTGTTCTAAGGTCATGATGGTAGCTAAATCATTTTTATTTTCTCGAATGAGTTGAGCCCAGCGTAATAAATAATCACCGCGCTGTTTCGCTGTTAATTGACGCCAAGATAGCCATGCATTAT
>JABDBD010000047.1 GCA_013288815.1 Gammaproteobacteria bacterium | reverse complement strand
CGATAGAAGCAAAGCCTATTTGTTTGAAAAAAATTATGAAGCAGCATTAATTGATTGTGCATTAGCGATTTGGTTAGAAGATCCAAATAATTGTACCGATCACTATCAACTACACCGTAAAATAAATGTGATGATGGGAAATTTAGATGCTGCCATTCTTGACCATGCCAATGCTCTATCCTATTTATGTGAACAGCACCATGAACAAGCTAATTTACAATTTGGGGAAGAGTGCTATCAAAAAGCATTAGATTTAAAATCTCACGCCCAGCTTAACAAATCACTCCCATTTTTTAATTGGGCATCTATGCATCATCCCAAAAATATTTATATTTATATCGACTATGCAATAACTTATCTAGCTATTGGTAACGTACATCTCGCCAGTCAACAAGTTAAGAAGGCGGAAGCACTCGATGACAAAAACCATCGCGTTATGAGGCTTAGAAATGACATACTGTATCTCATTAGCAATTCCATTTCCAACAGTCAGCAAAAACAAACTCCCACCATTAAGCTAGAATTAATAGGCCCACCAGAAAAAGAAAAACAAGTAGAGCCTGAATTCCCCGCCACATTCTTTTACAAATCCATTGTTGAAGGAAAAAAATCAGAACCTGAAAATGTCACACCTACACCCTCCGAACAGGTTGCTTCTATTGCAAATGATACTGATAAAAAAAAGCAACGTAAAAAACAAAAAAAAGTTGTCATCTTTAATGGAAACACTCCAAAAAAAAGTATGCCCCGCAATGAAAAAACTGTATCGGCTGATGAATCTAAAGAAGATGGCTTAAAAGTAGAAAAAGAAGAACTCGAACGTAAAGCCATCGAAGCTGAGAAAATCGCTCAAGCATTAGAAGAAGAAATTAAAAGACAAGAAGAAGAGCAAAAACGTCTACAACAAGCAGAAAGAGACGAACGCGAAAGAAAACGTAAAGAGAATGCAAAGCTAAAAGCAAAAGAACGCAGAAATGAGCTGCTTAACGCCAGGCGTAAAAAAAGTGAAGCTGTCACAGCTCACGAAGAAAATACAATGACTTCAGCAACTAGTGCCGCAAATAACCTATTTGCTTTGTTTTCTAAGTCAGAAAGCACAGCCGCTTCAAGCTCACAAGAGACGTTGCCTTGCAATATCACAATTCAGATACCTGCTACAGCTCGTGAAACATTAATGAAAATTAAACAACTTAATCATCAAGCTTTTGTTGTGGGCGGGCTCATCAGAGATATTTTAATCGAGAATAAGCATTTAATTACCCAAGATTCCGCTGGCTGCTACAATATATCTACCAACACAATCTTAGATGCGAAAAACAAAATCTCTTTTAACGACATTGATATAGTCACAACCCTGTCAGGCGAGGAGCTTGAAAAATTATTTTCAGGCGCTGCTATCAGTAAAAATGAACACGTTCCCGGACTCTACTGCATCAAAAATGCAGATGGCTCAAAACTAGATATTTACGCTAGCGATAACTTAAAAGAATCAATGCATAAAGATGCACTAGCGAGAGATTTTACGTGTAATGCACTTTATGCTGATGAAAATGGAAACGTTTATGACCCCACTAATCAAGGAATAGAATCTATTCTCAAAACAGAATTACGGGCAACCACATCAAATTCTCAAAATTTCGTAACAGACTCACTTCGTATTCTGAGAGCGATTCACATAGAGACAAAATGCCACCTTGCCATTCCTCACGCGATGCAGGAACAAATTAAAAAGAAAAAATTTCTGTTAACACAAAATGAGCCAGGAAAATTAAACGTATGGTTAAAAAAATTATTACTCGGAGGAAAAGCCGTTGAGAACTTTAACAAGCTAATTAACTTAGGAATAATAGATACGCTTTTTTCTACCATCGCAAAGTCTTTACGAAAAGACATAGACAGAATTTTAAAAGATTTACACACAACAGATCAATGTCAACGGCGGTCTTTAACGAGAATTTATCGCTCATTTTTGTCAAGCGCAGCAAATGATGGCCATATCAACGGAAACGAGCTGGCCAACAAGATTCCTTTATTTAGGAATGAGTTTTCAAGAGAGTATCAACGTGATTTTTCGGCTCCTTCTAGATAAAATATTTTTGTCATTGCAGATCAGGTCAAGGCGGTGATGAAAGCTGAATGTTTATTTATTTTTTTGCAGGGTTAGTTGGGGGCACGCCCAAAATCGTCACGTTTCGATATATATCTTGACCCACAATTTCACTAGCTGTCTTGCATGAATTCACAGGATTAATATTAGACGTTATGTTTTGTGAAGGGCTGTTTAGCTGAATACTGCCACCAGAGGTTAAATTGCTTAAAGGATTTTGTGCGCTAACCTCTCCTTTTGATTGAGGTTGTTCGACACGCTGCGCCCACAGCTGCGCTGCTGATGATTTTGGAATAGCGTCATTCACCGGACCTGCTTTACTTGATGATTGCTTATTGTTATTAAATTCTATTGATTTTTGAATTATTTCTTTTCTTTCCTTTATTGGAAGTGTAATGTTACAACCCTTAAGAAGCTTATCTAACTTTTCAAGATCTTTATCATCATCATCATTTTTCAGCTTGTTCAAAAATCTTGAAATTTCTTCTACTTTTTCTGTTGTACTCGTTGGAGAAAAACCTTTTTTTATCTGAGTAAATCCATCAACATATTCACAGACAATTGGTCCAAGAATTTTTCTATATTTTGCTTGCTTAAACATTTGTTCTGCTAGTTTAAGAATAGATTCCTCGCTAATTAAACATTTACCTTTAGACATTAATTTCTCGTCAGCTTTAATAATTTTCATAAATACTTCTTTTAATTCGTCAACTTTTTTATTTGGATCGGAGGCAGCGAGAAGCGCATACATGGTTTTATCAGATAGTAGTCGCTTGTTATCATCGGATAGTAGTCGCTTGTTAGCATCGTAAAATTCGTTTAGTTCGTAAGTTGGAAATCTTATTTTTTTTTCGCCCATATACTCTAATAACCATGGACGATTTCTTTTAAGGTCATCCTCAATCTTCTCGTCAGGCTTTATTAAATTCGTAAGAATGACTTCATTACAGGCTGACACCATCTGCACAGGAATCGATGATAGTGGAGCACCCTTGCGCAGCTCTCTGATTTCTTTCCTGTGAAATTTTATTTCCTGTGTTTTAAGCCGCTCATGCTCTTTAACATGTTCCGGGTTATTTTCATCGTATTTTACAAAGGGATAATTTTCAGGTATCTGTTTAAGTGGATAATGCTTATCAATATCCTTAATTTTTTCCTTTATCTCTTCTATTTCTTTCTCTATCTCTTCTATCTTTTTGCCTGTAGAAGAATCCAAGCTTACTGCCTTCTTGCGAAGGATTAAAATTTCTTCATTATAGATTAAAATTTCTTCATTATAATCGCCTAGCTCTTTGTCCCTGCTTAGCTGATTAAAGTCTTTATGTTTCTGATTATTATTATCATAATCAACATAGTCAGTCGGCAGAATTATTTTTTCACTAGGAGGACGTTTACGGATTTCTTCAATCTTCTTATCATTTTCTGCTATCATCGTTTCTAATGCTTGTTTCATCAAGCCCTGTAATTTCTTAGCATCAACATCTAACTTTTTCGGTTTTCCACTACCATTTATGTAAAAAACCTCAGGTGGTTTCGCATCGATAAATATGCGCGCATACGAGTATTTTTTTTTTAAAATCTCAGGATCGGGTAACTGACTAGCAATGAAATAACCTTTGCTCGCCCTCTGACTATTAATAATGTTCTCCTCAATTTCTGTTCGGAAAGCATGTATTAAATGAGCATTGATTATACCATTCTGCTTAGTTAAACCAGATCGTTCATTACAGTCCTGTCTGTGTTTAGCAAAAATAATATTTGTTTCCGTGTCAAATTTACGAAATCTACCATCCAGCTCTATCTGCTCAGCCATCATCTCAGAAAAATTCTTTACCTGTTGACCGATCTCATCTCGTAATTTTTTTATGTCAGGATTTGTTATTGCTTCATTATATATGCCCTCATCTTTCTCTTTATAATAATCCAAAAGATTAGGAAACAAATCTATCAGGTTTTTTCTTTGCTCAGAAGTCTTCATAATAACATTTTGTTTTTTACCCTTTATATAGGAACTCTGCTCTTCCCTATTAATCAATCCCAGACTCACTAATTTGGCTGATATCGCTTTCGCTATCTCTTCAGGGTCGTTTGCTTTCTTTTTTTTAAGCATGCGTTCAGTAACTTCATTTTTTAATACCTTCGGCACTTTGTCCACTACCAGTGCATTTAGATCTATTATTTTTTTGTTAATCTCTGCCGCTCTGTCATTTAAAATTTTCATCATGCTGTCAGACTTTTCTACGAGTTCATTTTGTTGAACTAACCGTTTTTCTTCTTCATCCTTATATTGGAGTAAAAGCATCTCATATTGTGCTAGTGCTGTTGCATACAACTTCAGATCACCTGAGTGCTTTTTAAAGTACTTCCGCTTTTCTTCCGTAGTCAAACTCGAGTGCATATAACTCTCCAACCATCTTCAATAACAATATCTTTTTAATAACTTAAGTATAACAAATAATTTTAAAAAATTTTTCAGTCTTCAAATAACCGAATGAATTCAAACATATTTGTCTAATCAGCTAGTTACATAGAACAATACTCACCTGCGTGACGCAAGCCTAAAGTAACCTCATAAAACGCATTTTTGATCTACTTCCACATATAAATATATGCAATAATAGTTTGATAAAACACGTTTAAAACTTATCAACTACACTTCTTATAACTCAATGGATTTTTACTATGCACAATCGTGATAATAATGGATTACTATTTCAAACTATAACCGGAGAAACTATTGTCAATGCTAAAATCCCTGCCAACTATCAAGCTAGCCATCCTCTGACAAACTCATTTATTGCTGAATTTCAAGGACGCAGAGAATCACAAGAAGATCGTTTTATCATTGACACTATTCCAGCATTTAAAGATTTATCTCCCGCACAGGGAAAAGCTGTTTTGAAAGAAACGATTGATGCTATTCAGCGGGAAATGGTGAATTCAGCGTTTGCTAACATGGATGGAGGCTCCACCTTATGCACCGTGGTGATCGCCGGAAAATTACTTTACACTGCCAATGTAGGTGATGCTACCGCGATGTTAGTCGTTAGAGATCGTGATAAAAAAATCACACTCTTTTCGCTATTGAATACTACAATTCATCACATTACTCGTGAGAACTATGAACACCTATGCGGAATTGGAGTCAGTGTTCACCCTTATTTTTTGCGCATCATGGATGAGTATGGAGACCCTCATGTCAACATCTACCGAGCCATGGGCGACTTCGACTTAACGCAATATGGTTTATCCGCTGAGCCCGATATTTATTTAAACCCTGTTGAGATTCCAGAAGATGGCGATGCCTTTCTAATTAATGCATGCGATGGATTAACAGAACGACTTTCTTTTGAAAAAATCGAAAATTTTATTAATGAACATCCTGAGGCACCACTTAAAGATTTACCTTTATTACTCGCAAATCATGCATACAACAACTTCTCGGGTGACAATATCACTGTCATTGTCACACCTATTGAAGGTGACACACCCACACTGAGTGCTATTTTTGATGGTCACAGTGGAAGTCACATTTCAACTTTTCTACAAGAACATTTTAAAAACCGCCTCGAAAACAACATATTTTTAAAAGCAACTGAAACTATCGAGCAAGCTATTCTAGCTTCTGATGAGAAAAAATCGGGACTGGCCCAATTACACGCTAAAACCAGCGCATTGCAAATCGCTCTTGAAAAGTATAAATATAATGATGCTTTTTTAAGTGTAAACAAAACATATTACGAATCATTACAACTATGTGAGACGGATGAAAATAAGTTTTTTGTAGCGACTCAGCATCACACCAATTTACTTATCTTTCTGGAAACATTATCTGAATCTCTCACATTAAGAGATCAATATATTGTGCCATTACTAGCTGAAAATAAATCTAGTTTCAAGAAACATGACGTTCATCAAATAAAAACAAAAATGATCACACTCACTGCTTCTGCAGACGAACTCATTCGTTCATTTAACGCAAATGCAAATCTTAATAAACTATCTAGCCTTTCTAACGCAGCGATTGGAATTATTTTAAATACGTACCTAGACAATATGAAAATGCTTTCTAAGCAATTACTCGGGAAATATTATTATTTGGAAGCACTTTCACAAATAGCAGCACTTTCGTCAGAGACCCAGCTAACTCTAAATAAAGAAACAATTCAACTAGACGATGTAAAACGTTTGCAAAACACGATGGATACTATTTTATTTTCAACTTATATCGATGCCTACAAATTTAGTCGTACCAAATCTTTTTTTGCGGGGTATAGCAAGCCCGATGATAGTGTTGCTCGCTCCATTGAAAAGTTACTCGTCAATCATTTTCCTCAAATTACTGCTACCTATCCACGCGGAAAGCTCGATAGTTCACTCACCAGTCGTATTCTATGGTATATCGGTAAAACTTATCCTGATCTTGTTGAGAAAGCGTATAATCAACTACTATCATTAAAAAATGCCCCTCAAACAGATACCAACACAACGCTGTTTTTAAATATGGGAAAATTATTGGGAAAATTAGGACCACTGGGTTTTGAAAAATGCTCTTTATACTTTTCACGAGATCATGTCAAAACAGAGTGTATCCATGAAAAAGCAATTATAAATTCGTTTACACTACATCCCTGATCAAGCATTGATCAGGTGGTGGGTGAATATTATTCTGTTACAGTCAAATATCTGTTAATATTGTATAAATAACCTCAGTTATGGATAAGAACCCAGTTAAAGCGGCGTCTTTCAGCCGAATACTGCGTTGAAATCTTGAAAAAAACACTTATGTAGAATAACTACACGCGTATTTTTTTCAAGATTTCGCCTTGTCTTAGTCTAAAATACTTGCTTTAACTGGGTTCTTATCCATAACTGAGGTTAAATATATTTACGCGGATCATCAATAATGACTAAACACGACTCTACCCATGCGCATGATTCTCATGATCATTGCAGCCATTCTGAAGATCATTCTGATCACCATGGCGGCCACAGTCATGCACATCATGTGCCCCAATCTTTTAATTTAGCATTTGGTACTGCTGTTGGTCTTAATCTCAGCTTTGTTATTATCGAAATCATTTATGCGCTCATCGCAAATTCGATGGGCTTATTAGCAGATGCCGCACATAATTTTGGTGATGTGCTAGGCTTATTACTTGCATGGGGTGCGAATTGGCTGCTGACTATTCCAGCGCGCAAACGTTACAGTTATGGTTACAAACGCACAACTATCTTAGCTGCTGTTACCAATGCGCTGGTATTAGTTGCCAGCTCGGCGATTATTGCTTATGAATCCATTCATAAATTAATTAATCTTTCTCAAGTCAATGAGCACTTAGTCATAGGCATCGCTCTGATTGGAATATTTATTAATGGCGGAACTGCGTTGCTATTCATGAAAGGCGCGCATGATGATTTAAATATTAAAGGAGCGTTTATCCACCTAATGTATGACGCATTAATCGCTTTCGGCGTTGTTGTTGCTGGTGTTGCCATCTTATTAACAGGATTCATGTGGCTAGATCCAGTCGTTGGTTTATTCATTGTTGTTACCATCCTTTGGGGAACTTGGGGACTCTTGCGTGATTCGATTAGACTAATTCTTGATGCGATTCCACACTATATCGATCATCAAGGTGTTGACAGATTTCTTCATAGTTTGCCTGGCGTGAAAGCCGTGCATGATTTACATATCTGGGGATTAAGTACAAAAGAAGTCGCATTAACTGCACATCTTGTGATGGAAGAAGGTCAAACAGATGTTGACTACAAAACCATTAACACAACTCTAAAAGACAAATATAAAATTAATCATGCGACGGTACAAGTTGAGATGGAGAATAGTGATTTTCTTTGTATACGTAGTGAAACTTGTTAGGGTCAACAATCCAGTTTAATTTTTTATGAACACAAACGCTCTTCAAAAAATCAAACCTCAGCAATGGATTGCTCTCTTTATCTTTACGCATATTTATGTCTGGACACTCACGCCATTTTTTATTCGTTATACACTACCGATGGATGCCATTGAAGGATTTATCTGGGGGCATCAATTTGAATGGGGATACGATAAAAATCCTTTTTTAAATGGATGGTTAACAGGTATAGCAGCACACCTCAGCGGATACTCTGACTGGTTAATCTATTTTTGCAGCCAACTCTCTGTAGGAATTTGTTTTTGGGCCGTATGGAAACTCGCTCGCCAGATGATATCACCAATGTATGCTGTCATTTCAGTTTTATTGTTAGAGAGCATTCAATATTACAATTTACATGCCATCGATTTTAACGACAATACACTTGAGCTCGCATTATGGGCTGTCACTACCTTGTTTTTTTATCAAGCGCTACGTCAACCACTCACACGCAACTGGATTTGGTTAGGCATCTTGGCTGGGTTAGGCATGATGACGAAGTACTACACGGCTCTGCTTCTGTTGTCGATGATGCTCTTCATTCTCATTCCTGCGATGAATCGATACCATCTGAAAAGACAACACTTTTATTGGGGTATGTTAGCTTTTATTATTGTGATAACACCTCATGTTATTTGGCTATGTTTTCATAACTTTATTACAGTTCAATATGCGTTAATGCGAGTGCAAAATCTTCAAAGCATACAGAAACCATTTTTTTATACCCTATTATTTACTCGCCAACAGTTCATCGTGTTGATCCCTTTTTTTATTTTACTTGTCTCCTTATTTGTCGGAAAAAAATCAACCCCACCCATAAAACGATTTCACTTGGATACATTTGACAATCTATTTTTATTGTATGTTGGTCTAGGGCCTTTTCTCATTACGTTATTATTGTCCGCTATCACTGGGATGCGACTCCGTGCCGGATGGGGCGAGCCTTTATTTTCTCTCTGGGGAATTATTTTTATTGTGTGGCTGCAACCCTACATCACTCAACGACGCTTTCTTCGTTTCATTTTGATTATTTTCGGTTTGTTGTTTGCACTTGCCATCAGCTATTCAATTGCTTTAATCAGGGCAGAAAAACCATCGAGCGCAAATTTTCCTGGCAAGAATATTGCAATGACGCTGACGCGCGAATGGATCAATCAATACCATACACCATTGCGTTATGTAGCTGGATCCCGCTGGGTCGCAGGTAACATTTCTTTTTATTCAACGAATCATCCTCAAGTTTATATCAATTGGGATAACCAAGTCAGCCCTTGGATTGATGAAGAACAAATAAGAAAAAAAGGCGCTATATTCACGTGGGATACGACCGAAGATAATCAGAAAAGTACAGATGAAATTAAAAAACGTTTTCCGCGCATGGGGGCTTTAAAAACATTTCAGTTTGATTGGATGAGAAATAAAAAAATGGATCCGATTAGGATTACAGTTTCTTTCTTACCACCGGAAAACACAGCGGCTTCATAAGCTTTCTACTATTTTTTCCACCGCAAAATCAATTTCTTCTTCTGTCGTAAATCGACTAAATGAAAAACGCAGCGCTTGATGAGCTTGCTCCACCATTAAACCCATTGCTCGCAAAACATATGAAGGCTCAATGCCTTTTGTATGACACGCAGAACCCGATGAAACAGCTATCATTGGAAACATCTGCATAAATTCTTTTGCAGTCCATTTTGAAAAACGCAAATTGACAATTCCCGGATAGCAAGTTGCTTGGTCACCATGCAAAACAACTGGGTCATGCGCAGAAATAGCCGCAAGAAAACGATCACGTATTTTTTTTAGATGATGATAGTCATGAGTCATTTCTTCTTTTGCAATGCGTAATGCTTCAGCCATGCCAACAATTTGATGGGTTGCTAATGTTCCTGAACGCATACCCTGCTCTTGGCCACCTCCGTGAATTTGCGCGGCAACTCTCACTCTAGGCTTGCGTCTTACATATAACGCACCAATGCCTTTAGGTCCATGAACTTTGTGCGCGCACATAGACAATAAATCAATTGGCGTATTCGCCACATTTATCGGAATTTTTCCAATGCTTTGTGCTGCATCCACATGCAATAAAATATCTCGCGCAGATGTTATCTTTGCAATAGCTTCGATATCTTGAATCACACCTAATTCATTGTTGACATGCATAATCGATACTAAGATTGTATCTTTACGCAAAGCCTGAGCGAGCTTTTCTAAATTGAGCAACCCATTTGGTTCTGGCGTAAGATAGGTAACAGAAAAACCTATTTTTTCAAGTTGCTCGCAACTATCTAACACTGCTTTGTGTTCTGTTTTTAAGGTGACAATATGTTTGCCTTTACGTTGATAAAGTTGTGCAGCACCTTTCAATGCTAAATTATCAGCTTCTGTCGCACCCGAAGTCCAAATGATCTCGCTAGATTCAGCCCCAATCAGACTCGCTACTTCCGCACGAGACCACTCAACTAATGCTTTCGCAGCTTGACCGACTGAATGACTCAATGACGCTGGATTGCCAAACTGACCCTCTGAAGTCAAGCATGTAATCATTTTTTGCACAACCCTTGGATCCACTGCCGTGGTAGCTGCATTATCAAAATAAATTGGGAATTTCATGATATGGTCATTTTTAGATTAAATAATGCGCATTCTATCACGGTTTGGGTGTTCAGAGCAAAAAATAATGTCAGAAAATGCACCAGATTAATGAGGATTTAAGAAATCTTTAGTATGATAACCACCCTGACCCACTGAGCAACAGAGGTTTTCTAACATGAGCATGACTCGTTGGACCACAATTAAAAACTGGGTCGTCAAACAATCCAAATCAAAACCGGCTCAGCTTTGCTTAAGTGTGGCAGCTGGCGGCAGCTTTGCATCTGGCATGTATTGGGTTGGAGACTTTTTTCTTTCCTATTTATCCGAACAAAGCCTAGTCTTTTATCCGCTAAAACTTATCCTTTATGTTCTGACCATCTCTGCCGGTCTTACAACCACCATCCTTACGGCCAGCGGTTTAGCTGTTAGTATTCACAAAGCTGATAAAGTAGATGAAGAAGTAGTAGAATTAAAACGTGAAAACAAAACTCTCAGAAGGAAAGTAGCAAAACACGAGGAAACGATTAATTTTCTTATCAAATCTGAACATTCAACTCAGCAAAGCAATCGTGAACACACTGCAGCCCTTCGACAATTTCTCACAGTTGCAGATATCTTTACGAAATATATTCCTGATGCAGAAGACAAAAATTTATGTGAAGCGATCTTACTACCGATGGAAGAAAAAATTGCGATGCCTGCTGATCTAAGCATTCACATACAACATGAACCATATTTTGAAGAAGCAGAGGAAGATGAACCCCCTACGCAAGAAAACTTGCGCAATGCTGATGATAAAGTCGATAGCATAGAACTCAAAAATATCACTTTCGCTGGCAGTGCAAAAAATCCAAGGAATTATGGTAGTTTATTTTCGCAATCACCATCAGCTAGCAGCTCAGATCAACTTGATATTGATTTAGAGAGTGGACTTCCAGCTCAATCTGATTTAAGGGCCAACTTGCTTTAGGAAGAAAGTATTCAAAATGGAGAAGTTATGAAAGCAATATCATTTTTACTGAGATCAAGAGAATTACTTATTTACACACTGATTGGCGGCATAGCCACGTTGATTGACTGGGGTGTATTTGCTTTGCTTGTCAATCAAACGAATCTTCATTACCAATTTGCGCTCATATTGGCTTTTTCAACTGCTGGCATCTTTCACTATACAGCCAATAAATTGTTTACCTTTCAATGTCCATCTAAAGAATTTGCCTCACAATTATCACTCTTTACAATCGTGATGCTAACCTCATTAATGTGTAACATCGCTATTTTGTCATTACTCGTCAAAATAATTAACATAGATAAAGTGGCTCTGCGAATGGCCACAACAATTATCATGCTGATCCCCAATTATTTACTTCATAAGCATATTACTTTTAGCCGGCGTTTGTTTTCTCACTAACACTAGTGCCTCGTCAACATTGAATCTTCGGGTATGATCGCCCACCTTGCTTCGAGCTTGAAACGTTTTTTCTTCGAAAAATGCTCGACGTACAAGCAAGTACGCCTGTGCTTTTTCGAAGAAAAAACATTTCAATCTCTCGCAATCTGTGCGCCAACCCGAAGATTCAATGTTGACGAGGCACTAGTACCGTTTACAATTGGTTTGTCTGGTTTAAAAAGCGGTAGAATAAGTAAAAATACACAACACA
>JABDBD010000046.1 GCA_013288815.1 Gammaproteobacteria bacterium | reverse complement strand
CACGAATTATATTTAGTATTTCAACAATAGCCTTATTAGTTATATTTAGAATATTTTCGGTAAGTTCGCACGGGATTTGATCTTTATTTTTATTAATAAACCCGCCAACTGTAGGCATGTAACCCTGAATTTTATTTAAAATAATCGCATATAGCATCAGTTGCTTCTTATATTCAGGTTTGTCACATTTTGTGGAATTTTTTATTTCAATTGGCGCATAATAGTAATCACCGAAAAGTGACTTACCCTCGTATTTTTTTAGGAAATCAGGACGCCCTTTAAATTTAACATCGCTTTCAACACAGGAAATAACACCCTGATATATCAACTCCGCTCCTGACTCCATATATTGAAGCGTGAGTTTTTCTGCTTCTTCTTCAGAAAGAGTTTTATCAATTGTTACTTTTTCCATCCCCTTTACACATTCTTCTTCATGAAGCAGTCCGCCTTCAATCAGTTTCTTTGTTAATTCAGGCAATTCTGCTTTCAATGATTGATCACCATGAATGTCATACCAAATCCAATGCGGCGATTTAGCGTATTTGAAAAATAATGATGGGCTAATTTCTAACAATTGATTCATAATCTACCCCCGCCAAGATTCATCAGGATCTTCTTGTAACTCTGGATCATTCGCATCCATCTCTTGATAACGTATAAAAACTTTCCGCATCCAACCTGGCATCTTATCAAGGTGCATTAGAACCTCATTGAAATATTTATCCTTCAGGCGCTCATGAAGCTTCTTAACTATGCGAGGTTTTAAATATCTCTTTCCCTCATACCATAAAGCAGTGGTCACATGACATATTACTGTATTTGGCATAACTATTTTTTTAGAATTAACATGCACAAGCCTAACTCTCTTTACGCCATCTACTTTTATGTGACGCGAACGGCCTGTTGTGTAGTAAATATGTCGCATAGGAACTTGTGTACTTAAGCCAAGCTGATTTAGCGCTACCGCAGGATGAACTGATATAATCTCACCTGTTTTTTTAGCAACAGCCTCAATAATTGTCTCTGCACCGGGTGGAATAGGTTGGCCAGGAAAAAAACGACTTTTCCCTGGTCGATAATATAGATCATGCGATATAACACCAATCTCGTTCTTTTTCTTTAATCGACTTAAAACATATTTAACAGCTTTAATCGAAAAATCTCCGCAAATGGATTCAGCAGAAAAAATTTTTTGCCTAGGGATTTTTTTAATCTTTTTATCAATTAACTGGATTTCTTCCATAAGAACCTTTTTATCTTAAACTAATATAATCTTCTGAATCTCTGGTCGACAATAATCAGCTTTACCCACTTCAATGACTAAATTATCGTAGCAAACATTTGCCTCACTGTGCGTATGGCCACATAACACTAAAAACTCAATTTGTGGGTTTTGTTGGGCAGCAGTAATTAATACATCCCCAATGACTTTTGAGCTAAAATATGGCAACCAATCATCACCACTTATTTTACCCTCATGCAAGCAAGCTTCTTTAAAAGGTGGAACATGCGTCAGTACAATTATTTTCTTAAGAGCTTGACTAACCGCTTGCTTTAAATCCTTTTGTAATTTTATCGCATCTGCATCAGCTAATTGCTGCATCTTTTCTAGCAATTGATATTTACCTAGAATCTTCTCTTGGAATAAGTCAGCAATCATTCTGCTGTCATTGAGCACCACTCGGCTATTTTGATAATCGCCCAAACGACCATCAGCCCATCCATCTTGGCCAATTAAAAATGTATTGTTATCCAATTTTTGTATTCCTGATGCTGACAACCAAAACAACTTATCATGTTCTTTGGTTAAGGCTGTCATTGCGTCATGCACTTCTTGAATTTGACCTCTGTAATAGTCGTGATTACCTAATACAAAGTAAATTGGCTTATCAATGTATCTCATCATTTCATTTAAGATATCTACCAAACATGGGGCTTCTGCAATATCACCACTAATCAATACACCATCACATCCAGTATTAACAATTTCTTGATAAAATTTTTGACGCGCAACATCATCAATAAAGTTAAGATGTATATCTGTTAGCCAAGCATATTGCATACATTACCTATTTATTATGTCTTTAATTTTTTGCTCTACTATATTAATGCGACCATCGGCATAACTACCATACTGAACGAAATGACCAGGAATAGCGCCCTTAAAAGCCGGGCTATTATTAATTTCCGTAAATGAATTAATTAAATGATCTCGCAATTCACTATCTGCTTTATGAATTTCATCAACTATCTCAATCCTACCATCCAAAATCGACACAATATCTTCAAAGTCATGACTTACGTAATAATCCGATTTACCGCGAGTCTTGAAAGCTTCTAATTTAGTTGCAAGAAAATAGGGAGCGGTAACTATTTTTATATTTATTTTATCCGTTAGACGATGGAGTATTGAGGCAGCAATAGCTCTTTTATACCAACGATTGCCAAATCCTAAAATATTTTCATCCGTAGGCATTACATCTAAAGTCACATCATCATAGAACCAACGACAAATGACTTCTTCAGATAACGATTTTTTAAATCCCTGTTTAGTTAACTTCTTTTCTAATTGATGATATTGATTCAATGAAATAACATCGACGATGCAGTCTACATCCACCGTATATCGAACATCTGGAAATTCAGGATCAGTGATAAAAAGCCCTGTAGTACATCCGCCTAAAAATACGACATCATCGCGAATTTCTCCTAATTTCGTTGCTACAAATTCCAACATTCTTAAGTTGGCCAACATTACTGATTTATTATTACTTTGCATGTTTTAATTTTTCCTTCAAAAGAGATGCGGCCAAATTACGTTCGCGCGGGCGGCCTGATCTTATTGCATCAATTAATACTAACAGCTCATAGAAAGATTGATCTGGGCTTTCACGTAACGCTTTAGGAATTGACGGGTGAAGAGGCGCTAAAGCAACCCCTCTTTTCTCTCCCATTGCGTCTGGCCACACAGGGATGGGGTCATTACCGAGAGGAATCTTATCGTGAAATATAGGTGCAGCAATTGCCGTTGGCATACCACGAGTGTATTCGCCTAGTTTTACTGGAAAGAAAAATTTAATCCCACTTACTAGAAACTCTTCTGCTGCGTTAATGTTGGGGAAAAGCCTATCATCTTTATCTTTTCTTAATAATCCAGCATCGCCTAAACGCTTTATGCCAGCATTAATTTCGGCCAGACTAATGCATAATGCTTTAGCTAATTGGCGCTGTGACCAATCCATTCCAGGATTAGCCAATAGCTTTATTAAGATGATACAATCTTGTGGCTTTAACATCTCAGTACCCCTGTATTATATATAGATTGAGTATAGCAGAAGTGTTCGCTGTTCGCGAACAGAGAACGCGCGAAATAAATGCTATCAAGGGTAAAATATCGTTCGCGATTCGCGAACAGCGAATGGATAAAACAGTGGGACCTCGGTTCAATTCCTCCGTCAGTACGGAGTTTTTGGGGGCCGATTTGGGGGCCTCGCAGAAAAACCACATTAAGATTATATATTTAATTCAATTAGTTAATTAATAAATGTGATAGCCGCCGCCCCAACTTATTGATTTTTAAAGAGTTTTTTGCAAAAAAGCCGCGGGTTCCGAGTTATAGTCCGCTGAGCTAAGCTAGTTCAAATTCAAACTCTGTGTCTAATACAACCACATGAATTTAATCGATATTTTTTCCATTGCACTGGCTTTATTAGCTTGTGATTGCGCAAAAATGCTTCGATAGGTATGAAAAAAATGAGTATTGTCTTCCGTAAAAAACTACCCAAAATATGCCCAAAAATATGGGGGGTTAGCAAATACTGCATGTGAGATATGCGCTGTTTGAATTGCCAAATTTACTGTGCGAATTACGAATTCGCACAGCACAGGGGTTGGCAAACTCTGCTTCGAGGCATACCTATAAATCTAGGTCCTTATCCAGTTAGCTCTGTATTAATATTCTGTTAAGCATTCATTCAATATAATTGCCAAAAACCTACAAACGAGAAAGCATCCCATGTTTAGCAAACCAACTGGCTATTTGCCAGTGCATTCATCAAACGCTGCTGAAGATATAATCCCTAATCAATCCAGCACTTCATCCAACTTATTAGACCCATCTCATTCCTCAGAAAAAGTGACAGCCGTTAGTGATGGTCATGTGTATATTGTCGGAGGCGGAATTGCGGGGCTAAATACAGCGCTCCTTCTATTACAAGAAGGCGTGCCCGGCAATCAAATCAGTATTTTTGAGGGAAATACAGAGTGTGGGGGAATATTCTACAGAGCTGTATCAAATCATGGTAAATCGTTTTATGCGCATACCCTTCGTACTTTTGATGAACCCTCTTATCACTATACTCAGACTGCATGGAGACAAGCTGGAATTTGGAATTCTGATCACTTAATCAGTCGAAACCTAGCTCACCCTCGCGAAACTATTCCTGCCGACATGCGAAAAACATTTTTCGCCGTCGCTATGAAAAGCGATGCAGCATTAGAGAACATGGCAATCTCAGACCTTTTACCACAAAGAATATTAGCAGCTGCCGCCTTTAGATATTTTTTCCATCTCACGGGACTTTTCGAACACCACTCCGCACTAGCGTTGAAACGCTATATAACCCACACTCATGCACATATTCCACATAACTGGGTACTTAGATCCGCTACGAATGACTATGAGTCTGTAGTGGAACCTATTGTCAGTCATTTACAACATAATGGAGTGCACATTGAAAACGAAAAGTTCGTCGCTAAACTGCATATAGATCACAACCACGTCTATGCAATAGATGACACAAAACTAGAACCAAATGACAAAGTCATCGTTACAGTTGGCGCAAACGTGGCAACGGGATTATTCCCAGAAGGCGTATTGATTCATGATCAGACGGAAGATCCCCTGAGTCCGGACACCCCTTTAGCAACAAGTGTGAAACAACCGCATAGTTCTGTCTGGTTACTTGCACATGCGAACCTTGCCTCACAAATAGAAACGCTTTTCCCTGGCGCGAATGAAAGAGATTTCATCCATGTAGATGTCACGCATCCCTGGCAAATTACCCTCATTTCTTTAGGGGAAAAGTATTACAAAGATCAACCAGAAAAACACCGTCTTTTCTATCTTGCATTGAATGACTTAAGCAAGAAAGGCATATGTCTAGACAAGGCTGGCACAGCGTGCACTGACAACGAACTGGCTGAAGAAGTCTTAAAAAGACTAAATATTTGGGATATTGTTCAACAGTCACCTGATCAATATACTGCAACAGTTGATTCGCGAGCGCGTCAATTTGCAAATCGAGATTCTGCACCCATAGTACGCTTCATGCCGGGTGAATCAGAAAAAATTCTTGTATACCCGGATACGAATTGTGACAACCTGGCTGTCATAGGCGAACGTGTCAAAGCTTATCAAGCTCCAGTTCCAACGACTGAATGGGTAACTGAAACAGGCCATAGGGCAATCCAATATCTGTTACATGGTGCGAGATACAGAATGTCGCCAAAAGAGTTCAGCCAACAAGAAAGCCATCATTCCAAGCAATTTATCTGGCATTGGCTGCGATACAAGCTGAATTTGTGCGGTGCTCCAAACTTCAGAAGCTCTGTCAATAATACAGAGGATAGTCATGGTTCAGTAGCCCAAGCCTTTGCTGAGCGACGCCGGATCATCCCCTCGCCTATTCATGCCAGCAACCAACCGCTCACGCAGCCACTCTTATCGGCAAATAACAACAAACACAGCGCAGAGGATGATAAAAGCAACGACAAGTGTTGTCGCATCATGTAACCCATTTTAGATTTGCGACCTTGCGGCAAGCCTATTTGGCAGTCGTTCGGGTTTGCCTTAAACTCAGTGTAAAAGAACGCGTATCAGGATAAGTGGCGCCCATAATATGAGCATCACTTACTAGATAATGTCGCCAGAGTGCATATTTTCCTGACTTCGAGCATAGTTTAAATTAACTCATTGAAAAATAGGCATATGCTTCTCAAAATGAGGCAACACATTTCTAAAATTCAATAAAACATCATTTCACCTAATTTATTGATAAATATATCAATTATTTATTTTATTCGTGCTGCCTCAATATAAAATAACTTTTGCATTGCATTGCCTCTGGTGGTAATATTTTCACAATAAAGAAATCATGAAGTGAATCAGAGGTGTTTAATGAGAAATAAAATCTGGCTGTTACTAAGTCTAACTGTCTTGATGGCAACCGGAACAGCTGCAAAAAACATTGATTTTAGCGGTAACTGGTCTTGGATGAACTCCGATAGACAGCTAAATACTACGCAAGTTACATTACAACAGAATGGCTCTGTGCTAACCGGGAAATATAACAGCGAATGTGGGATAACCACGATAGCTGGAGTCGTCAATAAAAATAAAATTGGCATTCAATTGGTTATTAAAACGAATCAAAATGATTGCCCATCTTGGATTCAACTAATTGCTTCATGCGACAATGAGGATTGCTCTACAATTCATGGAACATGGTATAACAGCAATTCTCTAGTAGGTGATTTAGTTTGGATAAAAACCAGCAAAGATTTTTATATCAGCTTTCCAGAACAAAATTATAAATTCATTATTGATGCCAAACCAACCATGCCTGCTATGAAATTTACCGTAGCCAGCACTGATCCTTCAACTCCATTGGAGTGGTCTCTTACCACTAAGTTTCACTGGCGTCGCGGTGGAACTGCCGCTTCACTTCCAATTATTATTACCAATACGAATGAATACGTACCTGACCTACACTCATGGGGTATAACCGGAGGCAATCTAACTACAAAGGTAACGTACAGTCCCTCTCAGAAGTACAGCAAAACTGCAGTTGGTAATTATGAAATCTATGGTACCAATCCTGGTAAGGCACTTATTGAAAAAGAAGTAACTGACCCGCTCCAACTCAAGATCGCATGTGTTGAAAGTGTTTATCGACAATTTGAAGCAGAGCAGGAAAGCGGCAATGGATTGCCATTAATAGGAAGAAATCAACAAATGGAAAAAGTTGGTGGTGTTGGCATTATGCAAGTACGTCACAAATATATTATTCCTGAAACAGTGTGGAATTGGCGTGAGAATATAAAAGACGGGTTAAAAATATTAAATGAAAAACGTTATTACGCAAAGCGATTTCATCTTAATGAAAGAATCCGATTGAACGTTGAAAGAAAAAAACTAGGCTTACCAAGTTGCCCGCAAGGAATTCCTTCACCGCTCACGCCAGATCAAATAACAAGAGAAATTCTTCGCAGGTATAATTATGGAGTGGAATATCGCTGGGAACCTCGCGATGGAAAAAATTGTGCGGGTAAATGGGTTATTTCTCCAACTTGTATTCGTCATCCGCAATATGGATGTGATAAAGATTATGTTGATAAAGTTTTAAGATGCTCCATTTGATAAGGAAGTGGCTCAATGAAAATAATATATAAAATAATTACAGTGATTTTGTTTTTTTTCACACAAAATTCTTTTGCCTCTAAAGAAATATTATCCACGCATGTATACAACAACTTTGCTATTCAAAGTATAGGTATTTCAAATGCCAATGATGAAATGCATGCTGATAAAATAGTTATATCAAAATCACGATTTGTGCCGAACCCTGTGAGCCCTAAGCTTTTTAGTATCCCAAAAATTGATAAACCAATTTGGACAATAACAGCTAAGGATTTGCACGTGTCAGAAGAAGCCTGTTTGGAAATTGATGCTTTGTTATGTCGTGATTATAAAGAAATGTATAAAGCTGGTGAAACCATGTGCTATGACACTTGTATATCAAATGGGCCTTATTTTGTCGCTTATGATGCATCAGCGAAAAAAGTTTATCTCGATGCGGGCACTGATGTATCTGGTACTGGAGGGATTCCGAAATTTTTATTTGTTGCTGATATAGATAAAAAACAAATTACATATCTCAATACTGTTGTTGCTCCATATGATGCTTATTTATCTACAAACGGAACATATCTAGCTCTCTCCCAAGGTTATAATGGAATTGAAGTATACAATACACATACTGGGAGTAATATAGAAATTAATGGAAAAGAAAACGAGTTAACTAAGCAAGCACTGCATGTTAGCTTAGGAAATATACGTTGGCTCAGTGATACTGAACTGCAATATGAAGACATGTTTTTTGATGATAAACTTCAACGTAATTTTTCTACTACAAAAAATATATTTAATGTTGAGAGCAAAAAAATTGTTGATACACACATGATGAAATAATTTATGTATATTAGAACTAAGAAAATAGCTCGAACAAGACATGTTGTTGTACAGCTGGCTGAGTCTTTTCGTTATAAAGGAAAAACAAAGCAACATGTTTTACGCCACATCGGTACTGCTCATTCAGACGAAGAACTAAAAGCGCTAAAACAAGTTGCTCAATCAATAAAAATCCAACTCGAACACGAAAAATTAAAGAAAGAAAAAAATATCACGCCAAGTCATTATGCGCAACAACTTGGCCAGGTTAAACCATTAGACAAAAATAGCGTGGTTGATTTAATTTATCTTGAAGAAGAAGCTCGACATATTTTAGGTATTCACGATGTTTATGGTTATGTTTATGAACAATTAGGTTTTGCCAATCCATTTTCAAGACCGCGACAAAGAGAAAAATCCGCTAAAATATTGCGTGAAATTGTCTTAGCACGAATTGCAAATCCACAAAGTAAACGCGCCAGTGTTGAGCAATTACATGCTCAATTTGGTGTGACTCTCAACTTAGATCATGTTTATCAAATGATGGATAAAATAGATGAGATATTCTGTGAGCGAATACAAAAATATGCATTGGCAGCCACCTTACAACTAACAGGAGAGAAATTACGGGTATTGTTTTATGATGCAACCACTTTATATTTTGAATCATTTACAGAGGATGAATTCAAACAAAATGGCTACAGCAAAGACATGAAATTTAATCAACCGCAAATATTATTAGCAATATTTGTCACAGATAAAGGACTTCCTGTGGGATATGAAATTTTTCCTGGTAAAACATTTGAAGGTCATACTTTAGTGCCAGTTTTAAACTCCTTAAAAAAGAAATATGACATTAAAGATGTAATTTTTGTTGCGGACCGCGGCATGCTGAGCAAGGAGAATCTACAATATTTACAAGAAAATAATTTTAAATACATAGTTGGCGCAAGATTGCGTGGTATGTCAGCAGCAAGAAAAAAACAGATATTAGACTCTGTTAATTATTCACGAGAAAAAGATAACGATGACTTAAGGGTAGCCAAATTTGAGATTAATAACACACAAAAATTAATTGTGAGTCATAGTAAAAGACGCGCCTACAAAGATTCACAAGATCGTGAAAAGGCCATTCAAAAATTAAGAATAAAATTATATAAAAACAAAGATCCGAAATCACTTATTGCAAATTTTGGGTACAAAAAATATCTGATTATCTCTAACGATTCCAAGATATCAGTTAACGAACAAAAAATTATTGATGATGCAAAGTGGGATGGCCTGCACGGTATTATTACTAATATAACAAATTTAAATACTCTTGAGGTGTTGAACCATTATAATGGTCTGTGGCAAGTAGAAGAAAGTTTTCGTATTAATAAACACGATTTAAAGATTCGACCTATATATCACTGGACGCCACAAAGAATTAAGGCTCATATAGCCATCTCATTTATGGCTTTTGTTTGCGTCCGTTACTTAGAATACCGCGTTGCAACACAATCCAAAAAATTATCACCACAAGTGATCCGAGATGCACTTATGCGGGTTCAAGCTAGCGTAATTAGGGACCAGAAATCTGAAAACATTTATTTATTGCCATCAAAAATAAATTCCGAAGCAAAAGAGGTATATCGAGTTGTGGGAATAACTGCGCCTAAATCTATAATGACTTTAAAAATGTAGTGCCTCATTTGGAAGCTCAGATTTAATATAATCAATAAGTTGGCTGTTTAGATTCTCGAAGTCAGGTGGCGCCCATAATATGAGCATCACTTACTAGATAATGTCGCCAGAGTGCATATTTTGTTTATGCTAAGCATGTTTTTCTTTCAAATCTTTTTTAGAGAATGGCTTGAGGTGAATTTCTAGCTTACAGCCGACAGCATGTGCATATTTGCGCAATGTGCTGACACTAGGGGAGTGTTTGTCACGAGCCCCTGTAGCTTCTAAACGTGCAATAGCAGGCGCTTTAGTCCCCATCCGTTCTGCTACATCTTCTTGCGTTAGTCCTGCCCGTTTTCTGGCATGAAGCATTTCTCTTAATAGCTGAAATTCTTCTTCTAATGCATCATACTCTGCTTTAAAAGCAGGATCATTCATCCACTCTGCTACCATGTCATCGTGTGTTTTAAGAGCAGGAATTCTCTTATCTTTTTTGTCGCTCATTTTTCACCTCTTTCATACGCCGTGTAGCAATTTCTAACTCTTTACGGGGCGTTTCCTCGGTTTTTTTAATAAATCCGTGCAAAACCACAATTCTTTTTCCTACTAATGTACAGTAAAAAATACGAGCAATACCTTCCCTGCCTTTTGGGCGCAACTCAAACAATCCATCGCCCATTGCTCTTGAATGTGGTAAGCGTAAATCCATACCAAACTCAACTAATAAACCGGTTAGTTTTGCATAAGCTGCCCTAATACCTACTGGCATTTTGCTCACCCAGTCTTGTACGTTTTCGCTGTAATATTCAACTGTCCATTTCATAAATTATATAACAAATTTGTTAAGTTTTCCAATTAATAGGAGAATTAGCTCGGAGGTAGAATATAGAATAATGAGAAAGACACAAGCTTTTATTTTATAAGGTATTTTTACCAAAAAATGTAAAATATACCCAAAATGTGCCCACAAAATCTAAGGCCCGAGAATAGTCCCAATCTATCAAAAAGTTACGCTATTGGGACGCCGGTTCAATTCCGGCGTCCCAAATCGTATAACTTCTTGATAATTCTAACTCATTTTATGCTTCTCAAAAGTTGCGGGTCCAAATTGGGTCTTTTTAAAAAATCTCATGCTCTTTGTTGATTTTAAGGTAAAAAATTCTTGTATGTAGCTTTATCAATTCTAATGCCAGTTACTGTGTCTGCAACAGCTCCTACTATTTCGATGAAGGCATCCGAATTAAAAAAGTTTTCAGGATAAGCAGCCAGTGCTTTTTTATTTGTTTTCACAGAAGGATAGAGGATGGCTTCAATTCCTGCTGAGTGTGCAATTTGTCCTAGTATCTGAGAATTTGCCGGAACATCAAATTGCATCGGCATCAGTCGCCAGTTTTCCGAAAATAATGTTTTCCATAGCTCATCTAAATTTTTAACTGGAAGCATGGGGGATATTTTTAGTTGAGTTGCTTTTTTTCTATAGTAGAAGGGAAGCTGTATTGCTTTAAGATGTGTATAAAACTGATGTAATGATTTTGGGTCTGTTAAATCTAAAACATTAGTTAGTTTGCCGCGTATAATAAAATGGCTGCTATTTCCAAGCGCAGCAAGTTCTTTTCCTGTAAGTCCATCAGTGACAATGTCGGGCTTAATCCCCGTCATTTCTAAAATAGCTGTGGCACTATCTTCAGCTAAATATAGTGCTGCAAATTGCGGAAATCTTTCTATATCAATAATGCCTACGTTGAAACGTCCGCCAGGAAAACTTTTAACGCTGCCTACAGTCGACAGCGGAGTATTTGAAAATTGTTGAGATACAATTCTTTTCCAGTCATCAAATTCAAAAGAGATTGTATTCTCAAGTAGCGATTGTTTTAGCTCTTCCATAACTTGCGATCTTTTATGGGCAAAATAGGCGAAATGCTCTGCCGTATAATCAATTACATTTTCATGGAGTTTGATCCAGGTTTTGATAGCGCGAGGAGGTACGCTCTCTAGAAGAGTAAATATTCTGTGATCGAATGGTTTCATGATTTATGGATGTATTCCTGCTAACGCATTTCGTATAAATAACTCTAATTTTTTATAGCGACCATAACGGATCATATCGCGAGGAGAAATGCCTCCGAGTGCAGGATTTTTTATGTTAAACCATAATGCAGTTTTTTTAATATCACCATCGAAGTATCCAGCCATGAGTTCGCAAATATTGGCGATTTCATAAAGGCGTCGTTTCAAGTCTTTTGTTATTTGATCATCCAGTCGAACGTGTTCTTTGTCCATCTTCATGGCTTTGGAAATGTCGTTTCTACTAAGATCCAGAAACTCCGCTACCTTTTTTGGGGTATTTCCATCCATAAGGTGTAAATAGTTATGAGTTGGAACAGTATTTAATAATGCATTTGTATTCATTTTAATAACCTCTACAGCTATTATAGCTTATAATCCTCTACATATCCTCAAAAAAGCCTCAAGTTAGGCTCAGGCCTGACATTTATTTGCTTATTTTAACTTATTGAATATAAATGAAAAATATTAAAATAAAAGAAAGTATATGGATATTTCATAAATTTTATATGTTTTTATAGTAAATATCAATGCTAATGGCACCCTGTTGTAAGTGGGGCGCATCCCTATTTCTTGCTCTTAGCTAGTTTTTCATCCAATACTAAATTCCAATTATTTATCGGTGTATAACCCGTCACCGTCGATTTATCCGGTATCCATCGCCCGTAATGTTTAATAATCATTTCGGTATCCTTATGTCCCATTTGCTTAGCAACCCATAATGGGTTTTCTCCTGCTGATAACATCATTGAGGCATATGTATGACGAGTCTGATACGGATTGCGATATCTTATACCAACTTTTTTTAAAATATGTGTCCAGCACGTTTTGCGAATTTGTGCATCAGTTTCCCATGGTGTGTTGGTTCGGGGATTGTAAAATACTCTTTTTCCTTTGCGAAAGGTAAATGATTTTTGTAATTTCAATGCTTCTAATGCGGGCGGTAATAACAACACTTCACGAATGCCAGATTTTGTTTTTGTACTTTTCTCTTGTTTTAAGACAATTGCACGTGATACGCGAACTGTGCTTCTAGTCCAATCTACATCA
>JABDBD010000045.1 GCA_013288815.1 Gammaproteobacteria bacterium | reverse complement strand
AAAAAGCCTCTAAATTATTGCAAGATGTTTTGAGTATGGAAAATGCAGTGATGATTCGCTGTCATTTAGAGCTCGCTTTAGAAAGAGCGGGGCTAGGTAGTTTGGTGCGAGCTGGGAAATAACCTCAGTTAAATAACCTCAGTTATGGATAAGAACCCAGTTAAAGCGGCGTCTTTCAGCCGAATACTGCGTTGAAATCTTGAAAAAAACACTTATGTAGAATAACTACATGCGTATTTTTTTCAAGATTTCGCCTTGTCTTCAGCTGAAATACTTGCTTTAACTGGGTTCTTATCCATAACTGAGGTTAAATAAGGTTAAAACATGTTTGGTATTTATCTTCTCATTGGTGCGTTTGCAGGCACTATGGCAGGTTTGTTAGGAATCGGCGGAGGTATTATTGTTGTCCCCGCACTGGCAAGTGTATTTTTACACTATAACATTATGCCAAATAGTTACGTGATGCATATGGCGATTGGCACATCATTAGCAGCTATGATTATTACGCTTATTTCAGCATTAAGAGCACATGGCCGACACGGAAATGTGCGTTGGGATTTAGTAAAAATATTATTACCGGGTTTAATGATAGGGTCAGTCATCGGTGCCATCATTGCGCATGCGCTCTCTTCAGCGTATTTAAAAACATTTTTTAGTATTTTTTTGTTATTGATTGCTATCCGGCTGTTAGTGGTAAAAACAGAAGAAATGGAAGGAGGCGAGTTGCCTTCACGGTTATTTATGACTTTTTCAGCGGGAACGATTGGCATTTTATCAAGTATTTTAGGGGCGGGCGGCGGGACGATGTTAATACCTTTTATGATGCGATGCAAAGTAGGTATACGCCAGGCGGCAGGCACTTCTGTTGCTTGCGGCGTCAGTATCGGTATTGTTGCTACAGTGAGTTTCATGATTTTAGGAAGCACCAGTGTAGGCTTGTCCTTGGCGTGGTGTACGGGCTATATTTACTGGCCTGCCTTTCTGGGGGTGGCTATCACTAGCATGATATTTGCCCCTATAGGGACAACGTTAGCGCATAAATTACCAACATCTGTATTAAAACGCGTGCTTGGGATATTCTTAGTGCTTATTGCCATTGATATGTTTTTTTCTCATTAAGGTGTAAATATTTTATGCTAATGTATCCACAAATTGATCCAGTTGCTTTTCATTTAGGCCCTTTGTCTGTCCATTGGTATGGGCTTATGTATTTAATGGGCTTTTTTGCGGGTTGGGCAGTCTTGAGTACTCGGTTGCGCCGCGCAGATTTTACGCCAGATCAATTGGCCGATATTTTATTTTATAGTGCATTAGGAATCATTATTGGCGGAAGAGTCGGTTATATGCTTTTTTATGCATGGCCTGACTTGTTATATAATCCGTTATCTGTTTTTCAAATTTGGAAAGGCGGTATGTCTTTTCATGGCGGATTATTAGGTGTTCTGATTGCATTATCTATCTATTCTCACCGAATTGGAAAATCGTTAGTAGAGATTACTGATTTTATAGCCCCAGCTGTGCCGATTGGGTTAGGCCTAGGGCGTCTTGGAAATTTTATTAATGGTGAATTATGGGGTAAAACAACGAATGTTCCTTGGGGAGTGATTTTTCCCAATGCTGGCTCTTTACCGCGCCATCCTTCTCAGCTATATGAATTTTTACTGGAAGGTGTTTTATTATTTATTATCTTATGGTTATTTTCGCAAAAACCAAAACCTCGCTGGGCTGTCTCAGGTGTATTTTTAGTTTTTTATGGTTTGTTTCGTTTTGTGATTGAATTATTTCGGGAGCCAGATGCACAGATTGGTTATCTCGCATTTGGATGGGTGACTGAAGGTCAGTTATTATCACTACCCATGATGGTTGTTGGAATGTTGATGTTGTTTTGGGGATATCGGAGAAAAATATGCAGCAATATTTAAATTTTTTACAACATATACGCGAGGAAGGAATCACGAAATCGGATCGAACAGGGACAGGTACAAAAAGCGTTTTTGGATATCAAATGCGTTTTAATTTAAGCAAAGGATTTCCTCTGCTCACCACTAAAAAATTGCATATCAACAGTATTATTTATGAATTATTCTGGTTTTTAAATGGTGATACGAATATTGACTATTTAAAACAACATCATGTTTCGATCTGGAATGAATGGGCAGATGAAAACGGGAATTTAGGCCCAGTTTACGGCAAACAATGGCGCGCGTGGCAAACAGCGGAAGGTGTTCTTGTCGATCAAATGACTGATCTCGTACAACAAATTAAAACAAATCCCGACTCTCGTCGTTTAATTGTGAGCGCTTGGAATGTAGGAGATATTCCAAAAATGGCATTGCCACCTTGTCATTTGTTGTTTCAATTTTTTGTGGCAGATGGGCGACTATCTTGTCAGCTTTATCAGCGCTCTGCTGATTCTTTTTTAGGTGTACCCTTTAATATCGCATCGTATTCTTTGTTAACGCACATGATCGCGCAGCAATGTGATCTTGAAGTGGGAGAATTTATTTGGACAGGTGGTGATTGTCATATTTATTCTAATCATTTTGAACAAGTTGATTTACAATTATCTCGCACGCCATATCTTTTGCCTCAGCTTCAGTTTAAGCGTAAACCCAATTCATTGTTTGAATATCAATTTGAAGATATTGAGATTGTAAATTATCGAGCCCATCCTCATATCAAGGGTGCTGTTGCAGTATAGAGAGGATCAAAAAAATGCGTACTTTTTTAAAATGTGTTTTAGCAATTTCATCATTGGGGTTAACAGTTAGTTATGCTGCAATATCGTTGCCTTCATTAGACTCTCTATCCAATACAATTTGTCAAACCATGAAAATTCAATCCCAAGATAAAAATATTTTTTTGAATACATCAGGTGCAGAAGGGTCACTAATTTACTTTGTTAAAAATGCCTCTGAAAAAAGTATTTGGCTAGATCACCCTGTCAAGAATGCATCGGCAAGTGCGGGCTGGTCTTCTTACTTAAGACCTGGAAATTGGTCAGCAATATTAGTCGATAAAAAATCGTTTGAATTATCGTGTGCATTGATTCAGCCGGGTAAGGTCGATTCTTTAAATTGTTCTCAATCACTTTCCATTTGCAATCCCTCTCATGTGATTTTCATGTCGAATCGTAAAGGTAGCTATTGGTTGACAGAAGATAAATCTTGGAAAGAGTTTATTAAAGCCTTAGTAAAAAGAGGCGTTAAAATAAACGTTTAACTTACTGATATGTTGAAGAAATAATGCCCTCATCCTTCTTGAGAATATGTACTATACTTAATGAAGCGGTAACAAGAGGAGGGGGTGGCATGAGTTCTTCTCATATACAATCAAGTTTGTTGGGCCAACAGCCCAAAACAATTTCTTTGACTGAAGAGCAAATTGCATTAATTAAAGAAGTGTTAAAAGATGAAGATACTTCTATATTTGCCTCTGAAAAATTAAAAGAACTTATCCAAAAAAAACATAAACTATCTCAGCAAGTTTCAAATTCAGCAGATCTTACAAAGATGGAAGATGATATTGAAATTCCTTATCGTATTTTGAAAGTGAAAGGCAAGACTATTGCTGAAGATAAATATTTTATTGTAGGTAAAGGTATAAAGTCAGGCGGAGCATTAGGAGAGGGAGGCGAAGGCGTAGTGAAGCGGTTAATTGATGTCGACTCAAAGAAAGAATATGCCATAAAGGCTATTAAATTAAGTGATGATTATGAGGATAGAGTGCATCCAAAATTAGCTGAGTATCAATTCAAAATAATGAAAGATCTTGGTAAAGGGCACATGATGGTCAGCAAAACTCTGCCTGAAAACGATAAGAAAGAATATAGAGTTCCTAAATGTTATATCATCATGGAGCTAGCAAAAGGCAAAAATTTACTTGAGTTGTTAAAAGAGCATGTCAGTGGCGAACATGTCATTCCTACGAATGAGTGGATTGATATCTGTTTTTTGATTTTAAATACGGTTCGTGATTTACATAAGAAAGGCATATGGCATCGCGATATTAAATTATCAAATTTTATTTATGATCCTGAAACAAAAGAACTTAAGCTTGAAGATTACGGTTGTGCACGTGAGCACAAAAATAAGGATTTTATAACAGAGTCTCGTGTTCTGGGCTCGGTGGGTTATCAAGCTCCTGAAATCATAGACACAGATATAGATGACTGGCGATTACCGACTTATAGTGAAAAAACAGAAGTCTATGCGTTAGGACAGCTATTACGAGAGATGCTCGGTTTTGAAGAAGTTGAGGTGCAGCATGATGATTTATCAATAGGTACTATCCAAAACAAGAAAGCTAATGATGAATTAGGTTTATTTCGATCAGGATTTGATAACTTAACAAAGAGTATGCAAAAAGAAAATGCTGACGACAGGCCGTCAGTGGAGAAAGTCTTGCTTGAGCTGGGAAATATTCTGACAACAAGTCCTGTCGAAGAAAGCGAGTTGATGAGCATTGAAAGCCCTCAAGCCACTGGCAGTCCTCAGTCAGTTGCTTTTCAATTTTCAGAGACATCCTCAAGGCGCTTTTTTTCTGAGACTGTATCTTCGCCCTCTACGGGGTCTTCACGGTCGACTACGGAATATGAAAGTGAAGAAAGCGAAGCTCCAAAGAAAAAACAACGAACAGGAAATGCATCATGAAATTATTGCGCTATGGTGATGTAGGCCATGAAAGGCCAGGTTGTCTAGATGAGCAAGGACAACTTCGTGATTTGTCAGATGAAATTGCTGATATCGACGGTAGTATATTATCGTCTAAAAAACTCAATTTTTTACGCAGCATTAATATAAACAGCTTGCCGATTGTAAAAAATAATCCACGCATAGCTGCTTGTGTTGGAAAGATCGGAAAATTTGTCTGCGTAGGTTTAAATTATCGTGATCATGCAGAGGAAGTTGGAATGAAAGTTCCAGATGAGCCCATTTTATTTTTAAAAGCAAATAGTGCGATATGCGGGCCCTACGATAAAACGCTTTTGCCTAGAGGATCAACGCAAACAGATTGGGAAGTTGAGCTGGGTGTTGTGATAGGTGAGGCTGCGAAATATGTTAATGAAGCAGAAGCCTTAAACTATGTCGCGGGATATTGCATAGTGAATGATATTTCGGAACGACATTTTCAATTAAAGCGGGGCGGACAATGGGCCAAAGGAAAAGGTTGCGATACGTTTGGGCCCATAGGCCCATGGTTAGTGACTCACGATGAAGTCAAAGATCCCAATAATCTCGATTTAAAATTGTCTGTTGATGGGCATATGTATCAAAACGGAAATACTCGTAATATGGTATATAGTGTTGCGCATCTAGTGAGTTATATCAGTCAATTTTTTACATTAATGCCAGGTGATATTATTTCAACGGGTACACCTGCAGGTGTTGGTTTAAGTCAAAAGCCAAGTCCCATTTTTTTGAAAGCAGGTCAAATAGTGGAGTTAAGTATTTCAAGGTTGGGTGAGCAGAAACATCTTGTTGTGGATGATTAGGAATGGGTTACCCCAAAAAATCCCCCAATAAAATAAGTAAAGCTACCTGCTGTAATACCAATTAACAACATTCGTAGACCACTCAACATGGCATTACGCTGCGTAAACAAACTTAACGTTGCACCTACACTAAATAATGCTAAGGCTGTTAAGATAATTGAAATCAGCAAATTTTGCGGATTGTTGCTGAGAATAAAAGGCAGCAGTGGGACAAGAGCACCGAATGCAAATGAGACAAATGATGAGATAGCTGCACCCCAAGGAGATCCAAGTTCTTCAGGATTAATTCCTAACTCTTCACGTGCTAATGTTTCTAATGCTTTTTCGGGATTTTTAATTAACAGATTGGAGATGTTAACGGCTTCTTCTTTGGGAATTCCTCGTGCTTGATAAATGATGGCAAGTTCTGCAGCTTCTTCTTCAGGATAGGTATCCAATTCATGTTTCTCAAGTTCAAGTTGGTATTCCAGCATTTCTCGTTGCGAACGAACCGATACATATTCACCTGAGCCCATTGAACAAGCTCCCGCTAATAAACCGGCGATCCCTGAAAGCAAAATAAATTTCGCATCGACGTTGGCGCCGGCGACGCCTAAAATTAAACTTGCATTGGATAGCAGGCCATCGTTGACTCCAAAGACTGCCGCACGTATGTTTCCACTATTTTTGATGCGGCGATGTTGGTATTCAAGTTCACCAAATACTTTTGGAAAATAATGTCCTATATTTCCATCGCGGTAGATAGACATTCCGCGCACTTTGGTCGCTGCTAAAATAACGCGTAATCGCCGAGGGCCCATACATTTTATCAGTATCGCAATGATTCGTGTGCGCCAATCGGGAACATAAACAGTGGGAACAGGAATATTTTTTTTAGCTAATTGGCTTGCCCAGATGGCCGCTTGATTGTCTGCCATGACAGACAAGTCAAGAAACAGTTGTTTGAATTTTTTATCTTTTTCTGCTGCGCTGACAATTTTATAAAGATAGGCTGAGCACTTTTCTTCATTCCAGTTGTCTAAAAGATCCATAAATAATTCCTATTAACAACCGGCGTTATGATAGCTTTCAGCTAACTTAGGGCCATCCATACGTTCTTGCCAGGCTTTTGATTCGCTGGTGGTTGATCCGCTGAATATGATTTGATGTTTCAGTTCGCTGCAGAATGCCCTATGGTCAGGCTCGGTGGATTGGATGCTTTGGCAGGCAGTTAAGGTAAGACAGAGCAGGCTCAGAAAGATAGATAGACGACACATAAATAAAATCTCCTTATAGGTTATTTACTTTACCCTAAACCTATAGTGACTTCGAGCATGAAATTGTTCACCTCCTCTGCTCTTGTGCGTAAATCGTGGAAGACAGGGGGGATGTTTTCACGATAATTGCTGTAATTTGCGAGGACGCCTGAGCAACATAAGATTACCTTAAGCTAACTAGCGTATTATTTTTCCATAATTAACAGAGCGATATGGAAAAACTTTACAGTCAGGAGTATCTTATCAAAAGATGATATTGAAAATACTATTAAATGGGGAAGCTTGTGCGCAAAAAAGATCGCTTTGAAAGGCGGGAAGCCGAAAAATACGAGCAGCCAATCCCTAGTCGTGAATTTATCCTTGAGTATCTTGCCGAAAGAGGCGAGCCTGCAACCCGACGACAACTCATAAATGAGCTTAATTTGCTGTCAGATAATGAGCAAGAAGCGTTACGACGACGGCTATCTGCCATGGTGCGCGACGGCCAACTTCATAAAAACCGCAAAGGGACTTATGGCCCTGTTGATAAAATGGAGCTTATTTCTGGTCGAGTGATAGGACATAAAGATGGTTTTGGTTTTGTTGTTCCCGATGAAGGCGGTGACGATTTATTTTTAAATGCTCGCCAAATGCGAGCTGTTTTTCATGGTGATAAAATTTTAGCGCGTATTTCTGGCTTAGATCACCGTGGTCGAGCAGAAGCTATTGTTGTTGAAGTGCTTGAACATAATACTCAGCAATTAGTTGGACGTTTTTTTATGGAAAGCGGGACATACTTTGTTAAGCCCGTTAATCATCGAATTACTCATGATATTACTATTCCACCTACCGATATATTTGAAGCGCAAGATGGACAAATGGTTGTGGTTGCTATTACCGAACAACCCAGCACTCAAAAACATCCACTCGGAAAAGTGATTGAAGTCATGGGTGATCATATGGCACCCGGCATGGAAATTGATGTTGCTATTCGTAATCATGACCTTCCTTTTGTTTGGCCTGACGAAGTATTAGATGAATCGGCGCGATTTACAGTGGAGGTACCTGCTGCTGCGATTGTGGGTAGATTGGATTTGCGTAAGTTACCTTTTGTCACTATCGATGGCGAAGATGCCAAAGATTTCGATGATGCTGTTTATTGTGAGCCACACAAAAATGGCTGGAAATTATATGTTGCTATTGCCGATGTGAGTCATTATGTAAAACCTGGCAGTGCTTTGGATACCGAAGCTTTAAATCGAGGAAATTCTGTTTATTTTCCCGAGCGTGTTATTCCGATGTTGCCTGAAACCTTATCGAATGGCTTGTGTTCACTAAAGCCAAACGTAGACAGATTAACGTTAGTTTGCGAAATGTCTATTAGCCACAAGGGCGCTATTACGAGTTATAAATTTCATGAAAGCGTCATTTTTTCACATGCGCGTCTCACTTACAATCAAGTGTACGACATGATTGAAAAACACGATGTAGAATTACAAGCACGCTATCAAGAGCTTGTTCCTCATTTAAAAAATCTATTTGTTATTTATCGTGTTTTACATAAAGCACGGACTGCGCGTGGCGCGATTGATTTTGATATGCCAGAAACTAAAATTATTTTTGGTGCAGAACGCAAAATTGAAAAAATTATTCCGACTCAACGAAATGATGCGCACCGTCTGATAGAAGAATGCATGCTATGTGCGAACATTTGCTCGGCCAAGTTTTTGTTAAAAAATGATTGTCCTGGATTGTTTAGAATTCATGAAGGCCCCAATGATGAAAAGCTCGAAGATTTACGACGTTTTTTAGCCGAATTAGCCTTAAAATTACCGGGACGCCGAATGCCGACTCCCAGTGATTATGCTCACTTGTTAAAAACAATTGAAGAGCGTCCTGATGCGCACATTATTCAAATGATGTTATTGCGATCGCTGAGTCAAGCTGTTTACAGCCCAGAAAACAAAGGCCATTTTGGATTGGCTTATGATGCCTATACCCATTTCACTTCACCCATTAGGCGGTATCCTGATTTGCTGGTGCATCGTATGATTCGCAGTATTTTACGAAATGAAAAACAGTTATCGTATACTCTTCCTCATTTAGAAAAATTTGGAGATCACTGTTCAATGACGGAGCGTCGAGCTGATGAAGCAACGCGTGAAGTTGTTGACTGGCTGAAGTGCGAATTCATGCTAGATAAAGTAGGTGAGGATTTCGATGGCGTGATTGGCAGCGTTACCGGATTTGGATTTTTTGTAGAATTAAAAGATATCTATGTGGAAGGCTTGATACACATCAGTACGTTACCAAATGATTATTATCAATTTGAGCCTACAAAACAAGCGCTTCGCGGTGAGCGCAGTGGACGAATGTTTCGATTAGGTGATGTGATTAAAGTAAAAGTTGTGCGCGTGGATCTCGATCAGCGACAGATTGATTTTCTCTTGGCTGATGAGGCGAATCAATCAACTCTGAATCCAACCTCCAAAAAACCAGCTGGCAAAAAACATAAAAAACAAAAACCAAGGTCTAAGAAAAAATCGTCATGAGTGGAACCCATTTCAAAATCCTCATGACGAGGCAGAAACGAGCGGCATTCGAGCACCGAAGCGCAGAATGCCGCTCGTTTATCCAGACCGTCAGGAGGGTTTTGAAATGAGTTCTAGTGATAAGTTATTTGTTTTCGGAATCCATGCAGTTTCTGCTTTGCTTGCTCACCAACCCGAACGGGTGATTCATTTGCATGTGCAAAAAGAACGTCAAGATAAAAAAATTCAAGCGGTCATTGATCTTGCTAGGCAACAGCACATTAAAGTAAATGTCATTTCAAAAGATGAATTAGAGCGCCTCACAAAAAATCAAGTGCATCAAGGCATAGTCGCATATTGTCAAAAACCAAAAACATTTACTGAGAATGATTTGGAAGTGATGCTTGAAAATTTAAATGAGCCGCCGTTGTTACTTATTTTGGATGGCATTCAAGATCCGCATAATTTAGGCGCTTGCTTACGCAGTGCCGATGCGGCGGGCGTGCATGCAGTGATTGTTCCGCGTGATAAATCCGTTTCGATAACACCGACTGTTAGCAAAGTTGCGTCGGGTGCCGCAGAAACCATTCCATTTGTGCAAGTGACTAATCTCGCTCGAACGATGGATACTTTGAAAGACAAAGGAATTTGGTTATATGGTGCAGCAGGCGAAGCCACTCAAAGTATCTATGCGGCGAATTTAAAAGGTCCCATCGCATTAGTACTGGGTGCTGAGGGAGAAGGGCTAAGACGACTGACCCGTGAGCGCTGCGATATGTTATTGAATATACCTATGAAAGGCTCTGTTTCTAGCTTAAATGTCTCAGTTGCTACGGGTATCTTTTTGTTTGAAGCTTTGCGCCAACGTCAATAACTCTCTATACATTAAACCGAAAATGCATAACATCTCCATCCTTCACGATATATTCTTTACCTTCTAATCGCCATTTCCCGGCTTCTTTTGCGCCGGTTTCACCTTTGTATGTAATAAAGTCGTCATAGGAAATGACTTCAGCACGAATAAACCCTTTCTCAAAGTCAGTATGAATGACGCCCGCTGCTTGTGGTGCAGTTGAGCCAACATGAATGGTCCAGGCGCGAACTTCTTTGACGCCAGCAGTGAAATAGGTTTCAAGTCCGAGTAGTTTGTAACCCGCATGTATGACGCGATCTAAGCCGGGTTCTGTTAAATTTAAATCGGCTAAAAATTCTGATTTTTCTGCATCGCTTAACTCTGCAATTTCTGCTTCCAGTGCGGCACATACAGCTACGACGCTTGCATTTTCTTTTGCGGCGATTTCATTTACTTGATCGAGGAACGGATTGTTGGTAAAGCCATCCTCAGCAACATTCGCAATATAAAGTGTAGGTTTAATGGTGAGTAAGTGAAGTTGGCGTAATCGTATTTTATCATCATCACTCAAATTTAATGCGCGTATGGGTAATGCTTGATTGAGTTGTTCTTTTACGCGTTCAAATAATGCAGCTTCTGCTGCTGCAGCCTTGTCACCACTGCGTGCTTGTTTGTTTACTTTTAATAAGGCACGTTCAATGCTGTCTAAATCTGCTAACGCAAGTTCAGTATTAATCACTTCAATGTCATGTCGTGGTGAAATTTTTCCGGCAACGTGGACGACATCTGTATTTTCAAAACATCTGACAACATGTGCGATCGCATCTGTTTCACGAATATTTGCTAAAAATTTATTACCCAATCCTTCACCTTTTGAAGCGCCGGCGACTAAGCCTGCGATATCAACAAATTCCATTGTCGTAGCGAGAATGCGTTCGGGTTTGACTATCACTGCTAATTTTTCTAAACGAGAGTCCGGGACGGGAACAACGCCAACGTTGGGCTCTATCGTGCAAAATGGATAATTGGAAGCGTCAACTCCCGCCTTCGTCAAACAGTTAAATAAAGTGGATTTCCCGACATTTGGTAAACCGACGATTCCGCATTTTATACCCATTGTGTTACCTTCAAGTAGAGTGGTTAGTCTGTGGTGTGAAGCTGGTGCATTGCTTTTTGAAATTTTCCATCGACGACTAACAGGACAATTTCTTGTGCTTTATGAACAGCCGCATCAATTTCGACACGCTCAGTTTTTTTCGGTGCTTTTAATACGTAATCAATGACATCTTTGCTATTTCCAGGGTGTCCTACACCAATACGCAATCTATGAAATTGTTTAGTGTGCAATTGTGCGATGATATCGCGTAATCCGTTATGACCACCGTGTCCGCCATCGAATTTTAATCGGATATCACCCGCAGGAATGTCAATTTCATCGTGAGCAACTAAAATGGCTTGGGGTGGAATTTTATAATAATTTGCTAATGCGGAAACCGATTGTCCGCTTAAATTCATGTAGGTTGATGGAATCAGTAAATGGCACTCTTGGCCATTGAATTTTGTTATTCCATGAAAGCCACGGTATTTGGTTTCATGTCTAAGTGTTAGATGTGCCGAGTCGGCTAATTCGTTGACGAACCAAGCGCCAGCATTGTGTCGGGTATGTTCATACTCTGCTCCTGGATTACCTAATCCAACGATAAGACGGATACCCATTCCCGACACAATACTGTATCTCCTAACTATTATTTATCTGATGGTTGTGTTTCTTCTGTTGTTTCGCCTTCAGCAGAAGCTTCTGCACCTTCTGTGGATTCTGCTTCAACGACTACTTCTTCTTCGATGATTCTTGGTTTATGAATTGAAACGACAGGAGCATCATGATCTTCAACGCCATGACTAAACGCAACAAGCTCAACACCTTTTGGTAATTTCAAATCGGATAAGTGCAAGGTCTCATTAAGTTTGAGATTGGACGTATCCACTTCAATAAACTCAGGTAAGTCAGCAGGGAGACAAGAAACTTCGACGTCAGCAATAATATGAGAAATGACGCCGCCTTCTTTTAAGCCTAATGCTTCTTCATCACCTACGAAATGTAAAGGCACATGCATATGTAATTTTTGATCTGCTCTGACACGAAGAAAGTCAATATGTTGAATACGCGGTTTTGCTGGATCTCGTTGAATAGCTTTTAAAATAACTTTCTCACTTTTTTTATCTACTTTTAGGTTAAGAATATGAGAATACGTTGCTTCATGTGATAGAGCGATGACAACTTTGTTATGATCTAGGCTAAGCAAAACAACATCTTCACCCGCACCATACACAACTGCTGGAACCTTGTTGGTACGACGAAGGCGGCGGCTCGCACCTTTCCCCATATCGTGACGAACTTCAGCTTCCAGTTCGAATTTAATTGCAGACATGATATTTCTCCCATTTGAGATTGATTTGTCTACAGCCTTGCGACCAGGCTGTAAAGAGGGCGTTATTTTACCTGAAATGGGGAGATTAGCTAGGGAAAGTTAGGGTTGTTGCTCACAAAAGATTAAATTTAAGTCATCTGATTCGGATTTTCTTATTAACGAAAAACTTCTTTCCCGCATTTTTAACTTGTTATCTCCATTTTTACTGCTGAAATTAACTTAAGAAGTTGTTGGTGTCTGACACCGTCAACTTGTCTACTTGACTACTTAAGAATCAAATAGTACAATTATGAACTAACTTTGGAGTAACCTATGTCAAATACTAGACCAACACTACATTTTTCTTTAGAAGATTCTGGCAAAAACTATCTTTTAGCTCTTTTTGCTAATTCAAATCCCTCAATTGAAACCACAAAAGTAGCTCATCCAAAATATCCTTATATGAGAGGCGCTCGTCTTGATGCGTTTCGTTGTATTACAAATACAAAATCAACAAATAGTTTTTTGCCGGCTACTACGACAATCAGTCAGGACGTGATTATTGATGATTTATTAGTATTCTTAGCCAATAAGCTTACTGAGTTATTTAAAAGTATATTCCCTAGGCAATTCATTAATCCTGAAATCAAAGATATATTCGATTCAAAAACTTTACCGGTCGGAGATACGAATGAAAATCGTTTTATCTTTTGTGAAACATCACGCTTTCATGCGTTTCTTTTATTTGATGAAACTATCGCTGAAACTGTAAAAAATAATATTGCAGTTTTTGAAAAGTTATTTAGTTCAGTAGGACTGGATTATGAATTTGAATCTCAGCCTTGTACTAGACGAGTGGGTAATGTATGGGAATCAACTCCTGTTATTTTATTTAAAGTTAGTGATGG
>JABDBD010000044.1 GCA_013288815.1 Gammaproteobacteria bacterium | reverse complement strand
CATTAACTTGATTACAGTTAGTAAAAGCGCTTTTCCATATGCTATTTCTCGCGCTGAGCCAGCACCTGGTGCAATTTTAGCGATTATCTTTGCTAATATTGCTAGTTACCAATTGCCAGAGATATCTCTATTACCGACATTACTCGCTACATTAAGCATAGCCACGATCATGGTGGGAGCGAGTATGTTTTTTATAGGGTATTTTCGATGGGGGCACATCATACGATTTTTGCCATACCCGGTTTTAGGCGGCGTTATAACAGGTACAGCGTGGTTGATGGCGCGAGCCAGTTTCTTTTTGATGATAAATAACAATCCGCTCAGTATGAATGTGTTACTGCAGCCTTCTATGATGGAGCATTATCTGCTTGGCATGGGGTTTGCTCTTCTCTTGCTGTTTATGCCGAATAATAATTGGCGTCCATGGATACTTTCTATTTCTCTGCTCGTGACTGTTATCACAATCAATATGCTATTGAAGATAAACCATGTCCCTCACTCTGAAGCTATTCAGTCGGGTTGGCTATTTTCTTCGTTCGCTCCGACATTTGTTGTGAAGACAATCAATATGTCTATGTTACATCAGATTAATTGGTTAGTGATTAAGGATCAGCTGGGTTATCTATGCAGTTTTGTGGGTATTATTATCATTATTTCACTATTAAACATTAGTAGTTTAGAAATGATTTTGAAAGGTAAGGCTGACTTAGACCATGAATTAAAAATTTCTGGAATAGGTAATATCCTGGGTGGTTTTCTGTGTGGCACATCAGCTAATTTATCGTTTAGCGGTACATTGCTCAATCACAGCGCGGGAGCTACTAGTCGTTTTTCAGGAATTTTTGCGAGTTTAGTTTGTTTAGGCGTTTTATTTGTTTATCCCGATGCGGTGTCATATTTGCCTAAACCTATCATTGGTGGGTTATTACTTTTCATTGCACTGGGATTGTTGATTCAATGGTTGTATGTAGGATGGTATAAGCTTCCTCACGTCGATTATTTTATTGTGATCGCTATTTTAATCACGATAGGAATTTGGGGATTTATGCCAGGAGTTATTGTAGGAATTATGATTACCTGCGCTGTTTTTATTATTCGCTATACTCGTATCGATGCAGTGAAATTTGCAGCCACAGGAGAGCGTCTTCGCAGTAATGTTTTCAGGCCTATCTATCAACAAAAATGGCTGGCAGAGAAAGGAAAGAAGATAGAAGTGTTCAAGCTACATGGCTATCTTTTTTTTGGCAGCGCAAAACTATTGGTTGATAAAATCAGCAAACTAGTCGAGTCAGAAGGCCTGCATAATTTGCAATTTCTTATTTTTGATTTTCAGTTGGTGAATGGAATTGATTCATCGGCAAGTTTTAGTTTTACAAAATTACAGCAGTTGCTTGTCAATTCACAATGTCAGCTAATTTTTACAAGTTGTTCGTCTGTGTTGTTAGAACAACTGAAGCAGCAGGAAGTGATTGGTGGCTCTTCACGAGTTCTGCTTCTTCCTGATCTGGATCAAGGATTGGAGTGGTGTGAAAATCATTTACTTGAAAGCATACCAGAAGAGCTCAAGCCGCAAACCGATACAATAGCAGGTACGTTATATCATCTGATTCCTGATAAAAAGCAACAAGAAATTTTTGTTAGCTATTTGGAAAAAATAGAAGTACCAGCGAACTACCAACTCGTGAAACAAAAAGATGTTGCTGATTGTCTCTACTTTATTGAGTCAGGAGAAGTCGCTGTTTTCTTAGAAGATGATAAAGGAGCGTTACGATTATCGAAGAGTGGTTCAGGCACGATTATTGGTGAAATGGGTTTTTATTTGCATAGAAAGCGCTCTGCCACTGTTCGTTCTGAAACAGCTTGTGTAGTGTACAAATTAACAGAAAAAGCGATGATGGAATTAGAAGCCGTTCATCCTGAAATAGCGTTAATTTTTCATAAAGGAATTGTTCGTGTTTTAGCAATGCGTGTTTTCCAGACGAATTATGAGCTGCAAGTGGTTTCGCAGTGAGAAGTATCTACATTCTGTTGGCTCTATTTCTGCCACACAAATAAATGCCCATCCACAGGCAAATGATTTTGGGTGCGAGTGATCACTTTTTTATAGTAAAGAACCTTAAATCCTAGCGTTTCTGCTAAATTTTCAAGATATGTTTTTGAATGAGAAAAGCGTCCGGATTGATTCATCACATATTCAGAATCGTTGGTGATTTCTGTATTAAATGCAAATAAGCTATCTATGCATAAAGCATGATATGCGGCAGTAGTAACAGATTTTAATTCGCCCGTATACACGAATACATCACCTGCGATAATCAAATCAAATTGATGTTGGGATCTTTCCAAATAGGAGGAGGCATCTGTTTTGATGAGCTCATCATAAATATTTTTTGTAGCTGCGATAGCTAACATATTTTCTGATAAATCAATCCCGATGAGTTTTTTTGTGAATGGCTTAAAAAGTACTCCGCATAAACCAGTGCCACATCCAACATCTACTATAGTGTTAAACTGCAAAGGTGAAGGGCTTACGCTTTTAATTGCTTGTAATAATAATTCAGGAATTTTGTAATCTAAATGTTGTAACAAATGTGATTCATAATGATCAGCATAAGTATCAAATAAGTTTTGAATATATTCCGGAGGTGATGTATGCAAATGCTTATCCTGTGACAGCATGTTTACTGTATGTTTGATGGCAATATTCTCAGGCTGCAGGTGCAAGGCTTCTCGAAAATGGTGCAATGCAAATGCTAGATGAGGTTTCGCAAGAAAAACTACACCTAAATTATTGTGTGCAGCAAAATAGTCTGGCTGAAGTTGAAGAGTACGTTGGTAGTATTGGATAGCGCCATCTAAATCACCGAGCTGCATGCATACCACGCCTAAATTAAATAAAATTTCAGCGTCTGTTTTATTTAGGGCGAGTGCTTTTAAGAAATGTTCTTTAGCTAATTTAAGTGCTCCTTGTTTTAAATAACAAAGTGCAAGGTTCATCTGGGTTTCAAAATGATAAGGATAATTTTTTTCTAACAAATGAAAATAGTTTTCTGCTTCCGATAATTTATTTTGTTCTAGCAGCAATCGTGCAATTTGAAAATGGGCTGCGGCATGATCGGGCGAGTAAGACATTAATGTTTGATAACTAGAAATGGCTTCATGGACCTTGTTTAATTGGGTGAGAGCGAGTCCAAGATTATAATACGCTTCAATATAGTCAGATTTTTTTTCAATGGCGTATTGATAATATTTGGCCGCTTCCTGATAATTTTCTTGTGCATAATAAACTGTGCCAAGATTATTTAAAGCGGCTGCATAGCCAGGATCAAGTTGAATGGCTTTTTTTAGGGTGTTTTCTGCTTTAGAAAACAATCTTAATGATTTGAGTGTATTCGCTAAGTTTAAATAGATGATTGGGTTGTTCGCGTCAAACTGAATTGCTTTTTCAAAAAAAGGAATTGCTTTTTTGAAATCACCTTCTTGTGCGAGCAACATGCCTAAACCATGTAAAATTTCAGCAGAGTGTGGATTTTTTTTGAGAAGAGCAAAGTAGCCTTTTTTTGCAGCTTCCAGTTCGCCAGCTTTATGTAGCTCTTGAATGTCTGCGATATTTTTCATATGGATTCTTTGCGCATTTTGATGTGTACAATGCCGCCTTCATCATAAGGTTTGCCGATAACGTTGAAACCAAAGTTCTCATAAAATTTTTGTAAATATAATTGTGCTGAAATAATAATAGGAAAATGATTAAATTTTTCGTGTAAGTAAAGATTTGTTTGCTTCATTGCTTCAGTTGCAATGCCTTGCTTGCGAACAGAGATATCAGTGACTACACGACCGAAGCTAATGCTATCTGGATAGCGAGAGCCTGGTAAAAATAATCGTAAATAGGCGACCAGTTTTTTATTTTGGATTCCCATTAAATGCATCGCTTGTTGATCTTCATAATCTAGATCATGCACTCTGCAATCTTGCTCAGTGATAAAAACTTTTTCACGTAAAGCTAAAATATCATAAAGTTCAAAAACGGTTAATTCGTTAAATGTTCGCCAAAGCCATTTCATTACTACTTCCTCAAAATATTTATTTCATCCAATACTCGCACACTACCCATGTTTCTAGGATAATAATAATCTTTGACGCACAATCTAAGGATTTTATTGTAATGAAGCAAGAAATTTGTGCAGTAGCAGGTGCGATTGATGCTCAGGTTCAGATTCCGGGTTCTAAAAGCATTACAAACCGTGCTCTATTGTTGTCTGCTCTCGCTGAGGGTGTTTCTGAATTATCCAATATCTTAATTAGTGATGATACACTTGCTCTTATTGATGCACTGCAGGAGCTTGGAGTTATCGTGCAAGTGGATAAAGAATCCCAGTCCTGCATAGTGGCAGGTTGCATGGGTGAATTTCCTAAAAAAGAAGCCTCAATTTGGTGTAATAGTGCGGGGACGGTCGCGCGTTTTTTATTGGCGGCCTGTGCGGCATCACCGGGTACTTATCGTTTTGATGGTTCTGAGCAGCTGAGAAAAAGACCTATGTCATTTTTGCTTAGAACGTTATGTTCTCAAGGAGCGAAAGTCGTTGATGCAAATTCTGATAAACTGCCGCTGACCATTGTGGGTGGTGAAGGATTAAGAGGAGGTGAAATTGAAATTGATGGCAGTAAGTCAAGCCAATTTGTGTCTGCTCTTCTCATGATAGCTCCTTTTGCAAAAACACCAGTCCTGTTGACTACGTATAATTTAGTGAGTGATCCTTACGTCGTGATGACTTGTGCGATGATGGGAGATTTTGGCGTGCGCGTTCATAAAATGCATCAAGCAAGATATTCCATTCCTACACCGCAACGCTATGAAGCTCGTGATTATGCGATCGAGCCTGACTTTTCTACGGCCTCTTATTTTTTTTCTGCTGCTGCGGTTACTGGGGGTCGGTTAACGATACAACCTGTCGATAGATTTAATTCAAAACAAGGCGATGTGGAATTTTTAAGTGTGCTTGAAAAAATGGGATGCCAAGTGATCGATGATGAGAGAGGCTTAACAGTAAAAGGGCCATCACAATTGCAAGGTGTTAGCGTCGATATGCGAAAATTTTCTGATGTATTTATGACGCTTGCTGCGCTGGCGCCTTTTGCAAATTCGCCAACGACGATTACGAATATTGAGCATACGCGTGAGCATGAATCCAATCGAATTTCTGTGATGCGTGAAGGATTGGAACGCTTAAGTATAAAAGTGGAAGAAGGAAAAGATTGGCTGAAAATTTTTCCTAGCCAACCGCAGCCAGGAATTGTTGAGAGTTATCAAGATCATCGTATTGCGATGGCTTTTTCTATTATTGGTTTAAAGGTAAAGGGAATCGTTATTAATGACTCAGAATGCGTTGCAAAAACGTGTCCGCATTTTTTTGAGCTGTGGGAGCAGATCAGTCAATAAAAAATGTTGTTTCATCTGCTCATGTGTTTGGTGCTCTCTATTACCTCTCCCCTTGTGGGAGAGGTCGACGCGTAGCGGCGGGTGAGGGGATTAGAAAAAAAACGAAGCGATGAGTTATTTGCAGAAGAGTTGGATTCTGCAGAAGCAGCCTGAGATGCTTCTTTTGAAGGATAAAGACGATCTAATTCTGCTTGTACTTCCTTTTTTCGAAGTTGAAGTTCTGCGAGCGTTGATTTTTCATCAAACATTTTAGCATAGAGAAAATGTTCTTCTGATAGATTGCCCAGGTAATCATCTGTTAATGCTTTCCAGCTCATTACCGTGCAGTTTCCGGTGCGTTGAACAATGCCTTTTTTGCTGAGATTAATATTGCGAGAACCGAGATAGGAGTCGCGTATTTTTTTCCATTTAGCTAGATTGGGACTATTGTTCTCGTAAACTTTTAGCATTTTCTCTGCTTTAATTAACTGAAAAATGGCTTCACGCATGGCGAGATTATAAGGTTGTGTGCCAGAAACTAACGCTTCTTTTTGTCGGGGAAATACAATAGGTTTGGTAGATGTAGACCATATTGTCCAGGGTGAATCAAGTGTGAAATCAGAACCGTAACCCGCATTATACTCTGTTTCAAAAAATTCATAGTGATGTGGTTTCTCAGCAGTAGAAATAATAGTTCCCTCGCTGTTAACGCCACGTTTCCATATTTTTGTGATAGCTGTATGATCTATGGCTCCTCCCGTGTTGAAATAGATCTCATCAGTTTCCGACAGGCCATTAGCATCTGGATAAAATCGTTGTTTTCTAGGTTTTGTCTTATTCGAAGGGTTAGCTTTTTCACCGTCTAGCAGTAATGATGTTTCTTCATCAAATTTCTTATCAATTATTTGGGGTAATCTATTAGCAAAAAGACGATCTTCGAGATAGTCTTTTATTCTATCGAGTTCAGTACTCCAGTGTGTTGACCATCCATCCCTATCTTTTTTGAGTAGTGTAATATGATCATTTATCCGGCTTAACTCAGCGTTATCAAAAAGATTCATGTATAGCGCCAGATAATTTTCCAATGACTGGATAAATGCGCTCGTCATTCTAAAATCCCAGCACATTGATATATCCAAGTTTCTAGCTAATTTGTTTAAGTCAGTTAATCTGCTTGTTATTCTGGAATGATTTTTAAAAAAATCTAATCTTGCGTCTATGGCAGCCAGTTGATTGCGAATATCTTGTTCCGAGCGTTCAACCCCAACATTCAATTCATATGACGTGATTATTTTTTTGTGGGAGTTTGCATCGACAATTACGGCTAATTCGCCGCTAACTAAGTCTAACTTTAACACTGTGCTGATGCTGAATTCTGCCATAAATTTTTCAGCCTTATCTTGAGAGCTGAATAAATAATTAATGACAGGTTGAGTTCTATATGCAGCTATATCTGCATTTTCATTTTTTCCAATGACACCTTTTGATTTTAGCCACTCTTCATAAGAGACACGTGTATTTGACATAACATAACCGTAAATAGCTATTAAAGATTAAACTATTCTTGTATAGGCCGTGGTGTTGTTTTTTTCGTGCGTCGTCTTCGCACATGACGTTTTTTCTTTTTTGTAGGGTCGGCCTGCGAATTGACTTCTTTCAGTAATGCTTCGCGATCCTCTTGTGTACCATCATAAAACTTTATCCACCAATCTCGCAATTCCTGTACGGGTTCGCCAGCATCTGCGCGTAGTAACAACAAATCATAAGCAGCGCGAAATCGGGGATGTTCTAATAACCGAAAAGGGGCTGTGCCATAACGACAGGTAAAGCGATATTGTAAAAAACAAATATCCTGAATGGAAATCAATAAACGTTTTGGGATAGTAAGTCTATCGACTTGCTGGCTTAGCACATGCCGAATCGATTTTTCAAATATGACGTGCGGTGGCAATTCATCGCTGTGTGGCTGTGGTTTGTTAGTTAATTGAAATATAGGTCGCCACATGAAAACAGAAAATAAGAATGTTGGCGAAATCGATTTTCCTTCTTTGCTGCGTTGGTCGGTATTTTCTAATGCTTTTTCTATTAGGTGAATCGTTTCTGGTTGTTTTAAAAAAACGGCGGTTTGTGGAAAAAGTTGATCGAATAACTGATATTTTAATAGCAGTTTAAACGTGCTAATTCGTGGCCCTTCTTGAAAAAATTTTAATACTTCTTGAAAAAGCCGCGCGGGTGAAACGTGGCTTAGTAGATAATTTAAATTGACTAATGCATCTTCTACTTCAGGATGTATTTCTAAGTTTAGTTTGCCTACGAAGCGAACAGCACGAAGCAGGCGTACGGGGTCTTCATGAAAACGTTGGGTAGGATCACCAATCATGCGCAACATGTTGCCCTTGATGTCATCCATGCCTTTCATGTAATCAACGACGGAATAGTCGGCAACATTGTAATAAAGAGCATTGACGGTAAAGTCACGACGCCAAACGTCATCTTCAATCGAACCATAAACATTGTCGCGTATGATCATGCCTTTGTGACTATGTCCATGTTGCTCATGACTGTCCTTGTGATGTGTGCGGAATGTGGCGACTTCAATAATTTCTTTCCCAAAAAGAATGTGCGCTAAGCGAAAACGTTTTCCGATTAAACGGCAATTGCGAAATAACTTACGGACTTCTTCCGGTAATGCATCTGTTGCAATGTCAAAATCTTTCGGATGGTATCCCAACAATAAATCTCGCACGCAGCCGCCGACTAAATAGGCGCTGTAGCCGCTACTGTTTAGACGATAAAGTACCTTTAGCGCATTGTGACTGATATTATTTCGGGAAATAGTATGCTCTGCGCGGGGGATGATAGTAGGTAATATGGTATTGGTTTCTGCGGGCTTTTTCGTCGACAATTTTTTGAACAGCCCTTTTAAAAGCTTAATAATATGTAAATCCTCGCATCCATGGTCTTATTAAAATATTTGGGTGTATACCTCTTGTGCCTGAATATCTGGGTTTTTGGCATCCCATCTGCGAGGCATCTTGTATCCTAAAAAATATTCTTATATGAATAACTATAATCACATTTTTTAGGATACAATCTGCCTCACATCTGGGCGCCATAAACCCAGATATTCAGGCACAAGAGGTATAATACCACTTCTTTCTGAGTTCTATCTATACACGATTGCTCCCTTCGTCTAGTGGCCTAGGACGTCGCCCTCTCACGGCGGTAACGCGGATTCGAATTCCGCAGGGAGCGCCATATTTATCAATGAGTTATAGATTGGCGCGCAAATTTCAAATCAAGATCGGTAAATTATCGGTAATATCCCTTGTTAGAAATGCCAAACAAAAGCTAGTTCATTGAAAAATGCATTAGCCAGTTTTCTATAATTTTTTCTTTAGTTTTTCGTTCTGATAGCTTGCGTTTGATGCTGCTGGCCTGGCCGACTGTTCGTTTTCCCATACGACGGAGGTTTTGTACATGTGCTGAGTACAAGGCCTTTATGGTTAGTCGGTGGCAAAGCAATTAACGTAGGGCCCGGATCTTCAAACGCAGGCCTATGATGGACTAAATTAGCTAAATAATTTGAGGTTTTTCTGAAGCCGCTGAATTGACCATAACCATTTTTCCTTGTTTGGTAAATTGTGCAATTTGCTGCTGAAAGAGTCTTTCCCATTTCAGGGGAAGCACGAGCATCTCATCCATGTCGTCGCCGACGCTTCTCTGCTTTAGTCGATATCACTTCAGGGGGTGATGAAACTGGAGGCTTTTTCCTAAAAAATGAAAATGCCTGTTGAGTCATTGATTCAGCGCCATAACACAGAGCTCCACATGCTGCGCCAGGCACAAGTCCAATAGCATAACCACAAGCTGCGCCAGTCAATGAATACCCTCCACCTACACACGCTAGAGCTAGCTTTGGAACAAGTGTAAAACTAAGTTCATCAAAGCGAAGTAAAGATGGGCACGCTTCATTCGCCTTGCCGCCCCCTGTAGGGTTAGCAATAATATCGTAATTGCAAGCGGCAACTAATCCGACCACTATAAGCTGCGTAAGAGTACCAAAAGTATAACCCAATATTATACCGCCCTTATGTGCCCCGGACTTCATATATTCTATTAATTTCATAAAGTGATGTCCAAAAATCAAATGATAACTCTGCGACTAGACGTCCTGCTTCAAAGGTTTTTTTTCCTTTCCTTAAGCCGTCTTTTGCATCATTAACCTGGGCTTGTTATAACCGGATTGAAATGTCCCCCATAATTCTAAAATTATTTTTCAGAAGCAGAAATTTTTACATAGACATAAGCAGTAGGCTTGCCTGGTGTGCCATTGATCTTCTCAACCCATGCGCCAATAATTCTTCTTCTGTTCATCCAGTCAAGAAAAGTAGGTATAAGTCCACGGTTAATATAACCAATATGCTTTCCATCAGCTGTAATGTGTATGGCTTCTTCTGCGGAATTGGAGCAATCTTAACATAAAAGTTGCGCGTTCAGCAGTTAATCTAACCGGCACATCAAAAGCTACCAGCTCATTTAGTATTGTTTCAAATGTTTCATAGGTTAGTTTTTTCAAGCAGGTTATCATGGTTTGGCGGGTTTCTGGGTACCCATCAATAAGTTTTTGTAGCATCCTCAGGGCTAAGTAAAAGTGATCTACTTATGCTAAGGAAAATTGATCCACTCATTCTTGTTAATTTTTCATATCAAAAAAATCTCGCGCAAGGCATGTAGCATTTTTGACCTTGCACGAGTACTCATCAAAAGCCACAGTGACTACTGGAGCGTATTGTCGAATATCCTAAGTCTCTCACTGATGTTGGCAAGACACCGACAGCTTGATCCTGCGGCCTCGACACCTGTTGTTGTAGCAGAGCTCGACGAGCAGCCAATATGTCATATAGTCGCTGCGTAAAAAATCCTTTAAAGCAACATATATTTTCTTCCTTCAGCATATTAATTTGCTGTACTAAATCTTTATTTTTGACAAAAGGTATTAATTTTTGAATGAAACGAGTTCTGTTAGAAACCTGAGCATTGTCGCAACTAAATAAATGAACTTCGTTCCTTCTTGTATTCAGATAGTTCCCCAGATCCTGCGCAAATTTATTAGCTGATGCATCCTCAACATTGATCGCGTTGCAAGCATTAACCGCAGTGTCTGCTTCATGATAAATATTGTTTCGTGCTTCTCGATAAAATCTTGCATTTATTCTAGCTGATTCACATTGTGCACCTATTGAAAATGATGGCATAAAAAATCTCCTCGATAAAAATCGAAATTAAATTGATAAAAATGGGTATAAGAAATAGTAAAATACTAAATATGATAGTTGTGGCTTAGCGCCACCAGAGATTTATCCGATGGATGCCTGATGCAAAAGAATAAATAGCAAGTGATTTGCTATTTTTCATTTTTTCAATAAATTTATAAAATAATTTTTTCATAACTTACTCTAAATATTTTTCTTTAAGTACGTTAATAATTTACGATTTGTTCGTTTTAACTCATTCGAACCCCTCGTAATTTTGGCGATACTAACATTTAACTCTTTTGCAACTTGACGCTGCGTTTTTTCCTCACTAAGTAATTCTTTTATGATCAAGAACCGCATTCCCAAATCTGCTCTTTCTTCCGCCGTTAAAAAAAGGTCGAGCAGTAAGAGTAAAGTTTTCTTATCCTTTATTAATAGAAACAACTCTATAAAGCCATCCAAGCCTTTCTGATATTTATCCATATTCATCCGTATTGCGCCAAGTTTATGTAATGCTACATCAGTACAAGATATATGTCAATATTTTTATCAAAATTTTTATCAAATATTCAAAAAACAGACAGCTCAAAAAAACAAATATGCCAGGCTAATCCTTACTTTAGCTCTAAACCGGCTCCTCTTCCAAAACGTTCTATCCATCTTTCTTCTTTAGCTTGCAAAAAATCATTATTACTTATGGAAGCCAACGGCCCTTCATCTCTGCTGGCAGCAATACGTGAGCCTCTTCTTGCAATTTTATCTTCTTTTGTAAATTTGAGAATATTTTCTGTCTCCAATTCCGAATAACATGAAAGCCTCAATGCCGTATCTTTACCTCGAATGAGATTTAAGACTGTTAGCAATACTTCAATCGGATCGGCCTTATTCTTTGTTTGTAGGTCTAGCGTATGCAATGCATTATAAAGCTTTGCGGCGCACTCAATGCTTTCATTGCCAAGCTGTGGGGAATAAAGGGTAGGCAGATTTTTTGTTCCTGAGATTTTTGCCACTTTTATGTAACCTTCACCATCAATTCTAAAGTTGCAGTTAGCATCCTGTAGATACTGTTTCAGTGTGTTTTGTAGTCGAGTGATTAACGATTCTATTGGCTGTTCAATCGATGCTGCTGCGCTTGCGTGTGAAGACTGCGTTTTTTCTTTTGAATTTTCTGCGTGTAGTTTTTTAATAATAGAGGTGATTTGGTGAAGAAGAAAATTGGCTCTGAATTGTTGTGCCAGGTGTGTGACTTGGTTTTCTAGCACAAGCGGTGCTCTTAACTTTGTTGGATTGGCTGCTGTTTTTAAGAGTTCACGATATTTTAGTAGTTCATCTTGGAGATTTTGAATGCGCTGACTGTTTGGTTGTTCGTACTCATTAAGTGGTATCTCTACCAATTCAGAAGCTCGTAATAAAACTCTGCGTTCGTTAATCGGAATGTATTTTGCTAACTCGTTCATAATGGCTCGTCTGAGAGTATGATTTGGGCTGTTATGAGGGCCAGTCAAAATTTCTTTTGTGCTCAACAATATCGTTTCTAAATGAGATTGAGCTTTTTCAAGAGTGCTGATTAGCTCTTCAGCTTGTGCTCTACCGGATAAGTGAGCTATTTTTTTAATTCCCGAGGTTTGTGCTAAGTACTGCCTGGCCGCTTCCATGAGATCAGTTTTGAGATGGCTCGCTTCGATTAAAATATTGCGCGGTTGACTCATTTGGATCATTCTCCAACGTCTTAAAAAGTTTTTTATGAATACATCAATTATAGCGTATAATAGCAAGTATCAACGCCAATTGCCGCAAAGACTGTATTGCTCTGTTTTCAATAGTAAAATATCAAATAATCATAAGGCATTAATTATGAGTGATTCATTGGTTAGCAGGTTTATTGCAACGTTTGGGAAATGGTTATTAAAAGAAGAGCCTCCCCAATATAAAGATTATTATTGTGACTTCGATAAAATGTGTCAGAACATTCAAATCGGTGATGTCATTATATCGCAGGGCAGAAATAAAATTAGTAATATTATTCGTCACGTGACATTAAGTCCATGGACTCATTCAGCGTTATATGTAGGTCGTTTAGAAGAGATAGACAATCCGGTATCGCGGGAACTGGCCAAGCAGTATTGTTCTGCGAGTCCAACAAAACAATGGGTGATAGAAAGTGATCTTGGCGTGGGAACTATTTTAACTGACTTGGCGATTTATCAAGATTATCCTATTCGTATTCTGCGGCCACAGAAATTAAAAACAGAAGATGCACACAATGTTGTTAATTCTGCAATTGGACGATTAGGCATGCAATATGATGTGAGACACATACTCGATCTTGCGCGATTTTTATTTCCTTGGGGCTTGCTTCCGCGACGATGGCGTTCTTCGTTATTTGAACACAATGCACTGCAGCCAACGAAAGACATTTGTTCTTCTATGATTGCAGATGCTTTCCAGTCAGTAGACTTTCCTATTTTACCGTTGATAGAAGAGGGCTACGAAAAAGAAATTGCATTTATACATCGTAATAATCGTTTATATACACCTAGTGACTTTGACTATTCGCCTTATTTCGACGTGATTAAATATCCATTCTTTCCACTGATAAAAGAAGGGGAATACCATCATCTCCCCTGGATGAAAAATACGATTAGTGATGATGAGGGATTGAATTTTAGTTCTTTGTCACCGAATATTCAGAAATTTTTTACGTCCAAAGCGTATGCTGTTGTGGGTGCGTCGGCCGATAAAAATAAATTTGGAAATAAAGTATTGCGCTGCTATCTACAACAACATAAGACAGTGTATCCAGTGAATCCGCATGAAAAAATCATTGAAGGTATTGCTTGTGTTAGCCAAATTTCAGATTTACCCAATAACGTAAAAAGTATATCTATCATTACGCCACCTGCAATAACAGAAAAAATAGTCGATCAAGCGATTGAAAATGGAATTCAAAATATTTGGATGCAACCGGGTGCGGAAAGTTCGTTAGCAATCCAAAAGTGTGAA
>JABDBD010000043.1 GCA_013288815.1 Gammaproteobacteria bacterium | reverse complement strand
GTCACCAGTTTTTGAGTTAACTTAATCACAAATTGAGAAATAGGATTGTAATAATCTGCTCGTACGTATACTAAAACAACTCTCACTAACAAAACAAAAATATAAAGGTCAAATAACGTTGAAATAAGATAGATACTCGCATTATTGAATGAGCCTTGCATGGCTATTTCTCCACAGTATGATCATTTAGGATGGATAATTCTTCCGATCGTTTTTTTGCAGCTATTAATGCTTCTGCAAATAAACTGTGGATATTATTTTTTTCTAATGACTCAAGTGCACTTGCGGTAGTGCCCCCTGGCGAGGTCACTTGCTCACGCAATGTTTTAAGGGACGCTTCACTTTCTAAAGCCATGCTCGCCGCACCAAATGCAGTTTGAATCGTTAACAATTGTGCGATTTGTTTAGGTAGTCCTAACTTTTCTGCTGTTTGTTGCAGAATTTCCATCACTAAGAAAAAATAGGCAGGACCACTGCCAGATAACGCTGTAATAACATCCATTAATTTTTCGTCTTCTACCCACGTGACCAATCCTACAGAACGTAAAATGGACTCAGCAATGTTACGCTGTTTTTCTGAGACATTTTTATTCGCATACAATCCAGAAGCACCACAACCAATTAGTGCTGGTGTATTTGGCATGCAACGAACAATCGCAATATCATGACCCAGCCATGTTGCTAAACTGGTTTCGCGAACACCTGCAGCAATAGAGATAATAAGCGGTTTTTTTTGTTGAACGACTTGTGCCAATTCAGAAGCAACTTGCGCTAAAATTTGAGGCTTGACAGCTAAGATAATAATTTCTGCTGACTCGATTGCCTCTCGATTTTCAGACGTTACATTAACTTTAAATTGATGCTCAATGTAGTGAAGTTTTTCCTGAGAAGGGTCTGAGACTGAAATTTTTTCTGGTAAGTATCCATCAGCAATAAGTCCACCTAACAAGCTGGCGCCCATATTACCAGCGCCTATAATGGCTAGTGTCAATTTTTCCATTGAAATTATCCGATTTTAATGACTAAGCCGGGTATCATAGCACACTTGGAATTCTTGCAAAAATCAATATATAAAATACCTCGCAGTGATAGGCCAAGCAATCGGATTACTATTTTTGGATATCGAAATGGGCATGGTTGTTTTATCAATAGTTGATTCCACACTCGCTTCCAGTATCGATTGCAGTGGGTTTCTATGTTGAATAATATTTTCGGCTTTTAAAATATTAAATAAATAATCATATTGGTTATGTGCACTCCATGCAAACCATCCATCAGCTCCCGCATCTTTTACTGCTTTAATTTGCGCAGAAATATAGGCTATCCGTTTCGCGCCAGAGAGCGGATATCGATAATTGGAAAGCTCAATATATGCATACAACTTAACAGGCATTTTATTGTTAAACTGTGCCTGAATGGCTTTCAATGAAGTCAATATTGTTTGGTAAGGTGTTCGCGCGTGGACTAAGTAGGGCTCAAAATGAGATGGATAAACCATTGGGCACAATGCATCGACTGCCGTCGCTATCAGTTGTAAGTTTTGGCCTATATGCTTAGATTCTCCAAAACTAGCAATCCCAAACACATCAGCCTGCAGCGGGATTTTTAAAACTGTTAATTTTTCTTTAAACCATTGAACCACTTTCAGAATATTTTGAGAGTTTTTAGGAGACGCGGGCTGTTTTGTGTTGTACCTAATGTAATCTAGCTGCACCTCATCTGCGCCATAACGGATGGCACTCTTAACAAGAGCATAACGTTTCTCCCAATATGCTGCTGATTGAATTTGTTCAGGTTTACCACCGTCGGGAAAAACAACAATTCTGGCAATGTAATCAAGATCATTTTCTTTTACTAATTGAATATTTTTTTCATACAATCTAGAAGGCTTCTCAAGATCAATCACGAATGTATTAATGCCAACCGCTTTTGCTTGGTGAATAAGATAGGTAAGATAAGCTGTATTTTCTAATGTACCTTGAGTTAAATAAATTCCTCTCACAGAACCAGCCATAGTAACCGCTGATACAACCCACAATATAGCCGACACGACAACCAAAAAAGCGCATCTTGCATATTGTGTACACATAACTGGTTACCTCTAGAGAGTTAACACAATTACAGTATAGCTCACCAAAAATATTCTGGTTGGTGTATAATATGCAGAGATTTAAGTACGAAAATTAAAATTATTTTTAGGATATGTGGCATCAGAACCGTTTTTAATGTTCACGCTCACCAAAAATTCCTCGCCCAATCCGAACCAAGGTTGATCCCTCAGCAATTGCAGCTTCTAAGTCATTAGACATTCCCATAGATAATGTATCTAACTCAAAACCCTTCTGCTTGAGCGAACAAAATAGATTACTCAGCTTTCTAAACTCCTTTCTTTGATCGGAAATAGCGCTTTTTTGTGCCGGAATGGTCATTAAGCCTCTTAATTTTAAGTGAGATAATTTTTGGCATTCGTTACACAAAAATAATACCTCGTCTAAGACCAATCCAGATTTTGTTTTTTCTTCGCTAACATTAACCTGCAAACATATATTGAGAGGAGGAAGGGTGTGAGGTCGCTGATCATTCAAACGAACAGCTATTTTTAGATCACAGACACCATGTACCCAATGAAAATTTTCTGCAATTTTTTTTGTTTTATTCTGCTGAATGGGCCCAATAAAATGCCATTCGAGCGCCTCTTGAGAAAACTCAATTATTTTAGGTAGGGCTTCTTGTAAATAATTTTCGCCAAAACGATGTTGTCCTGAGAGTATAGCTTGTCTAATTTTTTCGTTAGACTGGCCTTTGCTAACAGCTAGCAATGTAATTTCACTACAATTTCTACCGTACCTTGCAGAGTAGAGCGAAATGCTTTCTTTAACTAAGGCCAGGTTTTTTTGTATGTCTATTTTCACATTAATTGTGGACCAGCTTTTTTAATTGCATCACTTACATCAAATTTAGAAAAATTCTCGATAAATTTTTGCATTAATAAAGTTGAATAGTGCCTATGGGCTGCTTTATCAGCCCAAACAAGATGAGGATTCAACAAATTACTATCCACCCCCATCACTACTTTAGGAATAGCAAGATTGAAACCGGGCAAATTTTCATAATCAGCGTCACGCAAATCGCCATTCACAATTGCGCGTACGACTGCCCGTGTTGTAGGAATAGAAAACCGGCTACCACCCTCACCAAAAGCACCGCCTGTCCAACCCGTATTCACCAAATAGACTTGAGCGTCAAAATTGTCCAAACGCTTCATGAGTAATTCTGCATAAACTTGAGGTGGACGAGGAAAAAATGGTGCTCCAAAGCAAGTGCTAAATGTTTGTTTAATACCACTTCCTTGACCTACTTCTGTGCTACCCACTAACGCTGTATAACCACTTAAAAAATAATATGCTGCTTGAGTTTTCGTCAGCCTAGCAACTGGAGGCAATACCCCATACAAATCGCACGTCAAAAAAATGACCGACTTTGGCTGGCCCGCCCTATTCTCTATAACTCGGAGTGGAATATGCTCTCTAGGGTAAGCGGCTCTGGTATTTTCTGTGAGACTTGAATCAGAATAAATAGGGTCTTTGGTTGCTGGATTCAGGACAACATTTTCCATAATGGCCCCGTGGCGTATCGCATCCCAAATAACCGGCTCACTAGTTTGAGACAAATTAATACACTTAGCATAACAGCCCCCCTCAAAATTAAACACACCATGAGAACCCCATCCGTGCTCATCATCACCAATAAGATATCTTTCAGGATCTGCAGATAAGGTTGTTTTACCAGTGCCCGATAGTCCAAAAAATAGGGCTGTTTCGCCATCTTTGCCAACATTAGCAGCACAATGCATAGGGAGAACATCGTACTGAGGTAATAAAAAATTTAATACCGAGAACATGGCCTTTTTCATTTCACCAGCATAATACGTTCCACAGATTAAAATCTTTCGATCATTGAAATTTAAAATTACTGCCGCATCGCTATTAACACCATCACGCACTGGGTCTGTTTTAAAACTAGGAGTGCAAAGCAAAGTCCATTCTTTTTGGGGTTGGGATATTTTTGATCTAATAAATAAGTCTTGCGTGAAAAGAGCGTGCCATGCAAGCTCGCAAATGACTTTAACTGGTAATGCATATGTTGGATCAGCTGCAACAGAAAGATCTGAAACATAATAATATTCTTTCTGAGTTATGTGCTGGGTCGCTTTTTGCCATAAAGCATCAAATTTTTCGGGACTTATTGGTTGATTAATCGCATTCCATGCAACAGTTTTTTCAGTTTTTTCATCTTTTACAATAAAGCGATCTTTTGGAGAGCGGCCAGTGCGCGGGCCTGTAGTTGCCACCAATGCTTGATTACTAGCTAACACTCCTTCATTCTTTTCAAGCGCAAGCGTAACCAATTCAGAAGCAGTTAGATTAGTGTAAATCTTATTTTGTGTCATATTTGTAGCACAACCAATAGTCATAAAAGTATTCTCCGAGCATTCTTCCCAATATAAAAATTAAATAGGCGGGTAGAAAGAGAGCCTATTGTACCTAAAGTAGCTTTAATACTCTATGGGGGACTAGCGGAAACTAATTAGGAGGAATATCTGATAAATCGGTAGGAATTGCAGGAGCCTTGAGAAACAAGGCTAATATTAATGCTGCGATCAAAATAATGGCAGCAAGTTTATACGTGTGCGCATAAGCAACAAAATTAGCCTGCGTATTTAACAGATCACCTAATCTTGCTATTGTTAACGGATTATTCAAACTTAAATGCTGCATCGCCAGCCAATGATGCAACTGATAACTTGATGCTCTAATATGGGCTCCCATTATGTTCCAGTTAAACTGGGTATTACGAGATAAAAATGTTGTCAGCAAGGAAATACCCATTGCATTTCCAATGTTACGACCAAAACTAAATAGACCTGCAGCCTCAGCAATCGACTGGTGAGGCAGTGTTGTATAAACGATGGTTGACAAGGGAACAAAAAAACAGCCTATCCCTAAACCTTGAATTGCACCTAGCCATACAAAGAACCTCATGTCAGCATCTAATGAAATTGTTCCCAACAGCCAAGTAGTCGAAGAAGAAACCACAAGCCCGATGACAACTAACCAACGAGCTTGCACACCCCTGACCATTAGGCGTGAAGAAATAGCCATCATCAATGCGCTTGCAATTCCCCTAGGCGCCATCGTAATACCTGCTATATTCGAGGTATAACCAAATAATGTCTCCAACATTTGCGGAAACAGCGTCAAGCTACCTAGAATTGCCGCCGCAAAAAAAGCCATAATCATAGTCCCGATAGCAAAATTTCTATCCTTAAAAAGTCGTAAATTAATAATCGGTTTTTTGTGAGTGAAGCTATGAATAAAAAAAACGACAGCACTAACCACAAAGACTACACTGAGGATACAAATTTTATCTGAGTTAAACCAATCATCCACTTGCCCTCTATCTAAGACTATTTGCAAAGACCCTATGCTACACATCACTAAGAACATGCCTAACCAATCAATTTTTTCCTTTTTAAAAGGTGATTCGCGAATAAAGATTAAAACTAAAAAAAAGTTAATAATACAAATCGGGACATTTATGTAAAATATCCAACGCCAATTGAGCGTATCGGTAATGTAGCCCCCTAAAGTCGGACCCATAATAGGAGCGGCCATCACTCCTACCCCCCAAATCGCCATCATTTTTGGCTGTTCTTTTAAAGGAAAAGTATCTCTTAAAATAAATTGAGAGAGTGGAACTAATGAAGCACCAAACACGCCCTGCAATAATCTAAAAAAAACGATTTGGGGCAATGTTGTCGAAATACCGCATAACCCTGAAGCCAACATAAACCCAATAATATTAATTAATAATAAACGCCTAGATCCAAAGCGATTGACTAAAAAACCCGTTAACGGCATGAATATACCTGCAGCTACAATGTAGGATGTTAATACCCAGCTTATCTCATCTCTATCTGCGCTTAACGACCCCATCATATGAGGCAATGAGACATTTACAATTGTAGTGTCTAAAATCTCCATGATAGTAGATAGCATAACCGCTACAATAATAAACCAACGATGAGGGATATCTTTGTTATCCGGGATGCCAAGAGGATTAGATTGCATTTGCTTCCCTGGTTGTATCAACTGTCACAGTGGCTGTAGCACCTGCACGCAAGGGATAAATAGGGTTCGGATCTTTAATAATAATTTTGACAGGGAAACGTTGGGTGACCTTAACCCAATTTCCACTAGCATTTTCTGGTGGTAATAATGAAAACACAGACCCGCTTGCTGAGCTGACTGCATCTACAATGCCGTGAAACGTATGACCAGGGAACATGTCCAAGACCACTGAAGCAGGTTGATTTGGTTTAATGCGTTCTACTTGCGTCTCTTTAAAATTAGCATCTACCCAAAATTGATCTTGCTCTACGATCATGAATAATGTGGTGTTCGCGACAACGTTATTTCCTGGTCGTAATTCAAATTGGGTCACTACACCTGCGCGAGCGGCATATATATGAGTATGAGCCAAATCTAATTGCGCTTGTGCTAATTGAGCTTGCGAAGCACTTAATGCAGCTTTAGCACTATCCCACTGAGATTGATATTGATCTCCAGTAGATTGCGTCTCTTGACCAATTTGCACTAAATGTAAAAATCGTTTTGCATTTTGTTCGGCAAAAATTAACGCGGCCTTTTTTGCAGCAACATCAGCTTTTGCTTTCATAACAGCAATTTCAAAAGATGCTGGATCTATCATAAACAACAGCTGATTCTGCTTAACAACCTGATGATCAACCACATTAGTCGTTAACACTGGGCCTGTCACTTGCGCAGCTACATTAATCGTATTCGCCTGCACATACGCATCTTCCGTACTAGGATGTAACGTGAAATAATAAAATACATAATAAGCTAGAATTAACAGGCCAAGTAATGTACCAATGGTTGTACCAATTTTTAAAAAGTAACTATTACCCATTTTTGACCCTTAGCTTCTATATCAAGCGAATAGTCTAACGTATATTTGAAAACACTTCATGCAATGACTTTGGCTTGATACAATTTTTAACTATTTTTTGAAACTTGACACATCAACTATCACGTGAAAAACTGATTTCACTTAACTAAGGTAGCGCATATGACTGAGCTGGATCAACTGATCTCGATTGCTTTTGAAAGTAATGGCAATCAAAATAATGTAAATAAAGTTTACCTAGCCTTATTGCGTTCGCCTTTATTTATTCCTGTCGAAAAAAATCCCAGCTTACAACTTAGATCAGACTTAGAAAACGAAGAAGAACCTTTTAAACCCTTATTTGCCAAAATTGATGATAAATATTTTATTTTAGCTTTCGATACACTGTCGCGTTTAACCGAATGGGCTGGCGAAGAATTTTCTCGCATTCATTACGTCGAGATTAGTGGGCGCGAACTCATTTCAGGAATTAACGACGGGGTCTACCTTTGTCTCAATTTGGGATCAACATTTTATAAAGAGTTTTCTCCTGACGAAGTCAAGCATTTAAAAGTGATCGTTTCGCGCATTAATCAATTAAAAGGTGAGGTTTAAAATATTTAGAAAGGTTACTTTAGCATAATAATAGATTATACTTTTTACCTATCTCATTCTTTTATAGGGTCGTTATTCATGCTCTCTATACTAATGTCGCGATTCTCAACACTTATTTCAGTTTTTTTCATTGTTAGCTTTTGTCCACTATTATTTGCAGCTACAGACACAACACCACCTAAGGCAAACAGCTCCAATTCTGACACACCCATAGGATTAGTTATCTGGACGAAAGGGAATGTCAGCGCTGCACAGCCCAGCCAAGCCGCAAGAAAATTAGATAGACGTTCCAAAATTTTTGCTCACGATGTTATTTCTACTGATGGAACCAGCACAGGCCAAATTGCTTTTACAGACAGCAGTGTTTATTCATTAAATACTGGCACTCAATTTAAAATTGATGATTACAATTATAAAAAGGATGCTGCACCAGCTGAAAACAAATCCGTCATGAGCTTAGTCAAAGGAGGCTTTAGAAGTATTACGGGAAGCATACCTAAAGAAAACCCCAATGGTTATCAGGTCAACACGCCTGTCGCAACTATCGGCGTTCGAGGCACGCAATACTCGACTATTATTTCTGCCAAAAAAGGGGTTTTATTTATGATTGACCACGGCAGCATTAAAGTTGCAAATAAAACTGGTTCGATTGAACTAACGGAATGCAAGGCTAGCGTTAACATGAAAAACTGTATGCGATATGCATCTGTAGCAAGCGCTACTTCTAAGCCAATGGCATTAGCTAAAATGCCCGCTGAATTCGCAAATCAGCCACCTATTGCACCCGTTTCACAAAAAGAAATCGCCTCTATTTCTAAAGGCGGAATCACAAATAATACCAGCGGAAAAAACCCAGGACCAGGCGCTCCAAGCAGTGGGGGAACAGGCGGAGGCAGTAGCGGTGGCAGCTCTAAGTCTTCTGGCAATTCTAGCAGTACCAACTCTGGCCACTCCAAGAGTGGGGGCAACACTGACAGCTTCTGTATTAAATAATTTATTTGGTAGCATGCTCATACACTCCACCCCAGTTTTCTGGCGGTGGAGCGACTCTGAATTCCTGAATTCTACTTAAATACAACGAATATAATTTAACGTCAGGATGTGCTTGCTTCAACTCTTTAAAAGCTTTCTCTGCCTCATCCCATTGTTGATTAAAATAATAATTGAGCGCTTTATCACTTTCCTCCACCTCTGCGAATATCTCCTTGCTCAATTCGTTTTTATGACCTATTGGCTCATAGATAGCAATGCCAGTTTTCTTCCCTTTCACCCTAACTTTGTCTAACATTCTGAATAAAAATTTAGGTTGATTGTTTTGGGTGTTCTCAGCCACCATAATTTTAACGCCATAATATTTTGTTAAACTTTCAACTCGCGAACCCAAATTAACTGCATCACCCAACACAGTATAATTTTTACGGTATATGGATCCCATGTCGCCCACACTCATCACGCCCGTATTGAGACCTATACCAATATTTATTTCAGGCAGTTTCCTTTCTGCAAAAATAACTTTTAATCTATCAACCCCAACTTGCATTTCTAGAGCAGCTGCAATGGCATGCTCGGCATGATCTTTATCGTGCATGGGCGCGCCCCAAAAAGCCATAATCAGATCGCCTATATACTTATCGATAGTTCCTTGGTGCTTAAAAATAATTTCTGTCATAGGAGTCAGGAAGTCGCTTAACATATTTTTTAACTCAGCCGCCGACATAGGTTCTGAGATAGTTGTAAAATTACGAATATCAGCAAATAGTACGGTCATTTCGCGATTTTCACCATGCAATGCAAACCCGCTAGCAGACTGTTTAAGCATGGCATCAATATGTTTTTCAGGTACATATTGTCCAAACATGCCTTTCAAACGCTTCCGCCTCAGCGTTTCGAATAAATACCCATATACCATGTTTAAAATAGCTAAAATAATAACTAATAGTATAGGCACTAAAATAAAAATAATGAGCCCAGTCTTGATCCACAACCAATTGTTTAGCATAACTAATGTAACTGGCACCAAAATAATAAATAAACTTAATGCTCTGGGCCCTAAAAAAGGAAATAGAAAGGCAAAAAACACACCCAACAGAGCAGTAAGCGATACTTCAGCACCACCTGTCCAAGCAGGTTTATATGAAAAATTATTCGTTAATATTCCATCGGCCATTGTCGCTTGAATTTCAACTCCTGGAAATGCACCTTGTATTGGAGTCGCTTGAATATCACCTAAGCCTGCGGCAGCTGTACCTAAAAATACAATTTTTCCAACTAGTGAATTGTTAGGAATTCTTTTATGTAAAACATCGGCTGCTGAATAAAAAGGAAATGTATAGCTTCCTCCGCGAAAAGGTATTAAAGCTTGGCCAAGAGAGTCTGTAGGAATGTAATGATCTCCTAATTGCACACCCTCAACCTGAAGAGAATCTTGATATTGACTTTTATCTAACTTAGGACTGGCTAATAAAAAAAGTTGTACGGCTTGAAAAGCGAGTGAAGAATAAAGATTATTTTTGTAATTCATCAGTATGGGTACACGACGAATAATTCCATCTGGGTCTGGAAACACATTGATAAACCCACCATTTTTTGCTGCTTCTTGGAGAACTGGAATGGGGCTGGCATAACCGCGCGCTTTAATAAAGCCTAATTGTTGTTCTGCAGGTGTGGTTAACGTAAAAGTAGGAGCAGGCAGCATGCCGCTTTCTTCTGGCTTAGGCAAAAAAGTCACACCTAATACCACATCTTTATCGCTCAAGCTATTTGCAAATTTTTTATCGTTATCTAGCTCAGGTTGTAAAGCAAGCAATACTTTATTAACTTCAGGAGTTATTAATTTTCGCTTGTCCAATTCTTGCAGCAATGTATTTGTAATATTCGTTTCTGTTTCAGAGAACATAATATCCATCGCAATAACAACAACGCCTTCATCATGAAGCCGGTTGATTAGCTCAGCTAATTTATTACGAGGCCAAGGCCAATGTCCTTCCTCTTGTAAACTTTTATCATCAATATTGATGACAGCGATGGGGCTTGTTGGTGTTTCATGATGCGTGAACACTTTAGTACGCATTTGCATATCATAAGACATATTGTTTAAGCGCAAAATTAAGTTACGAACAAAATCCACTGATGTAACTTGCAGCCAAATTGAAAACACGACGAAAACAAAGCCAATTAAGATAGGAAGACGTTTGCCCATAGAAGTTATCCTTACACTGGGATGGTCTTTAGGAATTCATAGCTAACATTATAACACAATTACATCAAATGATTCGGCCTGAAGAAATGAAGCAAAAAGGGGCTTCCCCTTCTGCTAGCAATTTGGATTAACTGATTGTGAGTTGGTAAAATCTGTATCACCCTGGCTCATTTGATTGCCCATAGTCGTCACACTTTGTGTCAATGTGGCCATAGCTTGGGTAACACTATTCATAGCTGCTTCTGTTGAACTCATTCCACCCGCGGTATCTGATGTCGTACCAAAATTTCCTACGCTTCCAGCAATAATGGCAGACTGCTGAGACGATAAGAAAATCGGGGCAAAAACACCATTAAAATTTTGAATACCAGTAAATGAAAAAGACACACCATTAATTGTTGTTGTGCCATTCCCTATATTTATTGTGACAGGCGTATCAAATGCTAGCGTATTATTTCCTCCACTACCTCCATTTATCACACCCGATATACTACCCGTAGTAATATGAAATGTATTATTACTTGATCCACCGGTTAAACTTTGGAAATCAGCAAAAGTAATGGGGTTGTTGGCATTCGACTGTGAAATACCACCACTATTCACGCCATAAATAGTCCAAGTCACTGAAGGACTTGTCGATTGCACAGTCAGCATATTAGTCCCAACACCTCCTGAAGTCGTCGCACCCGCATTCGTCACTACACCTCCAACATTCAGGCCATAGACACTACCTACATTAATAACTGGATTACCAGACACCTTCAGGGAAACATTCGCACTACTATGACCATTGGTTAAAATACCCGTATTTCGGCCAACCAACCCTCCGATATAAGATGTATTGTTATTTAAGCTAGCAGTAATGGTGCCTGATGAGGTGGCATTAGAGACAGTTCCTGAGTTCTCACCTACCAATATGCCTACCGCAGTATAAGTAGTGTTAGTTGTATCCTGAGCTACATCTATGTTTGCAGAAACATTGATGTTTTGAATTGTTCCAGAAGAAGAACCAAATAACCCACCGAATACACCACCCGCATCACCTTGAGAAAGATTACTCACACTAAAATTTTGCCCATCAAATACGCCTGAGTAAGGCAAAGGTGTATTGGTAGAAGCAAATCCAATTGAAACAAATCCCGCACCATCAAACCAGGAAGAAGTCGAACTCGCATCTATATTGTTTAATAATTTGTAATTTGTACTTAAAGGCCCTGTCGCAACACCTTGCAAACCAAACACATCTTGAATTCCATTAATACCACCCGTTGTATTGATACGAGTAAATTGACCGTTAAAATAGCCATTAAACGCAACTGAATTAACCGGAATATTAAAATTACTGACATTAAATGTTGGGAGTGTTGTCGCACTTTGAAACCACTGACCTTGCGAAAGAGTAAAATTCATAACGTTAATATTTGCAGTCACCGATCCAACGAGCCCACCAATAGGGCCTGAACCGATAGTGCCAGTCGCTAAACTTTGAGCACCATTGACCGCGCTTAGGGTTAAGCCACCATTTATTGCAGTAATATCAGCATTAAGATAAATATTCCGCTGAGCATTCAGCGTTAAAGTATTTTCTGAAGTCCATGTTAAGGGTGAATCCACAGCAATATCACCCGTTCCTCCACCACCCGTGCCAGAAACCGGAGTTGTCGTCACAGTGATATTACTCAAGTCTAATGCGGCCATTAAATTAGACGCATCAATGTTAGAGCTATCTAACGCACCATCAGTAGGCTGATACACTCCACCGCTATTCGTCACGTTTGAATCCGCTCCAGCTGTTATCGTTACATCAGTAGGATCCAATAACCATGTTCCTGTTAACCCTTTATTTGCTAATGTAACTTCATGACTACCTGAAATATCTAAGTGATGACCGGATGTTTCAATAAATCCACCATTGCCGCTCAGCTCTCCGCCTTTTGCGAAAATATCTCCATGGACTTGAGTAGCTCCATTGGACCAAACAATAACCTTCCCACCATTCCCTGACGATAATCCGTTAGCATTTAAGATTGCGCCAGCATCAACCGTTGTCGTTAAGGCATTTTGCTCAGGACCTTTACCTTGCATATTTCCACCGACAAGAATGCTACCTCCGCCTAACTCTCCACTCGCATCAATTTTTGCAGTTGAGCCGAGATGAACAACATTACCCAAAATTTTAATATCGCCTGCTGTGTATGGCATTTTCGTGCTAGATGCATTTAACTGGCCTGTTACATTGACTGTGCCCGAATAACCGCCCGATAAAATAATTTCACCAGCATGGTTATCGATAGTCTCTGCTTGTGCCACGCCTGACATGTTAATAACGTTATCTAATACACCTTCTGCAGTTTTAGCACTTACTAATATTTTGCCGCCATCAGCTAAAAGAGCTCCGGTATTGTTGATTCCGTTTTCTAACTGTGCGCCCGTAGAATCAACACCAGGCTGAGTAGAAGCTTCATCTACACTAAAATTAATAAGCTGGTCACCATTAAAATCGACTGTGAACTTATTTCCAGAGCCTAACGCAATTGCGCCTAATTCTGCTTGAATAACACCATGATTGACTATGCTCGTTCCCAACAGTGCCACTAATCCATGATCAGCTGTTTTAATGGATCCTTCATTAACAATGGAACCCTGATAACTTGAGGGCTCATCAAAAATATATTTTCCAGCAAGAAAATTTGATGCTGATATTCCAGAAGTTGATGCAACTAAGTTTCCAACATCCACTTTTGCTGTAGCACCAAAATGAATGCCTGCACCATTCACTAAAATAACTTTTCCAGTGGATGTGAGATGACCATAAATTTGTGAGGCGCCTTGATTAGCATCAATTCGATTGAGCGCAACGCCACCTGCAGGCTGATTAAAATGAGTTGTTTCATTTTCGCCAATATTAAAACTTTTCCAATCAATAATTGCTTGTTGGCTAGCTTGATTGACTTCCGTAGTCGAACCCGATTGATTGACAACCACATTTCCATTAACTACTTTGTCGAGCTCAGGATTCGCATAAGCCACCTGACAAGTTAGGGTGCTAATTAAATAAATAGTTAAGCTATTAAGGAGTTTTCCATCGGTATTAACGGGTAACCATTTCATTGTGCAACCTCATCATCCCTAATTAAAATATCGACTCGCCAATCCTAAAGATTCTACACGAATTAGTAATCGTGTCATGTATAAATTAGTTTATTGATTTATTAACTTGAGCATGAACATCCCAACAATCAAACAAGAATTAAATTTGATTGATTACTAGATAAGGCTATAATGCTAAAGCTGTTGGATGTCAGGAAGTAACGAATGGAGGCAACAAGTGAAAAGCAAATTTAAGATAACTC
>JABDBD010000042.1 GCA_013288815.1 Gammaproteobacteria bacterium | reverse complement strand
TCTTCCGCTCTTTTAAATAAAAAATATTTGGAAAGAGCGCATGCTTTTTATGAAAAATTTGGCGGGAAAACCATCATTTTAGCCCGATTCATTCCTATCATTCGGACATTTGCGCCATTTATAGCAGGAATGGCTTATATGAGCCACAAACGATTCTTTTTGTTTAACACCCTTGGCGCGCTATTATGGATAGGCAGCTTGCTTTATGCCGGATATTTATTTAATAACATACCATTAGTCAAAGAGCATTTCTCAACTATGGTATTGGCTATTATCGGACTATCTTTATTGCCAGCTGCCTTTGAAATAACACGCCATCTCTGGTGTCAACGTTCTACTCAATCGCCGTAAGGAAATTGACAAGCAGTGAGACTTTGATCACAAACTCTTCCAGCCTGCGCAGCACCCCCAGTAGGCCATAGTCCATCTTTCCAGGGTGAATTAACGGGTTTTGGCACACCGCCCCAATTATTTTGGCTCAATTCAACCCAGTCGTTGTTTTTATCCTTATAAAAACAATTAGTCGACCCCATCAGCGGATCCGACGACGCCCCCCAAAAAACTTCTTTAAATTCAACAGGATGATCGCCAGCTTCAGCATTGCCTTGATAACCCTCCCACCAAGGAGCCCCCCACGCGCAATGTTTCTTTCCAAAAATCTCAGAGCAACCAAAGGTGACCTTATCCAATGAAGGACAATTAGCATAAAGCGAAATAGGCAGCAAAAGAGAACTCTGAATCAATATAAGAAGTGATTTTTTTGTGATCTGCATATATCTTTCTCCGTAAAAAATGACCAGCATTATAAAAACAAATCGCCTGAATTAACAAGCTCTTTAAAAAAACTAGCGTCATTAGTTTGTATGCAACTACCGGTATCATGCTAATATCTTGCTGGGATCTAGACAAAATTGATTACTTCATGCAAAATGCTTGCCTCAATCTTTAAGGATTTAAAATCGTTTATATGGCAACTATTTTGGTATTACATGGTCCAAACTTAAATCTCTTAGGTTCACGAGAAGTTAACCATTACGGCCATCACTCATTACAAACGATAAACTCAGCATTAAATGACTTAGCAAATCAATTGGGTCATACGTTACTTATTCAACAAAGCAATCATGAAGGTGTGCTGATTGACCATATTCACGCCGCTAGCCAAAAGATAGATTTTATCATTATCAACCCAGCTAGCTTAACTCACACTAGCATTAGCTTGCGTGACGCATTATTGGCAGTCGCAATCCCTTTTGTCGAAGTTCACTTGTCGAATATCTATCGTCGTGAGACATTTCGTCATCATTCTTACCTATCCGATATTGCGGTGGGAACGATGACCGGTCTCGGACATCAAAGTTACTTACTTGCTTTACGTTATGCACACTCTCACTTATCTAATACTAACCCTGACACGACAGGAGCTAATGCAACATGGACCTGCGAAAAATCCGAAAATTAATTGAATTGATACAAGAGACTGGGATCGCTGAAATTGAAATTCATGAAGGCGAAGAATCTGTACGTATTAGCCGTGACGCTAAAAACACGCCCGCTTATTCACCCGCTCCCATTCAACATTTCACTGCATCAGCGCCAGCCCCTCAAACTGTTCAAGCCGAGCCAGCATCAACACCCGCTCCAGCCCCAACGACTCCAGCAGCTGAACACAAACACTTAGTAAAAGCACCCATGGTTGGCACTGTCTATCTCTCCCCTTCTCCCGGAGCGAAAAAATTTGTTGAGCTAGGCCAAGAGGTCAAAGCAGGCGACACACTCTGCCTCATTGAAGCGATGAAAATGTTCAACCAAATTGAAGCAGACAAAACAGGCAAAGTGAGCGCCATTCTCGTAGACACAGGTGTTCCTGTTGAATTTAGTCAGCCATTGTTTGCTATCGAATAATTCTCCGGATGAAAAAAAATGTTAAATAAAATTGTGATTGCTAATCGCGGAGAAATTGCGCTTCGCATTTTACGTGCTTGCAAAGAATTAGGAATTAAAACGGTTGCTGTACACTCAAGCGCTGACCGGGATTTAATGCATGTACGGCTCGCGGATGAATCTGTTTGTATAGGGCCGCCGCCGCCCAACGAAAGCTACTTAAGTATTCCTGCGATTGTAAGCGCCGCTGAAATTACAGACGCTATTGCTATTCATCCTGGATATGGTTTTTTAGCGGAAAATGCAGACTTTGCTGAGCAAGTTGAAAAAAGCGGATTTATTTTTATAGGCCCGCGACCCGACACAATTCGCGAAATGGGCGACAAAGTTGCCGCAATCAACGCGATGAAAAGGTTAGGTATCCCTTGCGTTCCCGGCTCAAGCGAACCGATTAATGACGATGATGCAGCGACCATACGCATGGCAAAAGAAATTGGTTATCCCATTATCATTAAAGCAGCCGGCGGCGGTGGCGGCAGAGGAATGCGCGTCGTACATACTGAATCCCATTTATTAAATGCAATTGCGATGACAAAAACAGAGGCGCGCGCCGCGTTTAATAATGACAAAGTTTATATGGAAAAATATTTACAAACACCCAGACATATTGAAGTGCAAGTCATAGGTGATGGCCAAGGTAATGCCATTCACTTAGGCGAACGTGATTGTTCCATTCAACGTCGTCATCAAAAAATTATTGAGGAAGCGCCTGCGCCGGGAATTACTCCCGAACAACGCCAAGCTATTGGCGAGCGCTGCGCCAAAGCATGCAGAGATATGAGCTACCGCGGCGCAGGCACTTTCGAATTTTTATATGAAAACAATGAATTTTATTTCATTGAAATGAATACTAGAATTCAAGTGGAACATCCCGTCACGGAAATGATTACTGGCATTGATATCGTCAAAGAACAATTGAGCATAGCGGCCGGCAACCCACTTTCTTTTAAACAAGAAGATATTCAAATCAGAGGCCATGCGATCGAATGCAGAATCAATGCAGAAGATCCACGCACATTCATGCCTTGCCCTGGAACCATTACACATTTCCACGCCCCGGCAGGGCCTGGTATTCGTTTGGATTCTCACATTTATAGCAGTTACAAAGTTCCACCTTATTACGATTCTCTGATCGCAAAAATTATTGCATATGGCGAAACGCGAGAATTTGCATTAGCTCGTATGCGCAATGCGTTAGATGAAACAGTTGTCGATGGAATCAAAACAAATTTAACTCTGCATCAAGATATTTTACGCGGAGCGACTTTCCAGCGCGGCGGAACCAACATTCACTATTTAGAACAATGGTTGAATATGTAATGGGTTGGCATGAAATTCAAATCACAACAAATCATGCTACTCAGCTTGAAGATACTCTCGTCGCATTCGGTGCACAAGCGATCACCTTACGCGACGCGGGCAACCAGCCGATTTACGAACCGCCTTTGGATTTTACTCCATCGTGGAAAGATACTTTTCTCGTTGCGTTATTTGACGATCAAACCGATTTAACATCAGTAACAATCTATTTACAACAACAAATGAAACAAGGTTTCGTCTCACATTACCAAATTGAACATTTACAAGATGAAGATTGGGAAAGACGTTGCTTAAACGATTTAGAGCCACTCAAATTTGGTAACCGATTATGGATTTGTCCCAGCTGGAAAAAACCTGTTGAGGCTGATGCAATCAATATTATTTTAGACCCTGGGCTTGCCTTCGGCACAGGCACACATGAAACAACCGCACTTTGTCTTGAATGGTTAGATGAAAATATCAAAGGCCATGAGAGCATTATTGATTATGGTTGCGGCTCAGGAATTTTAGGATTAGCTGCACTCAAACTCGGATCCGAAAATGTTATCGCGATTGATCATGATCAACGCGCTCTAGACGTAACACGTTCCAATGCCGAGCTCAATCATATCAGTGAAGCGCAACTCAAAACGTTTCTGCCTGCTACTCATCTTCAATTTTCTGTGGATTTAGTGATTGCTAATATATTAGCGCAACCTCTAATTGACTTAGCGTCGCTTTTTGCAAGCTTCGTCAAGCCACAGGGGAAAATTTTATTATCGGGCATTCTAGCAAAACAAGCAGATGATGTTTCTGAAATGTATTCCCAATGGTTTGTAATGGAAAAAGCAACGCATAAAAATGAGTGGGTTAGATTGGTAGGTGTTCGTCGTTGATTGCCATTTAATATCTTGCAAATATAAGCATACATAACAAACATCAATTTATACAGTTGGGGAAGAAGATTGGTCTTTTTCAATTTTTAAACTGGAACAACATGCCTCTACTTTTTTTAAATAATTAATAGCTTGGTTATACTTTTCCTTTCGCTCTACACTTGTGTCATTTTTTAAAAACACAGTTAAGTCATCGCTTAATTCTTTTAGCGCATTAGGAATCGCTTTCACTGCATTTGCCAATATAACAGGATGAGCATCTGGACTTTTCGCTAGAATGACAGCTACCGATACTATCGTAAAATTAACATCACAATTACGGTCACGCAAATCTCCTGAGTCAAGCACAAAAACATCAGCTTTGGATTCAGCGCTACCTTCTTTAAAATTTTGTATAGCTCTCGTAGTAAGCGCTCTCATCATTTTCCAAGCTGTCTCTTCTTCTGATGTAAAAAAGATTTTTAGCTTAGAAATAGCATCTAATAAACTTACGTCAACTATAGGTGGGTGCGTAAACATATTATTATCCTCATTTAACATAATTATTAGGCCTCACTTTGTCTGACTTCGCTTCCGATTCTAATGAGCCTGATGTTGCAGCAAGTTTCTCTGCAATATCAGGATACGATTTTAGAAATGTAGTGATGTAAGCTTGAGTTGCTTGAAGATTCTCGCTCGAGGGGTGAGCTTTAGAACTTTTCTGTAATTCTTCAACAAGTCCAGGATTCTTTTCTAGATACTTATCTACTAGAACTCCTATCTTAACAGCTTCCGCATAATGAACATTAGTTTTAACTTGCGCATAATAAGTAGTAGACTGCGCTAAAAAATGTTTTACCCATACTTCAGCATTGCTGTTAGCATGCGTAGGTGGGTCTTGTGCAATCCATAGTGGGTTAATCCTAATATACTCCTTATTTTTCAGAGCTAATTCAGACTGTTCCTTATCACCCATAACACCCACATTATCTTCTCGTACCCTAACAATCTGACCGCGTGGAGACACGAATTTTGGTTTATCATTACCGTTCTCTGCAAAATGCTGGATCATTCCATACTTTTTGTTAAAATCAATAGGCTCTTTTATAATAGCTAGAATAGCTTTGTTTCTGGCAGTTGGATTATCGAAGTCGGCCACTAAAACTTTGTCATTAATGTAAGCAGACATAAATCTCTGCTGGAGAAAGTTGAGCTCTGTTTTTTGAAAAAGCTGCATCGCCGTACCCATTCCCTTCACATTAGTTAATTCAGCCATTAACGTAATGCCGCCTGAATCTTCTATCTTTGGAAGTATAGGTCTCAAAAGCACATTTGAGATTTCCCAATTTTCAAAGGCCTCGGGACTTAACTCTTTTTCAGCCTTATTCTTTAAAAGCTCATAATTATCCCACTTTTTCTGATTTAACTCGAGCATCATAACCAACATTGAATTCGTAACATCATCGGCTCTTATATCCTCTTCTGCCTGAGCTACTGGATCATTAAAATGTTCTGCATACGTATCGATGAACTGTAAATATTCGTCAAAATTACCTTTTCCAAACTGCTTCTCCAAATTTTTTTGGAGGGGATCTGTTATATTATCCAAGTCAGCATCGCGCACAATATTATCTTGTATATAAAGAGGTGAGTCATTTAACTCTTTAGTATCATCAGGATGCTTGACATAGACTTTACAGAGAGTATCTAAATTTAAGTTAGCAAATGGCGATGAGGCATCAGGTGTCTTTGCTACATTTTTCAGAGGGCTAGATGTCAATTTAAGAGACTTTATCTGCACTTTAGTAAGCGAATCCGCACCTTTAGTCATAACACCGTAAACAATGTTGCCCACATAAGGATCTGGATGGTTAATTTGCTTGTAGCGTAGCATCCCATTTTCATCAGGATTAGTCTTACCGTTTAATTCAGCGCCTTCCAGCAATGCATACTTAATACCTATATCGTTAAAGATTCCTCTTAGAGTCTTTTCTTTCTGAGTAATGTCGCCGCCAGTTGGAGCATCGCCTTTATTTTTAAACTCCCACTGTTTGGTTACAGGATTGAAGTCACGACGACCATTTCTTGGATCAAGCGTCGCGTTACCAGCTCCTTCACCCTCCTTAGCAGATTTAGCTTTAGCTGAAAAATTCTTAGGCTCAATCTTGCCTGCTTCTAATCCAAAATATAAATCTTCAGGTATCTCACCGCCTGATCTGTAAGTTAAGGTGTTACCATAAATCATAGAACTAATTGCAGAGACTATCGCTTGAACAGGTGGCAACCCTTCTTTGACTGCTTCAGCTCTCATCTGACTTCCAGTTTTTTGTAAAATCACAGAATGGCTGCTAGGTACACTGGATGATCGTGAGAATCGTGACCTGTCAGAAGGTTCACGCCCAGGAAGCGAAGAGAGAGGGGTAGATAATGATCTGCTAATATGTTGTTGATAAGTCATACTTCCACTCAATGGAGAGAGGGGCATACTACTACCCAAAGGAGCCACTTTATTATTAAGTGAGTGCTGGTTAGACAACGTAACAGGTAGCGGAGGCAAGCTTCTTCTGTTAGTAGCTGTAGGGCTGGCGGGAGTGGGAGCGTTGACCTTAGCGCTTTCATTATTACTGTTAGGCAACGTAAAACTTAGTGGAGGCAAGCTTCCGCTTCGGATGGGGCTGGTAGAAGCCCCACTTTCCTTCTTACTATCATCTGGTCTATTACCTGGTGGGGTACCGCGCATGCATACACCCTTCACATTAAGTTGCTACACCCTAATTATAACAACAATTTGGATTTTTTCTTGCCGCTGAGTCGTGTAATCGCAGCAAAAAACGCATTTGAAAAAATAGAAGCAGAAAAAAGATATAAATAAAAGTAGATACAAAAATATAAGCAAATAGTGACTATAGAAAATAATAACTAGATGAAAAATATAATTTTTTTATTAAATCTTAAATGTTTTTTCTTTATTTTTCAAAAAGTTAGTTGGACGTATGCGTAGTTATTTGCGCAACAACGCCCCTTGATAACTATAACGTCTATTTAGTTCAATCTGACAGAAAAAAGCTTTTTTTATTAAAAAATAGCGCTTTTCACCCTATTCATATACATCAAATTGAGTTTGGGGTCGATTTTAATACATATTTATCCATTATTTTGAATTTCTGCACTCGATTTTGACCATATAACACTCATTTTATGAAAATTTAACTGGCGTATCTTCAAAAAATGAGTTATTTTTACCATATAACTATTTTTGATACGGTTTTGATCATTTTTAGTTGATCGAACAAAGAACAGCTGGTATAATCGGTTCTTGGTATAATAAAAAAACAATCTTATTGATTAAGTAATTTTTTTAAAGAGAAGAGAAGGCTATGAATAATACAACTGAAGCAACAACTGAAACAGTAGACAATGCAAACACTGCGTTTACGGTTACTCACAAAAATCAACCGCTGCACGACAGCGTTCGTCAAGCGCTTGAGAATTATTTTTTACAGTTGAAAGGTCAAGTACCTACCAACTTGTATGAAATGGTTTTGGCTGAGGTAGAAATGCCGCTGATGCAAGCTGTGATGGATTATACGAAAGAAAATCAATCACGCGCTGCTATTCTGTTAGGTATTAGCCGCGGAACTTTGCGTAAGAAGCTAAAAATATATGGTATGTTAGATTAATTTCTAAATAAACCCTGTAATTAATAGAAAACACCGAATAAATATTTATTTATTCGGGTTTTTTTTCGTCTGAGTTTTTTGTTTTTAAGCCGAAAAAAATAACAATCTCTACTGACCTTCCCCTGGCATTTATGTATAATGCTATCCAAGTACTTTGGGAAGAAGTCTTAATCAATGATTACTGTCAGTAACGAACAGCTCTCAGATGATAAAAATGGAATAGTCAATTATCATTCAGAAGAATCCATTCAAGATGAGCAATCTCTTGCTCCTGCTAAACTATCATCTGATCCCTCCACACAGTTGTTACTATCGGGAAAATTTATAACCCATACAGCAAAGTCTGGCTTAAATCCATTGGCCGATGCAGCCGCTTATCTTTTTTCAATTATGGGAAAGTTAAAACAGCTGAAATCCTATCGTCATTTAACCAAATTACGCAAAGAACTGATCGAAGAAATCAATCTTTTCCAAGACGCAGCGAAATCGCACAGTTATAGCTCCGAATATATTTTAGTGAGTCGTTACGCACTTTGCGCAACATTAGATGACATCATTGCGAATACCCCTTGGGGTGCACAAGGACAGTGGGACAGCCATAGTTTATTATTGGCTTTCAATCAAGAATCCATTAATCACGAACGCTTTTTTGTCATTCTTGAAAGACTAGTCAAAGATCCTAACGCCTATATTGATGTCATGGAATTTATGTATATTTGTTTAAGCTTGGGATTTAAGGGTCAATATCGCTCAACCGAATATAATCAAAATCAACTTGAGCTGATTACCAATGCGCTTTACAAACGAATACGAGCACATCGCGGTGATTTCAGCAAAACACTCTCACCTTTTCCAATTAAACCACATGTACCTAGCAGCAAACCCGTTACTCATAAACATATGCCTGCTTGGTTGATCGTCTTACTGGCAGCAACTCTTAGCTTAACTGTCTTTGCCGGCATTCGGTATATGTTAGATGTAACTTCCAACCAAGCTTATCAAGACTTAACGCAAATGGGAAAATCAACCTCTTATGAAACACATGATCAAACAGTTGGGTAATGACTTTTCGACTAAACACTTGCTCCCCCTCCTCTTTCTTTCTATTTTTTCTTTCTTCATTTGGTATGGGGGACCATTACTAACCATTGCGAATTATTCGCCGCTTGCCGAACCTGGAAAACGTTTTTATTGTATCTTATTGGTTTTTGTTTCTTGGTTTTTAAAAAATATTTTTTTTCAAAACGCCCAAACTGATACACCAAAAATAAATACTAACCACCCTGAGTTCAATAAAAAATTGCAAGCATTAGAAGGCCGCTTTGAAGGCGCTATTGCCTTCTTAAAAAAAACATTAATCAGCAAACATGGTAAAGAATCCAGTTTAAACAATCTGCCTTGGTATTTATTACTAGGCATGCCTAATTCAGGCAAAACAACCTTGATGGCAAATGCTGGAATTAATTTCATCCTTGCAAAACAATTTAAAAATAATAACCTTCAAGCAATACCGCCTTCTGACATCTGCGATTGGTGGGTCACTCGCGACTTGGTTGTCGTTGATGTACCTGGGTGCTACCTCAATCCCAAATCAAAACAAATTGCAAATTCCCCCAAAAAAAATTTAATCTCGTGGAATCACTTACTCTGGAAACATTTTTTAACGCTGACACAAAAATTGAGGGGCCATCAAGCGTTGAATGGGATAATCATTACATTATCCTTGCCGGAGCTGATGAATCAAAATTCAAGTCATTTTTCCGAATTAAAAGAACGTATCAAAGAAGTATGCGAAAAATTTGGAACACATTTACCGTTTTATTTTTCTATCACAAAATGCGACCACCTTCCTGGATTTATTGATTTTTTTGGTGATAGTGGCAGCGATGAATTATCACAAGCATGGGGCATAACACTGACCTCACCGAAAGAAAATGAAACCATTATAGATGTGTTCACTCATCGGTTTAATGCACTGATAAAGAGGCTGAATAAACAATTAATTTGGCGTCTTCACCAAGAAAGAAGTACGCTTGCAAGACCGCAGATTAAAGACTTTCCGTTACAGATAGAGCGCCTCAAAGAAAACATAATCAATCTATTAAAGTTAATCACGACTTCAAACGATCACTTTAATCTTCAAGGTGTCTATCTCCATAGCGCAATACAAGTTACTGAAGATACTGATGCCAATGTCATTCAGTCTACGTCCTCACAGCAATCGCTTCAGCTGTTACGTAATCCCGTGATGCCGAGTAGAGCTTATTTTGTCAAGCAATTCCTATTGCAAGGCTTACCTATCTCTCATTATGAGTCAACTCATGTATCTACAAAGAGCTTTCAACATCGTCCACTAACATATGCTTTATCTTTCGGAGTGATTACGCTAGCTGTCGTATTTTTTGGAAAAGATATTAATCACAGCATCAAACAAACTTACGCTATTCAAGATGGCCTAGCTCAATACCGAACGGGAATCCAACAAGCTAGTCAGCAAGGTGTACACTTAGATAAGGCATTACCATTGTTAAATGCCCTTCAACTCGCTTCTACAAATTCTTCTCATTCGTTGCTGCTTCATTCTGACAAAGCACAGCAAAGCGCGAGCGCAACATATCAGCAAGCCCTGCAAACCATCGTTCTTTCAGAAATCAAAAATGATCTAGAAAAATATTTAAAAACAACCAGTATAAAAAGCGCAGAAAATATTTATACGGCATTAAAAGCTTATTTAATGTTAGGTGATAAAGAACACTTAGATACAGACTCTATTACCAATGCTTTAAAACTGGTAGCACCTAATTTATTTACCCCAAAAAACACCAAAGAAATCACTGATCATATTCGTTCTGCGTTCAATCTTGCCTGGCAACCCTTAGAGCTTGATCCTGAACTCATTAATAATGCTCGTAAAACACTGACAAGTTTGCCGCCTACGGAGCTAAGCTTTATTATCTTAAAAAATATTGGAAATTACTCTCTGCCTTCATCCATACAAATTCCGACTGACATCAATCGAGTGATACTCAATCAAATACCCAGCATGTATACGGCAGATAATTTCCAAACGATTATCACACAAGATATTGAATCAGCAGCAGCAGAAGCTTCTCAAGGAAACTGGGTATTAGGCAGTTATTCAGCATCGTTTAACGAACAAAACAGCACTCTACTGGCGGAGCAATTACGTAATTTATACATAGCCAATTACGCTTCTGCTTGGGAAAGTTTACTTGATAGCACAAAATTTTCTACACCGACCGATTTGGCTCAAACAGATACGTTTATCAGCAATTTATTAGATGCTAATTCAGCTATATCTCAATGGTTAAATACCATTAAACAAAATACTTATTTCGCTCCGATAATGGCAGCCAGTCCAAAATTATTAAAAATAAATACATTTCTCATCACAAACACTCATGAAAAAAATAACTCAATATCAAGCCTATTTGTTTCATTATCTGAGTTACACACAATTTTGCAAAAAATTCTGACTGCGAATGATATTAAAAAAGCATCCTTTGATGTAGCCATTACTCGAATCAATACTGGCAAAGCAGATGCGATCACTCAGATCTATAATCAGGTCAATGAAAGTCCTGAGCCTATAAAAACATGGCTTAATAATTTAGCTTCTAAAAGTTGGCATTACACATTAATGAACACAAGTGATTACATCAATCAACAATGGCAACATAACATCATTCCTTTTTATAACACGAAATTTCAAAATCATTTTCCTGTTTCACCTGACGCAACACAAAGTCTTAAACTTGACGATTTTTCTAAATTTTTGGGCATGCAGGGAGAATACAGTAAGTTCTTTAATACATTTTTAAAGCCCTTCATCAACACAACTGCTAAATCTTGGGAATGGAAAAGAATAGATAACGAAAAAATTTCTTTTTCTGCACCTACATTAGCTAAATTAGAAAATATCGAAAATTTACAACATATATTTTTTCCTAACAATACTAATGAATTAGCACTGAAGTTTACGATGCAGCCTCTATCTCTTGAAAAAAACACGAAAAGTGTTCATCTTGAAATTAATGGAGAATCTCTTCGTTATGACAGATCATTAGCTCGAACACCGCAAACGTTAGTATGGCCTTCTCAAAAAAATGTCTCCGAAACTGTCCTAACCTTATTGACCGCAGATAACAAAATGATGCGAACTATTTACAAAGGAGACTGGGGATGGTTCAAGCTGGTCAATCTAGCCAGCGTAAAAACAATTCGCTCCAAAGAATTACTCTTAAGTTTTGACATTGAAAATCATAAAGCAAACTACCTACTCTTTACCCAAGAAAATATGAATCCATTCTTATTGGAAAATTTTGTTTTGCCTGATCGGTTGTAATCCGTGTTTTATTACCCCCTCTCTTCCACGCTTTTTGTGGAGGAGAGGGTTGGGGAGGAGACATTAAGAGGATAAATTTTCCATATGATGAAATAGTGAAATATTTTTATCCTCCCCTCCCTAGCCCTCCCCTCCACAAACTCGTGGAGTGGAGGGGATTTACGATTTACGATTGACGCAGCAACGACAGCGAAACCTGCAACAGATTGATTAATAAGTACTTTCATTTATTTTTGCGATATTTATTTTTGCTTTGATAGTAGTAAAGATGCATATTTCTGCTACTATTAATGTATAAATGCTGAGCACTATAGTGAGGTACGATTATGAACGACTTACCAGATGACTTACCACCCAACCCCGAACCAGAGCAAGAGCCACTAGAGGGTGGTGTTCCAGATAATGAAGTCCCTGTAGAAATTGGGATACAGTTTGCGATGCCTAATGGACTGGTATCTCCACGTATTTCTCATCCAGCTGTCTTACTAACACCTGGGCAGTGGGATTCTGTGAATACTGCAGATGATGACTTTGCCCGTTTTATTGAAATAGTAAGACAAAGATGCGAAGAAATTCCCGATGTACAATCTGATGCTGGTCTCGCGAGATATATTTGTGGGGAAATAGCAGAGAATGATGACGCAGCAGATATTATTCGGCTAAGAGAATACTTTATTCAACTGAGAGATACTCACGAATTATTATCGCCAGGGGGACGGCTTCACAATAATGCTAATGCTGTCCCAGCAGAACTACGGAATCTGCAGAATCTGCAGATTCAGCAGAATGCAGAAGAATTTAAGGGTGTGCCTGAACAAGAAAACATGGAAGACATGGATGAACCACCACCCGGCCAACTACCTTCGCTAGGAAGACAGGACGCCACACAATCTAACCCGGATGATCTATATGATCATGAGTGGAATGATATTGTTCGATCGAGATCGAGAAGGAACGATGGCTTTGATCAATACGTTGGTTTTTTGAGAAGCCGGCTATCATCACGAGGTGGCGCTAACATGTCTTATAGCGAACTCGCGTCTCGAATCATTGCAAACTATAACAATCCAAGCCATGACGATAATCAAGCAAGAGGAGATTTAATAAACCGCTTTAATAACCAGTTGCTCGAGTATAGACGTAGAGTCCCACCGCAACCACGGAATATGTTTCAAGAACAACAACGGGGAAGTGCCCAGTCCCAATATGATCCTAGCGATCCCAATGATCGTCCAGGCAACAGAGGGCATCGAGGTGGTGGATCACCGGGTGCGACATAACTGTTTTTGTCGTTCCCGCGTAGAATAACAAAAACCGCAAAGCATACGATCTCTCGTATTAGATTCGGCAGTTAGAATCTAGGATTATTTAGGCAAGCTTTTCACATCCGGATTTTTAGAATAAGCATCTAAAATTTCTTGCAGCAATTGATCTGAAATACTTAAATTATTCGCTTCTTCGATCATGCCTTGTTGTTCTTTTAACACTGCTAGTCTTGCTTCAACCAGTGCTTTAACAGAACCCGAAGGAAATAAATTAGCAAGCACTCTGCGCGCTTCAGCAGGGCCTAATTTTACGTATAATTTATTCCGAATTCTTGCATCTTCTGCTGTTGTACTAAAAGACCAAAGTTCAACAGGCCCTAATGTACTTGTTAATAATTGAGTATTCATGCCGTCTTTTGTTGCAAACTGAGCGAGGAAAGTTGCGCCGCCTGCTCGAGGCCCGTGTACTCGTGTTTTTAAAGCAATTCTTGCTGTCTCAGATAATCCGAATATTTCGGTTGATCGCTTGATCGATTGTTCTGGGCCTGCATCCATAATAAAAATAGACGTAGCAAACTCAACCATCACTGAGTCAAAATCCTCTAATGATTGTGAAATTAAAGCGATTTGAACATTCCATTTTCGACCTTCACGCATATCTAACACAACCTGATCTCGCACCGCACGTGCTTTAGAAGTACGATGGAATTCATCGAATACAATTCGTTTTGCATCTTCACGAATTTCAGAAATACGTTTTCGATGATAGTCACGATACACTTCTGGCATATCGACCAATACATCTTCCGTTAAATAATAATGCCTAGCTAATGTATACCGCGCCAACATATACATGACTGCTGTTTGTCTATCCGCTGCATCACCACCACTCTTTGCAACTTCGTCAAGATCGAGAGAAACAACACGTGCATCACCAATATCAAATTGAGTGACGTTCGATAAAATGGGATATTCACGTACCGCACTTGAAATCATTCGACTGAATGATTGGATTAATGGCTCGCCTGTTGGCGCCTTGACTTGTCCATATAAATCTTCAATGACTTGAGTACGACAGATAGCAGAAGCGTCTGCTAACAACGGTGTCGTAAACCGCTGCGCTAATAAAGCTTCATGATGAAACCCTGCTAAAAACAAGGCGTCAGTGACTTCCCACCAGGTTGTTCTATCATCGAGGACGAATCCAATTTCTCCTAAAATATCGTCGACTAGAGGCTCCATTCCTTTCGTGTAGGGATGAGGCTTACCATCATCGGCTAAATATTTATAAAGCTCGTCAACAACTAAACCTGCCATATCCGAGATGCCGTCATAAGGACGCTCCGCACCAATAGGCGTAGATAGTAAGGTAATAAAGTTAACGAGGAACCCTCGCTCTTGAGCGGTTGGAAAACGACATCCCAATTGCGTATCGAATGGATTAATCGCATAGTCTTTTGTCATTCGTAATCGGTGATACGCAACCAAATGACGACTCTCAGGCGGCAATCCCTCTTTCAAGAGTGAAATTAATCCGCTACTCGATGGACCAATATCAACAATCGCGATGCGAGGCAAACGCTGAATACCACCCGACAAACAAAGCGCTAAATTAATTGCGTTAGACAACACGGACTTACCCGAACCAGGTCTTGCATACATCAAATCAATCCACGTTGTTTGCTGCGAAGAACCAGGCTGATACGGCCACGGTTTCCCATCGGGGGACCTCAGCAACAAAGCTCCATGCTTCCAAGAAGATGCTGGACGTGTAAACGGCAGCATATAGACAACATCATTTAAAGGTGCAACTGAAGGCGTCGCCACACTATTTGCTGTGAATCCAACAATGCTCGAAGCTATCCCCGCAAAAACATCACCACACACTTCGGATACTTCACATGTTCCCCAGCCTTCAACTGCTTTAGCAAGCTCAGCAGCACGTGTTCTTAGCAAACGAATATTTCCCTCAGGTGCCCAAGTCGCCATGCTCACTTGCAACTTAACAATGGCATCGTCCGTATTCACTTCCATGTTTGTTAATAAATTCGATGCATCATGAACTAACGCATTATGTGCCGCTGTCCAGCTGAGCAGAGAAGCCATCATTGCTTTAAATCGAATAACAGCTAAGCCACCACTCTCAATCAAAAAAGAAATTCGCCATGGAACTTGTGTCGGTAACGTTCTCGCGAAAAGATTAATAAATGACTTAATATCTTGTGGAAATAAATCGATAAAAATAGGGGTATAGATTCGATCTCCAACCCGTATCGTACGCAAATCGATGCTGACTGCATCTCGAGGAAAGACTTGTCTTGCGAGCGGTGGGTACATTAATCCTGATAATTCCCCTGCACCCGGTGAGACTTCTCGCAACGGAATCTTATCGCCTGGAAGAATGGCTCTCCAATCTTTATCTGTAAAATCCGCATCAGCCGAAGCGCGAACAGCATAGACCGCGTCATGCACTTCTAATAACTGACAAAATACACTTAAAGCCGACAGATCTGTCACGAGTGAACGAACAAATGAGCCATGTGACTCACGCAGATCAGGAACTGCAGCAATAAGATTTTGGCCATTCTTAAAAGCTGGAACTTTATTTTCTCTAATCATATTGAGTTTTTCTTTGTTTGCACGACCCAGCTGTTCACTCGTTAATGAAGATGGGCGCGTCCACAAAACAAAATAGAGTTCCTCATGCGCGCAATACTTTGAAATATAATCGACACGCTCTTTAAATAAATCATCTAGTTTTAAATTCAGACGTGCAGCAGTTGCTTTTGCAGGCGAAAGAATTTCTTCTAATTCTGGTTTAACTGCGGTTTTATCATAGCTGAAATGTACCTGAACAACATGCCCAGGTCTCTTTAATGTTGGTTGCAAGGTTTG
>JABDBD010000041.1 GCA_013288815.1 Gammaproteobacteria bacterium | reverse complement strand
GCATGCTCTACAATAACATTTCCTGATCGAATATCTGCGTGCACGAAACCCAATGCATGAAAACTCTCAACTTCTGAAATGAATGCAATAGCCAATTCCATGAATTGTCTGACACTGGAAATATCGTAATGATTAATCTCTGGACCACTAAAATAAGGCATGAGTATGCACATTCTTTTAGACTCATTCTGAGTAAAAGATCCCAAACCATATCTTAATTGATTAATCGCAGCTTCTTTTTTACATTCTTCTATTTTGGTGTTGGATCCATGCGTATAAGATTTTACAACGCAGGTTTCGCCATCATTAGTTTTATAAATAAATGCTTCGCCATGATTTCCTTCTCCCAGTTTTTTTTCTTCAAAAAAATATTTGCCATTGCTAAGTTTAATAGCTGTTTTTTTGTTTGGATTTGCAACCGTATGCTTTGGTACAAATTCAAAAGAAACATTGTTTGATTTGCTAAACATAGTTTGCCGTTAGACATGATAATGGATAACTTTATCAAGTATAGCAGAAGTGTGATGGTTAAATAATTAACGAATATAAACAATAAGTCAGTCCAAAAACATCCGACTCAAAGACCCCGCCCCACTGATTCGCCGAATAGCTTCAGCAATCATATGACTTAAACTGAGCGATCGTATACGGCTGCAATTGAGAGCGTTTTTCTGTAGGGAAATCGTATCGGTTACAACAATTTCATCTAAGGTTGACGACTCTATATTTGCAATTGCTTTACCTGAAAATACGGGATGAGTGACATAGGCAACGACTTTGGCGGCACCATGTTCTTTTAATGCATCAACTGCTTTGCAAAGCGTGCTGGCGGTATCGGCAATGTCATCCACAATGATGCAGTCACGATCTTTCACATCGCCGATGATATGCATGACTTGTGCTTCATTGGGTTGAGGTCTGCGTTTGTCAATGATGGCTAAGTCAGCCCCGGGGATGCGTTTTGCAATGGCTCTTGCGCGTATCACTCCACCCACATCCGGCGAAACAACCATGATGTCTTTGTAAGCTTTTTGATGGATATCTTCGAGCATAATGGGGGTGCTGTATAAGTTGTCCACGGGCATATAAAAGAAACCCTGGATTTGATCGGCATGCAGATCGACTGTTACGAGTCGGCTGATGCCAACCGAGGCCATCATATCAGCAACAATTTTTGCAGTTATCGGAACGCGTGCTGAGCGCACTCGCCTATCTTGGCGAGCGTAACCAAAATAGGGAACAACGGCGGTAATTTTTGCTGCGGATGCCCGTCGGAGCGCATCAGCCATAATAATTAGCTCCATTAAGTTGTCATTGGAGGGTGCGCAAGTTGATTGAATGATAAAAATATCTCGCCCTCGAACATTCTCTTGGATTTCTACCATGGTTTCACCATCGGAGAATCGCCCCAATAGTGCTTTTCCTAGAGGTAGATTAAGATGTTCGACAATGCTTTGTGCGAGAGATTGGCTTGCGTTTCCACTAAAGATCATTATTTCAGGCACGTCTCGGTTCCTTGCTGACTAAAGATAGACCAATGATGTTTGTTATTATAGTGTAAGATTGCTTAAGGATATAACTAGATTTTTTTATTTTAAATTGAATTGGCTGGGGTGCTAGGATTCGAACCTAGGAATGCCGAGATCAAAACCCGGTGCCTTACCACTTGGCGACACCCCAGTGTGTGAAGATTCAGAACAAGAGGTTGGTCCTCAGGCTCAGGGCGCTATTTTGCTGACTCGTTTACGTGGTGTCAATGGGAAAGTAAAACAATTACCATTCTGTGATAATAATTTTGATGTTAAGGCCTGAATGGTTCATAAATATTTTAGTAGGAAGGTCAATTCCATGTGCGGTCGTGTAACTTAGGAACTGTATCTGCCAGCCAGCTTGGGTTAACTGTGTTAAGCGATGATATGGGTCATAACTTTTTTGGGCAGATGAATTTGGAGCTGGTAAGCCTCGCACCCAGTAATAAAGATTTGAAATAGGTAATTTCCAACCAGACTGCTGTGCCACCAGCTGTTCTGGGGTGTTTGCAATGGCCTTTTTGCCATCTGACGATTCTAAAATGACTTTTCCAGGCTGACCTTTTAAGGTGAGAGAGTTAGTCCCTAAAGGGCCAAATAATGAAATCGTGTAATTCCCATAAGACTGTTGCCAGCTCAACGATGCGGTAATGCTATCTGTGTTTGAATGAATGGCAACTTTGCCCGATATATTCCACGTTTTCAAATCCAACAATGCTTGCTGACGATCCTTAGCTGGCATCACTTGATTGGGTGTTCCTGGCATAGTGGGTGTTGTTGCTGTCGGTTCTGTTGCGCATCCAGCAAGAATAAGAGATGGCAGAATAATAGAGAGCGAGGCTAATGAGAAATATGTTTTCATGATCAAATTATATCTGGTCTTGATAAAAAAAACATCTGCCAAGTGAGGCGATATATCTTTCATAACGGGCGCCTTTGTTCAATAATAATGAAAAGTTAATGATCAAATCTAATCCTTTGGTTTTTGCACGAGTTAACATAAAATAGACATCCTTTAGAATTAAGTAATCCTCATGCCTATTATAGTTTGCGGAATGAATCACAAGACAGCCTCCCTCGAATTACGCGAGAAGGCCGTTTTTTTTCTTGAAAAATTACCTCTCTATCTTAATGATTTGTTGTCATTGGAAACTGTGCATGCAGCCGTTATTTTATCGACGTGTAATCGTTCTGAGGTTTATTGCGCTGCAGAAGATATTGAATCTGTTATTGATTGGTATTGTTATCAACATCAATTAGAGCGTTCTGAGTTAGAATCCTCTTTATATATTTATGAAAATCAAGAAGCTGTTAACCATATTATGAAAGTAGCTTGTGGGTTGGATTCGTTGGTTTTGGGTGAGCCAGAAATTCTCGGCCAGCTGAAGCAGGCATTCTCTGAAAGTTGTGCTAATGGTGCAGTCAACTCATCGTTTAATCGCTTGTTTCAGCAAGTGTTTGCGGTGGCAAAAGAAGTTCGCTCATCGACTGCAGTTGGGGCTTGTCCTGTTTCGGTGGCGTCAACAGCAGTGGGATTGGTTAAACAATTACGTCCTGATTTTTTAGAGGCTAACATTGTTGTGATAGGGAGTGGAGATACTTCTGAATTAGTCATCCGGCATTTGAAAGCTCACTCTGCCAAAAAAATCATTGTTGCAAATAGGAATATAAAAAATGCGGCGTTGTTGGCAGAAAAATACGGCGCTCGAGCAATAGCATTGCATGATCTTCCACTTACGTTAGCAAATGTGGATATTGTCGTGTCTGCAACAGGAAGTGCGCTTCCCATTATTACTTATGAAATGATGAACAGTCTTGCTCCTAACAAAGCAATAACACTGATTGATATTGCTGTACCTAGAGATATTGATCCTAAGGTTGCGCAGTTAGATTTTGTTAGCTTGTATTGTATCGATGATTTAAAACAAATGATTCAACATAACTTGCAAGGTCGTGAACATGCTGCAGAAAAAGCATATGAAGTCATTCAGAAAAAAAGTTTAGAATTTATGGGATGGTTGAAATCGTTTGATATGGTGGCTTTTACGATTCGCTCCTATCGAAAACAAATCGAAGAAATTTGTCAAGCAGAGCTTGCCAAGGCAGTTCGTCATCTGGAAAAAGGCGATGATCCGTTACATGTTTTGACGAACTTCGCACACTTATTTACAAATAAATTATTACACTCTCCTAGCGTGCAATTACGTCAAGCCGGCGTAGAGGGACGTTTAGATATTTTAGAATTAGCCCAACAATTATTTGCGGCTCCTGAAGTAGAACCCATATGAAATCTTCGATACAAAAAAAATTACAATCATTAGTAGAGCGTCATGAAGAATTGAACGCGTTGTTATCGGATCCTGAAGTGATAACAAAGCAAAATCAATTTAGAGAATATTCCAAAGAATATGCGCAATTAGAGCCTGTCGTGAATGTTTTTAAGCGTCATCAATCATGTGTTCATAATATCGAGAGTTCTCAAGAACTAATGAGTGATGCAGATCCTGAGTTGCAACAATTAGCTCAACAAGAGTTGGTGCTTGCAGAAGCCGAAAAAACTCAACTTGAAAATGAATTACAAGTTTTGTTATTACCGCGCGACCCGCACGATGATAATAATATTTTTTTAGAAATTCGTGCGGGTGCGGGTGGTGATGAAGCCTCTATTTTTTCAGGTGATTTATATCGCATGTATCTGCGTTATGCGGAAGCGCAAGGTTGGCAGGTAGAAGTCATTAGCTCACATTCAGGTGAGCATGGTGGATATAAAGAAATTATTTTGCGAATCATTGGGCAAGGTGCTTATTCGCGTTTTAAATTCGAATCAGGCGTGCATCGAGTTCAGCGTGTTCCCGAAACAGAAGCGCAAGGACGAATTCATACATCAACTTGTACTGTCGCCATTTTGCCTGAGGTGGATGAAATAGAAGAAGTTGATATTAATCCAGCTGATTTACGCATTGATACTTTTCGTGCGTCAGGGGCGGGAGGACAGCACGTGCAGAAAACAGACTCTGCTATTCGTATTATCCATTTACCAACGGGTACAGTCGTTGAGTGTCAAGATGAGCGCTCGCAGCATAAAAATCGTGCTCGCGCTATGTCTTTATTAAAATCAAAATTACTCGCTGAAGAGCGCTCTAAACAGCAGCAGCATGAAGCGGAGACTCGTCGTAATTTAGTCGGTACCGGAGATCGCTCAGAGCGTATTCGTACCTATAATTTTCCACAAGGACGCTTAACGGATCATCGAATTAACCTCACCTTATATAAATTGCCCGATATTATTGAAGGAGATTTGGAGCCTGTTATTCAAGCGCTAACACAAGAATATCAAGCCGATCTATTAGCGGCGCTGGGAGATTAAATGTGTCTTCTCCATTGATCCATACGATAGGGGAATCATTGCAAGTTGCAAAGCAGCGATTAAAGAATAAAGAAAACGGAAGCCTCGATGCGGAGGTGTTATTAGCAAATGTGTTGCAGGTCTCGCGCAGCTATTTGCATGCTTGGCCAGAACGTGAATTGTCAGCAGTTGGGAGAGCCTGTTGCCTATTTGATAGGATATCAAGAATTTTGGTCTTTAAATTTTAAAGTGACGCCCGCAACATTAATTCCTCGGCCAGAAACAGAAATATTGGTTGAGCAAATATTAAAAAAATTTGATACTGATTGCCCAGTCACGATCGCAGATTTAGGTACAGGAAGCGGAGCAATTGCGTTAGCAATTGCGCATGAAAGGCCAAAATGGACGATTTATGCGACTGATATTTCGTTGCCAGCATTAAAAATAGCTGAGCAGAATGCAAAAAACCTTCATATTGCGAATGTAAAATTTCATCATGGCGATTGGTTCAATGCTTTACCCCGACAGGTGTTTGATGCCATGATTAGCAATCCACCTTACATTGCGGAGGACGATTTAGAATTAAGTAAGGATGTATCGAATTTTGAGCCAAGACAAGCCTTGATAGCAGGAGACAAAGGTTTGCAAGATATCCAGCATATTATTCAAGAAGGAAAAAATTTCTTGAAATCAGGCGGATATCTGTTAATAGAGCATGGATATCAACAAGCAAGGCATGTTGCTAAACTGTTAAAGATTGCTGGGTATAGTGATATAATTTTATATCATGACTTATCGGGTTTAGATCGGGTGACTCAGGGAAGGTTGATGACGGGTTAGATTGCCTATTGAGATCGTTTTTTAAGTAGGAGAATGGCGATGAAAGATATATTAGAGCCTAGTTTAGAAGTGTTAGGGATGACACCTTATAAGCCAAAAAAGGGCGAAGAGTACATGAGTGTGGGTATGCGCCAGCACTTTACTAAAATGCTGACACTTTTACGGCAACAAATCATGGAGGGTGCAGATCGTACTGTAACCCACATGAAAGACGATGCTATCAACTATCCAGATCCAAATGATAGAGCCAGCCAGGAAGAAGAATTTCGTTTAGAATTACGGACTCGCGATAGAGAACGTAAACTTCTTAAAAAGATTGAAGAAGCTTTGCAGCTTCTGACAGATAAGGAGTATGGTTATTGTGAGGTCTGTGGTGTAGAAATTGGATTACGCAGACTGGAAGCAAGGCCTACTGCTACACTTTGTATTGATTGCAAAACATTAGACGAAATTAAAGAGAAGCAACAAGGCTAGTTGCGTTGTCCCATTTGATTTTGTTCCTCTAGCGTTGTTGTTCTGCTAGATCGGGAGTAGAGCAACAAAGGTTCAGGCAGGACAAAAACATGTGACTGCTGCACTATAAAGGATTAAACAGCTTAAAGGGATTGGAAAATGGCAGCAGCTCAACAGCCAGGTCAGTCTGAAAGTTCTGCGGGTATTCTATGGGTATTTGTTGGAATATTTGCCGTTCTCTGGGTTGTCTGGGTCACGTTCAAAGCGGCTATCGTTGGTTTCTATTTTAAAATAAAGCTGTGGGAAATTGCTTTTATTAGTTATTTCACCTCAGGTTTAGATTCAGTGCAGTATGTCATCGCCAATACTCCGCCCGATAAATATGATTTTCCCTTAGTTGTTACTGTTGGAAATGCTGTAGGTAATTATCTTCGTATTCCTTGTATTATCATTCTTTGTATACTCGCTGTTGCTGTGTATCTGACAAATACTGTTCGCACGTTTAAACGCATCTATAATATGAAGGACCTTGCGACGACAGAGCAAAAGAATTGGCCGCAAATTTCGCCAGTTCTGAACTTAGATCTGGTGAAAACGAATATCGATCAAGGGCCTTGGGCAATGTCGTTGACGCCGATGGCGTTTTGCAAAAAAAATGGTTTGCTAGAAGAACGCAAAGTACAAATGCAAGAAGGCATGTCTCGCAAGGATTTAAATAAAATTGAAGTGACCTTGAGACGAGGTAAAACAAACAAACTCTTTGCTACGCAACTAGGTGCATTATGGCCAGGCACGGCTAATCGCTTGCCCCCACACATTAAAGCGTTGTTTGCCATTTTTGCGGCACGTCTGAATGGTGATGGATCTGCAATGAATTTTTTGCAGCAACTGAGTGCTTCATCTACATCTAAACTCAATTTTAAAGGGATAGATGAGTTATGTAAAAAACATGAATCAACTAAGCTCGTTCAACAAATTACTCAATCTCATGCATATATACTGACTGTTATGGCCTCTATGCTGGTTGGTGCGCGCACCGATGGTGTGCAGGCCTCCGCTGATTTTTTATGGCTGAAGCCTTTGGATAGGCGATTGTGGTATGTTCTTAATACCGTCGGTAGGCAAACGCCTTTTGTTGAAGTGGCTGGTGTATTTGCGCATTGGGTCGCTGAAAGAGAAATGGGTAAGCCCTTGCTTGTGCCCATGATAGATGAAGCTACCAATGCGTTAGAAAAAGCGCTTAGTGAAATCATTTACAAACCAGATGAAACGTAGGGTCTGAATTTATTTTAAGATAAATTCGACCGGAGGAGTAAGATGCAGCGTGGTTTAGACGAACAGCATGAACTTTCGCCCCAGCTATTGTTGCGGGACACCCGTACAATGGGGATGCGTATTGTTGATTTTTTCAAAGACCCAGTTAATAGCGCAGTATTAGTATTTTGTTTTGCTATCGTTGCTTGGTTTCTTCCTTCACTGACTGAGTTTGTCACCCTCATTGGTATCGGTGTTTTTTTCTATGCGTATACTCGACCAGCTAAGTTACCTTTTCGTATGCCTCTACGCTCTGGAGCACCTGATTACAATGATCCGCTTCCGGGATCTGCAAAGCCCAGAAAAGCTCGCGGTATCGCTTTTTTTGGCAATCGAAAAATAACGGATGAAGAGCTGTGGTTCAATAATGATGATATGCGTACTCACGTACTTATCTTTGGTTCAACCGGTAGCGGTAAAACAGAAGCATTAGCTTCCATTGCATTTAATGCGTTGGTTCAGGGAAGTGGCTTTTTGTATGTTGATGGTAAAGGTGACAATAGTTTATTCGCGAAAGTTTTTTCAATGTGCCGTTTTATGGGGCGCGAGGATGACTTGCTCCTTATTAATTTTATGACAGGCGCGCGCGACGTTGTCGGTGCTCAAGAAAAACGTCTTTCCAACACGATGAATCCATTTTGCAATGGTTCTTCGAGCATGTTAACGCAGCTAGTTGTGAGCTTAATGGACTCTGGTTCGCAAAGCGGTGACGGTGATATGTGGAAAGGCCGTGCTATTGTGTTTGTTGAATCGATTATGAAAGTGTTAGTGTACATGCGAGATCAAGGACAAATTTTATTAGATGCTAATACCATTCGTAATTATTTTGAATTAACACGTTTAGAAGCTATTGCAATCGACAAGATGTTTATTCGTGATAACCAAGAACCTGTGAGTCTCGCTAATACCCCGATTGTTATCTTAGAACCTATCATTAACTACATTAGTAACTTACCAGGTTACGATAAGTCAAAAAAAGGTAAGCAAAGTTCTCAAGTGTTAGAGCAGCATGGTTTTATTACCATGCAATTAACGCGGGTGTTTGGTTCGTTAGCAGATACTTATGGGCATATTATTCGTACCAATTTAGCTGAAGTTGATTTAAAGGATGTTGTTTTAAATAGACGTATCTTAGTTGTATTACTCCCTGCTCTTGAAAAATCACCGGATGAACTATCAGCATTAGGTAAAGTCATTATTGCTTCATTAAAAGCAATGATGGCAGCAGGATTAGGTGAGTCGGTTGAGGGTACTTATAAAGAAGTGATTACACGTAAACCTACAAATGCTTCAACGCCATACATGTGTATTTTAGATGAATATGGTTATTACGCTGTAAAAGGCTTTGCTGTTGTACCAGCGCAAGCGCGCTCATTGGGATTCTCAGTTATTTTTGCCGGACAAGATCTACCGGCATTCCAAAAAGCTTCAAAAGAAGAAGCTGCGTCTATCGGTGCAAACACTAACATTAAAATTTGTATGAAACTTGAGGATCCTCTAGAAACGTGGGAATTTTTCTCCAAAACAGCAGGTGAATCCTATGTCACGAAGGTTGATTCTTTTCAAACAAACGCTCAAAGCATATTAAATAATTATATGGATAGTCGTAGTGCTTCTACCGAAAAAAGAGCCAGAATTGATTTACAAGATCTTAAAGATCAGCGAGAAGGTGAAGCGCATATTTTCTTTAAATCAAAAATTATTCGTGCTCGCATGTTTTTCGCTAATCCTGCTCCAGTAGAACGCATACGAATTAATCATTTTCTAAAAGTAGAGCCACCGCTTGATCGTATATTGATGGACCTAGAAACACGGTTAGAAAAATTTACTCAGTTAGCAGATTCTGGGGAGCAGGTGTTTAGCCCAGATTTACAAGATGAAGCAGAAGAGTTGCGCATCATTGCTGGAGTCATGGGTGAAAATCCAGAGTCTAATCCTATCGAGCGAGGTGTGTCAGCATTATTGGCTTATCATAATCGCAATAATGTCAATCAAGAAGATGAAACAACTCCAGTATTAATAGAGGAAGAAGTTGAAGAAGTAGGACATTTAAATATCTTTAGCCGGGTAGCTTTACCGGCGGAAGTTAAAGTTTTAGTAGGTCCTTCTCGCATAGATGCATTTGCTGAACCGCTTATCAAAAAAGCATTAATTAGGGATAAAGTAGAATTGTTAGAGAGAGTAATGGGTAAGCCAGGCTCTCAAGCAAATACAATTACGTCTGAAATTATTAAAGACATGCAAATGGCGACAGATTATCCTCCTGATCCGGCTGGAATCTTTCGAAGTGAAGAAGAAGTCGTATCAACAGCAAAAGACTTGTGTGACTATGTTGCTACGCTGGAAAGTTCTGGAGAAGAAAGTTAGTTTTGTATATAGCTACTCAGTCGTCATTGCGAGCGAGAGCGAAGCAAACCAGGTTTTATTGTCCTTCAAGTAGTGCAAGAAAGCCTGGGTTGCTTCGCTCTCGCTCGCAATGACGGGAAATACGAGTACATAGTAGTGGGTGAATAGATAATTTTTTATTGTATTTGTTTAGGATGTAGCTCTTCTTATTCTTTACAGAGCCAAACCATTTAAAAGGAAGCATGGTAGTAATGGACGCTAAGATCAAAGCAAAAAAACATTGGGTATATGGATCGGCCATTAATTTTATTTTTTGCATTTTTATCTGCAGTGCGCTAGGTGGTTGTGCTTCATCAGCTGTGTCTAGAGATGCTGCCAATCGAGTAGACTCTGCATATGAAAGATCAAGTGATATTGTTAGAAATGACATTATAGATGGGGCCCCAGTCGAGGGATTTCAAAATTCTTCTGAAATATACCAGGGTGCAGTTTTAGGCGGACTCACAGGGGCTATTGCGGGTGGGCTTTATACTTCTGGTACGGTTGGTGTGATTCCAGGTGCAATAGGGGGTGCGGTTGTCGGGGGTGTTTTTGGCGCATTTGTGGAGCATCACAGTAATTTGATCGATCAGATTGAAAATAGGGGTGGCCAAGTGTTTGTTCTTGGAGACCAAGTGATGATTGTTCTACCTTCTACTCAAATCTTTAGAGGAGTCTCCCCTGTTCTTCAACCGCGGGCATATTCTACGTTGGATTTAGTGGCAAAGTTAATTTCGGGATATCACTCTATGTTAGTGAAAGTCGCTGCAAATAGTTATGGAGATGGAACCCGTGAAGTTGAATTATCTGCTTCGCAAGAACAAGCAGATACGGTTGTTAAGTATTTAAGTCGACATGCGGATACAAGGTTGATAAGCGGAGTAGGTTACGGTGGGGCACGTTTGGTTGATAAGCGGGGAGCCAATGTTAATTATCGTTTAGAAATTTCATTAGAGAAATTACCTACGTAGTTGTGTTGAACGGCGGAGAAAAGGTAAATGATTGGTAAACGAGAAGATATAGCAAGATTACAGAGTGATTTATTTCGCGATCATTACCATAGGCTTTTAAATGTTTTACTGGTTGAGAGTGTTATTATTTTGCTATTAATTCTTGCCATCATTTATTTTACTTTTTTTCAGCCGCCATCTAAATATTATGCTACAACAAGTGAAGGTCAAGTTATTCCAATGACAGCGGCAAAACTGAGCGCAAGGTGAGGAGAATGTCAAGTACTAGGCCGGAAATCGAAGGAAGAGATAATTTTTTTTACCGCGATTATTATGAAAAAATAATTATTGCGTTTATTGCCATTATGGGAATAGCTATTTTAATTTCAGGTGTCGTGTTGTTTCAAGTCTTCCATAAACCTTTGCCTAGATTTACCGCTGTGTCAACAGATGGGCAACGATTAGCGTTAAATGCGTATGATGAACCCAACCTATTATCGACAACCATTCTGACATGGGCAAGTAAAGCAGCTGTTGCAGCATATACTTTTGATTTTGTAAATTATAATAACCAAATGCAGTTAGCTCGTCCGTATTTTACACCCAGTGGATGGGATGCTTATCAATCTGCTGTCGAATCAGTGATTCAGCGAATCACACAAAATCAGTTATTTGTTAACGGTGTTGTGAGCGGCGCTCCGGTTATTTCCAATCAAGGTGATCTGCCAGGTTCTGGTTATTCATGGCGAGTACAAATTCCTTTTTTAGTAACCTATCAAAGTGCTGAAAGTACAAAATCAAGAACGTATATGGTTACATTGATGATCGTAAGAGTGCCAACTACCGTGAATCCGGATGCAATTGGTATTGATAAATTTTCGATGTTATAACTTGTGAGAGGCAGGCAAAGCATGGCTGGAGAAAGAAATGAAAATGGTGACGATGCCTTAAGTCTGGTTTTCTTGCGTAATGAGTTTTACAGAAAAAAATATTATCTCTTACTAGCCGTTTTTTTTCTCGCTTTGCTAGTTATTGTCATACTGGGAAGCATGTTACGTTATTTAGTGAAACATCCTCCTCATCCTTTATATTTTGTCACAGATAATGTAGGGCGGTTTGTTCAAGACATTCCAGGACAGCAGCCTAATATGACAACGAGCGAAGTTGCTGCATGGACAACGACAGCTGTGGAGGCGGCGTATTCCTATGATTTTTTAAATTACCATGCACAGTTACAGGATGCGCAAAAATATTTTACGGACTATGGCTGGCGCAATTACATGAAAGGTTTGACAGCTTCTAATAACTTAGTTGCATTGACTCAGCGAAAAATGGTGGTGATTGCAAAAGTGATAGGCACGCCTAAGTTGGCAGCAGAAGGCCCTCTTGGCAAAACAGGAACTTATGCATATAAATTTGAGATGCCTTTGTTGGTGACTTATAACTTACCCCCATACGATGGCAAAGCAAAATTTGAAAATCCGCTGGTGATTACTGTGATTGTGCAACGTCAAAATATTTTATCGAGTTATAAAGGTTTGGGTATTGTGCAGATGATAGGTACGTTAGCCCAAGGTGCTGCTCCTGCGCCATTGATGACGCCGCCACCTTGATTCACAAAATAAGAGTTGGTATATACAATTTCAGATGTCTGTTATATAGTTCAAAGTTATTCGCGAAACAGTGAGAGGTGGAAATGGCTGAGGATGAGCTGAATATAGTCCGCCTAAGAAATGATTTCTATCGGGATGGCTTCTATAAAGTTATTATTGCGTTAGCAGTAGTATCTTCGGCTATTCTTTTACTGTTAATGACTTCGTTTTATTTATTTTTTAAAAAACCTTCACCTGTTATTTTTACGACGGACAATGAGTGGAGGATTTTTCCACCTGTTCCTCTAAATCAGCCTTATCTTACCACAGCTGATTTGTTGCAATGGGCTAGTGGAGTCTTACCAAAAGCGTTTACGTATGATTTTACAAATTATCAGAAAGAAATAAAATTGTTAGAACAGTATTTTACACCAGATGGTTGGGCTAAAATGCAGGAAGCGCTCAATACATTTGCTAACCCTGACACGATGCAATCTGCAAAGCTTTTTATTAGTGGAACTCCCTCCGGAGCTCCCGTTATTATTAACCAAGGTATTTTGTCAGATAAGTATAGTTGGTGGGTGCAAATGCCTATGGTTATCAATTACAGTAGTGTTGATAGATCCTATAATATAAATTTAGTGGTGCAAATTTTAGTTGTAAGAGTATCAACGTTAAATAATTTATTAGGGATTGCAATAGATAATGTAATTGTTTCTAAAGATCAGGGAGGAAAAGCCCAAGCTAATGAAAAAGGAACGACTTAAAAATTTAGCTATTGCAATTGTCTTTCTGTGCGTTAATGGCTTGCAAGGAGTGGCAGCAGAGGAGGCTTCACCGTCATCAGGAGCTGTTTCTGCGCCCCCAGATTCTTTACAAGTCCAACAATGGGTAAATGAAGACGCTCCCCCTCCCCAGCCGGAAGAGCAAACAATTGTTCAAACGACTCGCACGACCGTTCAATCGAATTCAATGACTTCAGCACCTGAGCCTAGCAGGGAAAGTCAAGCATTGCCTGAGTCTCCGCCAGATAGTCAATCACTCCAAGCTTCGAATGAGTCAGATGACTCACCTGTTATTTCAAAACCTATGTCATATCGTCGTTCCCAAGCTATTATGCTAAACTCAGCTCCGCCAGGTGGAAACCCTAGTAGTTCGGATTCTGATGATGCATTTAATGCTTTAATGAAACAAAATATACCGCTTACTCCTAAGCAAGTCATTAAACTAAGACAATTAATTGATAACTCTCAGCGAGCAGCAGCGATACCCGCGACTGTTCCTCCTAAACCTGTATCCACAACACTCATGATGAATTTGGCGCCAGGGGCAACTCCTCCGGCCATTCGTTTAGCACAAGGTTATGTGACCTCTTTGGTATTTGTAGATTCAACCGGAGCCCCATGGCCTATTGCCGCTTATGATATAGGAGACCCCAAGACAACACACATTCAATGGGATGGAAAAAGTAATGTATTGTTAATTCAGGCGATCTCTCCATATGGAGACAGTGACTTAGTTGTTAGGTTAGCAGGGTTGATGACTCCATTAACGTTAGAGCTTGTTTCAGGTCAACGAGTCGTTGATTTTCGAACAGATATTCATGTTTCAGGTATTGGCCCTAATGCAAAAGATCTTCCTACAGGAACAGGATTGCCAAATAACGCCAATCAACTCTTGCTTGAAGTTCTTGATGGCGTGGGTCCGCCTGGTAGTCGGTTATTGACTATTGCAGGTGGTGATTGTCAGGGATGGTTATTCGGGGATAAGATGTATCTTCGTACACGCTTAACAGTTCTTTCACCAGGATGGGTAGGTAGAATGGTTAGTCCGGATGGTATGAATGCTTATGAAATTCAAAAAAGCGCATCTGTTTTGGTTTCCCAGTATGGCACCCCGATTGAACTTAAGATCGAGGGATTCTGATGGCCTTTAAGCTCCCAGAAATTTTTACACGCTCCGACGCAAAATCTAGAGTCGTTATTGTGTTGGGAGCGGTGCTCGGATTGGTCGGGTTGATTTTTTTAGCCTCAAAATACTTGAGCGGACCCAATGCGGGCGCAGGTAAGGCTAAACTTGCGAACGCGCCGTCTGGGTTACAATCTGTTCCGGGTGGCCAATTGTCTCCAGAATATTATCGCGCGCTCATGCAAGCAAATACACAAGCCTCTAAACAAGCTCAAATTACTGGTAGTAGTGCTGTTCCAACTTTAATTAATGCATCAGGACAAGAAGGCCCACAGCCTCAGGGAGATTGCACGGTAATGTGTCCTGGAGAAGAAGCAGCAAATGTTGCTGATGATGTTAATAACCTTCTCAAATTAGGCAAACTCAGCAAAGAGGATGCGGGCAATTTATTGGATCTCGCAAAAAATAATGCTTCTGATACAGATTATGAAAATGCGTTAAATAATTTGGTTAAGCAAGGAAAATTAACCCCAGACCAAGCTAGAAAATTGTTAGCTGATTATAAAAAACAACATGCTAATAATCGAATTGATGATAGCGCTAAGTTTATGGATTCTTTAATCCAATCAGGGAAAGTTCCGTTAAATGTCGCTAATGATTTATTGGCTTTGCAAAAAGGTAATGTATCGACGTCTGATTATGCAGCAGAATTAAATCGGTTAGTGCAAGAAGGAAAAATTTCTCCTGCTACAGCTGCCCAGCTATTAGCGCAATATACTCAGCAACATGCTAAAACTGCAAATGAAGAAAGTGCTGGGCAATTGCGACAAATGGTGCAAGCAGGTCAAATTTCTCAAGATGCTTCCGATAGCTTGTTAAAAATGCAAAAAAATAGTGTTCCCTTCGATCAATACAAGGCGGAGCTTGATAGATTAGTTGCTGCCGGTAAAATGACGCCGGCAACTGCAGCAAAATTATCAGCAGACTATCAAAAACAACGAACAGCAATAGCTCCAGCAACTACATTAAATACATTGCTGGCTAGCAATCCTAACCCTGCTCTATCAGCAGAGGGAAAGAAACTTCTCCAAATGCAGGCAAACAATGCCTCAGTCAATGACTATGCTGCAGAATTAAAAAAAGCCGTCCAGGAAGGTCTGATTAGCCCTGATATGGCCGCTAGAATGTTGCAAGAATATCAAGCTCTGATGTCGCCATCCACTATTACTGCAGAAACCAATGTTCCTGGAAATGATGCGCTTGGTAAATTACAACAGCGTTTACGGGAGCAACAAGCTCAAACGGAGCTGGCAGGGGTGGGGGTATCTCCGGGTGAGACTTCAAAGCAATTTGCGCAAGCGCAAGCTCAAAATCAGGCTCAGGCTGAAGCAGAAGCGCAACGGTTAAGACAGCAGAGGATCCAAGATCTGATGTCGGGCATGTCTGCCCAAATGCATTCTCTTGTTTCTGCTTGGCAGCCTCCGGCAATGGAACATAAAGAAGGGTCATTAGAAAAGAAAACAACAACAACAACGACAACGACTACCCAAGGCACATCTACCGAAGGCACGACCGGTAATGCTAGCGGGAGCGCAGGAAAATCATCTGCTCCTCCGATTATTAAGGCAGGAACAATCATGTTTGCTATATTGGACACCGCGGTAGATAGTGATTATCCCGATACTCCTGTCATGGCAACTATTGTGAGTGGAGAATATAAAGGTGCCAAAGTGTTAGGGAAGTTAGCGTTAGCGACAGGTCAAGACAAAGTAAGTTTAACCTTCAATCTTTTAGATAAAGATGGATGGCCAACGACAAAATCTGTGACGGCTTTTGCGATTGATCCAGATACAGCACGAACCGTTATGGCGAGCGATGTGAATTATCACTATATGCTTCGCTATGGATCAATGTTCGCTTCCTCTTTTGTAACAGGGTATGCTAGTGCTATTAGTAATGCAGGAGCTACGACATCCAGTGGTATCTTTGGAACGACGACTACTCATCCACAATTAAGTCCTGCTAGCAAAATCGCGGTTGGTTTGGGACAAGTTGGCACAACGATGGGAAATGCTATGTCTAGTTATTTTAATACGCCAACCACAGTTAAAGTCGATGCGGGAGTTAGTTTGGGAATATTATTTATGGCAGATGTGCCAGCGTAACGTGAGCATGGAGACAGAGTTCTTATCTGGAATACTCTGCAATGGCAGAAATCATAAGAGAGGCGAGAACACATGGTGCATGAGAGAGACGAAAAATATGAAGTACAAGATGATGGTGAGTATCATTTTTCAGATGATCAAGTAAATTATGAGGTCGAAACTCCCGAAGCGGTTGCAAAGCCCACATCAGCTCCTATTGATTATAAAGCTAAGACGATTGCACTAGCTAAGCAATACAAAAAATCTCTTATGGGTGTAGGAGTGTTTTTGGTTTTGATTTTTATTGTTTATAAAATATTATCACCAGCGACTACTACTCCTTCCACTGAATTTGCACCCACAGCCGCTACTTCAAATCGTCCGATTCCTGTCAAGAGTGTAGCTACGAATACGCCCCCAGTTAGCGCTCCGACACCGGCTAATCCTCCTGCCGAATCTGTTGCAAACACTAATTTGCCAGAACCGGGAATGACAACTCCTTCACCTGCTGTTGCTCCAGCTCCTTTACCTACTACTCAGCAAGTGGTGCAGGCTCCTACCGCCGCACCCATTGAAACTCTACCACCACCAGCAGTTATTGTTTCTGGGCCTGCGCCTACATCTGTTCCT
>JABDBD010000040.1 GCA_013288815.1 Gammaproteobacteria bacterium | reverse complement strand
TTCTTAGAATAAGCCCCTTCCATCACTTCACGAATCGCTTTTTTAACTCCGATCGGGGTGATGTTGTGTTTTTCATTATAAAGCTGTTGAGTTGCTCGACGCCTATCCGTTTCAGATATCGCTCTAGCCATGGAATTCGTCATACGATCAGCATATAAAATAGCCCGACCTCGAAAATTTCTCGCAACACGCCCTATTGTTTGTATGAGAGATGTTTCTGATCGTAAAAAACCTTCTTTATCGGCATCCAAAATAGCGACTAAAGAAACCTCTGGCATGTCTAAGCCTTCGCGCAACAAATTAATCCCGACTAATACATCAAAATTTCCTAAACGTAAATCACGAATAATTTCTACTCGTTCTACCGTGTCAATATCAGAATGTAAATATCGTACGCGCACATGATGCTCTTCAAGATATTCTGTTAAGTCTTCGGCTAAACGTTTTGTTAATGTCGTCACTAACACTCTGTCATTTGCAGCAACACATAAATTAATTTCAGAAAGCAAATCGTCCACTTGTGTTTTTGCAGGGCGAACTTCAACTTGCGGATCTAACAATCCTGTTGGACGTACAAGCTGTTCTGCAATCGCACCTGAGTGCTCATGCTCATAAACACTAGGCGTAGCAGAAACATAAATCGCCTGTGGTGTGCGCTGTTCAAATTCATCAAACCGTAAAGGTCTATTATCTAATGCAGAAGGCAATCGAAAACCATATTCGACTAATGTTTCTTTTCGTGATCGATCACCTTTATACATGCCACGTAATTGCGGTATCGTCACATGAGACTCGTCCACAACTAGCAATGCATCTTTTGGCAAATAATCAAATAATGTTGGTGGTGGATCGCCAGGATTTCTTCCTGACAAATAGCGTGAATAATTTTCGATTCCCTGACAATATCCTAGCTCTGTCATCAATTCTAAATCATAAATCGTGCGCTGTTCTAATCGTTGCGCTTCGACTAATTTATTTAAGCTATTGAGTTGCGCTAACCGATCTTTTAATTCTAATTTAATTTCATCAATTGCATTCACAATCGTTTCTCGTTTTGTGACGTAATGACTTTTTGGATAAATCGTTAAGCGCGGGACGCGACGTAAAATTTCGCCGGTCAATGGATCGAAATACGAAAGATTTTCAATTTCATCTTCAAATAATTCTATGCGCACTGCTTCTTTGTCAGAGTCCGCAGGATACACATCAATCACTTCACCACGGACACGATAATTCGCACGCGCTAAATCAATATCATTACGTGTATATTGCAATTCAGCTAAGCGCCGTAAAATATTTCGTTGATCGATTTTATCTCCACGCACCAAATGTAAGACCATGCTTAAATACATTTTGGGATCACCCAAACCGTAAATCGCGGAGACGGTCGCAACAATAATGGAATCGCGACGTTCTAGCAGCGCTTTTGTTGCAGATAATCGCATTTGTTCAATGTGTTCATTGATAGAAGCATCTTTTGCGATGTAAGTATCTGAGGAAGGAACATATGCTTCCGGCTGATAATAATCATAATACGACACAAAATACTCTACTGAATTTTCCGGGAAAAATTCTTGCATTTCACCGTAGAGTTGAGCAGCCAAGGTTTTATTCGGCGCTAATACGAGCGTTGGACGCTGCACAGCCTGTATAACGTTTGCGATCGTAAATGTTTTACCGGATCCTGTCACACCTAATAACGTTTGATGCGCCAAACCATTTTGTAAGCCAGAAATCAGCGTCTCAATGGCTTTAGGCTGGTCACCAGCCGGTTTGAATTCGGAATGTAATTTAAATAAATCGGACATAATTAGACATCAAATAGGAAGAACCATCATTACGAATATTTTTGTAAAACAAATAATAACATATCTACTCATTAGTTAAAAATATTATCATTAATTGATCAAACAATAACCTGCACATAGCGAGAAAATCAAAATGCAAATCTTTTTTCAATCCATTATAATTCACTCCCTCGGATTTCATATAAAAACAAAACCTGGAGCAAACCACTATTATGCTTAAAGATTTAGCAAAGCGAGTACAAGTCATTAAACCCTCCCCCACTTTGGCTGTTTCTGCGCGAGCAGATGAGCTAAAAGCTGCTGGGAAAGACATTATCAGCTTAAGTGTAGGCGAACCGGATTTTGATACGCCTGACCATATTAAAGCAGCGGCGATTAAAGCAATACAAGATGGTTTTACAAAATACACCGCCGTCGACGGAACGAAGTCTCTCAAGCAAGCGATCATTGATAAGTTGCTCCGAGACAACCAGCTCACTTATTCACTCTCTCAAATTTTAGTTTCATGCGGCGCCAAACATAGCATTTTTAATTTATTTGCAGCTGTTCTCAATCCGGGTGATGAGGTAATTATTCTCGCCCCTTATTGGGTTTCTTATCCTGACATGGTGAAATTAACGGATGGCATTCCTGTCATTATTACTCCCAAAAGCAACCAACATTTCAAAATTACACCTCAACAACTGGAAGCTGCCATTACGCCTAAAACACGCTTAGTCATGATTAACAGCCCGTCAAATCCGACTGGCGTTGCTTATTCTGCAGAAGAATTAAAAGCACTAGGAGATGTCTTGCTCAAGCATCCTAATGTGATTGTTGCGAGCGATGATATTTATGAGCATACACTGTGGAGTAAAGAACGCTTCACCAATATTTTAATAGTATGTCCTGCTCTCTATGAAAGATGCATTGTCATTAATGGCGTTTCTAAATCCTATGCAATGACAGGCTGGCGAATTGGTTACGCTGCAGGCCCAGCTAACATTATCGGTGCCATGAAAAAAATTCAATCCCAAAGCACTTCCAATCCAACAAGCATCTCTCAAGTTGCCGCTGAAGCCGCGCTGAACGGCGACCAATCCTTTATTCAGACAATGATCCAATCATTTAAAACTCGCCATGACTTCGTGTTAAGCGAACTACAAAAAATGCCTGGCGTCACTTGCACACCTAGCGATGGCACTTTTTATATTTTTCCAAACATCCAAGGTATACTGGAAAAACATAAAAACTTCTCAAATGACATCGATTTTGCTGAATACCTACTATCAGAAGCGGAAGTTGCTCTCATTCCTGGCTCCGCCTTTGGAGCACCGGGATATCTGCGTATTTCCTACGCTACCGGAATGGATGCATTAAAAAAAGCAATGCAACGAATGCATTCAGCGATTGAAAAGCTTTAGAAAAACAAACCCACCATGAAAAAATGAACTAAAAGCTCATTTTTTCATGGAAAGACTGAATTACATATTGACGTAATCAAAATCCAATATTAGTATTCACATCTCTATTCCCCGGTAGCTCAGTTGGTAGAGCACATGACTGTTAATCATTAGGTCACTGGTTCGAGTCCAGTCCGGGGAGCCAATTTTTTCAAGCAACTGTTAATTTCAGATCAACCTCTTAATTTCAATGTGTCGAATATGTATCGAAGGATTGAGTCAAAGTAAATAGGTTCGGCTCACATTATTACGCGAATTTTCTGGTTTGATAGCGTCTTCGCAGGAATGGCAGGGAAAGTTCAACTGTTGTTTCTAGGGGGCTGGACTTCCAATCTCTTATTAATGGAAACCACTTCTGCTTTGAATGCTTCAAGACTAAAATCTTGCATCTTGTTAAGCGCTGCATCTGTCCCATGTGTTAGTAAATATTCTAAATTATAGCGAGCCATTTTTCTAGATTTTACCAATAAACGGTCATTTCTACCTTCATAACTAGGTGGATCTGTAGGAGGATCGCTTTCCTTATAAAACTCTAATAGAGAAGTTAATGCTGTTTTTCCAGCTTTATTAGTTGCTTTAGCCTTTTCATCTAACGGATATTGTTCAACTCTACTAAAAACATCCCTGCTTTGTGCATACCGCAACAAGGAAAGAGGTATCCTAATAGGTACAGCCGAATTTATCGCATTGGTTTTGTTTTGCGTTTCTAGGTATTCAAAAACTGAAATAGCCGGTAGATATCTTTCTAATGTGAACAAATGTTGCAAATCATTTAAACTAAAAAAAGCACAGCTTGATTCAGCGCCTTGTCTTTTAAATAAATCATAAAAAATAATATAAGGATATGGTTTCTTTTCTAAAACACGGATACTTACTGAAAGTAAATCCTTTATATATTGTTTATCATTCCCCATTGAGTCAATGGCCAAAATACTTATCTTGCCATCGACATTCATTTCAATGTCAAGCACTTGCCAGTGCTGCCCGCATAAAAGGCAACGTTTACGGAATGGTCTTTGGTGACATTGGGTAAAAGTAGTTAAAAATTCCTCTAATTCTTTCTGCTCAAGCACAACGGGATCAAAAATATACGAATCTTTTTTTCTAGTAGCGATTTGTGCGCAAGTTAAGAATCCCTCGAGAAGATTTAGGGCCTGAAAATTTTTATTCTTGATGAACATTCTATTCATCAGTAAGCACGATAGAAAATCGAAATCCTTGGACTCAACTTTTTTTTCAATTTGTTCTTGAAAATAAGCGCTAAATTGAAATGCTTGCAATTCATTTACTACCTTATGTAACTGATGCCTTTCAAATAAAAAATCAAATATTGTTTTTCGACTTTCGGGAGATAATTTATTTGTTATTGTCTGTAACTCAGCAAGGCTTTCTCTGAAATTATCAAGCCCAGAACGCCAGGCACGAGAAAATAGTTTAATAGCTCGAAAACATTCTTCAAATTCGTTACTCATTAGCTGAATATATTGATGTAATTTATTTACATTTTCATCTTGATCTAACCTATTTGTCTCTAAAAGAGATAAAACTTTATCGTACGAATAATTTTTAAAACAGTTCATTAGAGTAATTAAATCTAAAGAGGAGGCTGTTTCACGAATGATTACATTATGACAATGATCTCGAGTTTTATCAGTGAGACATTCAAGAAAGATAAAATTGATTGCAACTTCTTTTTTAATTTGTATGGCGGCTTCAACCAACGCACTGTAATTTTCTTTACCTAGATGAATTGCATCTTCAAGTTGTATATCCATCATCCGTAAGACATCATCCCCAAGATAGGCTTGATATACTTTAAGAGAACGGAATTCAAGAGGAACATCTGAAAAACGAATGTCATTTTGGCTGATTGTGTTAAATAATATTTGTTCAGGGAAAAATTTAATACTAATAGGATCTGCTTCAAAAGCCTTAATACAAAATTTCTCTATTGCCGAAAAAAAATCTCCAACTGCCATAGAGTCACTTTTTTTTACTGATCGAATATTATTGCTACGTAATAAAAGGTGATAACCTTCTTCATCTTCGTTAAGCTGAAGTTCGCGAAGATCAGTTTCTGGGTGCTCGCTTTCTTCTAGCAGCCTGTAACTTTGCATATAAGCCTTCAATAAAGTTTAGAAAGTTATTTAAATTATAACATAAAAAGGCTGTCTAGGCCTGGTTTAAGCTCCGTTTAAGCCACATTATGCGAAATTTGACGGAAAATTCGTGGTGCGACGAAAAACATGGGGGCAAATCACAGATCACGACTCATAAATAAATATCATAATAGGGCGAAGAAGGCTCAACTTTGTAATAGTTATATTTTCATCTTGGCTAGCCTTTGGGATTTTTGTCTGGCGTGGTGCAACTCATTTTCTAGCTTAACCATACGTTGCTTGAGAAATTTGTTATGATTTATTAAATCTTGATTTGCAATTTTATTTTTTTCAATCGTGGATAACGTTACTTGGTGAAATTTATCTAAATGATATTTTTCTCGCTCGATTCTTGCTAATTTTTCTTTGAAATCGATGTCATGATCCGCTATTTTTAAATCCAATACATGAGATTGATATTGAATTTCACGTTCTTTCTTGTCTAGCAATTCTTTTTCGCTCTTTGTTTTCGCGTCTAATTTATAAGATAAATAGTTATAAGCTATTATCAATGTAACTAACACAAGAAACCATAAAATAAATTCACTCATCGTAAGTACACCTCAGTAATATCAGGACGAAAATGGCCGAGCAGTTGGCTAAAAATTCCAAGTGCTTCTTGGTAAATAAAACCTAATCGTTGTAATTCATTCACGCGATCTTGAGCGAAACTATGACGCAATCCATGCGCGCCGTGAGACCAGCCTAATGCACGTTTGCTAGCAGAAGAAAAACTGTTAGACCATTGCTTGCCGCCGCCAATATTATAGTGACATTGATAATTGATATCTCTGTCTCGAATGATGACTGGGGTTTTAAAACGATTACTTTCTAATTGTTTTGCAAGATCATGTGGCAACATAATTTCTCGAATTAACCCACCTTTGCCTATGACCGTATAAATTTCTCCACTTCGTCCGACAAATCGCCTACTAGACCACTGGCGATGTGTGCTCGCAGATCGGTTATGCTGCGGAAGTAGTGTTAATAATTCATGTGCGCGCAAACCGGCAGCGTAAGCAATTTCAGTTGCTAATCGATTTTTTTCTGTTTGTGATTTCGAAATTAGCTGAACTTGTTCGAAAGTGTACGCACGACTTTTAAGTGCTTGGCTTAGCTCTGATTTAATGACAGGTAATTTGATGCCTAAATGCAATTGAATTGCTTGCCGTTTTTTGTCTAGTGTTTTTTGGCCGACGCTTTGACCGCGTAACTCTAAGTACTTAAGTGCCGTATCCTGATTAAGCGATTTCAAATCATTTAATTTATTTTCTTGTAACCACTGTGTTATGCGAATCAGTGCTTGTTCATAATTCCTTACTGTACCTAGGCTATGAATTCTTTTATCGTCTCGTTGGATATGTCGTGCAGTCTTAATACTTAACTTCTGTTTGACTGCATGTTGCGCTTGGGATTTTGCATTGCGGAAACTTGGCATTATGGTGTCTCCTTTAGTTCAGGCAATTTTTCTAAATACCGCATGACTGTTGTATGGGTTGTTTTAATTCGTTTTGTCTGACGTAACCATAATAAAATTTCACGGTAACTAGCACCTTCTTTACGGAGTGCAACTAATTCAGTTCGCAGTTTCATTAAGCGACATTGTTGATATGATTTCCGCCGTTTAGCTGATGTATGTTGACGAATTTTTTTAAGCTCAGTTGGTGCATCAAAGTGGTGCGTGCTCATTGGTGTGCATCTCCTAAAAAATAGTAGCCCCGCTGTGCACTTACGCATGTTTTTTGCGTAAGGCACAGCGGGGTGATGACTACAAAATTTTACGGATACAACGCTCCAACTTGCGTCATTTCAGTAGTAGACCGAAATGTTTTATGTCTCTCCATCCATTCACGAATATCTGCTTTACGATACCGAACCAGTCGCCCAAATTTCGAAAATGGAATACCCTTCCCTAACCAGCGATCTCGTTCGATGGTGGCTAGAGAACAATCCAGAATGGCAGCGATGGTTTGCTGGGAAAATAATGCGGTATCAGGTGCAACATCGTATTGATGAATGAGCTCGAGTCGAGATGATTTGTTTTTCATGCGATTTACTCCAGGGTTTTGTTTTTTCTGGAACAAAAACAGATTCAGGGTTGACCGAATCAAATTTTTGCGTGTAGTTATGCTATGAAAATTGATGAATTGAAAAATGACACAAATTGCAGAGTTAACAAATTGACTCTAAAAACTAATTGCGTAAATTATATAAATTAATTCGTGATATCATGGTCTGCGTTCATGAAGAAGTTCTGAAATAGTCCGACGTGACACACGCAAGCATTTTGCAAATTCGCCTTGAGTAATTCCAAGTTCTGGCAAGACATCTTCGCGCAGAGTCTCACCTGGATGTGTTGGCTTACGATTTTTTGTTCTTAATGTCGTCATTAGTGATAATCTCTGAGACCTAGAAATATTTCCAATTCTTCAAAGCTATTGGATTTATCAAGCGCCCCTGCAATTTGCCCCCATGAAAAACGATTAGCTATTGCATCAAACCAATCATCACTCGCCAACTCGACCAATTTAAAACAGCGTTTTAAATTTTCTGATGAGAATGCAAGCGTTGACTCGATTTTTAAATGCTTAAGAATGTTCGAAGATACATTTTCAAAAAATTCAGGTGCAATACTTGAATAGTTGTTAATTTTTTGCTGAATACAAATGCCAATATCCCAAAATCCTTTGTTTGTAAGAAATAGAGCCAGTTGGTAATCTTTGTTCTCATAAGCGATTCGCGCCTCTTTTGAGGTATCGAGAATAACGCGCAATACGCAATAATCCATTGTGAAAATAGCTGCTTTGAATGCACGTTCTACCGTGTTTTTTATATCGTTTAAGTCTTCTTGGTGCATGTTGGCTTTGCCTTTGTTGACGAAACATTTTCAACAGATGAAAAACATAATTCATCGAATTCTTGCATTGCGATTGCATCAATAAGCTCCGCTTTGCGCAGACCTTTAGCCATTTCATGCGCCACTTCTAACATGGTCTGTTTCTTCTCTTTCTTTTTTGGTTTCATAAAACCACCACGATAAATTCAATAATGTTACGCTTCAATCATAGAAAGAACTTCCAGACCTTTTGCTGCAATAAGATTAAGTAATCTAAGAGAAGTCCCCCGAGGATGTTTTCCACCCTGCTCCCATTGTCTTATTGTTGATGTGCTCGTATTGAGATATTTAGCAAAAATAGCTTGGCTAACCTTCTCGTGCAAACGAATATCTTTGATTTCACGAGCACTTAATTCATGCACGGGTGGAATGCATACAGATTCGTACTCACGCATTGTCACCGCATCAATGACACCAGCCTCGTACAAATCAGTAGCAATCTCATGCGCGACTTCCAGCAGAGAAGGTTGTTTCATTTTTTTTACTTTTTTTACAGTTTTCATTGTTTCACCTCAAATAATTTGCCTTTTTCTACCATTTCTTTAATGGTCTTTTCACTCATGCCCAGAAGGTCTTTTGCAAGTTGTCGGTAAATTTTTTCTTCTCTCTCATCTATGTCAGCACGGACATTTTTTGCAAATACATAAACAAAAAAAGCGTTTTTTTCCTTCTTAAATGCTATGAGAGTTCGGTAACTCCCTCTTTTACCTTTTCCTGGTAAAGCCACTCGTTTTTTATAAAGACCACTTCCGAGGTTTCCTTCATATAGCCCTTTTTCCATCTCCTCAATGGATTCTTTTAGAATGTTATCCGCTATTCCCTCAGATTTAGCCCACTGGTGAAAGCCTCTATGCTTAAAAATTCTCATTTGCATCCTCTGTCTTAATTATAACACTTAGGGTTACCTTTTCAATAGCATGGAGCTGATAAAGGTAAATTTCGTAACTTATTGAAATATAAGCTTATACAGGGCTAAACAAGTCGATATAATCGATTTTTACCCTTTATCTCAGACCAATTCAGCTCACAACCTCCTTACCATGATTTATTTCTACAACTTCAGCAGATTTTATTACACCCATACACTTCAATAAATAATCCGATATTTGCTGCATTGGTCGGCGCAACCTCTCAACATCAGCGACGATATACCCCGCTGTGATATCACCATTCATTTTATGATTCAGTAATCTTTTTAACGCATAGGCGGGGATATCCAAACTTTCGGCAATTGTGATAAACGTCCGGCGTAGATCGTGAACGGTGAAATGGATACCAGAGACTTTCGTTACATTCGCCATTTGTTTGCGCGGTTCAATAATATAGCCTCCTACGCCAGTTCCAGGAAATACATACTCATTAGTAACACTCTGGCTGCGCTGCTTAAGTAACTCATGGAGATAATCAGACAATGGCAATGTGTGTGATTCATGGTTTTTAGTATCAACAACAGTCAGTGTTCTCGCTGTTAAATCAACTTGCTCCCATTTTAGAGTTGCTGCTTCCTGACGGCGTAATCCGGTAAATAGCAGCAATATGAGATAATCACGGAAAATTTTATTTTGTAACTTTTCCACACCATCATACCATAGAGATAATTCGTGGGATTTTATAAAGGTTTGACGTCGTTCTATGCGGTACCACGCGCGTGTTTGTGATAAACGCTTTACGGGATTTTCAGTGACTAACGACTTACCCTGCGCATCTTCATACTGACCGGCAGCGAAATTAAATAACGCACGCAGCATACGCATCGCTAAATTTGCATAAGCCTCGCCATGCTCCTTTCCAAGTTTTTCATGATGCCTAGAAATTTTATCTTTTGTAATAGAAACCAGCGGCTTCGATCCCCAACTTGCAAAAGCGACTTTCATCACACGTTTATAATTATAGAGCGTATTATGTTTTAACGATTTGCGCGCCTTCAAATAATCATCAAACACCTCATTGAGTGTCACTGCACGCATTTTAGCTGCCCGCTTATCTGCAACAGGATCATGCCCAGTAGCAATTTTCCCTAATAATTTTTGCGCCTCTTTTCGGGCTTGCTCGACAGTCAGCTCACCATAATGTCCAATCGTAATTCGGCACAATTTATTCTTGATCAACTTTTCAATAAAAAATGCCTTTGTTCCGCCAGAGGTAACCCGCAACCCAAACCCCTTAAGTTTGTCATCATAGTAACGCTTCTGTGCCGTCTGGCCAGAAGCCAGAATGGTTGGGATTGGTAATTTATCAACGATCAATTTAGTCAAATTCATTTTTGCTGCCTACCTCGCGTGTCTAAACGTGTCGAATATGTGTCGAATAAGTAATTAAAAACTGTTAAAAGTGAATGTGACGAATTATATGAGGTATTTAGCTGGAAATACAACACTTTTTGGAATTATTAGAACTATGTCGAAGCTATTAAAACACTATAAATTATAACTGTTAATCATTAGGTCACTGGTTCGAGTCCAGTCCGGGGAGCCAGTTTAATCAGCTGGTTACGTAGACCCCCTCGCGGCCTAGGCCATAGGCTGTAGCAAATTTGTAGCAGAGATTCTCTCTGCCGCTCTTCTAAGATGATCACTACTCAAATGCGCGTAGCGTAAAACCATCTCAAAACTCGCCCACCCTCCAAGTTGTTGCAACTCTTGAAGTGATGTTCCACTTTGCACGTGCCAAGACGCCCACGAATGCCTCAAGTCATGCCATTTAAAATTAACTATCCCAGCTCGCACTAAAGCTTTTCTCCAAGCCTTGTTATTAAACCATTGGATGGGTCGACCTTTGTACGAAAAAATAAAACGCGGATGTCCTCCCGCTTGTTTTCGTAACACATCCATTGCCGCCGTATTTAATGGCACAGCTATCGCCTTACCGGATTTTGATTTATGTGCTGGTATATGAGCATGACATCGATTGAAATCAATTTCAGACCATTCCAATTTTGTAATATTAGACTCCCTAAGCCCCGTCTGAAGCGCGAACACCATAGCTTCAGCAAGATGCTTTGGTAATTCCTTTTTTAATCGCTCCGCTTCTTCGGGAGTTATCCAACGTATGCGCTTGTTATCTTCCTTACGCATGCGTACGACAGGCGCCTTATCTATCCATTCCCATTCCCGTTCAGCTTTACGCAATATAGCTCTCACAAGCGCTAACATACGATTCACTGTTGCAGGACTGGAATTTTCTTCCTTAATTAATGCAATTTTTTCAATTCTGTCGCGAGTAATATCGGCTAACAACACACCATTGAGATGTTTATCTAACCATCTAAATTTAGCCTGGTCGCAGCAAAAACTTTTTTTATGCTGAGATTCTTCACACCACCGAATCACTGCATCAGCCCAATCTTTCGTGGGCTTTTCTTTAAGCTTAGCAACATTCCATAAATATTTATGACTTACTAAATATTCATTACATTTTTTTACAAAAAATATTTCATCTTTATCACAGAACCATTTAGGAATAACACCTATGTTCTCATACCCCATTTTTTCATAAAAAGAAGGCCCTTGAAACTCCATAGTACTTACTTGAATTTGCGCGCACTTATGAGAGGATGTAAAAAATACTATTTAATTGATTGAAGAGGATCAGTAATCTCTGACGTAACTACCCATCGCAACAAATTAGCTTCCTTAGGATCAAGTTGATGCATTATCTCTTCCTGAGCTACTAAATCACGAATAAAATAATTTTCAACGCACTCATTGCCTGCCTTATGCAACATGACTATAGAATCACCGCCTAGAGACATAGACCTTGCTATAATCTTGTAAGTTGGTTTGACAGTAGAATCTTCTCTACCCTGCAACCATGGAAAATTTTCTGCTTTAACTGTATTCACTCTTCACTACCTCATTACGTAACAGGTAAATCACCTTTCGTCAGTATACGATACAACAATCTCTCTTGAGATTTATCGATTGTTGTATAGTGATCTTGATGGTTAATTTGTTGCTTCATTTAAAAGCAATTCAGGATTGTGCTGAAAACTAAATATGACAACTAAACACAAAAATGAAAATAACATTGGATAAATACAAGGCATGGCCTCATAACCAGAATAATTCACTAAGTACGTTGCAATTAACGGACATGTCCCACCGAATAAACTTGTTCCTATATTAAGCCCTGCAGCAATACCACTATATCGTGTGAGCGTTGAAAAAACTTCTGCGATTGCCGCTGACATTGGCCCAACGAGCATAGCAATAAACAGAGAGAGCACTATCTGTCCTTGCATCAAACCATAGAGATTGCCTTCAAGAAATAAAGTAAAAATAGGATATGAGAAAATAAACAAAGCTCCCGCACCCACTATCATAATATATTTTCTATTGATTTTATCCGACAGATAACCAAACAAAGGTATAAATAAAATTAGAATCATTGTGCCAACTGTATTGCTCAGTAATGCTTGATGGAAAGTAAGTTTATGCGCACTCACAAGATACGCCGCGATGTAAACAAACCCCAGATAAAATGAGATTGTACTTAATGCAAATAGTAAAATGACTTTAATCAAGCTGACAAAATTGAATTGAAGCACTTGCTTAAAAGGTAATTTAAGAACTTCGTTCGTTGCTGTAGCCGATGTAAATATATCTGACTCACGTACTTTGCATCTGAGATACCATCCAACAACACCAAGAGGTAATCCAATGACAAATGGAACCCTCCATCCCCAGGAGTGCATTTGGTCATTTGATAAAACCGCAGAAAGAATGGAACAAATAGCAGAAGCTAACAAAATACCGCCAGCAACTCCAAACATACTTATACTACCCCAAAATCCTCGCTTGTTAGGTGGCGCAATTTCAGTTAAGAAACAAATGGCGCCAGGATATTCTCCGCTAGCCGCGAATCCCTGCATCAATCGCAATGCAATAAGCGCAATCGGCGCGAGAATGCCTATTGTTTCATATGTAGGAAGTAACCCGATGAGCGTCGTTGGCACTGCCATCAAAATAATCGTCAGTGAAAGCGCAGATCTTCTCCCGCGACGATCACCAATATGCCCAAATAAAATTCCGCCTATAGGTCTTGCGATAAACCCAGAAGCGAAAACTGCAAAAGTCGCCATCAATGAAAAAAGTGGTGTTTTTGACGGGAAAAAATGTATCGAAATCATTGATGCCATTGACCCTAGTAAAGAAAAATCATACCACTCTAAAATAGTTCCAATGAGAACGCTTGACAAAGTTACAACATCTATTTTTTTCACAGACACACCTCAGACAGTGTATCTCGTGCCAGAATACTACGAATTAATTTTTTATATAAAAAAAGTATGAGCAGGCAAGAAAGGCTGCAACATAAAAATAATATTTTAGCTCCCCAGTACTCATAGATTAATCCACCTAGCATTGGACCTACCCCCAATCCAAGCATGGCAACTCCTGCCACTCCATAGTAAGTCCCTATGCGATCAGGTGGAGCAATCCGCGTCAACAGCAAATCATTCAATGGCATAATAATAATTTCTGCAATCGTCAAAAGCACCATCGCTAATATTAACGCTACCGTATCCAAAAATATCGCCGTAATGAAATATGACATCGCAAACATAATCATTCCAACACAGCTAACGATAAATTCGTTTAGCTGCTTAGTTAACTTAGATACGATTAATTGAAATACCACACAAATAACAGCATTAACAATTAACAACCATGCATAAATTTTTACACCATTTTTTAATGAGGCATTAAGATACTGCGGCAATGTAGAATCTATCTGTGAAAAAATGGCAATCGTTATAAAACTAATTAGCATTAACATTCTGAGAGAAGAATCCCGTAAGAATATTTCTTTTGCTAAACTAACACTCAATGATTTTTTCGGAGAATCAGATTGAATCTTGTCTCTATTCTGAAGAAAAAAATACAACACACCTATCATTTGGAATGAAACTAATGAATTAGTCGCTGCAAAATAGGCTCCCATCACTGGCCCGATTGCAGCAGCGCAATTGATCACCATAAACCGTAAACTAAATGAAGTTCGTCGCTGATCCAATGATAACTCAGCAACACCATAGGATTTGACACTAATATCAAAAAAACTGCGTATCGCCCCCGTTAGTGCATTCATTAAAAAACACCATGCGATACTACGAACAGAGAAGAACCCGCAAATCGTTATTGCACCAAAAAATAAGGCTGCAATCATGACGTTTTTAGAACCATATCGATCTACAAAAATCCCAGCATTAACACCAGCAGCTCCATAAACAAGAGGCCCAATTCCAACAGTCAGCCCAATCACAGTCGGCGATGCATTTGAATATCGAGATAAATAAATTGCCAAAAAAGGCAATAACATAAATTGGCCTGCGCGCATAAAAAATAAGGTGACCAACATCAACTGATGATCACGAGTTACATGGCGAAATTCTTGTAATGAAAAACTAAATTTTTTCATATTATTTTTTAATTAAAACTGAAGCCATTATACCCACAGCAGCAATAGCCCCCGCTGTCAAATATGTCTTATTAAATGCAGCAAGATATTCAGCTAACGCTTTTCCAATACCCTAGCTAGCACCAGTGATAATAAATGTTTTAGGCATATCTATTCCTCGTTAATATTATATATATGAATTTAAGCACCAAACCACTACACCACATAGCTTTGTACTGTCATCAATTTTTACCATAGGATATTGTGGATTTAACGGTTTTAAATATTGAATACCATTATCAACAACATATTGTTTAAATGTAACTTCCTTTGCATCAGGCAATAAAGCAATAATAAAATTTCCATGGGCAGGTTTTTTATGAGGATCAACAACAATAATGCTACCTTCTAGAAACGTTTTCATATTCCCTTGATGGGCTGTCATTGCATCACCCTGAACACGCAACGCAAACCATTGAGATTGCTCTGAATAAAATTGAGGAACGAACTCTTGAAATTCGGTTTTTTTGTTATTTATAAATTCAGCTGCTTCTCTCCAACTTAAAACAGGGACAGGATGTTTAATAAATTCCATTTTTTCATTTTTATCAACTTTCTTATCTAAAAAATCGGATATCACTTGCTTACCATAATGTAACCATGCAGGATCTGTTTTTAATATTTCTGCTAATTTTTGAAATTGTCCTAAAGGTGGAACACTACGCCCCGTTAAATAATGCGTAACTGCCCCGTATGTCACGCCCATTTCTTGAGCCAATACTTCCCGACTTATTCCAAGTAAAGCCATACGTTCTTTGACGCGGTCTATCCAATTATTCATATAGTTTTCGCTCAATATTAGATCTTGTTAGCAGCGCATATAACCATCTGTATTAGTCAATTACAACGTAATACAGTTGCTATTTTATATTGACGTCAAAATACAGTTAGTATTATTCTGCCAACGAATACATCGAAAGGGAACAACAACTATACGAGAGTTTGCAAATATATCACCTCAGTTCTGGATCAATGAACGAGGACGAACCATTAAAAAACTGGGTCTAAAAGCACAATTAATTGCAATTTACCTACTCACTAACCCTCACGCCAACATGATTGGTATTTATTATTTACCTTCCGCATTAATCGCACATGAAACAGGAATAGAGTTAAACGCAACTGTGAAAGGATTGCAAAATTTATCAGCTGCTAACTTCTGCAGTTACGACCCAACATCAGAATATGTGTGGGTACACGATATGGCATTTGAGCAAATCGGCACTGATCTCAAAGAACAAGATAATCGCGTTAAAGGAGTTAAGTACGAGTATGCATCCTTGCCAAAATTACCTTTTTTAAAATCTTTTTTTGATAAATACGCAGAAACCTTTTATTTGAACTCCTTAGAAGAACCTTCGAAGCCCCTTACAAGCAAGGAGAATAATAAGGATAAAGATAAAGATAATCATAATGAGAAAAAGAAAGATACGTCGGGCAAGCCCGACACTTCCTCTCGTAATAAAGATTTTTTCAATCCAGAGGTAAAAGCACAAGCTATCGAAATCCTCGAGTTTCTTAATGAAAAAACAGGAAAAGCATACAGGCCTGCCAGGACTAATCTCAAGCTGATCATTAGCAAATTGGAATCCGGTGTAACCAAGGCTCAATGTTTTCAACTGATTGCGAAGAAAACTCGAGAGTGGAAAAAAATTCCAAGAATGCTTGCTAGCTTGCGCCCAGCCACATTATTTCATGAAGAAAAGTTCGAGCAATATTTTGGTGAGCTAGTTCCACCAACCCAAGAAGAACAATCTGATGACCTCTAAACATTGCTGCCCTGAGTGCAGACAGTATTTAGGAAAAGCAGCAAGCGGTTGTTCGTGTGGTTGGCAATCACCGAAATCTAGTTTTGCTCCAAGGGCAGATCATCGATGTCAATACGCGATTGCAGGGAAACGCTGCCCACTACCAGGAGGAATTTGTTCGTATCCATATGGCTCTGGACTTTGGTATTGCGCTGGGCATTTGCAAACATTTGATGATCCGCGCTTGGATGAAGCAGTTTTGCGAGATGCAGAAGAAAACTATCAGAAGATTATAGAAAAATATCGGGACTGGCGAAGAAAATGCATTTAAATAATAAGGAAAATATGAATGATGATCTCAAACGATATTTGGAAGAAAGATTAAACGAATGGGCAGAATGGTATAGTCATGGAAATTGGTATGGTGTTGGATTTTCTCCTTGTTCAATTGAATATCGACTTATGACGGAAGGGATTTTAGTGAAAAATACCGCACCTAAAGTATCACCGACTAATGAGAATGCAGAAGAAATCGAGTCCTGGGTGAATGACATGGCGAAGCAAAATGATAGGATGGCGTTAGCTTTAAGATATAACTATTTTACAAAGGGAGGGTTGCGTTTTAAAGCTCAAAAAATTCAGGTCTCACATATGCTATTTAAGAGTTATGTCGATATGGCGCATCAGTGGTTAGCAGGACGTCTAAGTGCTAGTTATAGAAAATGATTGATAAGGTTATGATAAAAAATATCGAAAAAAATGTTGTATAATGTATATATTACTAATTCAGGATATCTAAACATATGCATTTCAGTAAAGGTTTAGAAGAATCAAAAGCCTTATATCATAGCTATGAAAATGAAGGCCGTCCTCTTGTCGGTGTTTTTAATATTGAAACCAAAGAAATTTCCTTGGTTCCATGTTTTTTTGAAAAAGTTTGGCTAGTAGAAGATGAGCAAGGTAATTTTATCAAGGGTTGGAAGCTTTTTGGCTTGATGCGAATACAAGAATTGTCACAGGCAGATACATTAAAATTTAACAAATTAAAGTTTGCTCCAAGATTCTTATCATCACAGGCTGCTGAAGATCAATATCTTTCAACTCATGAATATTTATTAAGTTTACTAAACGAAATAGACCATGTGGAAAAATATCGAGGATTTACCGTTACGCCAGGAAAGAAACTTACATTCAACTGGGTTTCAGGAGCACTAAATTCACCACGGAATGATCAAGGTGAAATAATTAAAAGAGTTCGGGGATCAGAAATGCTTAGTGATGATCGAAAACAAGTAGAAGAAATGATTATGCCTTGGAATACCTATCCACAAAGCCGAGAAAAAGAAAATCTTCTCTGGACATGGGGTGCTACACTGTTTGGATATTTTTATAAAGAAAAATCCGAAAGTATATCTGCCAAGCAAATAACCGAAAATAAACAAGATCACCATCGCCAAGATAGATGATAAATAATTTGAGCATTTATTCAAAAACATTTGTATTAAAGAAAATATGGAAATAATAAAGAATTTTTAACACCCGACGCATTGCCATTTCATGTTCTTGCTGTCGATGTTATTGCTGGAGAAGCCTATGTGTCTGTCGATTATGCGCATCATGTATCGCCAATGGCGTTGGATGATTTACTAGGTAGTTGGAGGCTTGACAGTGCTGATTATGATTCTAATACAGCTGAATTTGTGAATGAAAAAAATCAATTTGTTCGAGTCAATTTGAAAGGTGTGTGATATGTAAAAAGCACTCTCCGTATTTTTTTATTAATTCCCAGCTTTACATTGTGGTCAGTGTATTTACTAAACCAGATGACAATCCCTGGCTTGAAGCAAATAAGATGTTGGATAGCATCGGCCAACCCATTCAAAAAATGATTGTTAAAAATGTCACTGGGCTAGATGCTGGAAGCGGTAATCATATTCTGTTAGATCAACACGAGCAGAATATTATTTTTAAAGAAGCTGATGTCAATGGCAACCCAGCTCTTACAATGATACCAGCGCATGGATTATTACCCAGCACAGCTACACCTTGGCGGCCATATTATCAATCAATGAGCGATAGCTTGTTATGGCGTGGGTTACCTCCTACTGCGTTACCTGAAGAAGATTTAGCGCTAGGATTAAATGCCATGCATCACATTGGAACTGGCTTAACAAACTGGGGCGGTGTTTACCCACATGAAGGT
>JABDBD010000039.1 GCA_013288815.1 Gammaproteobacteria bacterium | reverse complement strand
ATATAATAAATGGATCAATGAAACTTTCAAACTGTGCTACTAAAACAAGATAAATAAATATAATAGCAAGTAAAAAAGTGATTAACAGTTTATGACTTGACTCCAAATAATTTTGCGCTTCGCCACGAAATGAGATTTTTGTATTGTCAGGCAGCGTTTGTTGCGCAATATTTTCTAATACTTTTACAGCATCCGAAATGGTATATCCAGGTGCTAGACTTGCATATAAGTCATCGGAACGCAGTCGATTAAAATGCGGTAGTGATCCTGGATTAGTGGTTTCATTAATCGATACAACATCCGCTAACGAGATCATATTGTTATTGCTGCTTCGTACAAATATTTGAGAAATAATAGCTGGAATTGCCAAATAATTTTGCTGCATCTGCACTAATATGTCATATTGTTTGCCACCATACTCAAATTTACCTAATGCTCTTCCAGCAATTAAAGTCGAAATGGTGTTAGTAATACTTTGCATAGACAAATTTAAATCGGAAATTTTTTCACGATCAATCTGCATTTCAAATTGATTTCTATCCCACTTCAATAGGCTGTCCGCCGATAAAAATGCGGGAGACTTTTTTACCTCCGCTAAAAATTTCTCCATGGATGCATAAAGGTCTTTATACTCGCTGGCAGACATCATAGCCATGGCAACTGCATTTCCTTGGCTGCCACTAAACCATGTTAACGGAGAGGGAGGAACGTTGACAGATACTCTTATGCCAGGAATTTGAGTGGTTGCTGATGTAATCTCATCCGCAATTTCTTGCGCTGAACGTTGGCGGTCTTTCCGAGGTTTCAAGTTGAGTATTTGATATGACGTTGATGGAACACTATCACCCACCTCAGCTAAGTAAGAGACCACTTCAGGTATGCTTTGGTACAGGCTCTCTAATTTTTTAACGTAAGCGTCTGTATATTGAAAACTTGAATCATGAGGTGCATTAACATAGACATCAATTTCATCTCTATCTTCGGTTGGTGCAAGCTCTGAGGGTAAAAAATGAAATAGAACAACACCCATGACACCAATTACACCCAGACCAATCATGACTTGCTTTCTTTTCTGGAGAATAAATGATAAAGCCTTGCGATAAAAATGTTGTAGATTATTATATGTTGTCGCTGTTAATCGATTGTATTTGTTTTCCGAATCTTTAAGTAATAGCCTTGAGCACATCATGGGTGACAACGTTAAAGCGACGATTCCAGAAATGAGAACAGCACCTGCCAAGGTTAACGCGAATTCACGAAAAACAGAATTTAAAACACCGCTCGTAAATGCAATTGGCGTGTAAACAGCAGCCAATGTTAGCGTCATCGCGATAATCGGAAAAATAATTTCACGACTACCTTTGATGGCTGCTGCAAAAGGCTTTAGCCCCATCTCGATATATCGAGCAATGTTTTCAACCATCACAATTGCATCATCGACAACCAAGCCAATTGCCAATACAAAAGCCATTAAGGTAATCGTATTAATACTGAAATTAAATAAATGCAATAAACTGAATGTAGCGATAAGACAAACAGGAATCGTTATCAGTGGAATCAATGTAGCTCGCCAACTCGCTAAAAATAGATAAATGACAAGCAACACAAAGATGACTGCTTCAAATAGAGCGTCATATACGCTATGTACAGAGGCGCTAATAAAGTTAGCCTCATTATAGACAACACTTGCCTTCATATTTTTAGGTAAATTTTGTGTAACCTGCTGAAATACTTTTAACACATTCTTAGAAACATCGAGAGGGTTTGCAGTCGATTGTGGAATAATTCCCAAGGCCATGGCTGGCTGACCTTCGACACGAAATGCAGAATCAACATCTGCCGGTGCGATAATAGCTTCACCAATATTTTTTAAACGTACCGTTTGATTGTCGTCTTTACGGATAATTAAATCATTAAATTGTTGTGCGGTGTTTAGCGTTTCGTTGGTTACCACATTGTAATTACGATCAGCTGAACGAATTTGTCCACTGGGAATCTGAACATTTTGACTGCTGAGAGCTTCATTCACATCTTCAATCGTCACATGAGACGCAGCCATTTTTAACGGATCTAGCCAAATGCGCATCGCAGATGCACGTCTTCCATATGTCATGACAGTGGCTACACCTTCGACTGTTTGTAATTGTGGAATAACAAAGTGATCCACATAATCACTGACTTCTTTTGGAGAAAGCGCGGTATCAGAAAAAGCTAAAAATAACGTTGGCATATCGTCAGTATTTGCTTTTGATATATAAGGCGCAGTCACATCTCTCGGTAACAGACCAGTGACACTCGCCAAAGCGCTACGCACATTCTCTACCGCCTGATCGATATTCTTACCCAACTTAAAATTGAGCGTAACAGTACTTTCACCCTGCTGACTATTGGATGTCATGTTTTCCACGCCTTCAATGCCAGATAAAGCGGTTTCAATAGGTGTGGTAATTTGAGTTTCTACTAAACTGGCACTTGCACCTGTGTAGCCTGTGTAGATAGAAACAATAGGTGGATGAACGCTTGGAATCCATCGCACAGGTAATGAAAAAAAACTCATTAGCCCTACAATGCTCATGATAAGCATCAAAACGATGGTAAAAGCAGGACGTCGAATGAAAAATTCAGTAAAGCTCATGTTGGTACCTTATTCACTTCAGTGCCATCTTTCACTTTAAACTGGCCAGCAACGATGACCTCATCACCTGTTGACAGCCCTTTCAATACTTGAACATGACTATCGGTACGCTGACCTACAACTACCGGAACAGCTTGTGCTTTGCCATTCACAACCTTAAAAACTTCCTGGCCATCAATCGTTGCCATTAAACTGACTGCAGGAATCAACAAAGCTTTTTCTTCAAAACCAAACGAATGTGTAACATTGACAAAAAGACCGGCTAGCAGTAAATCACTATCATTTGGAACTTCAGCATACACAGAAACAGTTCTGTCTTGTGTATTAATAGTCGGAGCAACAAACGCAATTTTTCCAATAAATTTTTTATCAGGAAAGGCAGACGTTGTAATGCTGACCTCTTGATTTATCTTTAACAATCCTAAATATTTTTCAGGAATATTATATTCAACATGCAAATGATGTGTATCAGTGATCGTTACCAACTCTTGGCCAGCCGAGACAAAATTGCCTTCGCTGATTTTTACTTTATCCAGCACGCCATCAAAGGGCGCAACTAATAACATTTCATTTACCATGACTTCAATTTCTTTTTCGGATGATCTTTTTTCTTGTAGATCTGCAAATGATTTTTCAATTTCTTGACGTGAAATAATTCCTTTTTTCGCGAGTATTTGCATACGAACATAATTTTTTTCACTGACTGATAGATCCGCTCTTACTGCAATCAACTTCGCATTGTTCACGCTATCCTCAAATTTAATGAGCGGTGTTCCTGCTTTCACAAAACTTCCATCTTGAAAAAATATTTTTGCAATTTTTCCTGAAATTTCTGGAGCTATTTTTACACTTTTTGCAGCAACCAATGTGCCAACAGTTTGCAACGTCAATGGGATAGAGCCTACTTTGACTTTTTGAACTTCAACATTTACAGCGTTAATTGCATACTTAATAGGTGAGTGTTTATGTTTTAAAAAATAAATCGTGCTCATTACAGTAATAAAAATCACTGCGATAATCATTTTCTTATGTTTCATCTTAACTCTCAGCATTAATGAATTTGGGTTGATGAAGCTGGAGGGTATTTATTAAATATTTTAGCTACCTCGATACGATCAAACGTATATTCAGAGCTACAAAACTCACACTTAACCACAATCATTTGTCTCTCATGTAACTCTTCTTCGACTGCTTCACGTCCTAACAAAAGAATTGCATTCTCGCCCCGCTCCATCGAACATGTACAGCGAAATGTAACCTGCTGGCCGGCAAACAATCTCACATCTTCTTGAGAATAAAGTCTATGTAGCAAAGTTTCATTCTCTAGATCTAATAATTCATCCGCCTTAATTGTTTGTGTTAAATGAACGATGTGTTCCCAACTTAACATAGCCTCTTCTGAGTTTTTCTTTTTTTTATTTTGAGGCATCAGTTGTATCATAAAACCAGCCGCTTTTTTGTCATTAATAGCAAGCCACAAGCGTGTTTGTAATTGTTCTGAATGTTGAAAGTACGCCTCAATCGACTCAGTAATTGAGTTTCCTTGCCACTCGACAACTCCTTGATAACGCTGTGTGCTGTCATCGGGATCCATCATGATAATCAAGGTTCCATTTTTTAAGCTATGAATTAATTCTTTATAACTTAAATTCCCCTCCCACTGTGCTAACCCTCTCAATTCCAGCTTGTCATTACATTGGGCCAACAATAGCTTTAATTTATCTTTTGCTTGAAACTGAACGGTGAGACGTCCTTTAAATTTTAGGATAGCAACTAATAAACTGGCTATCACTAGCGCTTCACCTAGCAGCTGCCGAATAGGTTCTGGATAGGCATGCATATTCATAATCGTTTGAAAGGATTGCTCTACATGAACAACCTCACCACGTATCGGATGATTTTCAAAAAGGAAACGCTGAAGTATGTCTTTATTTTTCATATGGTTATTTAAACAGGAAGGTGAATGGGGTTATTTTATAATATGATGCCTTATACTTTATCAGAAATATGAGTAAGCAACAAATCTTGTTTAGCACAATAAGTATCTATTAAGTCTCCTGCACTAAGAGACGCTCAGCGTATTTTTTAGTATACTAGTACGTAGACAATTGGTTTTCGGCCCCAAAAACACATTAAGCAAAATTTCGGCCTTATGATGATGTCTCATGCCCAAAAAACCTGACATAAGCGAAGATGAAAAGTCCCTCTTTCGTGATGCAATGCGCGGCGTTAAACCTATCGTCAGAACAAAAATTGAACCCACCCCAGTCAAACCCACTCAGCGCAAACCACATACAATTAAAGATGACGAACCGTCTTTTTCATCTTTTTCAGACTATGAAACCCTAGAACCCGTAACTAGTGAAAGTATTATTGAGTTTCATCAATCAGGAATTCAGCATAAAACGCTTCGCAAATTACGCACAGGTCAATATAATGTAGAAGGAATCTTAGACCTACATGGCATGACCGTTGACCAAGCGAACGAGGCTCTACATCGTTTTCTTTTACAATGTAAACAAGAAAAATTACGTCATGTATTGATTATTCATGGAAAAGGTCGAGAACAGAGTCAGCCTATATTAAAAAATAAACTTAACCACTGGCTGCGACAAACACCACATGTGATTGCATTTTGCTCTGCAACAAATAAAGATGGGCGTAGTGGAGCCATGTATGTCTTGTTAAAAAACTACAAAGGGGGAGATTTGCTTGACAGATAAAAAAACGATAATTATTGGAATTTCGGGCGCATCAGCCTCCGGGAAAAGCTTATTAGCGAACACCATTGTTAACGAGCTTGGATCAGATCAAGTGGTTGTTATCTCAGAGGATTCATACTACAAAGATCACAGCAGTATACCCTTCGAAGAGCGGGCCCAAATTAATTATGACCACCCTAATTCACTGGACCATGAATTACTGTTTCAACATCTATTACAATTGCAGCAAGGCCAAACGATTGCAGTGCCCATCTATAACCATTCAAAACATCTTCGAGAAAAAGAAACACGCGCGATAGGCCAGCATACTATTATCGTTTTGGAAGGCATTTTATTATTTGTCGAAAAAAATCTACGAGATTTGATGGATATACGAATTTTTATGGAAACCGCATTAGATATCTGCCTGATCCGTCGAATGAAACGAGATATGAAAGAACGCGGCCGTTCCTTGGATGCCGTTATAAAGCAATACGAAGAAACAGTACGCCCTATGTACTTACAATTTATTGAACCTTCAAAACGTTATGCGGATATCATTGTTCCTAGAGGCGGCGGTAATCGAATTGCAATCGATATGATTAAGGCAAAAATGCGAGAATTATTAGGTAATCATTACAAATCTGAGTGAGTCTACCTGATCTTTCATTGCTAACTTGTTATCTTATGCTCTCTAAGTTTTTTTGTAGTCCCTAACAAATAGTTATAGACTAGTAGAGTTACAAGCTCTTGAAAGATGAGCCTAGAATGCTCATCTCGGCCGTAATTGTCCCATGGAGGGACCATGAAGCTAAGAAACAAGGTACTGCTATCTATCACCTTAATCTGGGCAGTCTTTTTTATTGTCGTTTACTCATGTTCCAGCGTATTTTTGTTGCAAAATTTTCTTAACCTAGAAAACGATAGAGCCGATCAAGACTTGGCTCGCATTGACCTTGCTTTAAATCAAATGAAAAACTCGCTTTATACATTTACATTCGACTGGTCTCATTGGAATGATTTGTATGAATACATGCAGGATAAAAACCCTGCGTTTGTCAAAAACAATCTAACGATGACGGCGTATCTTAATAGCAATATTAATTTATTAACGTATTGGAATACTCAAGACAAGTTAAAAGTTGGTGTTGCGGTGGACACCATCAATAAAAAACTAACAACATTTCCACTAGACTTAAAAAAATATTTAAAGCCAAGTATATTTTTACTCAAAGATACGACTGGGTATATGTTACTAGGCAATCAGATTATGATCGTAGCGATAACTCACATCACCGATAGTATGCAAGAAAACAAATCGATAGGAACAACAATTGCAGGAACTTATTTAACAAACTCACAAATAAAGAAAATTGAAGACATTACCAAATTACAGCTCTCCCTCTTTACTATTAACGATATTAAACAAGACTCGGGTTTACAATCTGCATTTCAAAAAACAATTGCAGCGGATGATAAACATTATACCGAACCACTCAACAATGCATATTTACTTGGTTTTACACCACTGTTTGATATTGAAAGAAAACCCATAGGAATGATTCAACTCGTTAAAACACGTGAAACTTACCTTAATGGGTTAACGGCAATTCATTTTTTTCTTCTTAGCTTATTAGTGCTAGGAATTATTTTCTCTGTCCTCATGATATTTCTATTACGAAATGTCATCATCAAGCGACTAGAGCAATTAAACAATGAAGTCAAAACCATTGGAATTCAAAAAAGATTTTCTCAGCGCGTGTTAGTGACAGGAAAAGATGAGCTAACCTCTGTCGCACAAGAAATCAATACCATGATGACTATTATTCAAGAGTCCCAAGAGAATTTAGAACTGCGCGTCAAAGAACGTACGAAAGAACTTGAACAAACAAACCGTCAGCTTGAAACGGAAATTATAGAACGAAAAGCTGTCCAGAATGAGTTGGTCATACATAAAGAACATTTGTTACGACTAGCACATTACGACATCTTAACAAGTCTTCCCAATCGTATACTGTTTAACGAGCAATTAAATAAAGCATTACAAGAAGCGGCTCATCACCATAAAACCATCGCGATTTTATTTATAGATCTAGATAGGTTTAAAAAAATCAATGATGCTTTAGGTCATGACTCTGGAGATGTAGCGCTTAAGGAGATTGCAAAAAGATTTACGTCTGTCTTACGCCCTCGCGATTTATTAGCAAGATTAGGTGGTGACGAATTTATTATTCTGATTAATGATATTGATAATAAGGATACTGTGATTTCTATCGCTGAAAATTTATTAAATATTTGTTCTCAAGCAGTGAAAATAGATAGTTATGAATTTTTTATCACTGCCAGTATTGGCATTTGCTTCTATCCAAATGACGGACGCTCTTTAGAAGATTTACAAAGAAATGCTGACATGGCCATGTATAAAGCCAAAAAATCAGGTGGTGCAGCCTACCAATTTTTCACATTTCAGTTAAATTCAAAAGCCCATGAACAAATTAAATTAGAAGCAACATTGCGTAAAGCGCTCTCTGATGGCGGCCTTGTTCTATTTTATCAACCCAAGTTGAATTTAAAAGATGGAACTATCAATGGAGTTGAAGCATTAATTCGATTAGACAGTAATGAATTGGGACTTGTCAGTCCTGAAAAATTTATACCGCTAGCGGAAGAGACAGGCTTAATTATTCCCATTGGAGAATGGGCGCTCTACACAGCTTGTTCAGTGGCAAAAAGCTGGCAAGAACAAGGATATAAACCTATCACTATGGCTGTGAATATTTCTGCTAAACAATTCCATAACCAAGATATTGTCGCTGTCATCAAAAAAGTGTTGGATGAAACAAAATTGACTCCCGAATATTTAGAACTGGAAATTACCGAAAGTATATTTATGGATAATTTGAATTTGACGATTCACAAGCTCCAAGAAATAAAAAAAATGGGTGTTAAAATTTCATTAGATGATTTTGGTACGGGTTATACATCCATGAATTACTTAAAACGATTTCCTATTGACGTTATAAAGATAGACCAATCGTTTGTGAAAGATCTCCCCGATAATAAAAACGACGCAGCCATTATTAGCGCCATTATCGCTATGGGACATAAGTTAGGGATAAAGATTGTGGCTGAAGGCGTGGAAACAACAGAGCAATTAGAATTTCTAAGCGAACATGAGTGCGATATGATTCAAGGATATTATATTAGTGGCCCGCTTCCTGAGAAAAAAGTTATTTTACAATTTGACAAAATAAACAATACAAGAGGAAAAATGGATGGATAACAAACCTAAAACACTTCATTCCATGAGCACATTAGAAAAACTTGAATCACAATATCCCGTTGTAAACGAGAACATCATCAAAGTTTATTTAGACTATTTGAGTAAAATAAAAATTTTACCACGATATACCCATTACACCTCAAGATGCGAACTTTAACAACACATCTTGCGGCGCATTTGAAACGTTTTTCAATCGAAAAACCTCACAATACAACAAGTATTGCTGCGGTTTTTCTCAATCAAAACGTTTCAACTGCTTGCAATCTGCATTGTTAAAGTTCGCATCTTGAGGTGTAATGGGTATATACTAAACAGAATGCCAATCTACAAATAGATTAGCTAATGATAATTTTTCAAAAAATCTAAGAACATATCTTCACTCATAATAGCTACTCCCAACTCTTGTGCTTTCACCAGTTTAGACCCTGCATCCTCTCCGACAACCACATAACTTGTTTTCGCGGATACACTGCCTGCAACTTTTGCACCTAAATTTTCGAGTTTTTCTTTTGCTTCTTCTCGACTGAAATGTTGTAACGTCCCAGTCAATACAAATGTTTTATTTGCTAAAGGTAACTCACGTTCCTCTTTTTCAATTTTTTTCCATTCTATGCCTGATGCCATTAACATATCGATAACTTTACGATTATGTGCTTCATTAAAAAAAGCAACGATGTATCTGGCAACGACAGGTCCAACGTCACGTATCGTTTGTAGCATTTCATCCGTGACAGAAAAAAGCGGTGCGATATCACCAAAATATTTCGCTAAACTTTTTGCTGTTGCTTCGCCTACCTCACGTATACCTAGTGAAAAAAGAAATCGTGGTAACGTTGTCTTTTTACTTTTCTCTAATGCATCTAATAAGTTTTGCGCAGACTTGGTCGCCATTCTTTCCAGTGAGGATAACTGTTGAAGCGTTAGTTGATAGAGATCTGCTGGATTATTAACAAGACCAGCCTCAACTAATTGATCAACTAACTTTTCACCTAGCCCTTCGATGTCCATCGCTCTTCTTGAAGCAAAGTGCTTTATTGCCTCTTTACGTTGGGCTGGGCAAAACAGGCCGCCTGTACAGCGAGCAACTGCTTCACCTTCGATGGTTTCAATGTTTGAGTGGCAAACAGGACACACTGACGGCAATACAATTTTCTTAGCATTTACTGGTCGTTTTTCCTGAAGAACACTGACGACTTCGGGAATCACATCACCTGCACGTTGAATAATCACTGAATCACCAATGTGAATATCTTTACGTTTGACTTCATCCATATTATGTAGCGTGGCATTCCTAACTGTTACCCCACTCACAAATACCGGCTTCAAGCGCGCAACAGGTGTCACTGCTCCAGTCCGACCGACTTGAAATTCCACATCTTCAATCATTGTAACAGCTTGTTCCGCAGGAAATTTATGTGCGATCGCCCAGCGGGGTGCGCGAGAGACGAAACCTAAGCGATTCTGATCCGTTATCGAATTTACTTTGTAAACGACACCATCAATTTCATAGGTTAATTTTTCTCGTTTTTTACCTATACGTTCATAAAAATCCAAACACTCTCTTATATTTTTTGCGTTGCTAATTTCTGGGTTAACCGCAAATCCCCAGCTTTTTAGAAGTGATAATGCTTCACTTTGTGTTTCTGGAAATTTCATGCCTTCAAGCACGCCAATGCTATACACATAAAGCGCCAAGGGACGTTTTGCTGTAATTCTAGGATCGAGTTGACGCAGGCTACCAGCCGCTGCATTTCTTGGATTCGCAAATATTTTTTCATTATTTTTTTGTGCTCTTTCGTTCAGAGCAAGAAACCCTGCTTTAGGCATAAAAACTTCGCCTCTTACATCTACAACCTTGGGAAAGTGGTCGCCGCGCAGTTTTAATGGAACAGTCGCAATTGTACGTAAATTCTCGGTAATTTCTTCACCGGTAGAGCCGTCGCCACGCGTTGCCCCCTGAACAAAGATACCATCTTCATATCGTAAACTGATTGCCAAGCCATCTAATTTAGGCTCGCAAACATACTCTATCGGGACTGATGTTTCCAAACGTTCTGAGATCCGTTTATCAAACGCAAATACCTCTTCATTGGTAAAAGCATTTTCTAAAGATAGCATGGGAACTTCGTGTTGCACCGCAGCAAAGTCAGAGACAGGCTGAGCTCCCACACGTTGAGTGGGGGAATCTTGAGTGACTAACTCAGGATGTTCTTGCTCTAATTGTTGTAACTCACGAAACAAATTATCATATTCAAAATCAGAAACCGCCGGATCAGTTAAGATGTAATAACGATAATTATGTTCATTAATCTCTTGTCGAAGTTGCTCAATTCTATTTTTAATGTTTATTTTCATGCTTCCAACGTGGCTTGATATTTCCATACTTTTTGCCAATAATTTTTAAGAACATCGGGACTAAAAGGTGTCTTGCGGTCAGCGTATAACCGTCCATCTAGCTCATCAACTAATTGTTCAGCCGTTTTGAGCATAGCATTAAATGCTTGCTTAGAATCGGGGACTTGACGTAAGTTGGTAAACAACGTTAATCCTTTACAAGAAAATTCGCCAATTTTATCTAAATTAAACTCACCTGGCTCTGTTGCAGATGCTAAACTAAACAGCCTAGCTCTACCCAACGCAGCTGGTAAGTAATAATGAAAAATATTCATTTCACCAAATTGCAATCCTGTAGCAAGAAGTGTTTGTAATAAATTATAAGAAGCAAATGACTGACCTGGTTTTGCCATCACGTACAGTATTAACAAATCTTGTGTCAAGTCGGATTGAGTTTTAGTATTCGCTAGTTGAATAGTGTCAGCCTTATCAGATGCAAGATTTACCTCAGGAGTTGTCTCTTCGACTAAGGATGGCTCAATAGTCAGTTCGTCAATCTCACTTTCTAAATCTTGCGTTGATAATGTAGGTTCAATTGAGCTCTTAACTAATTGATCTAGCCCCAAAATAGAATCAGCAGAAAACTCATTGTCGTCGGATTGTGATCCCACCTCAGAAACTTTATTTCTGAGAAGTTTTGCTTGACGCCATCGATACCAAGCATCTAATGAAATCAAAAAAATAATGACAGCTGCAGTTGATAGCAGCGCTAAACGCAAATAATTTTCCATATGTGGCCTCCTATGCTCCTGCTAAATTTATTGCCTCTTCTAAATTGACACTCACTAATCGAGAAACGCCAGGCTCATGCATAGTAACACCAATCAAATGCTTGCCCATTTCAATCGTTGATTTATTATGACTAATAAAAATAAACTGTGTTTTCTCAGACATATTTCTCACTAATTGACAGAAACGCCCAATGTTTGCATCATCTAATGGTGCATCTACCTCATCGAGCAAACAAAATGGCGCCGGATTTAAATGGAATATCGAAAACACTAATGATATTGCAGTTAATGCTTTTTCACCACCCGAAAGCAAATGAATTGTGCTGTTTCGTTTTCCAGGTGGGCAGGCCATCACTGTGATGCCTGCATCCAATAAATTTTCACCGGTTAATTCTAAATAAGCTTTTCCTCCACCAAAAATCGCTGGGAAAAGTTCTTGAAAGCGGTTATTGACTTTGTCAAATGTTTCTTTAAAACGAGCTCGTGTTTCTTTATCAATTTTTGCAATTGCATTTTCTAAGGTATTTAAGCCATCTTGTAAATCAGTGTGTTGTTTGTCTAGATACTCTTTGCGTTCAGCGCAGGTTGTGTATTCATCAATTGCAACTAAATTAATAGGGCCTAAGCGAGTAATACGCAAAGTAATATGTTCTAATTGTGAATGCCAATCCTCAGCGGTTGCTTCTTCAGGTAGCGTTTGTAATATCTCTTCAATCACAACGCTCAGCTCTTTTGTCTGCTCTAGAATATTTTCTGATTTAACTTTTAGGCTTTGACCTTCTAGTCTTAATGTTTCAAGTACGTCACGGATTTTACTCATCTCACGTTCTAAGATTAGCCTTTTATTTTCAAGATCTTTTAAGCTGTGTTCTAGAGAATCCATTTTATTGCGAGCGGCGCTAAGTTCAGTCTCTATTGTTAGGCGCTTTTCTAAAACCAATGCCAAATCTTTTTCTAAATCTTCTATGGAGATGCTATTTTCCAAATCTTTTTGCAACGTTGTCTTACGTTTTTCTAACGCACTTATTTGCGATTGCATGCGCACCGCAGTTTGTTTTAAAGAAGCTCTTTCAGATTGGCTGGTTTGCAAACGAATTTGCAATTGAGAAGCAATGTCTTTTGATTGGTTGACCTTGTCCCTGGTCGATTGTAATCTTTCACGCGTTAGTTCACGTTCTTTCATGAGAGTTTCGCGCTTTTCAGCTTGTTGCTCTAAACTTTCCATCGCTTGCTGCCAGTTGGATTTTGAATCGGATAGCTCAGCTTGGGCTTGATTGAATTGCTGAATGCACTCTTGCTGTTCTTGAATGATTTTTTGGGCCCGTATCTTTAAATCCTTCAAGCGTTCTTGCTGCATTTTTTCTCTCGCTTGAATCTCTGCAGCTTGCGCATGTGATTGGTTTGAAATTTTTTGCAGATGTTCACGTTGTTGTTCTTGGTTATGTAAATTTTCACGCGTTTCTTGCAACTCATTTTCTAACGATTTTTGTAAAAGCGTGTGATTTGCAATTTGTTCTTCTAATTTCTTTAATTCTTGTTCACGCTGAAAAATACCTGCCGCAGGATCATTCTCACGCGACAATTGTAGCCACGAAGGGCTCAACCAAATACCTTCAGGTGTAATCACCGACTCTTGATAATCAAGTGATTCACACAGCTTTAGTGCCTCATCGAAAGAGTCTGCTATGTAAATGCCACCTAATAAAGATTGTAACGACAATTTGGATTTGACTTTACTTAATAAAGTGTTCGCTTTGACATCTTGCGGACTAGATTGGGTTGGTGCTGTTGCGAATACACATAAATTTCCATCTTTGAATTGATTGACCGGAGAAGCAACGTCAGCAACATTATCCACACAAATTGCTTGCAAGTACGAGCCTAATACTTTTTCGACAGCCGCTTCCCAACCTGACTCGACTTGAACGCTTTGAGCTAAACGAGCGTTCTTTGCAAGATCATGTTCAGCTAACCATTCGACAAGTTTGTTGTTGCGCTGACCTAATGCAGTCTGTTGCAAGGCAGTCAATGACGCTTCTTGACCTAAATATTGTTGCAACTCACTCCTAACTTTATCTAGCTTGGCTGTGACCTCTTGCTGTTTAGCTTGCAAGGTATGAATCTCATCACGAATCTGTTCTAAATTTTCATCATGACTTTCTGCTAAAGCAGCAGCTTCTTCCGCTTGTTTCGTAAGCGTTACTAATCCACTCTCTAGGTCATCAAACTTGAGTTGCTCTTGTTCTAGCATTAACTTTTCACGACGCTGAGTAATTGATGTCAGCTTTTGATCTAAATGCTGGATTCGCGTTTGTTCCACTTGAGCAGCTTGAGTCGTCTTAGCATTAAATTGATTGAACTCATCCCAATTTGACTGCCAAATTTGGGTAGCCTCTTCTGCTTGTCGAAGTTCTTGGCTTGCTGTAGCAGTTACTTGTGCTGCTTCGCGTGACTCGGGTTCTAACTTCGTAATCTCTAGTTCTAGCTCACCAAGTTGATCTTCAAATTCTTCTAACTGCTGAACAACCTCTGCCCATTCTCTATCTACTTGGCTTAGATCGTTTTGCCATTGCTGCTGACGCTCTTGGTGATGCCGTATATCTTGTTCCATGCGTGCAATTTCATTGCCAGTAACATAGTATCGACGCTGTACTTCATGAAACGATTCTGTTGCCGTATGTTGCTCTTCACGTTTTGTTTCTAAATCTCTATCTAATGTGCCAAGATCAGTTTGTCTTGCTTCGAGCGCAGTTTCTTGCTGCTGAATTTGTAAAGTATACTGAACAAGACGGCTATCCAATTGGCGCCATTGAATGGCATACCATTGGGCTCTAATGATTCGTTCTTCTTCTTTTAAGGCTTTAAAGCGCTCCGCAGCACTTGCTTGACGTTTTAAGGTTGATAATTGCTTTTCAAGTTCGGCCCTGAGGTCATCTAGTCTAAGTAAATTTTCTTTCGTGTGATGAATTCGATTTTCGGTTTCACGACGACGCTCTTTATATTTTGAAATTCCCGCTGCTTCTTCTAGATAGATACGCATATCTTCTGGCTTGGCTTCAATAATACGAGATATCATATTTTGGCCAATAATTGAGTAACTTCGCGGACCTAATCCTGTTCCCAGAAAGATATCGATGACATCTTTACGTCGACAACGTGAGCCATTCAAAAAATAGCTAGAATCGGCATTTCGAGTGATCACACGTTTAATCGAAATTTCAGCGTAATTACTATATTCCCCGCCTAAGCTGCCATCTTGATTATCAAAAATCAATTCTACCGACGCTTGACCTATCGGTTTTCGATTACCTGATCCATTAAAAATAACGTCAGTGAGCAATTCTCCGCGCAATTGCTTAGCCGAACTTTCACCCATTACCCATGTAATCGCATCAATAATATTTGATTTTCCACACCCATTAGGGCCGACGACGGCAACAAGATTACTGGGAAGAAGTACTGTGGTAGGATCAACAAATGATTTGAAGCCCGAGAGTTTTATTTTACTTAACTGCATATTCTCATTCCTTTTACCCTCTTATTTCAAGATAGATTCAATCGGATAAATCAATTAAACTGTATCTTAATTAAAATTTATTCTCCGCGGCTTGCCGCGGGCACCCGCGATGGGGGTTTATCAAAACAATTTAATCTCTTTTTAGAGCCCTAACCAGGAGATTCACACTGGATCAGCCACTCAAAAATTCAGAGCTACATTCCCCATCACTTCCTAATCAGTGGTTGTTTTATCTGATCGCTGGAATTGGAATCTTGATTTCCATCGTTCTTTGGTATGCATTTGTCATACAAGCAAATGCAAACCTTCAACACATCGTAAATATAGAAGCTAAACACATGGCAAATGATATTGATATTCAATTTGAGCTTAGAATATCAGCTTTAAAACACCTGGCCAAGCACCTTAAAGATACAAAATCTGCTTTATCTCAAAATTGGGAAGACGAGAGCATTGATATTCTCAATGAGTTTTCAGGAATTGAGGCAATTGCTTGGGTCAATCCCCAATTACAAGTCGTGTGGTTATCTAATAAGCCTAGTCAATTTTATTCAAAAAGCGTCTATACTAAGCTACTCTATAAAAACATATCTCTAAATCATGAGGGTAACATTCAGCTTTCTTCTCCCATCATTCTTAAAAGCCATCAGAAGGCGATATTCGTTTTCATTCCCAGCTCACATGGATTTCTCATTGCTTTATTAAACCTCGATGTCATTTTGAATTCTGAAGTTAATAATAAAGACTATTCAGTCAGTATTTTTGAAAATAATAAGCTATTTTTTCATTATGGGATTAGCTCTTCCACCGATACAGGCAATGTATCGTCGGTTACTCATCTTAATTTATACGGTATTAATTGGGATATTTATTTAGAGCCTTCCAGGGACTTAATTCAGGCAGTGGAAACTCATTTACCTTTTATCGCGCTCATACTGGGTGTTTTTATAGCGATTCTATTCGCAATTACGAGTCGATTAGCTTATCTTGTCCGGCAACGCGCGCAGACTCTTGATCAAATAAATCAAGACCTTACTAATGAAATTGCTGAACGCAGGCAAGCAGAAGATACTAAACAAAAGTTAGAGAAGGCATTACTGCAAGGTCAAAAACTTCAAGCAATTGGCACTCTCGCAGGTGGAATCGCTCATGACTTCAATAATATTTTATATGCCATTATTGGGTATGTAGATATGGCGCAAGAAGACGTTACAAAAGATACAGTTGTCTATAAAAATTTAGGGAAAGTATTAGAGGCTTCAAAAAGAGGACAAGAACTTATTTCGCGTATCCTCATGTTTAGCCGGAGGCAAGTATATGAGTTTAAAGTCATTTCATTAGCAGATACCATTAATGATGTCTTATCCCTGTTAAAGTCCACTATTCCAGCCAGCATCACAATTACGTTTAATATTTGCACCACTGATAGCACGTTAATTTTGGGAAATCAGACACATCTTCATCAGGTCATTATGAATGTCGTCAATAATGCTGTTGATGCTATGGATGGAGAAGGTAAGATTATGATACAGTTGAGCAAAGTATTAGCTGTTGATCCTGTACTTAAGCAACTTCCTAATATAGCTGCCGGAAATTATTATAAAGTAGATATTAGCGATATAGGTCATGGTATGGATCAAGATACTTTAGAGCGTATATTTGAACCTTTTTTTACAACTAAAGAAGTGGGCAAGGGAACAGGTTTAGGATTAGCAACAGCCCACGCCATTATCAAAGAACACCAGGGTGATATACTGGTTACAAGCCAGTTAGGACAAGGTTCCACTTTTACCCTATTCATACCTGTCTATTCGAATAAGGAGAGTTAACAAATGGCGAAAATACTGCTCGTTGAAGATGATAACTTGGTAAGAGATATGCTAGTACAAATGCTACAACGAGCAAAACATGATGTTGAGAGCGCCACGAATGGTGAAGAAGCAACAGAAATTCTAAAAACTAGCCATCCAGACATCATGGTGACAGATATTATTATGCCTAAAAAGAGCGGTATCACACTTATTTCTGAGGTGAAAGAAAAACACCCTACAATGGAAATCATTGCAATCTCAGGAGGAGGACGACTCGATCCTACTGGATATTTGGACTTATCCGAATCATTAGGTGCTAGTGTCTCCTTCGAAAAACCAGTTGATAAGTCAGCATTGCTCATGGCAATCGATTTACTTTTACATAGCAAAAAGGACAAAAGTTCAATATGAAACATTTTATTTCGTGCTCGTTTCTATGCATCCTTATTTTTTTTTCTAACTCCATTTGTGCTTATGCAAAACAAAGTCCTGTTAATACGTTTGAACTAACATTAACAAATGAGACCAATTCTACTTTTTATTTCAGCGGTGTTAGCGGATCAAATCCTACTAATAATTTTCAAGTAGAACCAAGCACGCTTCTTCCTCATCAAAAAGCATGGGTTACAGCGACATCCAGCCAAGCATATGACATTACAGGTTATATTCATTTTAAAAATAAAAGCGGCGACGATAATATATTTTTAATTCTAAATTATCGAAAATATCACACTGGTCAGTCTGTTTTTTCAATGACAAACAAAAAATATTATTCCGTTACCAACTTACTCACACCAGATCCGTCGTCAAGTCCGATTTCTTCTATGTATGATGCTGCTGATGTTTCGTTATTTAAATCAAATTAAAAACTGATCTCTACTCATGGCAACTGCAGTGAGATTGTTATGGACAGCTGCAGCAGATAGCGATATTAGTTATTCCAATAATGCTTATGCACCTGACGATACAAAAGCGGAGTCATTAAATCGCCATTCGCATAAATCTTATATTGAATTGCTCCTGAATGTACTGTGTCATAAGCAACGCTATGCAAATCAGAATATTTTTTAATAACGGTATCATGAGGAAAGTGATACTTATTTCGATATCCCACAGGAAAAAGAACATCTCGCGGATGAACAGCAGCAATAAATGAATTGACAGCTGATGTTTTACTACCATGATGTGGTGCCACTAAAACGTCAGCTGGCAAATAGGATTTTTGGTTTTTAACGAGCTCTTCCTCCGCTAACTTTTCAATGTCACCTGTTAATAAAATAGTGTGATTTCCATTTGAAATTAATAATACACACGAACTATTATTGTTGAGATGTAAGTTATCGTTAGATGGGTATAAAAATGAAAAGTTTACCCCATCCCACTCCCACGCCATCCCTTGCAGACATAAATCAGCATGTGATACAAATTTTTCTGGCACACTCGTTTTGATAGAAGCGACTGGAAATTCTTTTAATATAGCGTTTGCTCCACCTATATGGTCATTATCACCATGACTAATCACTAACATATCAATTTTTTTAGTATGCAGAGTATGTAAAAATGGATTGACGGTACTGTTGCCCATATCGAAATTATCACTAAGATGCGCCCCAGCATCAAAAACCAAAACATGTTTTTCAGTTTGCACTACTGCAGAAAGACCTTGCCCAACATCCAATAGCGATAACCACACCTCTCCACCTTGCGGATTGTTTGGGACATACAATCCAAGAGGTAATAACCAAATCAAACCAAGATATCGACCTGGCAAGCCAACGGGAAACAATAAAAAAATCACTCCAACGATAGCTGTTATGAATATCCAGGCTGAAGGAATTTGCTGATACCAAACAGTATGAGGCAAATGGGAAAGCCATGTAAGTACTTTCCATACTAGGCCAAGCACTCCGTCAGCAGCATTTAAAATCATGCTACCCGTCTTGGATGAAACGACAATCACTAAACTACCCAACAAGGTTAA
>JABDBD010000038.1 GCA_013288815.1 Gammaproteobacteria bacterium | reverse complement strand
CCAATCACGTGCTCTTGGAGCGCTTAATTTTGGCATTGACATTAAGAGTCAGGGTTATAATTTATATGCTATGGGACCCTCAGGAATTGGCAAACATTCACTTATCAAGGCTGCCCTAGAAGCTAAAGCTGCGGGTTTTTTCATAAATCCCTCTTAAACAAGAACTTATAAAAATGAAATACTAGATCTGTACAACTAACTAAGGTTGCATTAACTCTATTATATTCTAATTCTGTACCCTTGAGCTCAGATTATGCGATCTTAGGCTGATCACTATGCGGTGATTTGACCAGACAAGGAACTTTTATAGGTGAGAGAAGAGGCTAATGATGAATTTTTTCATATACTACATGCCCAGGTGTTGTTGAGTCACACCTAAATCTACTCCCATGGTCTCATCAGCTTGATTCGGCGGTTGTGCAGCAGCAGATGACTGAGACATGTTGCTTTGCGGTTTTTCAATTCTTAGTCTTTCCCAAAAACGTCCGTTTGCAAGAAGTTCATGAAGTAAATAATAATAACCATTTTTTGTAAATGGGTTTTCATCAACATAGTTTAGCGTTCCCCAAGGGAGCTTTAATAAGCAGTTAAATTTTTTCATTTCATCCGATAAGGAGCCACTATTCCTTGAATGGGTTTGTATGGATTCTAATAACGTACCAAATGTTATTTTATCTAAGCGCTTTTTTATGTTGTCATGAATTATTTGTTCTGGTGAGATGGCTGTTAGCACACTAGCTGTGCTGCTTGAAGCAGATGTTGCTGCTGCGCTTACCTCTAACGGACTTTCACTTTTTTCTTCACTGACTTCAGGAAAAAATTTGTTAACTAATTCCATGAGAATAATATTTTTCTTTAGCTCAAATCTCTCAAGATCTTTTCTTTCGGTCGCATTTAAAAAGCCTATATATTCACAGGCATCTAGCAATACATCATACGAATCCTTAAACTCTTCATATAAATTTGAAATAGGCAGTGTACGCAAAGCATTTACCGCTGCGTAATAAATACTTGGGTCACTTGTTATTGTGTATTTGAAGTGTTTGTTAAAACGATTTGTACACTCTAATGGAGAAAATCCTGGTAAATATTTACTGTAAAAGGAAAGGCCTTGATATAAAATTGGGAATGTGACTCTAAATGGAATTTTATCATGTATTGTCTTTTTTCCATGTTCATAGGTGTAGGGCGACCCTGCATCATCGCAAAGATAAGTGTGACGTATTTTTAAAAATTGTGAATCTAAATAATCAAATATTTTGATGCAATCTATACCACTTAATTCACCGGTACTGAGAGGTGCTTTCAGATCGCGTAATTCGCCTACGGAAGAATCTAATGTTACCCATAACTTAAGAATTTCATAATTTCCACAGAATACTTTTAACCAATAATATCGTAGCATTTCAGAATTCTTAGTTCGTTTTTTATTATTTTCGCTAATTACGGATTGGATCTTATTGTCACTGCAATAATCTTTGAGCATCTCATCTTCTGAATGAACCCAGGAGGCTATGTCATCTCGATGAGAACCATAGATAAAAGGAGTTGAATAAAAATGACAAGTCAGTTCTACTGGATTTTGTCCAGCTTTAGTAGGCCATTTAATTTTAAATACATGGGTATCACTAATAAAACGTGATGAATTAATTACGATATGCACACGCTTACTGATATCGTAATCAACATATTGTATAAGCTTCTGGGTAAACTCATCTTTTTCAAATACATTGTCACTAGCAACGGGTTTTTCTGTTATGTTGTCATAAGTTACTTGGTAATTAAATAATAAATTTAGTTGGTCTACTAGCGCCTTGATTTTGTTTTTGTTCCAGCTAAATTTTGATTGTTTTTGTATGACATTAATAGCCTTATCTTTTTCGGTATCAATTTTAATGACTAAAAAAGGAGAGGCGTTATTTCTTAATTCATAGCTTCCATCCTTTATTTCAAAGTCATCATCACTCATAATCGATAAAGTATATTGATCAAGATTGCTTTTTTCTAAATCTAAAAAGATAAAATGATGATTACTATATTCAATGTAAGCTTGATATGTATCTGAAGCTTCTACACGCAGTATATCCTTTAATGCAGTAATAGCTGTTTCGTTAGGTGCTTTATTACGTACGAGAGATTGCGCGTGCTTATTCCTAAATAAATCAATTTTGGAAAGAAATTCAATTAAAAAATAAGATGTGATTTTATGTGGCGATATTGTCAATTTTGTATTCGGTTTGTTACGCTTATTTTGAGTGCTCTCTTCTGATGGTTGTGATGTGTCTTCAACATCGTTATCTAGACGATGAGTTTTCTTAGATTTTTTTACTGCGGAGATACTTGTTGTAGTAGCCGACGAACTTTGTTGAGAAGCTTTGTGAAATACTAACTTGAGTGAATTTGGTTGCGGAGCGTTATTAGCTAGTACATAAGAATAATTAGTTGTACTTGCATCTGCAGGCAACTGAGGAGCTTCTAGGATGTCTGATATATCCATTTTGGCAGAGAAATCAGATTTTTTATATTTCGCGCTTCGTTTGGATTGCATAATTCACCGCTGCTCAATAATATCTCACATACTGGTTACTAACTAAACAGATATTCTACTATAAGATCAATAACTGCACAATAGTTTTTTTTGTATTGTAACCTATTGAAATGTATTGATATTCACGAAGAGTAGCGCGGATTCACATGTGTGTTTATATCAGAAAGCTAGATGGTGTACTATTTATCTATAGTACACCTCTTTTTAGGTAAGTTAGGTTGAGAACTTATTTATTTGCGAAATGTACTTAGCGGATATCTTATTTGTCATTTTTCGTTTTATGCAACTTTAACTGCCGAATTTAGTATCATAGTTCTCAGTCATTACTCTTGATTATTCATCACTTCTTTTAATTGAGCAGCTGCCTTGAAATTAGCGACAATTGCTTGTGGGATGATAATCTCTTTACCTGTTGATGGGTTACGTCCTTTACGCTCAGGTCGTATTTTACCTTGAAAGGATCCAAAGCCTGGAATCGCGATTTTATCTTGCTTTGCCATTGCTTCAGCGATGATCTCAAAGGTTGCTGCGAATGCAACTTGAGCTTCATCCTTGGTAATTCCTGCTTTTTCTGCTATTGCTGCCATTAATTCCGTCTTGTTCATGGGTATTTTCTCCTAATTGGTTGTGGCAGGTATACTATCATAGATACTTGTTTAAGGTCATGCATGAATATGACTAAAAGACAAAATTTGAGATAACTCTTAAAACTTAGTAATATGACTTTTAAGTGAGAGGTATACATGAAAGTCAATGGTGAAAAAGATTTAACAGATAGTCCATGCATTGGTGTTTGTAGTACTACAAATGTAGGTGACGATATTTGTCGAGGTTGTGGAAGAACTGCTGATGAAGTAATCTACTGGAATACTTTTTCAGAGGAAGAAAAAATCGCAATCAACCTACGGCTAGCTTCGAATCTATCTACCTAAACTTATTATTAGTTAATTTATCTACAAACGATTACTATACTTAATACAAATGTGCTTTGGGTTCTTAAAATGAAAAAAAGATTATTCCAAAATAAAATATATGTTAAAAAATCAAAATTGCATGGTTATGGAGTTTTCGCTGATAAAAACATTAAAAAAGGTGAAAAAATTGAAGAATGCTACATGCTTCTTACGAGAGGTGGAGATAAAAAATTAGAAGACTTTTATTTTGATGTGAAAGGCAAGAATGCAATGTTGACAGGCTTTGGCTGTATTTATAATCATTCTGACTCACCAAATGCAGATTACACTTTCAATGTGAAAAAAAGATTATTTTCTTTTAAAGCTCAAAAAGCAATCCGTAAAGGAGAAGAAATTTTTGTTTCGTATGGTGATGACTGGTTTAGCAGTCGTGGATTAAAATCTAAATAATGATTGTTTATTTTCACTAACTAATTATCAATAGATAAAAAAACCGCCCATATAGGGCGGTATGAGTACTATTTAATGTTTAACGTGTTTCTAAGCCTAACTCATCAGTTACAGAACGTACACCCACAACTTGTTGAGCCATTTCAACCGCGCGCATTCTTTGGCGATTGTTATCAACAGCTCCTGAGAGTGTTACGTTACCATTTAACGAACTAACCACAACAGGCTCACCTCTGATGTATTTGTCTTCCATCAGCCTATGTTTAACTGCAGCTGCTATCGCATGATCATCATAGTAGCCATAGTGATACCAATTACCAGGGTACATATTCGCGCAACCTGATAGGCCTAAGGTTACTAATAGAAAAGATAAAACTAGTGAACGTCGCAACATATTGAATACTCCTTAAAAGTTATAACTTTATGGACTAACTTGTTTCCTTTTCCTTATAAATTCTATTTTAGTATATCACGAGTCAAGACAAGAAAACGAAATATGGGCATAACGACTTGATTATAAAGAAAAGCAACTTTATCGAGAATTATTCTTAACGCGTTAACTTCTTCATTTACAAATAGATTTTTTAATTTAATAGCGACAATATTCCTCAGGTGTTAAGTATGCAGTCGTTGGGTGGTAAGGATTAGATAAAACTCGGAGTGGAGTGCCTTGCAAAATGACAAACTCACTAACGCCATATATATCTTTAGCTTTTGGATTCCAATTATAAGTATAGCCAAATTCACTCCAAGGAAATCCTTGAGAATCTTTTCTCAATGTGTAGCTTGAAATACTATTATTAATAAACCACGTTTTGTATTCTGGAGAAATTTTTTTATTTTCAGTATCCATAAATTGTGGGCATGCAATTGTTCTATCATCATGAGCACTTACGCGAGGATCTGTACAAGGACGAAATATGCCTATTTTTTTAGGTTTTCTTCCGTAGAAAGCCTGTATCACAGGCACTCTAAAAACAATTAATCGTCGTTTACCATTAGGATCAAGCGGAATTCCTAATAACTGTGCTAACCAAGAAGATAATTCTTGATGAGTAATTTTTTTTTTGTTCTTTGTGTAACGGCTACAGATATCTTTAAGCTCAGAGTCAACCACAACCCAAAGCACATCACGTGCATGAGTATCTGATAATTGATAATCTTCCTCATCGGCATACGTGACTACTGTGACTTTATTACCTGTTAGAACCTTAAGTGGTCTAGGTGAAAATAAAAATTGATGAAGAGCAGCGTTTATGATGGATGCTTGATAGAGATCATTTGCATCTGCAAAAGCGGGAGACAATGAAAAGGTAAAGACATACAGGGCAATAGTGCATTGACGAATAAACCTTGCCAAGCATTTTGTTGTGATGCTCGTGATAGAATGACAATCGTAAGAACGCTCTTTAAAATTTTTCACGATTTTTTTCCGCGGTTAATTTATTTTTTTTAAGCGACAAATGTCGAGTTGCTTCAAATCGATCTGTTTGAGCTACATGTCGATAAAGCATCGTAGTACCAATGTCACTGTGCCCCGCATTTTCTTGAGCGACTTTTAAGGGTGCTCCTGAATCTAATAAGTAAGTCACATAACTATGTCGTAACCAGTGTGCAGAAGCTTGTCTTAATTTGGAAGCTTTTTGTGGATGATTTATCTCAAGTTGATTAGCGCCTAAATTAAAAGCCCACTTGAGTATTTGATCGATACGTCGTGGGCTAATCGATTGCTTTAAATTATGCATAGGAATAAGCGGTGTATTTTCTCGAAATTTTGGTTGTGGAGTAGGTAACCCAACTTTTTCTCTAAAGTCAGCTAAGGCTTGTCGCAACTCATCTGGCATGGGTATTTCACGTAATTTTTTACCTTTACCGACAACACGTAAAAACCAATTTCCTTCGCGTTGCATAAAGTTCCCCATTTTGTGATTTGCAGCTTCTGCAATACGAAGTCCAGAATAAAATAACAATAAAATAATATAACGTGCGCGAATCACTTGAAAAGCAATGGTGTCATTCTGTTTTGGATACTGCGATAGTGCATTGAGTGTTGCTTGAATTTCGTCTAATTCTAAATAGCGATCGATGATGCGTGGTTTCAATTGCCGTTTACGCCGTCTATCAACAGCCAATGGATTTCCAACTAAATAATTTGTTTGTACCAAGTAATTAAAAAAAGAATCTAAAATTTTAACGGCTTTTTTAATTGAGCTAGCACCTAATCCTTTTACAAAAGGCCGCCAATCTGAATTGATCATACCATCTTTTTTAATTCTTCCTATGCTGGGGCCGCACCAACTTTTTTTGGGTGTGGGATTTTTTAAAAAATCTTGATACTTCGTTAAATGATTTCGACGCAAGCTAGAGATATTTACTTTTGCGACATGAATACACCATAATAATAGTCTTTCAACTTCTTTGGCGTATGAACGTAGAGTTTCGCGTGAGTCTTTGTATTCTCTTAAAAAAGTAGAAATCGCTTCAGCATCATTTTTAGCATCAATTAATGCAGAACCTAATTCTTTATTGTAGTCATCATAAGCAAACTGAATAATATCTCTGGCAATATCATCAGTAGATTCTGCGAGAGTAAATAACGGTTTAATAACTTCATTATTGCCTACCATGGATACCCCTCTCTTACTATTCAGATAATAAGAGTACTCTGAATTAATAGATTTGTATAGCTAAAACGTTTTCTGTTAGTTATGTTATAATGAATTAATCAGCTGTACTAACTTAATGGGGTCATTATGCCTCAGCGACTTACTGAATCTTCTTCAATATTTTATTATGAGTCTTTTAATAATTCGCCAATAGTCGACGATGGTAAATCTATCGCAGATGTCAATTCCTATTTAGATAAGGGATATAGAATTGATTATCAAGCGCATGATCCTCAAACTAAAACTCGCATCGCAGAATTGATTGGAAATCGGGAGACTCAAGAAGACAGAATTGCTGTTGGTGAGGTTGGTCGATTTGTATTACTCAATGAAGAATCTCGTTTACATGTTCTACAATCGACTATACAAGATTTACAAAATAGCATTGATCCAACACAACATAGTGGATCTACTTTGTGTGCTACAGTTTTATGTGGAGCTACACTCTATACAGTCAATGTAGGTGATAGCTTAAGTTTTTTAGTGACAAGAGATAATGAGAAAAAAATTAAATTCGTACAATTAAATTCGAAATTACATAATATCACTTCAAAAAATGTGGGTAAATTAAGAAAACAAGGCATTAAGATTGGCAAGGATGCATATGGAACTTATCGTTTATTAAATTCAGTAGGTCTTCCATCTATTAATATGTTTAGAGCAATGGGCGATAACGAATATGAGCAATCTGGCATGAGCCACCAGCCTGATATATATGTGACTTCTGTGAAAATTCCATCTGGTGGAGATGCGTTTGTTATCGGAGCCTGTGATGGGTTAACTGAATCGCTGTCAAATAAGCAAATCAGATACTTGCTGAGCAAATATAACAAAGTATCACATAAACAACTTGCAGAAATACTAGCGGTTACCGCTTACAATAAAGGATCTGGAGATAATATTACGGTTATCATTACTCCAGTTGAGGCGCTGTCTGCTACAAAATACATTGCAATTTTTGATGGTCATGGCGGATACCAAATAGCGAAACATCTGCATGAAAATTTTCATCTGGTTTTTTTAAAAAATCTTGAAAAATGTCTCAAGTCATAACGTAAGGTTATAATAGTCATATACTGACTTTAATACAAAAATGAATATAATCCTAACTGTCAATAATTAAAAGACCCATCATAAGACCTTTCATTTTGATATAAATCCAACTAGAATTGTCACAACCCCTGTGGTTGCAACGACAAAAAGATAAGTTTTTTCTAGGATGTTAATGATGAGAAGCTGGCAACCCTTAAAAGAGAATGACAAAGTTCGCATAATTGCCCCTGGTGCTGGCAGTCCTCTTACAAAAGAACCAAATTCTAATTGGGCCGATCTTGAAAAATGTTGTGCGTTATTGGCCAGCTGGAGACTCACACCCATTTATTCTCCACAAATTTTTGGCGAACATAATAGCTATTACAATTTCGCGAACGCGGATGATAAGCGCTGCGACGATTTTATTGATGCACTTAACAGTGATGCACAAGTTATTTGGCCGTTCCGTGGTGGTTATGGGAGTGATAGGGTAATAAAGGCTATCATCAATAATAATATAAAAGAGCCTAAACCAAAACTTATCATAGGTTTTAGTGATATAACGAATATTCATAATTTTATTTTTAATCATTGGCAATGGCCCAGCTTGCATGCATTATCTATGCGACAGTTAGGGCTTAGCTTAGTCAACGAACAAGATATCGCAGAAATACGTTCAATCATTTTTGGTGAAAAATTAGAAACAAGTTTTTCACTACAACCATTAAACAATGCAGCACGTGTTAATAAAATAATTCAAACAAAAATGACCGGTGGTAACTTAACGTTAGTTCAAACCTCTGTAGGCACACCATGGGAAACTCCACTCAAAAATAATATTTTATTATTGGAGGATGTCGGCGAACTCCCCTATCGGATTGCTCGCATTTTTCAGCAATTTTTAGCGAGTAATTATTTAAGCTCAGTACAAGCAGTTATTTTAGGAGATTTCATTCCTGAAAAAGATATAGACATAGTATTGCTCGAGCTTGCTAAGAGCATCTCTATTCCTGTCTTACGCTGCAAAGGCATAGGACACACCTCAAATAATCGTACTATTCCACTTGGAACAGATACGATTTTAACCCTCGGGGACAATCCTAGTATGGTTATAAAAACACGTTAGCTTGGCAGAGCAATTAGGGTTTGTTGACAATTGGTTTTCGGCCTCAAAAAGGTTCATAAATGCCATTTTTTTGGGCTTCCTCACTCAAAAATAATCAACCAAATAAACGCACTATTGCGATGAAAAAATTGCAAGTCATACAAACAAGTGATAGTTTTTAGGATTACAACTTTAATAGTATACAAGGAGAAACGAATGCATAACCCATTCAGGAAGCTAGCCATTTTGGTTTTCATACTGAGTATCGCAGGATGCTCATCGAACCCATCCAATCCACACAATAGTATTACACAAAGTATATCGAATATTTTTCAATCCAGTTCTTCTACTAAATCTGAGGCTACTTCTTCTGTTCAGCCAATAGCAACCACAGCAACAACTGCGGAATCAGAAACACCCACAGTTGCGATGGGAGGTTCTATCAGAAAATCGATGGATGGTGTTGATATGACAAAATTATCCCGTGCAATGGATAAATCGCCTGGTAAAGCAACTCACTGGGAAAATGGAGCGACAGGTATCAGCTATACGGTTGTCCCAATTCGTGCTGTGACTGTTAATGGAAATCATTATTGTCGTAAATATACTTTGACAGCTGAGCATGCAGGTAATCAACGTTCGACGACAGGTGTTGCGTGTGTAGGCGATGATACCAATTGGAAAGATGTGAGCGCTTAATTTTATCAGCCTGCTTAGTCAGGCTGATTTTTTTAGAGTTACAATCTAATACAATGTATTTAACATGTTAGCATCATACGCTACCAGAGAATCATTTTTTCTTATTTTCATTATAAAATCTGGGTTTGCAATCATCGCTCTACCAATTTCTACCATGAAATTAAATTTTTTATTTCAGCTACTGTCAATTCACGTGACAATCCATAATTTAAACCTTCGCTACGCGAGATTCGCCCAGACATTTGTGTCGCTGAAGGCGATATAGGTAAATTACCATTTAAAAAAATGGGATGAGACACACGTCCAACATGCCAAATTTGCATGAAGATTAAACCATTTCGGCGATGAACAGCATCGCTCACTTTTTTCCATTGCTGAATGTGGGAGTTATTAAAAATTCCGGGAACATTGTTGTAACCCAGGCCATTTTTGCTGATAACAGTACCCTCAGTAACGATCAATTATTTTCTTGAGGGTCTTTTCATCCTTTTTTAACGAGGTTTTTTCTGCTTAAAATAACGTAATAACATGTTAAAGCAACCAGAACAATTAAGGCTATTGCAAACAGTGGTCTAACAGCAAACCAGGCAATTGCTGTTCCAATAGTCCAAAGTATGAGACCACCGAGAAAGGCAATAATCCCTACACCAAAACCAACAATGCTGCCAAATAATGGAATGATATCTGCTAATACAATAATCGGTCTGAAAATTAGTGAAATACCAATAATCATTAGAATTAAAGAGGCCACTCGAAGTATCCAAATCATCATGGCATTTTCTCGTTGTGCATCTTGAATCATCTGAGCTGAAGATTGTTGACCGGAAACAAGCATTTCAATAGGTTTCCCAGCGGGTGCTACATAGGGCTGTAAGGTATTATCACTCTGTTGGGCGATCACGCTCACGGTTTGGGGAAGAATTTCAACAAGTGTGATTTTTGCATCTCCTATTTGTGGGTTTTGCATGTCACTTCCCAAATACAAATCATGATTATCTTGTTGAACTTTCAATTTGGTTTTTGTTTGGATTTTTGCTGTATTTACTGCAGAAAGATCGACTGTTGTTTCTTTAGAAATTTTTTCAACTAGTTCGGGTGGTAGTGTGAAGTCACCGACAGTGACTTTGTTTGCTTCTATTTGCATAGATTGTATTGGCATACGAACAGGATTCTTGTGTCCTTCTGCTTCTTTGAAGCCTGTGCTATCAATCAAAGTAGAAGACCATACTGGGTGATAGGTATAAGTTGTTATTTTCTTCTCAGAGCCACCTATTTCACTTTCTGTTTTTGTTTCTTCATGTTGTTCCCATTGATACATTTTTACATGACGTTCTATTCGAATTGCTTTCGCGGAAATATCTAACAGAGAATCTTTTATCGTATCACCAGTCGTTGCAGTTCCAGAAAAATAAACCACTTTGAGATTATTATTCTTGTCGATAGGAGTGTTGGGAACAGAGATTAAAACTTGTTGTGTTTGTCGTAACGATTGTGCTGTATGTAAGCCTTGCCCCTCATTCCAAAAGATCAAAGCAAAAGATCCGATAATGAGAGCAATACCAATTAAAATACCTGCAAACGCCCCGCCAATACGACTAAACCAAGATTGTGTAGTGATTTCCTGTACCATAACACCTTCCTTATTAGAATAATAAGCTTTTTGGGTCTGCAATGGGTTCGTGACGCAACAATGATTTGATCCCTCTTGCCATACGAATTATCCACCAAATAAAGCAAAGTGGCAGTAATACAAAACCAATAACGAAAATCACTAATAGAGAGGCAATACCAAAATATAAAATACTTATCCAAAAAGATCGAATTAAAAATTGATAATGGCTTTTTAAAAGCGATTTAGCATCGTTCTCAAAAATATAAGCAAAAATAATGCCAATGATAGGCAATATGGGCAGTACGATAGCAGCCAAATACAGTATATAAATTCCATAGGCGACTGTTTTTGCTGCGTTATCTTCGGGTGGGGTGTTATTAATAATTATTTCATTTTCCATTTAATCTCATCGCCATTAAGTCACGTGATACTGAGATTCTATCATCATTTTTTTCTTGAGAAAGAAATTTATGAAGATTAGGGATGTCGCGCTTCATTGATTTTAATGTGTCTTGTATATCCAGCAAGCAGTAACGCAATGATTTAGTATACTCTTCTTGCCGTGGGCGAAATTGAAATAATCCAGCTCTGATGGTGTTTTCTAATCGAAAGATAGTATCACGTATCGACTGAATGCTATCTCTTGAATAGTTGATTTTCCGATAGGCTATCAACTGTTTTTTTAAATTACGAATATAATTTTGACGTCTAACTTTCTCTGTATTTTTGAAAAAAAATGCTGAAAAAGCATCTTTTCTGCGATATTTGTTGTTTCTATAAAACAAATAGTCAGTTAGCTTTTTAGTACTATTTTTTACAAACTCATCTATGTATAGGTAATACGATTTTATAAAATGCTTTTGTATGTTAGCTTTATCGTTGTGAATTTTTTTGATGAGAGCAGAGCTTGTAACAGTTTCATCTGGATGTGTGCTAATAGCGTTCGTGTAATTTTTTACATTAGCAGCAGCACTAGAATTATTATGAGTATGTAGATAACCTTCGACTTCGGCAAGATATTTTAGTTTATTCAATTGAGTAGTTGCATATGAAACATAGGTCTTAATATTGATAATAGGAATTCGTGGGATATTGGTAATGCTATTTTGATATAAATCTTCCATGTCAAATTTTAATTGATTCAATTTATTTAGGTATGCTGAAACAAAATTCTGCTCGCTACTTTGAGGATCTGCGTGATTACTCAGAGCAGCAATATAATCATTTATTTCTTGCATTTTGTTTTGAATATCAGTCAAATGTTGAAGGTGATAACCTACTGACTTTTTTGGGGCACTAACTGCTAAAAAAATTCGTGTTTCAGCAATAAACGTAGGTAAATTACCTTGTTTTTCTTGAATAGCTTTCTCAACAATAGCGTCAAGTTGTTTTAAAATTTTTGAATAATTTTTTTCATGCTCAATTTTATATTTATTTTTTTTTGATGATATTGGGGATGTCGTGGTCTGTAAAAAATCATTTTTATATTTTGGTTGTGTAAAGAAAGCTAGTTGTCTCGGCTTATCTCCCAATAACAAATCGCGAATAATTTTATTGTGAGTATTAATTTCAATTAATTGAAATTTACCGTCTTTAAATTCATACAAAACTTCCGTTTTACCAGGAAGCTCACCAAATGTTTTATTGACGGCATCAGTCAGCTTTAATGAAGTGGTAATGACACTCAGATAAATTTTATTATTTTTCTTATAAAGATTGCTTATCTGAGAATCACCAGGCTCCACTAAGCTCAATCGTTCTTTTTTTATTTTATCTTCTTGAGAATACTTATTTTCATTTTGCGTGTCATTTATAGCAGCATGAAAAATTAACTGTAATGTCATAGATAAATATTGATAAGAAAAATTAATCAGATTTACAGCATGATTTCCTAGTTCTCGCGAAAGCTCAGATACTAACATTTCTTTTATAAGTTGCTTTTTTTCTTGTGAGAATGACGAGTTGATTTTGAGAGGAGAATCATTAATAAAGAAATTATCTCTGCGTAAATCGTTCAGTAAGGCAACTGCAGCATCATCAATTGATTCGGGATTGTCAGGGCCAAAAGCAAAGTCTGCTTTATTCAATGATTCTAAATGTGCATTATCATAAAAATGACGTAGATTCCCCGTCCTCTTGAAATCAGAGGAAATATACTTGATATGATAGCGATACTGATAGTCTGGCACTGTTTCCCCCATTTGTGGCGATACTACATATATTATAATCAATAATGCTTAAAATAGCCTTATTGCTCCGATAAGTCCACTGAAGGCATAATCATATGTAATATGTTATTTAATAATGGGTTATATTTGCAGTTGTGCTGATCATGGCGTTGTTGCGTAAATCAGCTTTTGCCTTTTCTCCTTGTGGGTTTCTAAGAGTGTTTACGTGTCTGCCCGGAGGGCGGATGAGGGGTGTTTTTGCGCTAAAAGCACGCCTCCGGTTTTTTCGCTCCGGGCCGCAAAAATCTGGCATTTCTGAACGATTTTTGAATCCACAAACCAAATGTAAACAGACCCTAGTTTTATGCTAAATCTCAATTTGCATAACCGTAACTGGATGCAAGAAAAGTGTGTCCATTCCAATTTTCTCCCACCCTAACCTAGCGTACCATTTGGGAATAGTGAGATTGAAAGCTAGTAGATAAAGCCTATCAAAACCTAATTTCCTAGCCTGATCTTTGGTTGTTTCAATTAATGCTTCGCCGACTTTACGTTGTCTATGCTTGGGATGCACGATTAAGGTGCCTAGCCATGGCGACAAATCATCGCGTATACCATCATTATCGCGTAAAGATGCCATGCCAATTGCTTCCCCATTTTGTTGAGCCACAAATGTCATAGGCATGATATCAGTATTTGAATGTTGAATTAAATTTTGTGTAGCACGTTCAACACTGGAATTGGGGACCCATTGTTTACTAATTTCTTCATACCAGAGATGAGCTAGCTCTGGAATATTCTCTTGGCATTCTGATAGCAATTTAATTTGTAAAGCATCTGTTGTCATCATAAAAAACCTATTTTTTAGGGGCTATTTGTAAATATTGAGCTGTACCATCTATCCAATCTTGACGCACAGGTGTAAACATATCGATGTCTATCGTATCTTCTAATGCAAGAAATTCATGCGGTACATTGGGAGGTATAACCATGACTTCTCCGGCTTTCACTATGTATTCGGTTCCTTGTGAGCTTACTTTAACGGAGCCTTTGGTGATCCAAGTTATTTGCTCATTTGAGTGATGGTGTAACGCAACAAGCGCCCCTTTTTTAAAAATCCATTTCACAAGCATTGACTGCGAACCATAAATATATTGTCGTGAAACTGTCTCAGATATTTTTTCAATTGGCATATTATCAAATGGATATACAACAGGAACTGCTTTGTAATGATCGGATATGGTTGGAATGATTCCTGGTGCTAATAATGAATTAGCAGCATGAGCAGAGAATGCAAGCAGAGCGGAAAAAACAGCTAATTTTTTCATGGATATCCCTACTCTATAAATTGGCAATAAATCACCAATATTACATTAAAATCAATTAACTGTAAATGTCAACAAACCTTATGCAAAATGAATTTTTTCTAACAGCCAATTTACAATACCAGGATACTTTTTTACGAAAGGTAACACCATAGTTCCCAAGCTTGGACTCAATAAAATATGATGTATCAATTTACTGTATCGTAATTTTTTCTTTGCCAACAAAATGCTCTCGTGGTGATATAGATCTGGGGTCATGGATGCATAATATTCTGCTGCTAGAATTCCACTCAAAATTCCGTGAAAAAAACCCGAACCAATCGCAGGATGTATTCCCGCTAAAGCATCACCTATCCAAAATGCATTTGGCCATGCTGGATTTTTTTTTAATTGAAATTCAGGGGCATGGCCTACTAGCCATTTCGCATTATTCAAATCGATAGATTGAAAAATTTGTTGCAATCCATCATTGGATTGAACAAGTTCATAAAAATAATTTTTATCAAGTATTTTATTTGACGATGTTTTTTTGATAAGACAAGTACAGTTACTGACTGTATTGTTGATAGGAATAATCCCTAAATAAGCATTTAAGCAACTAAACATGAGTAATCGATTTGGAGAAACAATTTTATCAAAATGCAGCTTAATCCCATAATAAGGCATGCTAACAGCAGTTTGCTGAGCGGCGAATTTTCCAGTCGCAAATATGGCTGTTTTTGTTGTGATAATCTCACCCGTCGACAATTCAAGTTGATAAGGTAGATCCTCAGTGGCGGGAATTAGTTTATCAATAGATGTCTTTTCTTTAATTATTCCTCCTTTATTTAGAGCACGCTTTGCAAGTAAGAGCTCGGCTTCACTACGCGAAAATCCTCCAGCATAGTGTGAAAAGTTCATATTAAATTTGTTTTTTCGTGCTCGAAACTCGACATGATGGATTTCTTGTATGGGGCCAATTTCCCACTGCTCAAGGAGTTTAACAGCTGGCGGGGCTATAAATTCTCCACACATTTTCGGTATGCCGACATGTGTGGCTTCTATGAGAACTGCTGGAATTCCTCGGTCGAGAAATGCATTTAGACAGCTTAATCCAGATATTCCACCGCCAATAATCACCGCTACTTCTGAATGATGATTTGCCATCGAAAAGGAAATCCCCATTTAATTTGATAACGTTGAATGTTTGCTTTTTGAAGTAAGCCTATCCACTCATTGCGAGTAAACCCTCTTCGAATAGAAATCAATCCGTCATGCGTGATGAGTTTATTTCTGAATAGGATTGGACTGAGAAATTTATAAAGATAATAAGCAAGATAATGTCTATGTAAATCATTTATAACAACAGCTTGTCTAGCGATACTGTTAGATTCTTGCAAAAATATAATTAATTCATCGTCAGTTAAATGATGACAAACTAATGTTGCAAAAACAACATCAAATGGTTGGGTTGATATTTGTAAACTCTTTTCTGTCTGCAGTTGAAATGTTACTTGCGAGTTGGGAAATTTTCTTTTCCATTGTTGTAGCTCTTCTTGTGCTAGATTAATTGCATCTGTAGATATATCGATTCCGAGCATACTCATTTTAGGAAAAACTTTATGTAAATTCAGTAAAAACAATCCTCCTCCACAACCTACGTCTAATACTGAGGAAACGCTTGAGAATTGTTTAAGTGCTCGCTTACTTGCTCTAAAATATCCAAATAGTTTATTCACGATAAATAATTTTTTCATGCATAATTTATAATCTTCAATATTATAGGATCCTGGGCCACCATCCAGAATTTCTTTTTCTAATGAGCGTTTGACTAGCATTGTGTTTCTCTTTCAATTATTCTCATGAAATCTACAGCAAAAATAACACGACTCTATCAGTATTCACAAACAATAAAGTTTTGTTTTATTTTTATGGTATATTTCTTTTTTATAAATGAAGGTCAATTACGATGGATGTCGCTATTGTTTCAATTGGAACCGCAAATCCTGCTTATATGCGTAATCAAACGGATACAGCCGAGTTGGTTTCTGCAGGTTTAAATTTAAAACCATCCGAAAAGCGATTATTAAAATCGGTTTACAAAGCGACAGGCATAGAACAACGTTATAGCGTACTCAGCGATTATTGCCGAATCCCAGGTGAATTTGTGTTTTTTCCGAATGATGCAGACACACCATTTCCATCAACATCTGAACGTATGCGAATTTACAAAGAAAATGCATTGACGCTAGCATTAGCGGCTATCAAAAATTGTTTAGAATCGTTAACAAACTTTGATAACAATGATATTACTCATCTTATTACCGTTAGTTGTACTGGACTTTATGCTCCCGGAATTGATATTGAAATCGTACAACAATTACAATTACGAGCAACTACAAAACGTACGGCAATTAATTTCATGGGCTGCTATGGTGCATTTAATGCAATGAAGGTTGCTGAATCGATTTGCTCAGCAGACAACTCAGCAAATGTTTTAGTTGTTTGTGTAGAGCTTTGCACTATTCATTTTCAAAAAAATAGTTCCTTAGATAACATGATTTCTAATGCTATTTTTGCTGATGGAGCTGCAGCAGTATTAATTAATTCGAACGCATCACATCAAAAAAGACTGAGTTTTAGCAGTTTTTACTGCGATCTTATCCCGCATACTCAACAGGAAATGGCGTGGCAAGTTGGAAATTTCGGTTTTGATATTGTTTTAAGTGCATATGTGCCAGAGGTTATCAAGTCAGGCATTAAAGAATTTACATTGAGATTATTGGAAAAAAACCAATTTAACATGAATGATATCGATTTTTTTGCTATTCATCCTGGTGGCTTAAAAATTCTTCAAGCGTGTGAAGAGTCACTCAATATTACAGCAGAACATAACAAATACTCGTACGATGTATTAAGTCAGTATGGGAATATGTCTTCTGCTACGATTCTTTTTGTATTAAGTAAAATTTGGGTTGCTTTAGTTCCTCAAGACCATCAAAAAAATATTTTTAGTTGTGCGTTTGGGCCAGGATTGACGTTGGAGTCTATGCTATTGAAGATAAATTGGCTATAATAGGGCAACTATCAGTCATAGATTCAACTTGTGTCAAAATTTGGTACCTGAATGATTAAGCCAATTACCCTCGGAAATAAGTCTTTTCCTGTCAATATTATTCAAGGCCCATTGGCTGGTATTAGCTGCGCGCCATTTCGTAGGCTAACTTGGAAATATAGTCAACCGGCTTTCTCAGCAACCGAAATGATTTCGTGCAAGACCCTGATTCATCAACCTGTATCACTCCAGAAACGGTTTGTTCATAAGGCCAGTGATGAAGGTCCAGTTGCGTTTCAATTAGCATCCAATGATCCTATTGAGCTTGCTGAGGGTGTAAAACGGGTAACTGACTATGGTGCCGATCTTATCGATTTAAATTGTGGATGTCCCGTTAAAAAAATTCGGTCAAAAGGCTCTGGATCGCTTTTGTTAACGCAACCAGTGAAACTTTACAAGCTGATCTGTGCAATGCGAGAAAGCACCCATTTGCCAATTTCTATCAAAATTCGTGTAGATGGGGGAAGCAATGAAAAACATAATGCCGAAATCGTTAAAGTCGTGAATGAGTCAGGCTTAGATTTTTTGATTGTACATGGCAGGCATTGGACTGAACATTATGAAACATCGTGCCGTTATGATGAAATTCAATTTTTCGCTGATCAATTGAAAATTCCAGTCATTGGTAATGGTGATGTGAGTTGTGTGAATTCTTTAAGAAAAATGCTTGCGACAGGTTGCCAGGGTGTCATGATTGGACGCGCAGGCGTTGGGCAACCATGGTTAATTAGCCAGTTAATTACTGAAATGAAAAATGAAATATTTACACAACCTTCCATCCAGGAAATAGGCCATATGTTTATTGAACATGTAGAGCAATTAGCTGCATTACTGATTAACGAAAAATTTGCGATTTTACAAGCTCGAAAATTCGCAAAATATTATGCAAAAAAACTGGATAATCGTTCTGAATTTTGTGAGGTGATCAACCAATCCACTTCATTACTAGCACTTAAAATCGCTACTTATCACTATTTTTGCTACTAGTACCGTTTCCATTTAATTTTGACCGGTTGCATCTCATCTTGCATTTATCTTTGAGCGATTAGTCTTTCAAAAATGCTCGAGTTAGCGGAGCTAGCCCTCCGCTTTTTTGAAAGACTAATCGCTCAAATCTAAACGCAATCTGAGCGCAACCGGTCAAAATTAAATGGAAACGGTACTAGAACAGCGCGGAGGAAAAAGCCATGGGTAAAAAACATCAAGACATAGAAAAACATGAGCAGGAAATACTTCACAGTCTAGTAAATAACCTCAGTTATGGATAAGAACATTGTTAAAGCCGCGCCTTTAATTGGCTTCTAAAATTTCACGCAAACTTGCCAATTCGTGCCACGGCAATGCTATGACATTTTCACTTATTTTTCGGGGTCTTTCCACACGACAAATAATATATGAAAATTTTTCGCAAGGGTACTCAGCCATAAATTTTTCTAAATGTCGACAATCGCTATGCGAAGGATGTTCTGTCCATTTGACTTCAATGGGTAAGTAGCGGTGATTCATGTCAATCACATAATCTATTTCGGGCCCAGAATGATCGCGCCAATATTTTAATCGGAAACTAGGCGCATATATTCTTAAGTAACGCAAAATTTCCATGCCTACCCATTGTTCTAGTAACAAGCCAAAATGTTTCTGAGAAAGCTTGCTCCCTTCTTTCGCACAAATTCTTCTAACGCCCAAATCAAAAAATAAATACTTTGGAGCCTTAGTCAATTTTCTACGTGTGTTGGATTCTATTAATGGATCGATTCTATCA
>JABDBD010000037.1 GCA_013288815.1 Gammaproteobacteria bacterium | reverse complement strand
TAAAAATAAAAAATTCTAAAGTAATGTCATTACGAAGAGGTATCGAAAAGGCAAGAAGTAAAATTCAGATTAATCTAAACAAGGTTAGCAGTTCTACCCAATATATTCGCATGTCTTATCTAGCCAATTATCTTGAGTGGTCAGCCATTAGAATTATTGAACAAGAAGCTAAACATATTGATGACATTACATTAAAACGCATTAAATTAATGACCAAAAGTTTTTCTGCCCGCAGACCACATAAAAGCATTGGTTCAAGAGAAACAGCCCGTAAAGGGCTTACAGAGGAGCAACAATCACTATTATTAGATACTGTAAAACCTGGCGCTGCAAAAAATCCATTTTCAGCTGTACTGCAAGTACGGAATCAGTTAATTGTGCTATTACTTTACCATCTCGGCTTACGTGCGGGAGAATTACTTGCTCTGCGGATTTCAGATTTCGATTTTCAGCAAAATACTGTGCTCGTAGCAAGACGACACGATAATCCTAGCGACCCACGTGCTTATCAACCCGTAGTAAAAACAGCAGATCGACGAATCCCGTTAACCATATCTCTCATTAAACTAGTTTCAGATTATATTTTGAGAGAACGACGACAGGTTCCCAAATCAAAACTGCATGATTTTCTTTTTATCACTCATCAATCTGGTCCATTTGAGGGGCAACCCCTTTCTATTAAAGGTCTGAACAAAATTTTCTTAGAGATTCAAAAAATAAAACCAGAATCACTCGATAATTTGACACCACATATCCTACGCCACACAGCAAATGACCGCTTTTCTCAATTAATGGATCAACGGGGCGCTAATTCAGCAGAAGAAGATAAAATGCGCTCATACATTATGGGATGGAAAGAAGGCTCTGGAACGGCTGCCACATACACCAGACGTCATATTGAGAAAAAAGTTAAGGAAGCCGCTTTGAAACTGCAAGAACTCAGTCAATTAAGGATAGGCGGGAAAAATGACTAATTTCCTACCTGTTATTACAGAACAAACAACAACTTCTTATGCTGGATTTGTTTTTAATCCCTCTTCTCGCATATGGAAGATTTCTCGAGATAACAAGATTTATCTTTCATGGGTAGATAAATTTCTTTCTGCAACCTTAAGTCAAAATTTTTTAAATGTTCTTAAACATTATGCACAAACATACTCTTCAGGCCACGCAAGCAATTTAAGCGATAGGTTTCGAGAGTTATCACGCTTTACATATTCTAACCGTGGAGTAATTGATAAAATTTCGTCGAATGATTTAATTAACTATCGCGCCACCCTTGATCGTGAGCATGAATGGTATCTAGGGACGCTTAGAGGATTTCTAAGAACATGGATAGACTTGGGGTATGTTGGCATAGATGCAAACGTGCCGAGTCTATTAGATAACTGGAGAATCAGAGGCAATACCAAAGGACGAGCGGTACAGTGCTTAAGTCCAACTGAAGGACCATTATCTGATATTGAGTTTAGTGCATTACATCAAGCCCTTGTTGATGCCTTTGAAGAAGGGAAAATAGAACTTGATGCCTTCTGCCTTATTCAATTATTCATTGCAACAGGTCGGCGCCCTGCTCAGCTTGGAGATTTAAAAAATAAAGATTTTATTGAAACACAATCAAAAGATGGGCTTATAGAATTTTTTCTGAATGTTCCCAGACGCAAACAGCGTGGCAAAAGCTGGCGAACAGAGTTCAAAGTATTTGCTCTCGCTCCAGAAGTGGGAACCTTGTTAAAAAGACACCTGGAACAAAATAAAGTACGACTAGATAACATCGTTGCAAATATTTCTTTACAAGAAAAAGAAGAATTACCTATTTTTCCAGCCTGGAAAAAACTGCAAGAAACAGCCTTGTCAAATCCAAATATTAACTTTTATATTCCCATACAAACACAAGAATATCACCGCGTCACAAGCGATCTTAGTTTACAGCTTAAAAACATAACTAGTGCACTTCTAATTCCATCAGAACGCACGGGGCAGCACATAAGAGTATTTCCAACTCGATTACGCAGAACTCTAGCCACACGTGCCGCCAGAGAAGGATTTGGAGAGTTAATCATTGCCGAATTACTGGATCACACCGATACCCAAAATGCTCGCGTTTATACTGAAAATGTTCCTGAGCATGTTGATGCAATTAATGAAGCGGTTGCTCGGCAGCTAGCTCCTTTAGCACAAGCATTTGCAGGGATGGTCGTAGCAAAAGAAAGTGATGCAAACCGAGGAGATGATCTCACCAGTCGAGTGCGCTGTGAAAGTGGAAACGTGGGAACTTGTGGCCTCCATGGATTTTGTGGTGCTTTAGCGCCTATCGCTTGCTATACCTGCCGCAACTTCCAACCCTGGATAGATGGTCCACACCAAGAAGTTCTACACTCGCTCATAGCTGAACGTGAGCGAATACTGCAGATCACTAAAGACCAATCAATAGCATCCAGAATACCTATGACTCGCCAAGAATTTAATACACTAGCTATGCCTACCGCGCATATTACAGAATATGGTTTTTGTATTCACGATTTCACAATGTCTCCATGCCAACGTTTTCGTGATTGCCTAAATTGCACAGAACAAGTATGCATAAAGGGTGATCGCAGACTAGATCGTATTAAAGAACGACATCGCATCGTTAAAGAGCTGCGCGACAAAGCAGCACAAGAAATTAACGATGGCACTGCGGGTGCCGATCGTTGGTATCAGTCCATGACTTGACCGAAAAACGACTCCAAGAACTCATTGGCATTATGGAGAATCCTACTATCCAAAATGGCGCTATCATAAAACTGCGAAATGAGAATGAGTTTAGCCCATTGCGCAGAGCCATAGATTCGAAGACCGAGAAAATTCCGCTAGCTGATCAAAACCAACAATTAGTTGAAGACATTAAAAATATTTTAGGAGGCGGTCTTGGCTAAACATCTCACTGACAAGGACATAGAGCAAATCATCTGCATCTTAGATGGATGGAGAGATAAGCTGTCATGGGAAGCATTATGTGATGCATGCTTACCTGTTACTGGCAGCAAGCCTGCCCGACAGACTCTAATAAAATTCAACCGAATTACTAGTGCTTATAGTGCTTGCAAGAAACGACTTAAAGAAGACGTGCCAGAGCTTCGCGCACCTCCATCCATGCGAGTAGCTATTGAGCGCATTGCAAGGCTTGAACGAGAGAATGAACGCCTCAAACGTGAGAACACTGAATTATTGCAACAGTTTGTTGTATGGCAATATAATGCTCACATTCGCGGGTTAAGCGCACACGAACTTAATAAGGCATTACCTGGAATTGACCGGGGTCAAACAGAAAAATAATTAACTAATTTTATAAAAGGTAAAACTGATGATTATCACTAACGATTTACAAGATTTTATCGAAGACACTAAACAATCTGATGAAAAAATTCATCCCTGGCGAATATGCCCAATTGGGGAACATTTTGTAAGAAAACATACTGCGCATGTTCCACCTAGCAAAAAGCATCCGGACGGTAAAGTCATAGAAAAACACGCATATTGCGCTATCAATCCATCAAAAAAAGATATTTTGTCATTTGATGAAATTCAAGCGATGACAGAAAAATATTTTCATCAATTAAGTGGCCCACCAAAAGCTGGTGTATTGAAAGGTTATGGTAATGCCGATAAATTTGATGCTGAAATTCGTGGCTGGACTCAATACTGGAATGATATTTTTTCTTTCTCTAATCCACTTCCGGCAGATGTAGTTAAAGCATTAATTGCCTCAGAATCAAGCTTTCATCCAGAAACTGATATTCCATCCGGTCAAGGAGAAGGACGTGCCCGCGGACTAATGCAAGTCACTGACTACACAATGAGCATCCTCGGAAATCATCATGGTGAATTAAGCAATTATCTCATTTGCTTTGATCATCCTAAGTTACTCGACCCTACTGCAAACATTTGTGCCGGAATTCGTTGGTTATTTAGATGCATGGTTATTGCAAAATCTAAATTAGGTGATGCTACAACCTGGGTAGATGCAGCAATTCAATATAAAGGTAAACTTGGTATAAATCCTCCGCCCAGAGAAGTTGAAATATTTTTACATCATTATTCATGCTTCCTGTAAAGGATATTTTATGAAACACTATTTTATAGTTTTCTTATTGATAATGCCTACAAGCCTCTTTGCTATTACCCCAGAAACTCTAAAAAAATATCCACACCAATTGCTCACCAACGATTACGGTATTTTAAACGAAGCAAATTTAAAGAAATATACAGAAGAAGTGAATGTAGAACCATTTACAGGAAAATTTAATGGACTTGATTACTGGCAATGCTATCCAACAAAAAATTTGAGTGTTTGGTATGAAAAACAAAATGATGACCCTTATAAAAAAGTGGAAAGAGGAGATGCGCACATCACAATAAGAAATACTTCCACAACAATGCATGATTATGTGCCTAGACGAAGTTTCTCTTCTGATTATGCTAAAGAAAAGGTATCAACCTGGAAACATCTTATAAAAAATCAGCAATATGCTTGCATTGGCGGAATTTATGTAAGCACGCATAAGAAAATGAAAGATGGGCGAGAAATTACAGAGCATGGTTGGATTTTTGAAAACTTAAAAACCAAGAAAGGATGTGACTCTTATTTTTCTGGATGGTGTAGCTAGAACCAGAAGCATTCACTTTGATCGCGATCAAACAGATGAGAAGTTAAAATTAAGTTTGGAGAAATGATGAACAAGAATAATACGATAAAAAATAAAATTTTTAACTTAAAATTAACCAGTATTTTTTTTATTTTAATATTTCTATTCATTCAAATAGCAAAAGCAGATAATAAATCGATAGAAAATCTGATTTCACACTATGTTGCTACTCAAAAACAAGAACAACTATCTTTATTAGAGAAGCTAGTTAACATCTATGAGCTTGTGCGAATTCTTGATACTATGCGCATCCAGCTTGCCAATGAAAAATATTTGTCATTTAGCCCAGGCCTCATTTTAGGCGGAACAACAGTAAACTATGACAAGACTAGCTCTCAAGGTACTGCTTTTGGAAATTGATTTCATCAGGTACTAGCCTGTCTTGTCGTTTACCTAATTCTTGGCTTCTTTTTAGCAGGAGAATTAATAATCAAACATCAACCTTACAAAGAGAAATCCGAACGATAGGGTTTTTCCATTGGTGGGCAGATATTCACAATATAAATCTCGTAGAACGTTTACAAACAGGAAATGGCTTAAGTAGCAATGAAATCAACCCTTCTCTTTTTGATTGGCTTAGAAAAGATTTTACAACAGGCAAAGCTGTCAAAAAGATTGCTGTTACCACTGCAACATTGCGAACCAGGCTAGAAACCGTCAGAGATTACATTTTGTGGCATTTAGATCAAACACTCTCCCGAATGGATATTAATAACCCTCTATTTGAGCGAGTCAGTGAAAAACGAAATTTAATTCAAAGGCAGTTTAATAAAGATTTACCGACAGTACGCAACAACCGAAGAATTGGGTTAGACACAGCACTGTTAGAGCGATTTCTGGAAGTCATCAAACCAACCCATTCAGAAAACCCCTGGTACAAGCCAGTTAGATTTAGAAACTATATGCCGACGATGACACGTGGGGTGCCAATAATTGGGTGCAACATAATAAAGTCATCATCGAAAATATTGATAAAGCCTTAGCCATTGATGAAGACAACCAAACATCAAGCAACGAGTTAATACCCGTCAATATTTCTGGCAAATTCATTGGGGAGCCTTTATGAAAGCCGTAAAAAAATCAACGAAACCCCATAATAAAAAGCTAACTCGTATGAAACCAGAGGATGTGCAATCTATCCTGTATGAATTAGATGCGTGGGAGCAAGGCGAGCGTGGCAAAAAACTGGCTTGGGATATTTTAGAACGTCTCTCTGGTTTCTCCCGCCAATCACTATGGGCTAAACCAGAAATTAAAAAACGTTTTGAATCAGTTAAAGAATCACTCCGTAAAGGTATAGACAAAACTGATACCAACCAATATCGCAGAACACTAGAACAGCGTATTGAAGCGCTAGAAAATGAAATTAACCAACTAAAACAGCAACAACAACACTGGCTAGAGCTATGGGCTAGATACGAATACAATGCACGCGTGATAGGCATAGACACTGCAAGACTAGAACAACCATTACCTAATTTAAACAGGAAATAAGCAAATGATAATAACGCATGATAACTTAGATAAAGTAATTGATGACCCTGAACAGAAAGACCAACGAGAAGATAAAATTCATCCTTGGCGTATTTGCCCTATCGGCAAACATTTTGTTAAAAAACATATTGAACATATTCCGCCTAGTAAGACACACCCTAAAGGACAAATAGTAGAAAGAAAAGAACATTGCGCGCTTAATTCTTCAAAAAAAGACATGTTGTCATTTGATGAAATTCAAGCGATGACAGAAAAATATTTTCATCAATTAAGTGGCCCACCAAAAGCCGGCGTATTAAAAGGTTATCCCAATGCAGATAAATTTGATGTCGAAATTCGCGGTTGGACTCGATACTGGAATGATATTTTTTCTTTTCCTGACCCACTTTCAGCAGATTTAGTTAAGGCCGTGATCGTATCAGAATCAAGCTTCCATGCCGACACCAATATTCCAGCAGGCAAAGGAAAAGGTCGTGCTCGCGGATTAATGCAAGTAACAGATGCTACCATGCATATTTTAAGTGATCATCATGGAGAATTGAGTAATTATCTCATTTGCTTTGATCACTCAAAATTACTCGATCCGTCTGCAAATATTTGTGCTGGGGTACGCTGGTTATTTAGAACGATGATAATTGCAAAATCCAGACTAGGAGAACAAGCAACATGGATTGATGCAGTAGCTGTGTACAAGGGGGAGCTAGGAAAAAACCCTTCCAAGAAAATGGAAATATTTCAGCATCATTATTTATGTATTATTGATGGATGCTAATCATGAAGAAATATCTTTTTCTGACCATATCCTTTTTCATATTAGCTCCCATACAACTTTTTGCCCTTAGTCCAAATAGTCTAAAAAAATATCCTTATCAATTGATAAGTAATGATTATGGAATCCTTAATGAAGCCAATTTGAAAAGATATGCAGATGATATCATTCCCAAGCCATTTAATTGGGATATTACGGGCTTTGACTACTGGCAATGTTTCCCCACAAAGAATGTAACTGTTTGGTATGACAAAGGCACTTATGACCCATATGATAAAGTAGTAAGAAGCGATCCTCACATCAGCATAAAAGCTTCTCCAATGGTAACACATGAATATGAACCAAGAAGAAATTTCTCTATTGATTACGCTAAAGAAAAAGTGGCCGCATGGAAGCATTTAATGAAAGACCAACAATATGTTTGCATTGGCGGTGCTTTTGCTGGCACACATAAAAAATTAGAAAATGGAAAAGAAATTACCGAGCATGGATGGATTTTTGAAAATTTAAAAACTAAGGAAGGATGCGATTCCTATTTTTCTGGGTGGTGTGGTTAATTTCTAGAAAAAGTGTCATTCAGTTATTAATTCTTCTATTTGCTCGCATACGATTTTTGGTTGATCAATTTGGATAAAATGACTTGAAGTCACTTTCATAATTTTGCTATTAGGGTTGGCATTAAGCCATTGTTTCTGGCCACTATACCAGTCGCCTTCTAATGGTTTTTCCTTTTCCATACCACTAGACGAAATAATCAAAACTGGAATGGCATCCTTAATATTGCCTAGCTGTTTTATTGATTGTTTTGATTCTGAGAACCCTAACAATTGATAAAAAACTTCGCCTTCTGAACTTAGTGTGGATAAAAAATCGATATATCAAATATTTTTTACTTTGTCTTTACAACGTGAAAATTTATTGGTATTTTTACTATTCTATATTATTGATTTTAATTAAGTTACATTTTATCTTAACAAAACAACACTAAACATTTCCATTTTAATGTGCTCACATAACCCATTTTGCTGTGAGGCAAGATGGGTTTTTGTTTTTACCCCCCTGCTTGACTTGCTATATCGATTTTCTTAGTATCACTCCACCTTAAACTCTTCCTCAGGATAATTTATGCAAACACGTGACGATCTTCAGAAACATTTAGAAGCAATCGATTTTGAAGGATCCATCAGCGAACTGCTGTCTATTCTGAAGCAAACTCATCAAGATCAGTTAGAACATTTTGAATCAGACATCCATCTTGACGTTTTAGAAACCAAACAACTAATCGGTGCATTACATGAAAAACTGGAAGAGTATGATGAAGCAATAAAAGCATTTGAAGATGCACTCGAGATTCAGAAAAAACTCGCCGGATCTCAAGATCCAACACATTATCATGAGTACGAAAAAGACATAGAGCGCATACGCCACAAAAAAGAATCGCGCGATAAACAGAATTGCCTATATCAGTTATCTTTTTTTCCGCATTTTGATTGGAATGATGAAAACACATTACGACCTTTCGAAAATAAATTAAGTGAAATGATTAATCTCATCAATCTATTAACAACTGATAAAGAACACATTGAGCCTGTTGTTGCAGAGCGTTGCTATGAATTAGCCACTTATTATAACCATGCTAAATACCAACCGAATGAGGCTTTGCCCTATTTATTAATGGCATATAATACCTATCATTCTTTGCCAGAAGATCACTTAAAAAATAACGAAATCGCCTGGGTTAAAAATCATCTCGCCCTCACCTATTATCAAAAATACGTCTTAGCAAAACAACAAAACCTCAAAGATGAGATGTCTGAATATTATCGTGCTTCTGATACATATTGCGCTCAACTGCTTAATCATCATGCCTACCAGGATTCTTCCCAACCTAAACTATTATCTTTTACTCACTGCATTAAAGGACAGCTCTCTTATAAGACCCACAACTACGATATGGCTATTGATCACTACCAGCACTCTCTCGAACTTTATGAAAAACTCAATGTGATCGATGTATCATACGCACAAATTAAAACTCGCTATGCACGCGCCCTAACCCGCCAAAAAAATTGTTCTGTTGATCCTGCTGTTATTTTTAATGAACTGGAAGAATTTTGGAAATCTCAAGAAAATTACACTGAAAATCATTATGCAGCCAAATTTTTTCTGAGCTATGCAGATTGCTTGGTAAAAATTGACAAAACATTAGCACTCGAAAAATATGCTATTTCTCATAATACTTTTAGCAAAGTTTATGGAGATCAGTCCACTATTGCAGGTTACGTTGCCAAGAAAATTTCAAGCACAGAAGCAAAATTAGCTCGCGAAAAAAAGCAACATAATGTTACCGCATCATCTTCATCAGCAAGCTTCTGGAAAAAAGACAAACATATTATTCTGGGTGTTGCTGCAGGAATAGGTCTCGCGGCTGCACTGACTTATAGCTTAAAAAAACCAAATGGGTCACACTAAAAGCTAGATGAGGTCCGTCATAATGCGCGCAATTATTTTTAAAGAATTTGGTGGGCCTCAAGTCTTACAAGTCTTGTCAGACATCCCTATGCCAGAGCCGACAATCAATCAACTGCTCGTCCGCGTCAAAGCATGTGCGCTTAATCGTGCTGACATATTGCAGCGCAAAGGTAAATACCCACCCCCTCCGGGTGAATCTGATATCCTAGGCATAGAAATTTCAGGAGAAGTTGTCGGCATTTTGAATCCCTCATCTGAATTCAAGCTGGGAGATAGAGTGTTTGGATTAGTCGGCAGCGGTGCTTATGCAGAGTATTGTGTAATTGATGAATCCTGCGCAATGCACATACCTGACAAACTCTCTTTTGTAGAAGCAGCTGCTATTCCCGAAGCTTTTTTAACTGCTCACGAAGCCGTCCTAACCTTAGGAGAGTTAAAACCGAGTGACTCTATTTTAATTCATGCAGGCGCAAGTGGTGTCGGGTCAGCCGCTATTCAATTGGCAGCACTTACGGGTGCCACCATTTTTTCGACCGCCAGCTCAGATAAAAAAATTGAAAAAATTAAATCATTAGGTTCTGCGTATCTAGTTAATTATAAAAAAGATGATTTGTTTGCTGAAATTAAAAAATTAACAAACAATCAAGGTGTCAACGTCATTATTGATTTCATTGGCGCGAGCTATTTAGCAAATCATTTGGAACTTTTGCAACCCTGCGGGCGTCTTGTGATTGTAGGTTTAATGGGCGGAACGCGATCTGAAATAAATCTGGGCTTGATCCAATCTAAGCGTTTGCAAATAAAAGGATTGGCGATGCGCACGCGTCCAATCCAAGAGAAAAGACACATAACACAATTATTTAAAACGCATTATTTACCTTTTTTTACCGAAGAAAAATTAAAACCCGTCATTGATTCTATTTTTTCTTTTCAAGACGTACAGCTTGCCCATCAGCGCATGGAAGATAATGCGAACATTGGAAAAATTATTTTGAGTTATTAAGTCACCGCAGTTAACACACGATAATTCGGCATAACAATTTCTCTTCCACCCCAACCGAAATTACAATTGTTAGCAACTACTTTACCCGCATGAACACCACCGCGATAATTTGCTTGGCAAATAAATAAGGTATGGTCTCCTTCAAATCCGCCTGGAATAGCAGATCGTGGAATATAACCATCATTAGTTGAAACCCAAGCTAACGGAATTCGACTCACCAACACTTCATAATGTGCTAAAGGAATTTCGCGGCCACCCCAACTGATATTACAACGTGTACCTACTAATTTTCCGGGATGTACTCCATCATGGTAACGCGCATGGCAAACATACATTGTATGAGGCAGTTGAGGTTGATGACCCGAAACAACAGCATCTAAAGGCAAACGACCACCGGGCAACATGTTTAACCACACAACATCTCTATTATGATAATACTCAGCAGGTTGAACATAAGCATCGCCTGGTGTAACTGTCACAGGAGGCAAATCTGATGCGGGAGGAGGACCATAGTATGCTGAACTTTCTGGTGGCCCATAATGAGCAGAACTCTCCGGCGACCCATACTGCGCATAGCTGTATGATTCATCATTTGTCGCTGCATGAACACCATAGCTTGCAGAACTTGCTTGTGCTGAAGATAACATTCCTAACATTAAAACTGAGCTCACTGATATAGCAATGATTGTCTTGTTCATTTTGATCTCCACCGAATCAAACAGCATGAAAAAGGCGGATTTTACGTTGTTATCTGGCTAGACACAATCATTCTTTCGTACACTGACTTCACCACATCGAAACAATAACAACCCTTCCATTTCGTGCGCCAATATTAATTCGCCTTTCGAGTTAATACCTTTTGCAACACCCACTATGGTGCGCGTAGGTGTTATGACGTTAACGATTTTATTGTACAGAGCATCATGTGTTTTCCATGATTCTAAAAAAGGCTCTACGTTAAAATGCGCATATTCAGTTAAGCATTTTAACAATTCATTGATGATCAAGCCGGCTAATTGATTTCTAGAAATAGGTTGTTCAATCATCTCTGCCAAACCGATGCCATTGATTTCTGGATTAGACCACGGTTCAATATTCAGCCCTACGCCGATGACAACCGGAATTTGACCTTGCTGAGCAGGCAAACTTTCCAACAGAATGCCAGCTAACTTCTTGCCTGAAAATAAAATATCATTTGGCCATTTTAATTCTATACTCTCCTGAACTCCCATTTTTTTTAAAACATTAGCTATCGTAACAGCAACAGCAATGCTTAAAGCTGATATGTTTTTTTGATCAACCGGAAAATGCCATAGCATCGAAAAATAAAGATTTGTGCCTCGTGGAGAGCACCATTGACGGCCATGCCTACCTCTCCCCTTGGTTTGATGATCAGCAATGCAAACCCAACCACTTGTTCCGCCAGTTCTTGCGCACTCCAGTAAGTAGGTATTTGTTGAACCGATTGAGTTAAAAATATCCATTTGGCCAAGAAAACAACGGTATTCAAACGCAATGACATCATGTATACTGCTTGCGTTTAATTTATCAACCCTTTTTTTAGAAGAAAACATATCTTATAATCTTAAAAAATGTAAAACTATTGCGTAATTTATCAAAAATGGTTTAATAGAGCATTCTTTATGATGAAAGGAACTCACACATGAACACAGCATTATTACTTGTAGATATTCAAAACGATTACTTCCCTAATGGTAGGATGCCTTTAGAGCGAAGTCTAGAAGCAAGCCAAAAAGCTCAAGAAGTACTCCAAGCTTATCGCGCCAAGCAAAAACCAGTAATACATATTCAACATATCTCTACCCGGCCCGATGCTACGTATTTTCTTCCGTGCACCAAAGGTATTGAGTTTCATCCCAATGTAGCCCCTTTGAAAAATGAAACTGTCATTAAAAAGCATTATCCTAACAGCTTTAAGGACACTGCTTTACTGAATCACTTAATCAAACGTCAAATTAATCACTTAGTTATTTGCGGAATGATGAGTCATTTATGTATTGATGCAACAGTACGTGCCGCTTATGACTTAGGATTTTCTTGCACTGTTGTTCACGATAGCTGCGCAACACGCAATCTTGAGTTTAATAACACACTCATTTCAGCTCAAAGTGTACATCATGCATTTATGGCCGCGTTACAACCTAATTATGCAGCTGTTGTCAGCACCCGAGAATTGTTACAAACAGTTGGTTCCGGACACGCTCACGTTAGCGCTTAGTTTTTTCATTCCTACAACAGACTTCATCGTCCCATGTTAAAGACTGGGACGATGAGATTCGCAAAAGTCATTCAGATCCTATACTTACCGTTCTTGACACTACTCACCAACGGATTAAATCCTATTTGATAGGCAAGCTCTGTCGGATGCTCAATATCCCAAACAACAAAATCAGCATATTTCCCAACCGTTAATGAACCATGTGTCGCTTCCAGCCCTAGCGCTTTTGCTGCATGGCGAGTCACCCCCAACAAAGCTTCTTCGGGTGTTAATTTAAATAAAGTACACGCCATATTGAGCATTAATAGCAAAGAAGTCACTGGTGACGTACCAGGATTGCAATCGCTAGCAATTGCCATTGGAATATTATACTGCCGTAATAGTGCGATAGGCGGCACCTGTTTTTCACGTAAAAAATAAAAAGCACCCGGTAACAACACTGCTACTGTTTTTGACTTGGATAAAGCTACAGCACCAACTTCTGACAAAAATTCCAAATGATCCACAGAAATAGCCTGATATTCTGCAGCCAGACAAGATGCACCTAAATCAGATAATTGCTCTGCATGACATTTTATTTCTAAATTAAATTCTTTAGCAGTTTTAAAAACACGCTCTGTTTGCGCCAAATCAAAAGCAATTTTTTCACAAAAAACATCGACCGAATGAACCAATCCTGCATCAACAATCGCTGGCAACATATCATGACAAACCTTATCAATATATTCATCGGGTTTGTTTTTATATTCTTTTGGAAGTGTATGTGCGCCTAAAAAAGTAAGTGACACCGTCAGCGGCAACACTTCACCAATGCGCTTTGCTACGCGTAAAATCTTTAATTCTGTTTCCAGATCCAAACCATAACCTGATTTGATCTCTAATGTTGTAACGCCCTCAGCAAGTAATGCTTTAGCGCGACGCAGGCTTTGTTTTAGCAAATCATCTTCTGATGCCGCTCGTGTTGCATTCACCGTCGACTGAATACCTCCTCCGGCTTGTGCAATCGATTCATAACTCGCACCGTTCAATCGCATTTCGAATTCATGAAACCGATTCCCCGCATAGACTAGATGTGTATGACAGTCTATCAATCCCGGAGTAATACATTTCCCCTGCAAATCATGCACTTTTTTTGCCAATCGTTGTGGCATATCAGGTAATTTTTGGGTCGGACCTACCCAAGCAATTTTACCATCTTGAGAGGCTATCGAAGCATCTTTGATTAATTCTAGCCCATTCTCAAGGGTGGCTATGGTACAATTTGTCCACAGAGTGTCCCAGGTATCTTTTTGCATTTGCTTGCTCTCATTAAACAGTTATAGTCATAACTAAGGTTAACTAATTTAAACACGCGAAGGACTTTCCTACAATGAGTTGGAGCACACGATATTTACCCCCAGACCCGAATCAATGGCGTGGCCGTCCTGACACACCCGCTGATTCTTGTTTTTTTCAAGTCATGAAGATTATGAATTTATTGGAAGATAAATTTTTTGAATTGGATCAACCGACTTTTGCATTACTAGGGTTCCGTTGTGATGAAGGCGTACGTCGAAATACAGGCCGCATAGGAGCAGCCGAAGGGCCCGCCGCAATTAGACATGCCCTCTCCCGTTTATCTGTGCAAAAACAAAATTTCGCTGTCTATGATGCTGGCAACATCACCTGCGCAGATGGAGATCTTGAAGCTTCTCAACATGCATTAGGCACCGTCATTGCTTTTCTACTACGACATGGAATTAAACCTATCGTCATAGGCGGAGGACATGAATTATCCTGGGGACACTATCAAGGAATCGCTCGCGCTTACCCAGAAAAAAGTTTGGGAATTGTGAACTTTGATGCACATTTTGATATGCGGCCTATGTTGCCAGAAAACAAAGGCAGCTCTGGCACACCTTTTTTACAAATTGCAAAAGCTCGCGAATCAGCCAAATTAGAATTTGATTATAATTGCGTGGGCATTCAGCACGCCGGCAACATACGACAACTTTTTGAAACTGCACGACATTACAATACGCATATTATTTATGCCGATGAATTACATCAAGGTCAGCAAGAAAAATGTCTCGATTTCATTGATAGAGTCATTGATCAGAACGAATTAATCTATCTAACATTATGCTTAGATGTCTTTGGGGCCGCATACGCACCAGGAGTCAGCGCAAGTCAGCCCTTAGGTCTTGCACCTTGGAATGTTATTCCTTTTGTGAGACAACTTGCCGCTTCTGGCAAAGTAGTCAGTTTTGATATTGCTGAATTATCGCCTCGATATGATATTGATCATCGCACATCGAAATTAGCTGCTGCACTCATTTATGAGTTTATTCATAGTCACAACTCACACACTTGGTAATTAATTGCAAGGACTCAACAATGAAATTTAGTTTAATGCCAGGACAACTTACTTTTGAGGATATTGCAAAAATATTCCATCAAGAAACCAGTCTCGAACTTCATCCAAGTTGTCATGAAAAAATTTATGCCGCCGAGGAAACTGTCGCACGTGTAGTGACTGACAATAAAACCGTTTACGGAATTAATACTGGCTTCGGCTCCTTGGCACATACGAGAATCAATTCTCACGATTTAGAAATACTACAACGCAGCATTGTATTGTCACATGCTGCAGGTACGGGCGATTTATTATCGGATGAGACAGTCAAATTAATCCTTCTGTTAAAAATTAATAGCCTTGCACGTGGCTATTCGGGAATTCGCTTAAAAGTCATCGATGCATTAATACAATTGTTTAACCATAAAATCTATCCTTGTATTCCTTCTCAAGGATCGGTAGGCGCATCCGGTGATTTAGCACCACTAGCACATTTAAGTATTGCCTTGTTAGGAGTAGGTAATGTTCGTCATCAAGGAAAAATAATTTCAGCAGAAGAAGGTTTGGCAAAAGCAAATTTAAAACCTTTTGATTTGGCTCCGAAAGAAGGTCTGGCTTTATTAAATGGGACACAAGCATCTACCGCATTGGCACTTCAGGGATTACTCGCTGCTGAGAAAGTTTTTCACGCTGCATTAATTTGCGGAGCACTCTCTGTCGATGCAGCACTCGGTAGCGTTACACCTTTTGATGAGCGCATTCAAGCAATACGCGGCCATCAACATCAAATCTATGTTGCATCTGTGTTGAGAAAACTCTTAGAAAAGAGTGAAATCGTTCAGTCTCACCTAGATTGTAACAAAGTACAAGACCCCTACTCTTTGCGCTGTCAACCACAAGTCATGGGAGCCTGTCTGTCACAGATAGAGTACGCTAAAAAAACATTATTAATTGAGGCAAATGCAGTCTCTGACAACCCACTTGTTTTTGCAGAGACCAATGAAATTCTGTCAGGTGGAAATTTTCATGCCGAACCTGTCGCTATGGCTGCTGATACGTTAGCGATTTCTATTGCAGAAATCGGAGCGTTATCGGAACGACGTTTAGCTCTTCTCACAGATAGCCATTTTAGTGGATTACCTGCTTTTTTAGTTAATAATGCTGGGATCAATTCAGGTTTCATGATTGCTCAAGTCACTGCTGCTGCACTCGCGAGTGAAAACAAGTCATTAGCGCATCCTGCAAGTATCGACAGCTTACCCACATCTGCCAATCAAGAAGATCATGTCAGCATGGCAACATTTGCTGCAAGACGATTATTACCGATGACTGAAAATACCGCGGGCATTGTTGCAATTGAATTACTAGCGGCATGCCAAGGAATTGATTTCCGCAGACCGTTAAAAACATCTGTATCACTCGAAAAAGTTTTTGCGCTTATTCGCGAAAAAGTTTCTTTTTATGATAAAGATCGCTATTTTGCGCCTGATATTGCAGCGGCAAAAAATATAGTAAGCTCGGGAATTCTTAGCGCTCTTCTATAATCCTAAATTCCGCAGCATTTTGCCGTTTTACGAGATTTCAACTGCCGAATTTAGGATTATCTTAACTCATGAATAGTCGACAGCATAGGGGCGGTAGGTGATGTTGACAATCCCGGTGGCTTCGCAGGCTTACACCCAGCTTCATCCCATGCCCACCTAGAGTCTTCACTAAACATAGCATGAAATCGCGCTTGCGCTCTGACGCTAATCACTGGAGCCGACGAACTTGTTGGGAGCGTGGGTCGATTCGACTCTTGAGGGTGAGCTAATTTTTTTTCTGATTTACGCATCTCAGCAACGATAGCTAACAATCTATCACTGAGCGTATTTGCTTGACCATTATCTTCCATAAAGTAGTAAGTATCGCAACCTCCTTTTGATTTCAGATCATGCGCCAGCCTTTCTAATTCATCAGCCGTTCGGAACGGTTTCGGCAAATACATGATAATACCATCCACAACATTATATTTTGTAAATGTTAATTCTGCAGCAGCTTTTACAAAACCTAATTGAACAGCATAAATAAATAATTCATTGATGAAATTTTTTTCTCTAACAAACATCTCTTCGAGACTCGTGTTACCATCCGGAGACTGAAAACCCCAATGTGCAAAATCCAGAACAAGCTCTGCCGCTCCATCCATTCGAGTGAGCGCATTGTTAAGCTCATCTTTCGCTGCTCTTATTTCTCTTTCTTCTTTTGCTGCAGCTGCTTCACCTGATATTTTTAATTTGTTGATTAAATCCAAATTCATCCTCGCTCTTGTTTCAGCGGAAAATTCAGAATTTTTTTCAATTAGCTCTCTCTTTTGGGCGGCTTCTTCATAAAGACCTTTCATACAGAGCATATACGATTGGTTTGCTTGTTCTATCCGCGCTTCGCAATATTCTCGCGCTGATTTTCTAAGTAAAGCCATCGCTGACAATAATTGTTTATCATTTTTGCAAAATCCTTCAAGATAAACATCGCGACCTTTATACTCATGGTGGTCTCGCAAAGCGACCGCTAATTCGTAATAGTCTTCAGCCGTTTGGGGCGCAACTGGTAACGATATCTTCACTTCATTATCGGTACCTCTTTGATAGACAAACATGCGATGAGACGTTAGTTCAAAAAAAGGCCTGCCTTCTTTCGGAAGATGGGTCATTATTCGATGATGAGAAGATGAAGACATGAGAGCACACCTAGTTTATGATTCGCGTGTATTGTACACTAAATTGCTTCAATTATCAAATATTATTGAACAAAAAGTAATTTTATGAATAAAAGTATATCAATTTCAGCAACCACTTTTTCATCACAAATTTTGTCTTGGTTTGACCACCAAGGTCGAAAGTCGCTTCCCTGGCAACAAAATAAAACACCTTATCGCGTTTGGGTGTCTGAAATTATGTTACAACAGACTCAAGTCAGTACTGTTATTCCATATTTTCAGCGCTTTGTAGAAAAATTCCCGGACGTAGCTGCATTAGCAAATGCGCCAGAGGATGAAGTCTTACATATTTGGACTGGTTTAGGTTATTACAGTCGAGCTCGCAATTTACACAAAACAGCCCGAATCATTGTTTCTGAATATAACAGCATTTTTCCAGACGATATAGAACGTTTACAACTTTTACCTGGAATTGGGCTTTCAACTGCTGGAGCAATTATTGCTATTGCCTTTCAAAAAAAGGCAACGATTCTAGATGGAAATGTTAAACGCGTTTTAACCCGATTTCAGGGGATAAACGAATGGCCCGGCGAAAAGAAAACACTACAGACACTCTGGTCTTTAGCTGAAAAATATACCCCCACAACGCGAATCGCAGATTATACTCAAGCCATCATGGACATAGGCGCAACTATCTGCACTCGCGGAAAACCTCGCTGTCATGTCTGCCCTATCAAAACACATTGCGTTGCATTTCATCAAAATCTACAAAGTGAAATACCTAAAAGCAAACCTAAGACAAAAATCCCCACACGCTACGCGACTCTTTTTATTTTTATGAATCATCATCAGACTATCTTACTTGAAAAAAGACCTTCTACAGGCATTTGGGGCGGCTTATGGAGCCTGCCACAAGAGAATGAATGGTTAAACACGGATGAAATAAAACATCGCGCGACCCAACAATTCCCTTTTGCTATTCAGAAAATTGAGCGACTACAAACATTTCGCCATACTTTCAGCCATTTTCATCTTGAAATTTTACCTGTACTCATTCGCGTGAAAGAAAACCGAAAACGAAAAGTCATGGCAGCTGACAGTCATATTTGGTATAACCTGCAATCTCCAGAACAAATAGGTTTACCCGCTCCCGTAAAAAAATTACTAATGGAAATCCTGACATGTCCCGCATGATAACCTGTAGCAAACTCAATAAACTAGCCGAAGGCCTATCAAATCCCCCATATCCCGGAGAATTAGGCAAACGTATCTACGAAAACATTTCAGCCGAAGCCTGGCAACTATGGCTAGCTCATCAAACAATGCTGATTAATGAATACCGCTTGAGTATGCTAGATCCAAAAGCACGTGATTTTTTACGTGTTGAAATGGAAAATTTCTTATTTGGCCAAGGCAGCGAAAAGCCCGCTGGATTTACACCTATCCAACAAAAATAGCCAACCCAATAGAAAATGAATGAATCAGCATATTTCTCTTGACTCATTCCGTCGCAATCGGTTTAATAAGCGTCCCGACTAGATGGCCAGATAGCTCAGTCGGTAGAGCAAAGGACTGAAAATCCTTGTGTCGGTGGTTCGATTCCACCTCTGGCCACCAGAAAATATCAAACAAATCAACCGGTTACACCTAAATCCTCAATATCCGACACATTGGACTGTAGCAAATTTGTAACAGATATTCTTTCTGCTGCCTCTCTAAGATGGTTACTGCTGAGATGTGCATACCTCAAAACCATTTCAAAGTTGGACCATCCTCCCAGCTGTTGCAACTCTTGAAGAGATGTTCCATTTTGCACATGCCACGAAGCCCAGGTGTGACGTAGCATGCGTTACTTCGTCAAAGATCCTATGGCTAGTCAGTTTTTTAATAGCCACGGTAATCCATGGATAGATGCAGATCTTACCATTGTCGATTTTGGTTTATTCGCAAGAGAAGGCTATGAGGCACACCGCTCCATCGCATTTGCAGGATGTCTCAATCATATCCAAACATTAGCAGAAGCCAATCAACTTAGGCCAACCGATTCAAAAAATGATTGTTAAAAATGTCACAGGACTAGATGCTGGAAGCGGTAATCATATTCTGTCAGATCAACACGAACAAAATATTATTTTTAAAGAGGCGGATGTTATTGGTAACCCAGCTCTTGCCATGATCCCAGCACACGGATTATTGCCTAGCACAGCTACACCTTGGCGGCCATATTATCAATCGATGAGTGATCTTGTTATGGCGTGGCTTACCTCCTACTGCGTTACCTGAAGAAAGTTTGGCGATGGCATTAAACACCATGCATCACATTGGCACCGGTTTAACAAACTGGGGCGGTGTTTATCCACACGAAGGTAAG
>JABDBD010000036.1:2938-23304 GCA_013288815.1 Gammaproteobacteria bacterium | reverse complement strand
AATTTTCGCAGCATGAAATAATGTCTGATTTACTTAATACTAATGTATTTTTTGCAAAGCCCTATCACTCTTGGGAGCGTGGACTTAATGAAAATACTAATGGACTTGTTAGACAATACTTTCCAGAAGGAAGTACGCGCAGATTGACATCCTCGCCTCCCTAAAGGAAGGCGATTCCTATTTCTAAGCTGGTACTAAGTCGCCCATTCCCAGGGATTCCTGCTTCATCAAAGCTGCTAATGCTGCTTTTCCACAGGCTAACACGGCATGCCCTGCCGCTAAAATATTTTTTGCTGAATTTGTATCTGCATTATCGGTGTGACCACAGCTTATACATTGGAAATGACTTTGACTTCGTCGATTTTCTTTATCAGTAAATTTACAAGGGTAACACCGTAAATTTAACTTTGTTTCTTAATTGCCGTTGCAATTTCACAAGCTTTGATTCGTGCTTTCGAAAGGAATCAACTCCAATGACCGCTGAACCGTCCGATAATGCCGCAAAACGACAATACTAAATTCCAAACCTTTCGACAACAGCCTGCAAATTGCAAAAATTGATTTTCAATTTCAGCAGTCATTTTTAATCTAAACTTGTAGGCTTTTTTTATTTTCATGTGTGTACTATACTGCTTGGCCTATGAAGAACTCAACAGAAATACTATTGGAAAGGAGTGCTTTGGCCCCCCAGTTATTTTGCCAGCAGCTGCGGCGGTGCTCCTATTGCAATTATCAAAGATTATATACAAAATCAGCAATCACCTTCTTAAAGCCGCTTCGCGATTGTGTGCCTTACATCACCGCCATGAATGGCGGTGTTTTACGGCACAACAGATAAATCCCGTCAACTTGGTATCCCAAATATCAAAAGCCTTGTCTGAGGTCTTCAACATTGCAAATAAACTGTTGCCAAATCATTTAAACCCTCTTTTATCCAGAAGATAAAAGATATTTTTCGCATTATTCGTTAAGCCTATGCATCCCTAAGTTGGGAATTTATAAAAACCCACCTGTCCGCACTGTCCCTGATAAAAATAATCGTACTGGTACAATGGCCGCCGACCTGTGTTAACAGTAATCTGCCCCGTCGCACTGTCATCTTTCAATTTTACATAACAAGGAGCAATGCCGGTATTGCGGGAATCACAAGCAGTCGCAGACGTCGTAAAGGTGTACTGCCATTGCGGTGGGCTTGCAGAACCCGCAGAAATCATCATGTTGACCCCATTATTCACTATCGCAGTAGGTGGAGTAGTATTTGGTGTTATCACGTAGTCTCCCAGAGGCCATTGTGCCTGGGGCAGACTAATGAGCATTTCGTCAATTCCAGAATCGAGAAAAACTGAACCGCAGTACTGAGGCGTCAGACCACCAGTAAAATTGAAGCAACCATTCGGTAAAGTAAAGTCACCGGGCACAACTGAATTAGGCCCCAAGTTAATCAAACTGTAGTTAGCAGGAGAACTAATACCCAAGGTTAGCCCACCATCCAAACCCTGACCCGGTGAGAGATAGTAACCTGGACTGATATCAGTTCCATTGTTGCCATTAGTGACATGCAGAAAGGCATTTGCCGCAGGCGAATGCAGTAAATCTTGGGGATTACCCACTCCAGGTCGATCGAAACCAACACCGAGATAATGCAACTGCGTAGGGTCTGGAGGGTTCTTGGGGTCACAAGACGGAGGAGGACTTCCGGTACAGTAACCTTTATTAATTGCCAGCACCATTATTGGATCAGTCTCTAGTGAAGAGCCATCAGGTCGCTTTATTCTTACCGGAGCCAGGTAGTAATTACCGGAATAAGTATTTCCGCTGCTGTCATAATAAGTAACGCCAACAGGACCAGGGCCTATTACATTTGCATTTTTGGGTAGCTCGCCAATCGGAACAATAACGCCTAAAGAACCTGTGTCTATCGTATAATCTTTATAAGTATCCGTTAATGAACCCGAGGGATAGCCAACATCAGCCTTTATCATTAAGGGATTTGGTAATCCTCCACTCAGCTTCACCGGATAACTGGTAGAGCCATAACTACAGGGCAGCGAATTTTGTTGCAACACCAAAGTCTGACCGATTGCATATCCATTATTGGTAGGATCGCTTATCCAAGCATTAATCATGATGTTATTCGGAAATGTTGCACCACTATATGTAAAAGTTGCGGATCCCGTACTGCTAGTCGTTGATGCCGGCGTAATTACTCCATTGGCGGCGCCATAAACATTTACATGAATTGGATTATTCGTGCTAGGAATAAGTGCCTGACTCTGAGAGTTGCACATCGTCATGCTGATCGTAAACTGCTGTGAAGGATTTGGCGTGCTCCCAGTCGGATTATTCACCGTCGTTACTGCTGGCGAAAAAACAATGAGGTCGGGCGTACATGTCGTCGATGTGAGTGGGATGGTTGCCGCCGTTGTATCACTCGCTGAAAATAGACAGTATCCATTAGCATTCATGCTACAACCAGTTAGTGAATAACCTGGCGTATTTATTTTTATTCCTGCATTCGGATAAGTATGATTAGGTATCGTTGTTGCAATACTTAAGTTTATCGCAGAAGTAGTATAGTTTTGACATGAAAGAGGACCCTGCCCGTTGAGACAAAGTGTCAACGAAATCTGAGCTGCTGGCCCAGTCGCTGAAACATTAAAAAATGAGCCTGCGAAAACAGTTGGGCAGCAGACGAAAAATAGAATACAAATTACAATTCGTTTTAACACAAGCACAATCCTCCTTGATACAACAGTCACGAGTTCTATTCCTTGTCTGATAATCCTAGATTCTCACTGCCGAATCTAGGATAATACATTGATTTCAGAAAGAAATTAAGAGATTATTTTGGTTCATCACCATTATTATTTGTAGTCTAGATTAAGCTGAACACACGTTAGTCAGGAAAAACTAAAGAACGGCCCTCTTTTAAAAATAGAGTCACTTCATCTGCAGGGATCGGTCTACTAAAATAATAACCTTGAATTTCATCGCAACCATAATCACATAGTAATTTTAGTTGTTCTTTTGTTTCTACGCCTTCAGCAATAACTTTTAGATTAAGCGTATGACCTAGTGTCACAATAGCATTCATCATTGCTGCATCCGACTTACTGCTTGCACTATTACGCACAAATGCTTGATCCAGTTTTAATTTATTAATAGGAAATTGACGCAGATAACTCAAGGAAGAATAACCTGTCCCAAAATCATCTAACGCAATCTTAAGCCCTGCTTTGCTTAAAGCATTTAATTGCTTTGTCGCTAATTCCACATCATGCATTAACATACTTTCTGTTATTTCCAATTCTAAATTATCAACATCAAAATCCTTCATGGCTATTTGAATTGTTTTTATTAAGTCTTCTTCAAAAAATTGTCGCGACGAAACATTGACAGAAACATTTTCAAGTTTGAAGCCAGCCATCTCCCAGGCTTTACTTTGTTGGCAAGCAGCTCGCAATGCCCATGTTCCGATGGGAACGATAAAACCAGTTTCTTCTGCAACAGAAATGAGTTCTTTAGGTATGGTTGGTTCTTTACCTTCTTGCTTCCATCGCAGCAATGCCTCTACGCCAACTATTTTTCCAGTTTGTAAACTGACTTGTGGTTGGTAATACAATATAAATTCTTGGTTTTCTAACGCACTATGCAATTTATTTTCAATTGTGACACGCTCTTGCGCTAGCTCAGTCATTTCCGAGGTACAAAATTGATAATTGTTCCTGCCAGAATTTTTTGCTCGACTAAGACCTATGTCAGCATTTTTGATTAACATTTGAGAATCCTTACCATTGTCTGGATAAAGACTAATACCAATGCTCATCGTAATATAAAAATCTTGCTTATTAATGGTGAATGGGTGAAGAAAGCTACGTTGAATTTTTTGTGCGACCGCAGAAGCAGTTAATAATTGTGTAACATCTGTCAATACCAATGCAAATATATCACCACCCAATTTTGCAACAAAATCACTTGAGCGAATTTCCTTACGCAATCGCTCGCCTACCGCTTGCAATAAACGATCCCCAGCCTCGTGACCCATCGTGTCATTAATACGCTTGAAATAATCAATGCCCAAAAATAAAATGGCAAACTGCTTAGAGTATCGACGCGCAGTTATCAAGGATTGCTCAACAAAATCTTCTAGCAAATCCAGCTTAGGTAACCCTGTAAGCACATCATGATAGGTTAAATGCACCACCTGATTTTCCGCTAATTTACGTAATGATATGTCTTCTATTTGGAATATAAAATATAGAGGTGACTCATTCTTATCTCTTACTAGAGAAACACTTATTGTTCCCCAAACAACATGACCTAGTTTATGCTGATAACGCTTTTCAAGTTTGAAAAACTGTATCTTATTTAATAATAATTCCTTCACGTGAAAAAGCTCTACTTCCAAATCGGAAGGATGGTTTAGGTTAGCCAAAGATAATGTTAATAATTCTTTTTCTTCATAACCTAGCATATTACAGAGCGCTTGGTTCGCTTGGATAAATTCACCATTTGGATTTAGTAAGCCCATTCCAGTTGCAGCATAAGTAAAAGCATTATGAAACCGCACTTCACTCGCCGCTAATTTTGATGCTATCTCATGTTTAAATAAAGCCAAATCAACAGTAATGCCTAGTTCTCTGGATTCAAAAGGTTTTGAGAGATATCCATAAGGATCACTTAATTTTGCACGGCTAAATGTATCTTTATCATTATAGGCCGTTAAAAAAACGATAGGAATATGAAAATGATTGGTAATATGAATTGCCGCTTCAGTACCATCCATCTCACCTTTCAACACGATATCCATAAAAATCAAATCGGGTTTTAATTTTTCAGCAAGAGCGATTGCTTCTTTTCCCGAGTCTGCAATGCCTGGAACTTCATAACCCAAATCCTCGAGATTACTTTTAATATCCATTGCTGTAATCGCTTCATCTTCAACAATCAAAATACGAGGTATATTCATTACAGCAGCCCTTTATGACTTAGTAGGAAAGTTAAGAATAAATGTCGTACCATTTTTCCTATCTAACACTATATTTCCATCAAGCTGCTTGGTTAAACTATTAATTAACTGCAGACCAAGCGTTTTTGTATTTCCAAAATTAATATTCTCAGGCACTCCAATCCCATTATCCTTATACACCAATGAAATTACATTTTGATTTTTTTTAATTGATAAACTAACTTCGCCTAACTGCTTATCCGGAAAAGCATATTTGAAAGAATTCGAAATCAATTCGTTAATGATAAGCCCACAAGGAATTGCATTGTCGAGATTTAATCGAACACCTTCAACATCAATGACAAATTTAACAAAATTACTCTCGATGTGATAAATCTCTTTGAGATTTCTTAATAAATCGTTTACATAGGTTACCATGTCTATCAGCAACAAATCGCCTGAACGATAAAGCATTTCATGAACTAGTGCCATAGCTTTAACACGGCCAGAGCTCTCTATAAAAATTTTTTTTGAAATGGGATCTTGAATGGATCTGGCTTGTAAATTGAGAAGGCTAGATACAACCTGCAAATTATTTTTGACACGATGATAAATTTCTTTTAGCATAACTTCTTTTTCTTTCAGCGATGCTAACAATTGTATACGACTCTTTTCTCTTTCAGTATCATCAGTCGCAACACCGATTAATTCAAATCCATTTGCATTATAAATTTTGACTGCATGCGTTAACATATTACGTATATCTCCATCTGGACGGGAAATCCTATATACATACTCAATTTGTGTTTGATTCCCCGCAATAAAATTCAAGAGAGTTTCTTTTAAACTGGCTTGATCTTCTGAAACAACCGCTTCAAACCAAGCATTTGGGTTCTTATAAATCTCTTCTATTGAGCGTCCCCATATTTTTTCGTAGGCTGGACTAACATAGATAACTCTGTCTAAATTTCCAGTGGTACGCCAGAACACTTCGTGAATGTTTTCTGTAAATTGACGAAATAACAGTTCAGTTTCTTTTAGTTTTTTTTCTGCAGTTTCACGCTGATTTTTTTCTTCTATTTCCTTTAGTGCACGACTGATAGCCGGTTCTATTCTTTGCAGATTTGTTTTGTTAATATAATCTGTCGCTCCAGCATGAAAAACTTCAATTGCTTTTTCTTCGCCTATTGTTCCGGAGATTAAAATGAAAGGTAGATTAGGTCGTTTTTCTCGTGTGAGACTAAGAGCAGCTAAACCATTATAATTTGGAATAGTATAATCCGCCAAAACAATCTCTATCTCGGGATTTAATAAGGCAACCTCAAATTTTTCTTTGCTATCTACCCAGATAATATTAAAATTCATACCTGAATGCTTCAAGGTTGTTTGAATTAAATTAGCATCATCCGGATTATCTTCCAGATGTAAAATAGTGATAATAGGTTTCATATTGATTACTGAGGCGCTTTATTTAGCAAAGCCCAATACAATCCCAAGTTAGCGACTGCATCCATGAATTGCTCAAATTCAACAGGCTTAGTTACGTAACTATTAACACCTAGATTAAAGCTTTCCACAATATCTTTTTCCTCGTGAGAAGACGTTAAGATAACCACAGGAATGGTCTTTGTATTTGGATCGGATTTTAATTTTTTTAACACTTGAATCCCATCAACTTTGGGAAGCTTTAAGTCTAGCAGAATAACTTTTGGAAGTTCATTTGGTTTTTTATATGTCCCATCTTTCGAAAAAAAATAATTAATCGCTAGCTCTCCATCGACAAGATGCGTGATATGCAAACGGTCTACAATTTTACTTTTTTTCAGTGCACGCATGGTTAATTCTGCATCATCCATATTATCTTCAACTAAAAGTATTTCCACTATCTCGGTATTCATAAATTACTCCTTAGGAATGCTAAAATAAAAAATTGCGCCCTCGCCCATTTTTCCTTCTGCCCACACACTGCCACCGTGACGTGATACTATCCTTTTTACATTCGCCAATCCTATTCCTGTTCCTTCAATTTCTTGACCATGTAATCGTTGAAAAACACCGAACAATTTATCGATATACTTGTTATCAAAACCGAGACCATTATCTTTGACGTAATAGGTAATTCTATTTGCCTCTTCTGTTTTACAGCCGATTTCAATTATTGCTTTCGTCTTTGTTTGTGTAAATTTAATTGCATTTGAAATAAGATTTACCCACACTTGACGTATCAGTGCAAGATCAACTTTACAATCGATTAATTTTTTTATATCTACCGAAATTTCTCGATTCGGAATGGCAGCAACCAATTCTTTACTGATGCCATCTACTAATTGCGTCATATTAACAAACTCTTTTTTAATTTGTGATTTGCCAATATGTGAGAGTGTTAGCAAATCTTCGATGAGCTTTCCCATTTTGGCTGTATTACCAACAATGGTTGACACAATTCTTTTGGCTTCTTCATCTAATTTTTCGCCATAATCTGCCATGAGGATTTTTGAAAAACCATCAATCGCTCTCAGCGGAGATTTTAAATCGTGCGCGACTGAATACGTAAATGCGTCGAGTTCTTGATTGACCATTTCTAATTCGTGACTTGCCTGTTTAGCTTGTGTGTAATCACGCGCAGTTGCAAATATTCCTAAAACGCTGCCGTCTTTGTCTTTATAGATGGAAGCATTATAAAGGACATCGGTTAACTTTCCATTGAGATGGCGAAGAGTCAGCGGATAATCCGTGACAAAGCCTTTTTGAAAAACTTGTTCGTAACCCGCCCTTGCTTTTTCAGGATCCGTAAAATACGTCGAAAAATCTGCACCCATCAATTGCTCGCGTGTAACACCTGTCGCCTTGAGCGTTGCCTCATTCACATCCGTGATTTTTCCTTCTGGGTTCATCATCACAAACGGATCTAATGAAGCCTCTATGAGTGTTCTCGAATACTGAGACGTTTTTTTAGTTGCTGTGATATCACGAGCCGCCGCAAACACACCTTGTACTTTACCATGCGCATCTCGGAAAACAGTTGCATTATAAAGTACATCTATCACGCTGCCAGATGCTTGTTGAATCGCTAATGGATAATCTCTCACTAAACCATCTTTCAATACTTGTCGATATCCTTCGCGAGCTTTTCTGGGTTCAGTGAAATAAATTGTAAAGTCAGAACCGATAAGCCATTCGCGAGTCACACCCGTAATGATTTCCATCGCATGATTCACAGCAGTGATTTTTCCTTCAGGACTGATCGTAATCAATGGATCCAAACTTGATTCAATCAGCGAACGCGCATAGGCCGATGCTTCATGCGCGATTTCTTCTGCTTTTTTACGTTGTGTTATATCTCGAGCCGCAGCGAATATTCCTAAAACTTTTCCTGCAACATCTCGATAGACACTAGCGTTATATAAAACATCTGTCACAGCACCTGAAGCATGTTGAATCGCCAAAGGATAATCGCGTACAAAACCTTCTTTAAAAACTTGTTTATACCCTTCTCGCGCTTCTTCTGGCTCGGTAAAATAATCTAAAAAATCACTGTCAATGAGCTTTTCACGCGTAACACCGGTTACTTGAATGGTTGCCACATTTACGTCAGTAATTTTTCCGTCTGGACTAATTGTCACTAAAGGATCTAAAGATGCTTCGATTAACGATCTTGCATATTGAGATATTTGTTTTTGTTCGGTAATATCTCGCGCTGCCGCACATACACCTAAGACATTTCCTTTATCATCCTTATAAACGGAAGCATTGTATAAAACATCCGTAATCTTACCGTCTTTATGTCGAATGGCGAGCGGATAATCTTTTACAAACCCTTTCAAAAAAACTTCTTCGTAACCGGCTCTTGCTTTGTCTGGCTCTGTAAAATAAGTAAAAAAATCGCTTCCGATTAACTCTTCTTTTGCAATACCAGTAACATGCATAGTGGCTTCATTGACATCCATGATTTTACCTTCAGTGCTAATCGTGACCAGCGGATCTAATGAAGCTTCGATTAACGATCGCGCATACTGAGAAACTTGTTTTTGTGTTGTGATATCACGAGCTGCAGCGGAAACGCCTAAGACATTACCGTTAACATCTTTATAAACAGAAGCATTGTAAAGCACATCAGTCAACTTTCCTGTCGCATGACGAAAAGTCAGCGGATAATCTGTGACATTTCCTTTCGAATACACTAGCCTGTAAGCTTCGCGTGCTTTTTCTGGTTCTGTAAAATAATCAAAAAAATCACTATCAATTAATTTTTCGCGCGTGACACCTGTCACTTTGACAGTAGCTTCATTCACATCGGTAATTTTTCCTTGCGGATTGATGGTAACGAGAGGATCTAAGCTAGCCTCAATAAGCGATCTTGCATAATGCAAAGCTTGCTTAGTTGTTGTGATGTCTCGAGCTGTTGCAAAAACAGCTAAAACATTTCCTTGGTCATCTTTATATAACGAGGAGCTGTATAGAACATCTGTTAACCTTCCTTCTTTGTGACGGATAGTCAGCGGATAATCTGTGACAATTCCTGTTGCAAAAACTTTTTCATAACATTCACGCGCTTTTTCTGGTTCGGTAAAATAACTTGAAAAATCCGTTCCAATTAAGCTTTTATTTGAAACGCCGGTTACCTTTGTGGTTGCGTCGTTAGCATCTGTAATTTTTCCAGCAGGTCCAATCGTCACGAGCGGATCTAACGATGCTTCAATTAAAGAACGTGTATACTGCACAATACGCTCTTGGCCAGCGAAAGGAGGACGCGTAATAACAGAGGCACCAATGATGTTTCCGTCATTATCTTTTATAGGAGAGGCGCTCACAGCCACTTCAATTAAGTCGTTATTTTTTCCTTTTCTGACAGTAATGTATGGCTCAATGTGTTCGCCATTTTTAATTTTAGAAATAAATAAGGGAAATTCATCCAAGCGATTTTCAGGATACAGCGTCAGTATCGATTTCCCTATCATCTCATTAGAACTATAACCGTATAATTGCTCACTACCTTTGTTCCAAACGAGAATATTACCATCGAGCGATAAAGCTTCAATAGAATCATCAGAAGAGAGAATAATAGAGGCTAAAAATTTATTATCATCTGAGTCAGATAATGACTGTACTCGCTTTTCCATCGTATTGTCCTTATTTAGGCACTTACGTTATGCTAAAGCTAGATACATGATTGTTGACTTATGTGGTTAAGTCACATCTTATTATATCAAATATTCAGGGATGGGAGCTGCGCATTTATTGATACAATCAATCAAATTGGGCATATTGATGTGCGAATCGACGGGTACTGCCATAGAGAACGTTTAAAGAATGCTCCGGGATTTGATAAAAATCACTGGCCTGTTAAGTAAACATAAACATCTCCGCCATATCGGTTACTACGGATGTGACGGGATGTTTTTTTTGCTATTGATAACCGAGTATTTAATTCAATCGTCGATTACTAATCCTAATGAAACACATGAAATAAATTTAAAATTTATTTATGCGGAACATTCCATGTCTTGCCCACAGCAGGTGGGTGATTTAATCATACCGCAACCAGTTGGACATTTGGCAACCTGAACTTTATTTCCATCCTTTGAAATGCTTTCTTTAACTAATGGTGAATCGCATTTACTACATGTTAAACCTTTTACTCCCATACCACATTTATTACATTTGCATTCCATAGTTTTCTCCATAAATATGATTTATTTCTCAATGAGGAATTTTAAAATAAATACTGCATTTAATTAATTATATTCGGCCCATTAGAAGCAAAATAATAATTATTAATAACAGAACACCTATCCCTCCACTGGGATAATATCCCCAACTTCTGCTATGTGGCCAAGTAGGAATTACACCGAGCAAAATCAATATTAAAACAATAAGCAAAATAGTTCCTAATGTCATTGCATCACCTCTCCTTGGCTAATTTAACTCATAAGATTACACTGATAAGCAACTTCCTATCATGTGCTGATTCCTAATAAAACACCATACTAATCTGTAAAAACAAGCGAACACATCAATTCTTAGCAGCTATGGCTTCATTTCGGTGGTAGTGCAAGCTCTCTTACAAAACACTGCGTCACACGCCATACCATAATGACCACCGAAGCGGCTAGCAAGCGCACCCACAAAAAATAAACATTAAAAATGAAGTGGCACCAAAATCATTGCGCAAGCTGTTTTACCGATATTCATTTTGCCGCATCCATTTCGTAGCAATATATTTTTCTCCCTTTAACACGGGACAACCGCCATGTAATGTCAGCGGGTCAACTTGGTTTTTGGAGTTGGTATAAGCGAAATAAACAGCATTACCTTGCGCTGGTATTATTTTTAAATTGATTTCTGGAAAAATCGTTTCGCCGCCCTCTTCGACATTATTCAAATACAGAATCAAGGTTGCGACACGCTGTCCGCCGTGAGCGAGATGCAATCTACTGCCGGTCGCCTTCGGCGAAAAATAATCGAAATGTGGTTTATATTCACCGCCTATTTGATAATGGAGGATTTGTAAGCCCTCCCCATTGAGTACCGGCAGCTGCATCAGTTCAGAGACACGACGGTCGATACGCTCAATTAACGGTGTTTCATTAATCTGAAAAAATGTGCCGTAACTGGTGCGATTTTTGTGGTGCTCTGCTTTACCGGATACGTTTTCTACTGTCGTCGATCTATGTAGCTTTGGTTTCGACAACTCTATTAGTTGTTCGCATTCTTCTTTAGAGATGACGTTACCGAACAAGATAATGCGCGGCTGATCTATTGTCAGCAGAACGTTGACTTCGCGGTCGTGAGTTTTAACAACATGCTCAGTGTACTTGACACCTATTTCTTCGTAAATGTAACCTTGCGACAAATCAGAATGATCTTGCATAGACAGCTCCACAGAAGTGTCACCAGCAAATCTCCTCAAAACCAGTTGAGTGGCATACTCTTTATTATATTCATTTAGCACCAAAGTATCGATTATACTTTCGGGCGTGCAACCGCGCGAAATATTTTCGTCTACCCATCTTAGCCATTCGACCGGCATGTCAGTCAGGCCTTGCACTTTTGTGATCTGCGGTTTGCTTTCCTCTAAAGATGTACTCACAGTTGACCTCCGCTTAGGTTAAATTTCGTTATAAGTTGTATAATTCGAACTGAAATTATTGTTGAACAGAAAGTTAGTAAACGACATAGTGATCGAGATATCGAGTCCGCGCACATAGTGCCAACAGCCAACGGGTAAAAACAAAACCTCGCCAGGTTCCAAAATGAGTTCTATTACATTAACATTTTGAAATAACGGATAACGTGCGTAATCGATGTTCTCCATATCGATCTCGCTATAGCAATGGATGTGATTATAGACATAGGGCATATTATACGCCGGCACTAGCTTAATCAATTTGCGGCCATAGACTTGCGCCATGAAATTGTTAGTTAGGTCGTGATGCAAGGGTGTAATGGTACCGGCCGGACCGAACCAGAGGAAACCTTTACGCTCGCTCTTGGGATCAAGATACTCAGGGAGCATATCAATGTCATCCCATAATTCTTTGAGTGCTTCCATATTCTTCGACGTATTGCTAGCCGTCATATAGAAGTCATTAGTTGACTCATTGCCGGTGATCATATCAACATAGTCGCTGAATAACACCTGCCTTTTAAACTGCTGCATATTGATTTCATACAAACGGTCAGAATTACGATTAGCTTGTACCTCAACAACTCGGTTACCGAAATTTTCCTTCAGCCAGGCTGGGTTCCACTTGGATCTAGCCGCCCAATTATCCATAGCACCCTGAATAATGACCGGACGATTAGTCGTATAATAATCGTTTAAGAACGCTTCTCGTGTGAGCTTGTACTTGCGTTCGATAACGCCGAAATTTAATGACTCTTTCTCAAGTACGCGATAGTTATCCAAAATCCAATCGCGCTTCTTGATTTTAGTATCGAACGACATGCCAGCTTGTATATAGGGATGATTAGTTGCACTTGCTACTTCATGCTCTGCTGTTGTGTTATCAAAACCATTTTCGACCATCATCTGAATAATCGAATCCGCGGCGTGTCCAAGCAACAAAGTTTCGGCAATCCAACGTCGCCAATCGTTATCGATTTCTTTTTTATGAATTCGGATATTTGACAACGCACTATAAGATATCCTGGTGCTCCAACTGGACATAGCACTCCTCCATCCGATATATCGTGACAATTCAAAAAAAAGCACCCACAAAGGGTGCTTTTAATTCATCATAAAAACAAATAATTGTCGTGTCGATCAATTTGGATTAATAACGTTGGTATCCATAGTAACAGCTCCATTCAGCGCCCAAGCTCTTCCTTGTAGTAGTACGCCGGTAGTGAGTGTAATGCTTGCTGACGCGTCAATAGTCCCCACGAATTGTGAATTTGTTCCTAGCGTCGCTGAACTACCGATAGCCCAATTGAAAGTACTATTTTGAAGCGTGGCACCATTCGCCAGTATGACCGTTGCACCGCTCGAAGTGGTGAGCGTAGATCCTGTATAGAAAAGGTAGTTTCCGACGCCTGAAAGTGTTAATGCCCCAGTCAGCTGAGCGCTTGAACTGAAACAATAGGTACCTGGCGCGAGAGTTTTTCCTCCTAAATCTTGGCCAGTCAATATGGTGCCACCACCACCAGCAAGACAAGCTAACCCTGACGCCTGTTCCGTATTAAATAAAGTTTGAGCAGTGTTATGCGCTGCAACAGCTACTGGATCCACACCAGCGTGCGTTGTTCCATTGACGATAATACCAGAACCACCGTCAACGATTGCGAAACCAGTGATCGCGGTCCCTGGATTGACATCGACATCTCCATTAATAACAAGGCTTGGCCCTGTGTTAGTCACTGTTGATGCACCAAGAATATAAGGTGAAGGTGCAGGAGCGGGAGGAACAGGAGGAACAGGAGGAGGTGTAGGTGAAGGAGCCGGCGCTGGTGTCGGTGTAGGTGTAGGTGAAGGAGCTGGTGGCGCAGGTGTTGGCGTGACTGCACAGTTGCCTACAGTTGACGTAATAGTTGTCGCATCTACCTCAACTTGACGACTATCAATTCCAATCTGCAGTGTGCGATTGAAAGTAGTTAATGATAGCGCTGAAAGTCGGAATAGAATGTTACAGGCGGCACCTGATGCTAATGAAGTACCACAATTACTAATAGGCGAGGTAAGAATTGCAGTAGCCGCAGCTGGAAGCGTATCATTACTTTGAATCCGAATGTAATTTAACTTCAAAGTAACCGGTGTGTTATTTGTAATTTGATATGTCCCGAACCGGAAATCACCCAGACAAAGATTCAAAAAAGTGGGCGTGGTAGTAAACGTAACATCACAAATTCCATTTGCACCCATTCTCAGACAAGGTAAGGCGTACGGTGTAGTAGCTGCTGCTGAATCAAAAGACAGTGCAAAAGCAGCTAAAGCAACTGCTGTTATTTTATAACGAAATTTTTTTGACATCTTGTATCTCCTATTAATCCCTGTGTTTTTTATAACGCCAAATGTAAGCCGAGCAAGCCTGCTTGTGAGCTCAGTCTAAAATAAGCTGGAACAATGATCGGTGTTGTAATAGTTCCACTAGTTCCTACTGCAGAACTTCTCACCTTACCCAAATCCGTATATAAGTATTCTAAAGAAAGTCCAACACGATTATTGAAAGCATACGTCAAACCAGCGCCGAGCTCCCAAGCAAAATTCGTAAGATTGTTTGAATTCAGATTCAAGCGCTGATTGAGACAAGATGTACCCGAATCCGTATCGCTATAACTCACGCGATTCCAGGCATTACCGATGCCGCCGATTGCATAAAGAGAAAATTTCTTCTTTGAAACAATTGTTAACGCTCCATCCAGCATTAAGCGGGTGCTGCGAACAGGAATAGCATAGGTAAGCTGATTGAAGTTAGGACTTCTAAAGCGCCAAACATCACCACGAATGGTATTGCTGCCTAAGAAATAAAGATTCAATTCTGGCTCTATGGATGGAAACCATTGGGCTCGCTCAGAATATCGTTGGGCGTGACGAAAATAATAAACATAACCGGCCCCCAATTGGCCTGTAAATGCATTCCAGTTATCATTGTTCGTTTGCACGAGCTTGTCTGTTTCGCTGCTTGTTACACCTAAGTTGCTATTGGTTGCATTTAGTGTTGCTAGGCCTATCCCGCCAAGCAATTCAAAATGACCAGGCGTTTTTGTTGGTGCTACCGCAACATGATACTGATGTCCTTTAGGGATGGCTGCGAAAACATAATTATTCAACGCTAAAAAACACAATATAAGACAGAGGAATTCTTTCATTTGAAGTTTCATATTCTATATCCTTATAAAATAACTTGTAAGATGGACCCCAGATCAATCTTTACAATAGTGACTGAAATATTTAATCCTTTTGATAATTTCAATCATTACTTTTTTGTGACCAGCCTAATTTCACAACATTTATCCAAAAGTAGATCTTATCTTGACTTGACTTGACTTGACTTGACTTGACTTGACTTGACTTGACTTGACTTGACTTGACTTGACTTGACTTGACTTGACTTGACTTGACTTGACTTACTCATGTTGTTTTAAATCTCTATTATCATAGAGATAGTATTCAATATACAGCAATGCTTACACTTTCATCAATGATTTATTTTTGCATTGTAACGATTCGAAGAAGTATATGATTAAGGAACGAGCACGAAATAACTCGTTAATAAACGCGTGATATACATTGCTATGCTGATGTATAGAAAAATTTTACCCTAATCTCTGACTTCCAATCTCCAGCAGATAGCACATGCGGATCAAGAAAAAAATACAGGGTTTACCCTGCCGCCCCTGCTCGTCATTACTCATTGAATTGAAAACCACTATACAACACACTAATGTAGCAAAAACTCTAACCACAGGGAGCCATAATTATGTTAGATTGGGTAGTCACATTTCTCATTATTGCTATTATCGCTGCTATCCTAGGATTCACAGGCATTGCAGTTGCAGCTGCGCAAATCGCCCAAGTAGTATTCTTCATCTTTCTCGTCTTACTTGTTCTATCGCTGGTCTTACACATAGGCGGACGAAGAGATCTATAGTTTACTTTAAAAATAAATTTCTTTAACTAGTCCACATTATGGAGAATAGAGACATGAACGAACAACTATGTGCAGATAAAAAAATGTCTGATCATCCTTATTTATGCGGTATTAAATGCATCTCTTGGTCTGCTATTTTATTCAGTTCCTTAATTGGCTTTGGCTTGACCTTTCTTTTTAACATGTTTGCTCTTTCAATTGGACTGTCTGCTTTTACTTCCAGCTCCGATGGCAATACCACCCTTGCAATTGGTGGCTTCGTTGGCTTAGTGGTAGCTGCTTTCGTTTCTATGTTTATAGCGGGATGGATCTCAGGCTATTTAGGACGCCCCTATTGCACAAAACGTAATTTAGGCGAACTATATGGCTTCGGTACCTGGAGCGTTGTACTACTTCTTACGATTGTTTTGGTTGCCAATGTAGGTCAACTGCTGACTCACTATAACTATATTGTTGATCGTAATACGACAACAATAAGTTATACAAATAATCAAGCAGCACCGATGGTTTCAGAACAAACCAAAGTCCATGCAGACAACACAAGCAACACACATGTTACAGTGAATGCTGAAAAAGCAACAAATGCGGTTGGCCAAGCAACCTTCATCATATTTTTTCTATTCTTTATTGGCGCTCTTGCTAGTATGTTTGGCGGTCGTTGTGGTATGAGCTGCAGAAAATCTGAAATGATAAAACAAGGCTGTTCTTCTCGTTAACTTAACTACACAGGTCCATTGAATATATAAAATTTCAGAAAAGAGTTATCGTGCAAGCTTGATGTTTTAAGACGCATAAAAAAAGGTTATCAACTTGATGATAGCCTTTTTATTTTATCTAAACTTAATATCGAACAAAATGTAACTCTTCCTCATTGGTCGGATGGATGACAACCATATCATCAAAATCTTTTTTTGTAGCCCTATTTTAATTGCAAGAGCGAAGCCTTGTAATATCTCATCCAGATTAAGGCCAATGAGATGACATCCAATCACTTTCCCATTATAATGAAAATTAGGTTTCACACAAAACATGCAGGCCAAATGAACTAGGGCAGTTATTAACATTTTAAAAAGGAAAAATTCATGTCTTTGGTAACTATTGTTATTGTTCTCATTGTTGTTGGCTTTGCTCTTTCGCTTATTAACACCTATATCCCAATGGCCGGCCCCATCAAAAGTATCCTAAATTTCGTCGTTATCATTGCTGTTATATTATGGCTGTTGTCGGCGCTCGGAATAATTCATGGGTTTAACATCAAGTTAAAATAAAGAGAGATTCTTTATCCTATTCTTCACTCCCTTGGCGAAGATCACATCAAAATTTTCAAGCTATATAGTGAAGATTAACAAAGGAATGTTATGTCAAATGACAAACAAAAGTGGTGTTAAATTAGGTCTATTACTACCTCTATTATTTTTACTTCTTTCATCTCCAGGTTATGCGATGCATTCTATTGTGACGCTGACCACCGGAGGTAGCTCTACCTTTTCAAATCAAACATCTCAGTCGCTTGCTTTTGATGATAACTTTTTTGTATATCATCCTAATCATTCTTCTTCAGCATTAAATCTGATAGTAGGTGGATTTATTGGTGAAGAATATACATTTAATAGCTTATACACTTGGCAATTTGGGGTTGCATTTTATCAGTCGTCTAACTCTTCTATCAGGGGAGAAGAAACTCAGGCTCCTGCTGACAATCTACAAGCGATTAATTATTGGAATTATCAATACAAACTTTCAAGTCGCAAATTATTATTTGAAAATAAAATTTTTTATACGTTGCGAAAACGTTATCACCCTTATTTATTAGTGGGTTTAGGTGAAAGCTTAAATAATACTTCTGGGTTTCAAGTGACTCCTCAAAACTCAGGCGAAGTCGCTACGGCAATTTTTAATAATCATCTTAATAAATCTTTTACGTACACGCTAGGTTTCGGTTTAGATATCGATGTTTTAAAAAAAATGCGTATAGGCCTAGGTTATCGTTTTGCTGGGTTAGGAAAATATAATTTAGGCACCGGAACATTAGATACTGGGCTAGGTGGTGAAGTATTTTTAATTCCAGCTCTTAAACCCACGAATGTGTTTAACCAAGAATTATTAATTCAATTAACTTATGTCATTTAGATTGGGAAATATATGCAAAAAATAGCAAAGCTCATAGGATTTTTATGGCTATATTTTTTTGTCAGTCTAAGTTTTGCTAACACCTTTTACATTACACCGGTAGGAAGTTTGCCTACCTCAGTTCATTCAGGGCAAACCGTTTCTGCAGAATATAATGTTACCTCTGCAGGCGTTTTTATTCCTGGAAAATATCATGTTATTTTGGCTATGCTTTCTCACCCTGAAAGTGTTCTTCAAGATATCACTGTTGCTAATGCGTGTACCATTTATCCCATCAATTCCAACGGATGTATTTTAAAATTAAATATAATGGGTGCCGTTTCAGGACCAGTGAAAATTTGTGATGATTTTCATGGACGTCCGGGATTAAGCTGTAATATTCCATCTGATCCTAATAATTTTTTAAATATTAGTGAAGTACCGACGCCGTTGACAAGCCTCATTGTGAGCCCTTCTACAACATTATTAGGATCTAATGGCTCACAACAATTTATTGTAGTGAATACAAGTAGTACGGTTACAGCTGCGAATGTAACCATGACAGTTCCTGCCAACGTTCAAGGACAACTAACCAGTTTACCGGTTTACAGTGGCTGTACGTCGATCGCGCCATTAGCAACTTGTACTATTACAATAACCGCTGTTGGTGCACCCACTGCACAATCAGGAACAGCTACCATACAAGGAACGAATACGACAACACCGGCACCGACTGTTGCGATTACCACAGGCGCTGCACCAGCTCTCACGGTGAGCCCGCCTACAACAGTGCTTGGTCCGAATGGTACGCAACAATTTATTGTGACGAATACGAGTAACAGTATTGCGGCACAAAATGTCACGATGACCGTGCCTGCGAACGTTCAAGGACAATTAACCACTGCACCGGTTTACAACGGTTGTACGTCGATAGCACCATTAGGAACGTGTACGGTTACAATAACTGCGGCGGCTGCACCGACTGCGCAATCCGGTACTGCTAGCGTGCAAGGCACGAATACCGCAGCACCAGCACCGACTGTTGCGATTACAACAGGGGCAGCACCGGCATTAACGGTGAGCCCACCGTCAACAGTGCTTGGCCCGAATGGTACGCAACAATTTATTGTAACAAATACGAGTAACAGTATTGCGGCACAAAATGTCACGATGAGTGTGCCTGCTAATGTTCAAGGACAATTAACCACACTGCCAGCTTACAATGGCTGCACTTCGATAGCCCCACTTGCGACATGTACGATTACATTAACTGCTGTTACTGCACCGACTGCGCAATCCGGGACTGCTAGTGTGCAAGGCACCAATACCGCAGCACCAGCACCGACTGTTGCGATTACAACTGGGGCCGCACCGGCATTAACGGTGAGTCCGCCTTCTACAGTGCTTGGCCCGAATGGCTCGCAACAATTTATTGTGACGAATACGAGTAGCAGCATTACCGCGCAAAATATTACAATGACCGTTCCTGCGAATGTTCAAGGACAATTAACCAGTACACCGGTTTACAATGGCTGTACTTCGATCGCACCATTAGCAACGTGCACGGTTACAATAACCGCTGTTGCTGCACCGACTGCACAATCCGGTACGGCAACGGTGCAAGGCACGAATACTGCAGCACCAGCACCGACTGTTGCAATTACGACAGGAACCGCACCGGCATTAACGGTGAGCCCACCGTCAACAGTGCTTGGTCCGAATGGCACGCAACAATTTATTGTAACGAATACGAGTAACAGTATTGCGGCACAAAATATTACGATGACCGTGCCTGCCAACGTTCAAGGACAATTAACGAGCACACCGGTTTACAATGGCTGTACTTCGATCGCACCATTAGGAACGTGTACGGTAACCATAACTGCCGCGGCTGCACCGACTGCGCAATCCGGTACTGCAAGCGTGCAAGGCACCAATACTGCAGCACCAGCACCCACTGCTGCGATTACAACTGGGGCAGCACCCGCATTAACGGTGAGTCCGCCTTCAACAGTGCTTGGCCCGAATGGTACGCAACAATTTATTGTAACAAATACGAGTAACAGTATTGCGGCACAAAATGTCACGATGAGTGTGCCTGCTAATGTTCAAGGACAATTAACCACACTGCCAGCTTACAATGGCTGCACTTCGATAGCCCCACTTGCGACATGTACGATTACATTAACTGCTGTTACTGCACCGACTGCGCAATCCGG
>JABDBD010000036.1:0-2838 GCA_013288815.1 Gammaproteobacteria bacterium | reverse complement strand
ACACTGCCAGCTTACAATGGCTGCACTTCGATAGCCCCACTTGCGACATGTACGATTACATTAACTGCTGTTACTGCACCGACTGCGCAATCCGGTACTGCCACCGTACAAGGCACGAATACTGCAGCACCAGCACCCACTGTTGCGATTACAACTGGTGCCGCACCCGCACTGACTGTGAGCCCGCCTTCAACAGTGCTAGGTCCGAATGGTACGCAACAATTTATTGTGACGAACACTAGCGGCAGTATTGCGGCACAAAATGTCACGATGACCGTACCTGCCAATGTTCAAGGACAATTAACCAGCACACCGGTTTACAACGGCTGTACTTCGATCGCGCCACTAGCAACGTGTACCATTACATTAACTGCTATTGCTGCACCGACAGCACAATCCGGTACTGCAACCGTACAAGGCACGAATACCGCAGCACCAGCACCCACTGTTGCGATTACAACTGGTGCCGCACCCGCGCTGACTGTGAGCCCGACTGCAACAGTGCTAGGTCCGAATGGTACGCAACAATTTATTGTGACGAACACTAGCGGCAGTATTACAGCACAAAATGTCACGATGACTGTGCCTGCTAATGTTCAAGGACAGTTAACCAGTCTACCCGTTAATAGTGGCTGTACTTCGATCGCACCACTAGGAACGTGTACGTTAACCATAACTGCCGTGGCTGCACCGACAGCACAATCCGGTACTGCAACCGTACAAGGCACGAATACTGCAGCACCAGCACCGACTGTTGCGATTACAATAGGAGCAGCACCGGCATTAACGGTAAGCCCGCCTTCAACGGTGCTTGGCCCGAATGGTACGCAACAATTTATTGTGACGAATACGAGTAATAGTATTACCGCACAAAATATCACGATGACCGTGCCTGCTAATGTTCAAGGACAATTAACCACTACACCGGTTTACAATGGCTGCACCTCGATCGCACCACAAGCAACGTGTACGGTAACAATAACTGCGGTGGCTGCACCGACTGCGCAATCCGGAACTGCCACAGTGCAAGGCACGAATACCGCAGCACCTGCGCCCACTGTTGCGATTACCACAGGTGCCGCACCCGCACTGACGGTAAGCCCTCCTTCATCTAATTTAAACTTTAATGATACTCAGGTATTTACTGTCACAAACACAGGCTCTATTGCCGCTCAAAATATCAGTATGACTATTCCGGCAAATGTCCAGAATCAATTAGTGGGACCTCCTACTTATAGTAGTGCTTGCGCTTCACTTGCTGCTGGCAGTAACGCTTGCACCATCACCATACAGGTAGTCTCTACACCATCCAGCCAATCGGGAATTGCCACAGTGCAAGGAAGCAATACGGCCGCCCCTTCGCCACAAGTCACTATTAATATTCTTCCTATTTGCACCGTGTTAGGAGCAACTACCGTCACGAATACCGGTCTTAGCGTTGTTACTGGCAGCGTTTGTGTCGCGCCGGGTGTTGCTATTACAGGCTTTCCGCCCGGTCAAACAACTCCTGCGGCGGGACAATTGCATGCTAACGATAGCATTGCTACGTCAGCTCACAGTGAGGCGGTTGATTTATTCAATAGCATTTCAGCATTGACGTGTCAGACACCTTTAGTCGGGGACTTAGGCGGTGTGACGCTCACCCCAGGAGTTTATTGTTTTGGTGCTGGGGCGACGCTAGTCGCGGGCGGGACGGTCACCTTTAATGGTTCCGCTACCGACAAATGGTATATCCAAATAGGATCGACGTTAACAACGGGTGCTAATTCAAATGTTGTTCTTACGGGTGGCGCACGTGCTGAGAATATATTTTGGCAGATTGGTAGTTCAGCAACTTTTGGAGCCAGTACCGCTTTCCAAGGACAAGTCATAGGGTTTACTAGTCTTACTGTAGGCGCCGGCACAAGCAACGTTGGAAGATTATGGGTTTTAAATGCTGCCATAACACTTGATACTAATAATATTGGGTCTTAACTGGCTCATAGATTCACAAATTTATTGAGAGTTTTAGTTGATGGAAAATGAAAATCTCTTAGCCGTCATGGTGGATAACAATAAATTAAAAACCGTAAAGCAATATGCTACTTTTGTGACAATGATTGGCATCATTTTAATTGCTGCATCTATTTCAGCATTGATAGGATGGCGATTCGAAATCCTAGAGTTAACGAGTATACTACCCTCATGGGTACCCATGAAAGTAAATCCAGCTATCTGTTTTTTTCTCTCAGGATGTATTCTGATACTCATATCAAAGCAAAACTCAGGATTTATTCGCTCCGCTCTTGTTATTGTATCTTCAATAATCATCATGCTTCTCAGTGGTATTACCATTTTTGAATTTGTGTCTGGTATGAATTTACATATTGATCAATTATTCATAAATGAAAATTTACTGCATAAAGGTGAACAGCATCCTGGTCGCATGGCATTCACAACAGCATTAAACTTTTTTTTTGTTGCATGCATATTTTTTTTCAGAAAGCACATGCCTGAATGGTTAAGTCAAATTTTTTGTTTATTAATTTTTTTCATAAATTTAATTTCCTTATGCAACCATATTTATGGTGCAAACATGGAGTACGCCTTTGCAATCGATACCACCATGGCTCTATATACTACTTTGGCATTTATATTATTAACTATTGGTATCTTTTTAACGAATCCAAATGTTGGAATCGCTAAGATCATTCTAAGGAATAGCATTGGTGGCTATTACTTACGACGCCTATTACCATTTATCCTTCTTGTACCTATGTTATTGACCATTATAGAGAACATAGTGGAAAAATTAGGCCTTATTGAAGAATATTTGGGTGACTCAATAATCGTCACAGG
>JABDBD010000035.1 GCA_013288815.1 Gammaproteobacteria bacterium | reverse complement strand
CATCCATGATCTTCACAAGGCGCTAAAAAATAATAAAAATATTGTTGCCACGGTTGAAGGAAAAGGTATTACCATACAGCTCGCAAGTCAACTATCAGGAAGGCAAATTGATATATTAATAGCGGGTGGGCTAATTAATTGGATGAGAGATCACATTGCAAAAAAATAGATAATCTTACATAAATAAAAAACTATTTCGCCTACACATCCCACTTGTGTTATTTTCTTGTGTTTTATATCGAATCTTCATTTTATTAAGGTCACAAGCATGTCAAAGTTAAGCCAAGAAAAACCTATATTCCAATGGGATGATCCTTTCTGTGTAGAAGATCAATTATCCGAAGAAGAGCGCATGATCCGTGATGCGGCTCGTCATTATGCACAAGAAAAATTACAGCCACGTGTGCTCAATGCGTTTCATGAGGAAAGCTTTGATAGAGAAATTTTGACTGAAATGGGTGAGGCGGGATTATTAGGTGCGACTATTCATGGTTATGGATGCGCTGGAGTCAATTACGTTTCCTATGGTTTGATTACACGTGAGATAGAAAGAGTTGATTCGGGTTATCGCTCAGCGATGAGTGTACAGTCGAGTTTAGCAATGCATGCTATTCACGCTTATGGCAGTGAAGCACAGCGCGAGAAATTTTTGCCAAAGATGGCAAAAGGAGAATGGGTAGGATGTTTTGGATTGACAGAGCCAAATCATGGTTCTGACCCAGGTTCAATGGAAACGCGCGCAAAAACGGTGGATAAAGGTTTTGTGTTAAAAGGCACAAAAATGTGGATAACGAATTCTCCCATTGCTGATGTATTTGTTGTGTGGGCTAAAAATGATAAGGGTCGCATCAAAGGATATATCTTGGAAAAAAACATGCAAGGCCTGTCAGCCCCCGTGATGCATGGAAAATTAAGTCTGCGTGCATCCACGACGGGTGAAATTGTGATGGATGATGTATTTGTCCCTGCAGAAAATGAAATGCCAAATGCGGATGGATTGTCAGGTCCGCTAGGTTGTTTGGACAACGCACGTTATGGAATAGCATGGGGTGCATTAGGAGCGGCAGAGTTTTGTTGGCATGCTGCAAGACAATATGTTTTAGATCGTTCACAATTCGGGAAGCCGCTTGCTTCCAACCAATTAATTCAATTTAAACTTGCAAAAATGCAAACCGATATTTCGTTAGCATTACAAGCCTGTCTGCGTGCCGGTCGATTAAAAGATGAAGGACGTGTGACTACACCCTTAGTATCGCTCATCAAACGAAACTCTACATTAATTGCTTTAGATGTCGCGCGTGAAGCACGTGATATGCACGGTGGAAATGGGATTATGGAAGATTTTCATGTCATGCGACACATGGTGAATCTGGAGACGGTAAAAACCTATGAAGGGACTGCTGATATTCATGCGATGATTTTGGGACATGCGCAAACAGGGATTCAAGCATTTAAACCCCTTGGAAATTTAAAAATATAAGAGGCAAGAATGATAAAGGTTGCAAAATCAGACATTGCTATTTTTGGAGGTGGAATTGCAGGCTTGTGGTTATTAAATCAAATTGAAAAGTTGGGGTTGTCCGTTATTTTATTAGAAGAGAATACGTTGGGTGGCGGGCAAACCCATAAGGCGCAAGGAATTATTCATGGTGGTATTAAATATGCTTTACAAGGTTCCCAGACGAGCGCATCACAATTTATAGCAGAGATGCCTGCATTATGGCAGCAATGCTTAACTGGCAAAGGCGAAATTGATTTATCGAATGTTCCAATCACGTCGCCTTGCCAATATCTTTTTTCAACAAACAAATTTACAGGTAAATTAGCGGGTTTTTTTGCAGGGTTGGCTCTGCAAGGAAAGGTTGATACATTAGCACCCGAAGAATTCCCCGAGGTATTTCAGCATAAAAAATTCAAAGGTGTAGTTTATGCATTAAAAGAAATTGCTATCGATGTTTCGGCATTGCTCCGTGAGTTAACTCAACATAAAAAAAATATTTTTAAAATAAATTCATTAGTCGATTCGCAACTACAACTGGATACAGCTAAACATTTAAAACCCATTTTTGTGAGTGCTGCTAACGGTGATGGTGTTTATGTCGAAGCACAAAAATATATTTTTACTGCGGGTATAGGTAACGAAGCCTTGCGCCCAATTGAAAAGCCGAACATTGTCGGTATGCAGCGACGTCCGCTACATATGGTGTTAGTCAAAACAGAATTTTCATTTCCCGTGTTTGCGCATTGTTTAGGAGTGAGTGCTGTTCCACGCATTACTATCACAACGCACAAGGCAAATGATGGAAAATATGTTTGGTATCTGGGTGGGCAGCTTGCTGAAGAGGGTGTGCATCGAAGTGCTCAAAAGCAAATTGAGTTTACCAAAAAAGAATTAAATATTTTATTTCCGTGGTTGGATTTTTCCAATGCTTGTTTCGCTAGTTTTTTAGTAGATCGTGCTGAGCCGTTGCAGTCAGATGGAAAGCGTCCTGATAGTTGTTTTTTACAAGAATTAAATAATGTGATTGTTGGCTGGCCTACTAAATTAGCCTTAGCGCCAAAGCTGTCTCAAGAAATCATTGCAACACTGCTTCGTTCTCATTTAAAACCTCATTCACTTGATACTCAAGCGATGAGTTCTTTTTCTCAGCCTCGAATTGCCAGACCTATTTGGGATGCGCTACTGTGATGAAATTAATTGTATTGGGGAGCACTGATATTTCTGTGAGTCGTATAGGTCTTGGTACGGTTAAATTTGGTAGAAATGAGCAAGTAAAATATCCGACACCGTTTGAATTGCCAACTGACAAGCATTTATTAAATTTGCTGGCTTGTGCCCAAGATTTAGGGGTTAATTTGCTAGATACTGCTCCTGCTTATGGGGCGAGTGAAGAGCGATTGGGTCATCTTTTAAAAGGCCGGCGTCAACAATGGATTTTGACTACAAAAGTGGGTGAAGAATTTCAAAATGGAAAATCATTTTTTGATTTTTCAGAACAAGGTATTATTAATAGTGTTGAACGTAGTTTAAAACGTTTAAAAACGGATTACTTAGATATTGTCTTGGTGCATTCCAATGGCGACGACAAAAAAATCATTGAAGAAAATAATGTATTTCAAGTATTACAGAATTTAAAAACACGAGGAATGGTAAGGGCGTTCGGCATGTCTACTAAAACAGTAGAAGGTGGTTTTCTCACGATAGATAATGCAGATGTTGCGATGGTGGCGCATAATCCTGTACATGATGAAGAAAGATCTGTGATTGAGTATGCACAGAAAAAAAATAAAAGTATTTTTATTAAAAAAGCATTAGCAAGTGGACATCTTGATAAAATTTTAGCAACGGATCCAGTCATGTATGCGATGAAGTTTATTTTCAAAGAACCTGGTGTGAATAGTGTGATCGTAGGCACACTAAACGCCGAGCATTTAAAACATAATGTGGATTGTGTTGAGCAGGCTTTATCATGAAAATATACTTAGTCGGTGGTGCCGTCCGCGACCAGCTGTTGGGATTGCCAATTCAAGAAAAAGATTGGGTCGTTGTTGGTGCAACTGTCAATGAAATGTTGCAACAAGGTTTTCGTCAAGTTGGAAAAGATTTCCCTGTTTTTCTACATCCAAAAACTCATGAAGAATATGCGCTGGCAAGAGTAGAGCGAAAGATTGGTAAAGGCTATACCGGTTTTGATTTTGATGCTTCTTCGTCAGTGACATTAGAAGACGATTTATTGCGTCGTGATTTAACCATTAATGCCATGGCTCTTTCAGCCGAGGGCGAATTGATTGATCCTTTTCATGGGAAAGAAGATTTAGAAAATAAAATATTACGGCATGTGTCAAAGGCTTTTGTTGAAGATCCGGTGCGAATATTGCGCATTGCTCGTTTTGCTGCGCGCTTTTCACAGTTTGGATTTACAGTTGCTCCTGAAACAATGTCTCTCATGAAAGAGATGGTGAACGCAGGCGAAGTTGATGCGCTCGTTGCTGAGCGTGTTTGGAAAGAATGGGAGAAGGCATTAAACGAAAAAAATCCTGAAAAATTTTTTGAGGTGCTTTTTGAATGCGGCGCGTTGCAAGTGTTATTTCCGGCAATTCAACTTAATGAAAATTTAATGAAAGCGTCCAGTGTGATTTCAGATCCAGAGATGCAATTTGCCCTTTCATTATTTGGGGTATCGCTGGTGGATATAACTTCTATCTGTGACCGATATCGTGTTCCGACAATATTTCGCGAGTTAGCAATATTATTAACAACCTTTTATCCTGTTTATATTAAAATAACGGAGTATCCAGCGGAATACTTATTGGATTTTTTGCAAAAAACAGATTCTTTTCGTAGAGATGTTCGATTTAAAAAATTTTTGAAAATGTGTGAAATCATCGCTGCTGTTTACTCACAACCTCAATCTACCGCATTCATTATGCAGGCGTTTGAAGCGGCTAAGATCTCTTATTTGGAAGCCGATTTAAAAGGGCTTACCGGAAAGCAAATCGGTGAGCTAATTTATCAAAAACGCTTAAACGCTATTAAAGCGCTTTCTTTTTATCATCAATAAATAATGATTATTCAATGAGTTAAATATTTACCTAGTCGTTTACGCGCTAAATAGTTTGACAAAAAAATAGTTTAATGATTAAAATATACTATTATTAAAATAGTTTTAAACGAACGAGGTGTGGTATGACTAAACAAAAGCTCATGTCTGGGTCTGATTCTTCTTCTCAAGTTCTGCAAGTATTAAACAATGCAGCTGGGATGGAATATGGAGTTAAAGCAGCGCTGGCGGCCATCCCTGATGTTGTGTATCCCGATAATCCAGCACAAAAAGATGTTATTCCGCATATGGATTCTGCTTATTCTTCTGCAGCTCAGTTTCTAACGATTTTTTTTAGTCTTATGAATGTCGGGGCATTTTGGGAGAGCGCTAAAACACTTTATGACGCTGAAAATAAAAACTTAGAAAAATTTGTCGATGTTGGCTTTAATTTTTTAAAAATGGGCGCGTGGTTTACTTTTATTGCTCTGATTACAACGGGATTTGTTTTTATTGCACCTTATTTATTGATTGGTATGGCGGCATTAGGGATTGCCTATGGTACGTTTAATATTGTGAAGCATATTATTGAAGCGGTTCGAGCTCATCAAGAAAGCGACAAAAAATCGCGTGACTACCACTTAGGTGAGATACCGAAACAAATGTTGCTAACAGCAATTAGCGCGTTGGGTCTGGTTTTTGGTATCGATGCTGGAATAACCTTGAATGGTGAAATCGCACAAGCTATAAAATTAAGCGAAGCGGGAAAAATGATACAAGCGCTCATGATGTTAAAATCAGTGGGTGCAGGTTTTCAGGGAATTCAAACGTTATTTTACACGCTGATGGGTGTGGCAACGTTTGGTGCAATTTCATCAAAATCCACCTGGGAAATGAATAAAGAAACGTGGAGCGCATTGAGGCATCCACAACAATCGTTTCGCAGTGCAAAAGAGGCGTTTATTGAAAAGTGTGTAGACTTGCGCAATTTTGTTGGGAAGAATCCGCTTAAGATAATATTGGCACCTGTTGTTGTAGCATTTGAACTGATTAGCCTAACAACAAAATTTTTAGCACGAACAATTGCCTTAGTGGCAACACCTTTATTGTTAATCGGTACTGGAATTCGGAAAGCATTAAGTTATGTTGGAAATAAAATTTTTCACAACAAACCTCATGTGCTTGCTAGTGTTGCGCCACAGGCTGAATCACCAATTGCTTTATCGACAGTTGTTGTTAAAAAACAACTAGCTGATGAGCATGCTCAACTGAAAACAACGATAGAAGCACAATTATCAAAGCTAAGCAATGTAACACCGTCACCGAAAATAAATGCGAAAAAAAGAATACTAGAAGGTATGAAAGCAAAATTAAATATCAGTGTAGATAACTATGATTCCAAAACGTCCATTGATGCTTTGGAATCTAGCGCAAAGGTAATCAGCCCGAGAGTTTACCGATCGTTCTGGCGTGCAGAGGGTAAAACGGAAGAAATAGTCAGACGTGTTAAGCAGCTAGATGTATCAATCCGCGCCATTGCCGGTTGACGGGCAGGGATTAGTTTTAGAATTATTGACATCGACAGGAGCTTACTTTACTGTGGCTTCTGTCTAAATATTTCAATAAATGCGGAGGGAAATGCTTCATGAAGTTAAGTCGAACTCTAATAGCTGTGACTGCAGCAGTCGGATTGACATACGGTATTAACGCTTTTTCAAAAGACCAAAATGCTTCTCCGGTTACTCCAGCGCAGAAAACTCAAATAGAAGGGATTGTTCACGATTATTTAATTAAAAATCCTGAAGTCATTGCTGAAGCTGTTAAAGGGCTGCAAGAAAAACAATTCGATCAAATGCGCAAGAAAACTCAAGAAGTAGCTGCTAAGAGTGCAAGTACACTATTTAATTCATCCGCTGATCCAGTGGCAGGCAATCCAAAAGGAAAAGTGACTCTGGTTGAGTTTTTTGATTATCAGTGCCCTCACTGTGTAGATATGGTTCCTGCGCTTGATGGGGTTAGTAAAGCGAATACTGACTTACGTATTGTTTTCAAAGAATTTCCAATTCGTGGGCCTTTATCAGTGACTGCTACCAAAGCTGCTTTAGCTGCTAATATGCAAGGCAAATATATGGAAATGCATAATGCGCTAATGAAATCTGCTCAAAGCCTCAGTGAAGATGGTATTAATAAAATGGCTAAAGATATTGGTTTAGACGTAACCAAATTTACTGCGGATATGAAAAGTGATGCGATTGATAAACAAATAAAGGACAACTATAAGCTAGCTCAGGAATTGCAATTGATGGGAACGCCGGCTTTGTTTATTGCTAAGACAGATGGAAAGCCTGAAATGATAGAGTTTTTGCCTGGTCAGGTAGATCAAGCACAGCTCCAAGCGTCAATTGATAAAGTAAAGTAAGTCATTAACTGTCTATCGGAGTGTATGTGTTTTCGCGCATGCACTCTCTTTTTTTAGAGCCGTACAATGGATTATTACGCTGTTATCGGTAATCCTATCTCGCATAGCTTATCTCCTTTCATACATCATGCTTTTGCCAAGCAAACACAACAACAGCTTAAATATGAAGCTATTCAGGTTGTGCCAGAGGCATTATTTAAAATGTTGTCATGGTTAAAGGAAAAAAAAGTGAGAGGGATTAATATTACATTGCCTTTAAAACGACAAGCTTTTCAATGGGTGGATAAGGCTACACAACGAGCAAGACATGCTCAAGCTATTAACATGATTAAATTTTTGGAAAGTGGAAGAAGTATTGGTGATAACACGGATGGCGTAGGGTTCATTCGCGATCTTGACCGACAATTTGGATTTTCTTTGAAAAACAAGAAGGTTTTGTTATTGGGTGCTGGGGGGGCTGCGCACGGAATATTACCTGCCATTTTAAATGAATTTCCTCATGGTGTTACAATATGGAATCGTACGGAAAGTAGGGCAAGAGAATTAGTGAATCAATTTTCTTTGCAATGGAGCCATGCAATCGATTTAAGGGTTGATAGTAATCAATCGGTGCAGGCTTCTCATTTTGACATACTTATTAATGCAACTAGTGCAGGAATTAAGAAAGAACATCTCATGTTGCCTGCTCATTTAATTAATCCAGATGTGTTTTGCTATGACTTAAGTTACGGTGATGCGGCTAGCCCTTTTTTGGAATGCGCAAAAAAAGCGCACGCCCGTGCTTGTAGTGATGGATTGGGTATGTTGGTAGAGCAAGCGGCGGAATCATTTAGAGAATGGCGTGGAATTCAGCCTGATATACAGCCTGTTTTAGAGCAATTACGAAAAAAATTGAAAATTTAATGGCTGTTGCCTCCTTTTTACTTGAATATCTTGATAGGTTTCTATAGAATTGCCCCTGATATTGCGGGGTGGAGCAGCCTGGTAGCTCGTCGGGCTCATAACCCGAAGGTCGTTGGTTCAAATCCAGCCCCCGCTACCAAAAAGTTAAAATAATAAACCCCGAATGGGGTTTTTTATTTTTCGGTGTTAAGCTCTTGATATAAGAGCTAAATGGGGCGTATGCCCTTTTTTATTCTGTGAAGTTACAATGAGAGATATTGAAATAACATTAAAAGATCGTTTACTCTCTTTAATTAGCTCCATGGGCTATGAATTTGTAGGCTGTGAGTTGCAGAGACAAGGTAGGCGGTCGCTTTTACGCATATACATTGATAATGAGGCGGGAATTACGCTGACTGACTGCACGAATGTAAGTCGTCAAGTCAGTGCGATGTTAGATGTAGATGATCCAATACAGGGAATGTATACCTTAGAAATTTCTTCACCAGGATTAGATCGTCCTTTGTTTGAGAGAGCGCACTATCAAAAAGTGATTGGTAGTCGTATTAAGGTTCGCGTGTATTCTCCAATAGAAGATCGTCGAAATTTTGTGGGGCTCTTGCTGCGAGTTGAAGAAGAAAATATTGTTCTTTTGGTAGATGAAAAAGAAGTGATATTTCCTTTTTCTAACATCGATAAAGCAAAAGTGATTGCTGATATGGCTGGGTGAAATGAGGCTGAAGCTATGAACAAAGAAATATTGTTAGTTGTCGAAGCAGTATCCAACGAAAAAGGTGTGGATAGTGAAGTTATATTTCAGGCAATTGAAGCTGCTTTAGAAATGGCAACAAAAAAGCGTGCAGGCAAAGAAATCGATGTTAAGGTGATTATTAACCGTAAAACGGGAGATTATCAAACCACGCGACGTTGGTTGGTGATTGATGAAGATCAAGACGAAATAGAAGATGATGATGAAGTAGCTCACCTTATATTAAGTCGGGCACGTTTGCGTAACCCAACTATTAAAGTGGGCGAGTATATTGAAGAAAACATGGATTCTGTCGAGTTTGGTCGAATTGCCGCCCAAAAGGCTAAACAAGTGATTGTGCAAAAAGTTCAGGAAGCTGAGCGTGCTCAAGTTGCTAATGCCTACAAAGAACGCTTAGGCCAATTGGTTAATGGTGTCGTGAAAAAAGTTACGCGTGATTATATTTTATTAGATTTAGGCAACAACGCAGAAGCCATGTTACCTAGATCCGAAATGATATCTCATGAGGCTGTTCGTATGGGTGATAGAGTACGAGCCTACTTATATGACGTACGCTCTGATTTGAAAGGCCCTCAGATGGTGGTTAGTCGTACTCGCCCTGAAGTGTTGGTCGAATTATTTAAGATAGAAGTGCCAGAAATTGGTGAAGAGCTTATTGAGATCAAGGGTGCAGCAAGAGACCCTGGTTCACGAGCTAAGATTGCTGTGAAGACGAATGATGGTCGTATTGATCCTATTGGCGCTTGCGTGGGAATGAGAGGTTCAAGAGTTCAAGCTGTTTCTAGCGAGTTGGGCGGTGAGCGTATTGATATCGTACTTTGGGATGATAATCCTGCTCAGTTAGTTATTAACTCTATGGCTCCTGCGGAAGTGGCATCGATCATTGTCGATGAAGACAGTCATACGATGGATATCGCAGTCAAGGAAGAGCAATTATCTCAAGCAATCGGTCGCGGGGGGCAAAACGTTCGCTTGGCAAGCGAGCTAACGGGTTGGACCTTAAATGTGATGACGGAAACACAAGCCAAAGCTAAAACAGCCGCTGAGGAAGAAACCACGCTCACCTTGTTCAAAGAAAAATTAGGTGTTGATGATGAAATAGCACAAATCTTAGCAGGTGAAGGCTTTTCTTCATTAGAAGAAATTGCTTATGTTCCTGTGCAAGAAATGCTTGAAATTGATGGGTTTGATACTGACTTAGTGGAGGCGCTGCGAGAACGAGCGAAAGCCGCATTGCTTACCAAAGCCATTGCTGAAGAACAAGAGCTAGATATGGCTGAGCCTGCTTCTGATTTATTAGAGATGGAAGGCATGAACAGGCAAATAGCATATATGTTAGCTAAGCATGGAATTATTACTCGAGAAGATTTAGCCGAACAATCAGTAGATGATTTGCTGGACACGGGCGAAATTGACGAGCAAACTGCTGCACAGTTGATTATGATAGCGAGAAAACCGTGGTTTAATGACGCAGATCATGCTGAATAGCGCGAAAGTTAGTAGGGGAACACGATGGCGAATAACGATGTACCTGCTGCACCTGAAAAAAAAGGTGCAGTTACAAAAGGTAAAAAACCCGGGGTTTCAGTTACTCAGCTGGCTGGGGATATAGGCGTATCGGTTGATAGATTGCTTATGCAATTTAAAGACGCAAAGCTGAATATTTCAAGCGTAGATGATATTGTCTCGGAAGAAGAAAAACAAAAGCTATTACGTTATTTGCAAGTACACCATGGTGCAAAGTCGGATGCTGTCCCTGAAAAAATAATTTTGCGCCGCGCTAAAACGAGTGAAATAAAAGTGAGTGGCTCACAAGGAGCAGGAAAAACCATCAGCGTACAAGTTCGTAAAAAACGGACGTTTGTTAAGCGTCAGATGGTTGAAGAAGAGCAACCAAAAGCAAAAACTTCTCTACCTGCACAACCATCATCAGAACTTGATGTTGAGACTGCTGCTCCTACAAGCCCAGAAATTTCTGCAACAACTTTGATACCTGCCACTGATGAGGTGACTGCGGCTACCGCAGGAGAACCTATTCAAGAAGCAGTCAGCAAAACAGCTGAAGTAGCAGATGAAGCCCATAAACCGACTGATGCCAAGCGTCATAAGGATAAGCGTCACCAGGAAGTACAATCCGATGCTGAAGAAGAGCGTCCTAAGAAGAAGAAAAAAGGGCGTCACTTGGGTAGAGAGGAAGGAACTAATTTTGACACCGTAGTCATTGGTAAAAGTCCGGCTAGACTTAGTTTGGTGTTGAATGATGATGCAGATGAGCTTCTCGGTCATAGACGTCGCAAGTCAAAATCACATAAAGCTAAACAAATTCAAGTACAAGCCTTTACTAAACCAACGGCACCTATTATTCATGAGGTTACAATTCCTGAGACGATTACTGTCGCTGATCTTGCCCAAAAAATGTCAGTGAAAGCGGCGGTGGTGATCAAAGTGATGATGAAAATGGGGGCGATAGTTACGATTAACCAAGTGCTGGATCAAGAAACTGCTATGTTGGTCGTAGAGGAGCTTGGCCATAAAGCTAAACCAGTCAGTGCTTATGCCCTTGAAGAGGCTTTAACAAAAGATACAAAAATAAGTGGAGAAAGTACTCCTAGAGCACCTGTCGTGACAATTATGGGTCATGTGGATCATGGAAAAACATCTTTGTTAGATTACATTCGACGTACGAAAGTCACTGCGGGAGAGGCGGGAGGAATTACTCAGCACATTGGTGCCTATCACGTTGAAACAGATAAAGGCGTCATCACGTTTTTAGATACACCAGGTCATGCGGCTTTTACATTAATGCGTGCTCGTGGTGCTAAACTGACGGATTTAGTCATCTTGGTCGTAGCAGCAGATGATGGTGTAATGCCACAAACAATAGAGGCAGTGAATCATGCTAAAGCTGCGAATGTGCCTATTGTTGTTGCGGTTAATAAGATGGATAAGCCGGAAGCGGATCCAGATAGAGTGAAGAATGAACTATCTAAATATGGTTTAATCCCAGAAGAATGGGGTGGAGAAACCATGTTTGTTCCTATTTCTGCAAAAACAGGGCAAGGTATAGACGGACTATTAGACTCTATATTAGTTCAAGCTGAAGTTTTAGATCTAAAAGCGGTAGTTGATTGCCCGGCTCGCGGTGTTGTCATTGAATCTCGACTCGATAAAGGTCGAGGGGCAGTTGCTAGTCTTCTTGTTCAGCAAGGAACTTTGAGCAAGGGCGATTTAATTTTGGTTGGGTTTGAGCATGGACGTGTGCGTGCCCTTCATGATGAAAATGGAAATAATATTGCAAAGGCAGGCCCTTCTATCCCTGTTGAAATTTTAGGCCTGTCAGGAACGCCGAATGCTGGTGATGAATTTATTGTTGTTGCTGATGAAAAACGTGCACGTGAAGTCGCTTTATTTAGACAAGGCAAGTTTCGTGAAATCAAACTAGCACGCCAAAATGCTGCTAAATTAGAAAATATTTTACAGCGTATGGGCGAAGAAAAGGGTACAGATTTAGTTTTAAATATTGTTTTAAAAACGGATGTTCAGGGTTCAGCAGAAGCGTTGTCTAATGCATTAGCGGATCTTTCTAGTTCTGAAGTGAAAGTAAAAATTGTATCAAGTGGTATCGGTGGAATTAACGAAACTGATGTTAATTTGGCGCTAGCTTCCGATGCGATCATTATTGGATTTAACGTACGGGCAAATGTTGAAGCGCGTAAGCTGATTGAGGCTGAACGAGTAGATGTCCATTATCATAGCATTATTTATAATGTGATTGATGAAGTAAAACGCGCAATTAGTGGATTTATGGCGCCAGAAATCCAGGAGAAAATTACAGGACTTGCAGAAGTGCGAGATGTGTTTCGTTCTTCTAAGATTGGTGCTATTGCAGGTTGCATGGTCTTAGAAGGTACTATTAAGCGTAATAATCCAATCCGTGTCTTGCGTGACAATGTTGTTATTTTTGAAGGGGTACTAGAATCTTTACGTCGCTTTAAAGATGATGTTAGTGAAGCAAGAGCAGGCATGGAGTGTGGTATTGGTGTGAAAAGCTATAATGATATTAAACCTGGCGATCAAATTGAAGTTTTCGAAAAAATTGAAGTGAAGCGCTCATTATAATTGTGATGAGCTATTTAAAAAAAATATAGGGTCAACAGACCCAAAAAATATGTAAAAAAACGAGAGAGTAAGTAAATGGCGCAAGGTAACCGCATGCAAAAAGTGGCTGGACTAGTCCAAACCACGCTTGCTGATATTCTCTTGAAAGAGGCTGAAGACAAACGTTTTAATATGGTGACTATCACAAGTGTTGTTTTGGCTAAAGACATGTCGACTGCCAAAGTATTTGTGAGCGTCTGGGATGATGAAAGATCTAAAGAAACTGTCGCTGCACTCAATAAAGCAGCAGCTTATCTTCGCTATGCATTGGCTCAATCTAAGATTGAAATGCGCGTTATACCGCAATTAAAATTTGTATTCGATGACTCTATTGTTCGGGGTAATCGAATTTCATCCTTACTCAATGCAGCATTAAAACATAATAAGCCGGATGACGATGATCAAACATAAAATAGAAAACAAAGTAAATGGCATTCTTTTATTAGACAAACCATTAAATGTGACATCAAACGGTGCATTGCAATGTGTTAAACGATTGTTTTGTGCAAAAAAAGCAGGGCATACCGGAAGTTTAGATCCTTTAGCAACAGGCATGCTGCCTTTATGTTTTGGAGAAGCCACGAAAATTTCTCAGTTTTTATTGGAATCTGATAAGTATTATCGTGTGACTGCAAAGTTAGGTATACGAACTACGACAGGTGATGCAGAAGGGGATGTCATTGAAGAACATCCTGTAGGTGATGTCACTAAAGCCAATTTAATGGAAATGCTGCCCAATTTTATGGGGTTGATTGAGCAGATACCTCCAATGTATTCTGCGATTAAATATCAAGGCAAGCCATTATATAAGTTGGCTAGGCAAGGTATCGAAATAGAGCGCCAACCTCGAAATGTGACTATTCATTCATTAGAATTAGAAGAATTTGATACATCTACTTTCAAAATCTTCGTGCACTGCACGAAGGGAACTTATATTCGCACATTGGTAGATGATATAGGTTTGGCATTAGGCTGTGGTGCGCATGTTATTGAGTTGAGACGTACGGCTGTTGCGCCCTACCAAGAAACAAAGATGTATTCTCTGGCAGAGTTAGAGGAAATATTGAATAAGGATGGTTTGTTAGCTTTGTATGATTGTTTACTACCTTTGGAAACTTCGATACAGGCTTTTCCTGCAATTTATTTATCAACAGCAGCTGCTTTTTACGTGCGCACTGGACAGCCTGTGATGGCTCCAAAAATCTTAACTAATGGATTAGTAAGACTTTTTTCAGATGACGGACAATTTATTGGCATAGGCGAAATGTTAGACGATGGTCGGGTTACTCCAAAAAGATTGCTGAACTTTTCTAAAAAAATTGCTAAAGCGGTATAGGATAATCCAAGGGCTTCTATCCTGGGTATCTACTAAATGCATTACCCAGAGTGAACGAAGTACTTGTGAGTAGGGCAACTCCTCGTTACAATACGGGGCTTGATTTTTTATATTGATAGATTTGGGAGTTTATATACATGTCGTTTACTACTGCTGCGAAAGCGCAGATTGTCAAAACTTATCGACGCGCGAAAGAAGATACAGGGTCACCTGAAGTGCAAATTGCACTGTTGAGTGCGCGAATTGAATATTTAACAGCTCATTTGAAAATTCATAAGCATGATTATCATACACGTTACGGTCTTACTAATATGGTTAGTAAGCGTCGTCGATTGATGGCTTATTTAAAACGAGTTAAGCCCCAAGTTTATCGCGATTTAATCACTAAGCTTGAAGTTAGAGGTTAATTTCCTCTCTTTCATCTGCCCTGTATAACAGGGCGGGTGTCGCATAAAATCAAATGCTTAGTCATCTTTCTTACTACTTTAAATAATAGGATACATTCTGTGGCCGTTGTAAAAAAAGTTTTTCCTTATGGTAATCATACTGTCACCTTGGAAACAGGCGTCATTGCTCGACAAGCAACTGCTGCGGTCATGGTTACAATGGACGACACCGTTGTATTGGTGACAGTGGTAGGTCAAGATAATGGCGAAGAAAAAGATTTTTTTCCTTTAACTGTTAATTACCAAGAACGTACTTATGCAGCTGGTCGAGTACCAGGTGGATATTTTAAACGTGAAGGTAAGCCTAGCGAAAAAGAAACATTAACCTCGCGGCTAATTGATCGTCCAATAAGGCCTTTGTTCCCGAAAGGCTTTAGTTGCGAAGTGCAGGTGATTGCAACAGTATTATCAATGAATTCAGAAATTGATCCTGATGTACCTGCAATGCTGGGTGCCTCAGCTGCCTTAAGTCTCTCTGGATTGCCTTTTGCAGGTCCTTTGGGAGCCGCTAGAGTAGGTTACGCGGATGGTAATTACTTGTTGAACCCTACTTATTCTGAGCTCGAGAAATCCCAGTTAAATATGGTTGTAGCCGGAACTACGAATGCAGTGTTGATGGTTGAGTCTGAAGCAAAAGAATTACCTGAAGATGTCATGCTGGGCGCTGTGATGTTTGGACATCAACAGATGCAAGTTGCCATCAAAATGATTCAAGAAATGGCCCAAGAAGCTGGCCGACCAGCTTGGGATTGGGAGCCTCCTGCAGGAAATGCGGAGATTGCTGAGCGTGTTTCCCAACTAGCTGCGTCAGCTATTGCAGAGGCGTACCAAATTCGTGACAAAATTGAGCGTCAACTAGCGGTTGCTGACGCGCGAGATCGTTTAATAGAGCAGATTTTAGCTGAAAAAACCGATATTGATGATGAGGTTTTATTAATAGAGCATGTTAAGCAGGCTTTCAAAAAATTAGAAAGCAAAATAGTACGCACACGAATATTAGAAGGTCATCCACGTATTGATGGCCGAGATACTAAAACAGTACGGCCTATTACTATTGAAATGGGTTTGTTGCCTCGAACTCACGGTTCTGCTTTATTTACTCGGGGTGAAACGCAGGCTTTGGTGGTTGCTACTTTAGGTACAGAACGTGATGCACAAACGATTGATGCTTTAGAGGGTGAGCGCAAAGATAGTTTCATGCTGCATTATAACTTCCCTCCCTATTCAGTTGGCGAAGTTGGCTTTGTGGGAAGTCCAAAAAGACGTGAAATTGGGCACGGTAATTTAGCAAAGCGTGGTATTGCTGCGGTATTGCCTTCACAAAAAGAATTTTCTTATGTGTTGCGTGTTGTTTCAGAAATTACAGAGTCGAATGGTTCAAGTTCAATGGCAACTGTTTGTGGTACAAGTTTGGCATTGATGGATGCAGGTGTTCCTCTGCGTACGCATGTGGCGGGAATCGCAATGGGCTTAGTCAAAGAAAATGATCGTTATGCAGTGCTTACCGATATTTTGGGCGACGAAGATCACTTAGGTGATATGGATTTCAAAGTAGCAGGTACAGTGAACGGTGTGACTGCTTTGCAAATGGATATCAAAATTGATGGTATTACCGAAAATATTATGCGGGATGCGCTACATCAAGCAAATGAAGGTCGGGTTCATATTTTAGAAATTATGCAAAAAGCAATTAATCAGCCTCGTCAAGAGATGTCTGCTTACGCACCTCGCATATTAACAATGCGGGTTCCAGCAGACAAAATTAGAGAGATCATTGGCAAGGGTGGTGTGACTATTCGTGCATTAACCGAAGAAACAGGTACGGTTATTGATATTAGCGACGATGGCTTGGTTAGAGTGGCGGCTGCTGATTTAGCAGCTTGTGAAAATGCAAAACGTAGAATTGAGCTGTTAACTGCGGATGTTGCAATAGGCGCTGTTTACGAAGGTTCGGTCGTCAAGCTAATGGATTTCGGCGCAATTGTCTCATTCTTGCCAGGTAAAACAGGTTTGGTTCATATATCCCAGATTTGTAAAGAACGAGTTGAAAAAGTAAGCGATAAGCTTGCTGAAGGTCAAATGGTGAAAGTTAAGGTATTAGAAATTGATAGACAAGGAAAGATTAGATTAAGCATGAAGGAAGTTGAGCAAGCAGAAAATCCTTAATCTTTCAGATGAAATAAAAAAAGAACTGAAAAGTTCTTTTTTTTTATTTAAAAGTTACTGCTTCTCGAGAATTTTTTATTAAATAGATTTTTGCTGTACCAAACTCAAAAACTCAGCACGCGTTTCTCGATTTTGCCGAAATGATCCTAGCATGACGGAGGTTGTCATCACGGAGTTTTGTTTTTCGACACCGCGCATCATCATACAAAGATGTTTTGCTTCGATAATCACGCCAACACCTGAAGATCCAGTGGCTTTTAGAATGGTTTCAGCGATTTCTTTTGTTAACTTTTCTTGAACTTGCAGGCGTCTTGCATACATGTCAACGATTCTGGCGACCTTGGATAAGCCTATGATTTTTCCTTTTGGTAGATACGCGACATGACATTTACCGATAAAAGGAAGTAAGTGATGTTCGCAGAGTGAGTATAGTTCGATATCTTTTATCAAGACCATTTCATCACTGTCAGATTCAAAGAGTGCATTATTGACAATCTCTTCATACGATTGTTGATAACCTTGAGTGAGAAACTTGAGAGCTTTTGCTGCACGACGAGGCGTATCTTTTAGACCGTCTCGATTAAGATCTTCACCTAAGCATTCTATGATGTTTCTAAAATATGTTTCCATTGAAGTTCCTAATTACCCTGGCGGCCATTTTAACTGCCGTCCACCTAATAGATGACAATGAATATGAAACACGGTTTGTCCAGCGCCAGCGTTACAATTCATGACTAAACGATATCCAGCTTCTGAGATATTAAGCTTTGTTGTCAGTACCTTTGCAGCTTGAACCATATGGCCAACCACGTGATTATCTTCATTTTCCAGATCATTTAATGTAGCAATATGTTTGTTAGGTACAATTAACATATGATGGGGAGCCTGCGGATTAATGTCATCAAATGCAGTGACCCATTCATCACGATAAATATGAGCTGCTGGAATATCTCCGTGAATAATTTTACAAAAAAGGCAATCCATTATTGCGTCTCTCCATAGATCAATTTCAATATTAAAAAAGTAGTTTAGAGATTTATACGCTTATTATCCATCACATTGTTTTGTAAAAAATGATTGTTATAGTTGTCAACAATAAAATGGTACAGCGGAAAAATATCGATGTCTTTTTGTTGTGAACAAGAAATATAGTCACAAAACGTTTTTACTTTTTTAGGCTTTCCTTTTGCAAGAGCGGCTTGCGAGGTTGTGCTAAGTTGCTCAGCTTGTTCTTTAAGCGAGAGGTTGTTTTTGTTTTCGATGATTTTAATTAAATCTAGTAAGCCTGTAGGATAGCTAGCTTCGCTGTCATCGCACATACGACAATATAGCTGAATTTGGGTGCCACACTGTGTGAGAAGTTCTTTTAAAATAGATTCTTGATATGATGGTTGAGTAGGGCTTTCCACTTGAGGAAATTGAAAAAAAATGCTTGAGTTTGATTTTGTGCGCATATAATCATTTATTTTTACTGGTTCACAATCTGTCTTAGGAATGTATCCTGGAATGCTGTTAGCTAGATTACTAAATTCTATTGGCTCCGGATACTCTTCGGCTGGCAGCGAACAGCTGTAGCTGCCTCTGCGAGCCAGGACGCTTGGTGCTAGACTGTAAGCTGTTCCTCGCGGTGTTACATTCGTCGAGTGAATGAAGCGGAGCTGGCTATCAAAATCTTTCTGTCGATAGATATTAACTATCGACGCCGGATCAACAACGATATAGGGCGCATCGTTTGGTTCTATGTTTATCGTTAATCGTGGTTTCATTTTTGAAATTCCTGAATATCCTGAATATGTAGATTGTACCAAAGAAAGCTTAAGAATTGATTAAGCCAATACCGCAGCTATCTTGTTGAAAATTAATGATTTATTGGTCTATGGGTTCAAAACCAAATTGACGTAATGCACAATCTCGAGTAAAGTTGGCAACACCATTTTAATTGAAGTATTTTCTATGCGATTTATGAATATTGCGGGTTACAAATTTGTTTCGTTGGAGGATCTCAGTGGGCTGCGAGAGAGCTTCTTGCAAGTGACTCGGGAGCGTCATTGTAAGGGAACGATTTTATTAAGCAAGGAGGGTATTAATATCAATCTTTCAGCAGAATCAGAAAGTGTTGATGAGTTTAAAAAATTTCTTCAGGCCTATACCTGTTTTCAAGATATCAGTTTTCGTGTGAGTTATTCGCTTCTGCAACCATTTAAATTTATGCGCGTCAAAATCAAAAAAGAAATTATTACTATGCATAAAGAAGATATTCATCCAGAACGTCAGCGTGCAAAAAGTATTTCACCTGAGCGTCTGAAACAATGGTTGGATGAAAATCGTGAAATGACATTACTTGATACGCGCAATGAGTATGAAGTTCGTTTTGGAACTTTTAAAAAAGCAGATCATCTACACATAAACGATTTTAGTGAATTCCCACAACAGAGCCAAAAAATAAATGCGGATAAACCTGTCGTGATGTTTTGTACGGGTGGAATTCGTTGTGAGAAAGCAGCTTTGCATATGTTAGATGCGGGCTTTTCAGAAGTGTATCAATTAGAAGGTGGTATCTTAAATTATTTTGCAGAAGTGGGTGGTGATCATTACGATGGAGAATGTTTTGTCTTCGATCAGCGTATTTCTGTTGATACACAATTAAATGAAACAGGCACAACACAATGTCATCAGTGCGAAGGTCCTATCAAGAAAGAAATGTCAATGTGCTCTGACGTGGTTTGTCAAAAATGTATTATGAAGCAGTCGGCGTAATATTTTTTACTTAAAATAAGGAAGCAACAATGGGTTTAGAATTAGTAGAGTCAGGACGCAATGTCCCTGACGAAATAAATGTTATCATCGAAATTCCTGCAAAAAGTGATCCCGTAAAATATGAAGTAGACAAAGCGACCGGATTAATTTCCGTCGATCGTTTTGTTGCAACCTGCATGTATTATCCGTGCGATTATGGTTTTATTCCCAAGACATTATCCGAAGATGGCGATCCTGTGGATGTGTTAGTGGCAACACCTTTCCCAGTGATTCACGGTGCTGTCATACGGTGTCGTCCAGTAGGCATGATGCGCATGACAGATGAGTCAGGCCCTGATGCAAAAATCTTAGCGGTTCCCGTTGATAAATTGTCAACGCGCTATCGCGATATCCAGCAACCCGACGATTTTGGAAAAGATTTTTTAGATTCCATCGAGCATTTTTTTCAGCATTATAAAGATTTAGAAAAAGGGAAATGGGTAAAAATTTCTGGCTGGGAAAATCAAGAAGCAGCGAAGAAAGAAATTTTGGAAAGTGTGAAGCGGTATCAGAAATAAATATCAGAGAAAAAATTCTGGCAGAAATAATCTGCCAGAATACAATGACTAAAGAATGTTACGTTGTCTGAGAAGAGTGTTAGTTTCTCTTTTTTCAGCTATTTTTGAATGAGCTGAAAAAATCGAATGAATATTTGCTTTCAAAGATTCAAACTTTTCTTTATCAATTCCATATTGCATCTCAGCAAGATTTGTATAAAGTCTATGAGTCGATGTGGTTCGCATGATAGGTATGCTGAATAATCCACAAAAACCTTTTTGTTGAGCAGCCCCATCTGCTAGGGTAGATATGGTGGTTGCTAAGCTACGTTCAGCTAAAAAACTATTTGCGGGATCAGTTTTTTCAGTCTCATAGATGTACGTAATGCGATTAATCATTTGAGCAATCGTTTTAGGAACCGTATATTGTTTTCCATGGCAAGGTACTTTGGTACCGCCCAGCAGTCCTTTGGTTTGATCTTCCCAAATAGATAAGTATGTTGGGGTGTAAAGTATTTCTGTAATGTAATCATTAATCTCCTGATCAGATACTTTCTCATGTTTGGATTCAGCTTGAGAAGACGAAGTGACATTGCTAGCAGGCGGTAGTGCAGGCTTGCCACGGGTGATGCTATTTCTTTTTGAGCCTGGCGCTGACTGAGATGGAGCAACAGCGTCATTTGGTAATTGATCAAAAGACAAAGTAGGCTGGATAGCATATTGTAATTCTGGAGAAGGTGGTCGCGGTGAAACTGGCGCTGAATGAGATTTTTGCGATGGATGAGCTGATAATTCAGAAGCGCTGCTTTTTCTAGAGCTGTTTGCGGAGCTTTCCCCGCTGGATGTTTCTTCTTTCGAAGTGGATGCAATAGAATGAAACATACTTGAACCAGATGTGCCAGATATAGGAGAAGGTGATTGAGATTTGTTGTCGCTAGCAGGTGATGATCTGCTGTCTGTCGGTGATACCGAAAGCCTAGCTTGTATTTCAGCTTGAATCGCTGCGTCTGTGCGTCGTCTAGCTGCTCGCTCTGCACGCCTTTTAGCTTTTCTTTGTGCTTCTGCTTTTTCTTCTTCAGTTCTTTTCTTTTCTTGAATGGAAATGTCATTGATTGTTTTTTTACACTCAGTAATAACTTTGAGAGTTTCGACTGAAGCTTGAGCCATATCGACAGTTTCATCATTAGTGTAATGAATTTTGTTTTGTATTGTATTTTCTAATGCTTTTACCATTTCTAAAATTTGATTTTCCTCAGCTATGGATGGATTAATCAGCATCTGCAGAGATGAATATATTTCACATATTTCAATAGATATAAGTCCAAGGATATTTAAACGGTCAATATCTTCAGGGAAAAGTTTAACGTTTTGGATAAGGGCTGTTAGAAATTTCTTTTTTTGCTTTTCTTTGTCTTTTGCTTCTGAGGAGAGCTTAACTGGATCATCCAAATTTGCGAGATAATTTTGGTAAGGAGTCGCATACTGAGCGTCGGAAACATCGTCGATAAAGAAGTGAACTTGGTTACCAAGGCCCTCTAGAATCGATTTAACTCTAGTTTTGAATACTTCGTTTAGCTGTAGTGCCATCTTTATTCACCATTCATCTAATCAAGCATCATTAAAATCCTGAGCGACACTCCCATCGAAAGGAAAGGCGAAACACTATAAGTTGATTCAGGAAAATGCTTCACCTTGTCTTACTATTATAATACAAGACAATAGCTTAAGGGAAAATTAACAAAAGTGGTCTTTATGAGAAATAAATGATCAAAATAAGAGTAGGGAAAATCAATAGGTTAAAATGAAAAGGGGCGGTCATCATGACCCCCCCTTTTGACCTACCCTGGGCTTCCGGGCCCAAACTACCGAATCCGTGGCGGCCTATCCGTCTAAGCATCAATCCTGATACTGGTCCATTCCGACCTCAATCCATGAGAGCAATTTATGATAACAAAAGAACCAAGTCCTACAACTAGAAAAGCCTTGATGAAAGTCATTATAAAAGCTTTGCTTTGGCGGTATCAACAAAAAAATCAAATGTATTCAATAAATTAATTTAATTTGCGGTAGAATTGATTACGGTTTATCAGGAATGGATGACTATTTTTGCAGGTAATATATTACATGAACGTGAGACATTAGCCATATAGTTTGAGGCGGGGTTTGTTTAGAAGATTACTCTTCCCAGAGTTTGCTGAGCCAGTGTTGTAAAACAGAGCCTAAATAAATGCTTAGCATGCCTGCGCCAAAAACAATCATGGCTAAGTAGATAGGGATGAGGCCAATGGTGAGAATATGCCATTGTTTGGAACAGTGGTTACCCCAGGTAAGCAAAGAAGAAACTGAAAAAGGCAGTACAGTGTCTTTTAATAACAGATAATAAATAACATAGATAGTAATCAGAAGGCAGATAAGGCCTCCGATATTTAACGATATTTTTTTACGCATATTATACTGTCTTAACACATTACTATCCTGATATTTCTAATTGTTGTGCTCTATTGTTGTGAGGAAATGAGGAAATAAAGTACGAGATGTAATTCTAAATTGATTTGCTTAAGATAAAATTAAGAGGTTAATGTTTTTCCTAAAAATTCTCCCATTTGTAACAAAGAATTTTCTCCCAGGTTGGGAGCCCAATGTATTTTTTTCTTTGGAAATAAAGCAATAACGGTGGATCCCATTTTAAAATACCCTAATTCATCACCGCGATTTAATATGATAGCTGAAGATTGAGAGTATGTTTTTCTCACGATTTTTTTAGATTGTGGAGACTGTGAATCCCAAGCAGTATTAATGCTTCCTACCAACATAGCGCCGACCAAAATAATCGCCATGGGGCCGAAATCCGTATCAAATAAACAAACCAAACGTTCATTGCGACTAAATAACTGAGGAACAGTGCGTACGGTTTGTTGATTCACTGAAAAAAGTTTTCCGGGAATATAAATGGTTTCACGTAATTTCCCCGTGAATGGCATGTGAACCCGGTGATAATCTTTGGGAGATAAATAAATAGTGATGAAGCTTCCATCCTGAAATTGCTCAGCATGCTCAGTGCTGCCTAATAAAGCGTGCGAGGTAAAATGAAATCCTTTAGCTTGAAAAAGTTGATCGTGGTTTATATTTCCAAGCTGACTAATGCAGCCGTCAGCAGGACTAATTATCGCATTTGTTTCGGCAGGAAGAGGGCGCAAATTGGGTTTTAGTTTGCGGGTAAAAAAGCTGTTGAATGTAGGATAATCCTCAACAGTAGGAAGCAAAGCGGCGTTGATATCTACGTTGTATCGTTTAATAAAGAAATTTATTTGCCAGTTTTTAAACCACAGCCAGCGCCTGTTGGATAACCATCCTGCCAGTCGTGACAAGGCGTGCTGAGGGAGTAGGTATTGGATCAGAATATTCAAATTGTGTCTTGTCATAATTATGTTCACAAAAAGATGCGCATTATAGCGGAATTGATTGGTTTTTAAAATCATTTGCACAAAATCAATTTTTTACTACAAGTAATTTTGCTAAAAACACTTTAGAATAAATGTCTTAGACAAATACCCTGTATAGGTGCATTGAATATGTTGGTCAGATTAATCGTTTTAGTTGTGATTGTTACTATCTTATTTTGCTTAGGAAGCGGACTATTTTTTCTTGTGAAAGATAGAAACGAATCAACACGAGTCGTAAAAGCATTGACATGGCGTATCGGATTATCGGTACTGTTATTTATTTTTTTAATGCTAAGTTTTTGGATGGGGTGGATCAAGCCGCATGGTTTATAAGATTGTCTTGCAAAAAATTCAGTATGTTTTATCTATTCTTCAAGAATCCTGGTTTTTTATTTTTACGGCAATTTTAGTTTACGCAGCGTATCGTTATTCAGATTTATCTCAAGGATATTGGATTGTGTTGTCAGCGTTGGGCGCGCAATTAATCTCAATCAATAGCATAAACAAAAGTGTATTGCTGGGTGTTGGCACAGCATTCAGCGTTATTATTTTAACGATGGTTGTTAATTGCATAGCATATCATTTTTTAGTGTTAGCTATTTGTTTAGCAGGAATTATTTTCACAACGATTTATTTGGGAATTCGTTATGCGTCATGGTGGACAGCTAGTTGGGTAATGAATGTTTTAGTTATTGCATCAGTGAGTTTGTCGCTCAATCAGGGACAATTATCTCAGCGATGTCTATGTATATTGCTGGGATTTTTAATAGTTCTGTTGCTGCAACGTATTTTTAGTTTTTACTGCAAAAACAATACTCAGAAAGCACTAGCAAAATGTTTAACGCGATTATGCGAACTAAACCAATCCATTTTTTCGTGTTTATTAGCAAAAGATTACGTTGAGAAAAAATATTTTTATGAAAAAGAATTGCATGATAAACGTAATCAGTTTTTTTATGAATTGAATGCGGCGCGTCAGTCAGTAAAAAATGTTGATAAGGCTCGTCATCACGCATTAGGTTTAATCGAAAAAAAGATCGATTATTTATATGAAAATTTTTCAGCAGTAAGCATGGTTTTGTATCGAGTAACCGATCATGCTACTTTTGATGTGGTTCATAAAGAGTTATATGCAATTGTATCTTCTATCAGCGCAATATTGACAGAAGCCAGTCATAAACTTCTGAATCGGGATAAAACAATCATTCAAGATAATCTGTTGATTGAAAACATACAACAACTTGAAGATGTATATCAAAGCGCTTTGCAGGTTGTGTCGCCCGATCCAAAGGTTTTTTTGTTACTGATTTATGACTTACGTGCGTTAATAGACGCGTTAAATGAGTTAATGAAAAATGTTACCCTGATGAATATAAAGAAACAGGATGGGTAAATTGAATTTTTTAACAGCGATGAGTCAA
>JABDBD010000034.1:12147-25715 GCA_013288815.1 Gammaproteobacteria bacterium | reverse complement strand
CTTATATTCTTTCTTGAGTTCATCAACAAGATTTCGTGATTGGGTATGCATGAAGAATCGACACCATTCTCTTTTGTGTGAGTCAAGAAATTGAGAATTACCCTCAATTTCAGTGACTAGCTTAGTTAAAAGGACATTAGCCGATGTGGTTCTTTGATCTTTTGTTTTGCTCAAAATTTCCGATGTTAGTTTCTGACAATGGTCATATGCCAACTTTATCAGTGGTAACGCTTTACCAAATCGATGCTCTGTTGAGAGACTAGTTGCTTTGTTGCTAATCGCTGATAATTTGACATAAATATTATTGTAAGTTTGTTTGAGAGTAATCTGAGATTGATTATTAGATGCCGGAATATTAATCGCATCGATTTTTTGTCTTAATGTTTCAAGCAAGGCCTCAAGATTACTTAAATCAGGATTATCCGAAACCAAATTGCTGTCTGGCGGATTTAGACTGCCAGCCGCAGCAGGTGAGGGTTGTTGCTCAACAGCATCATCATCAGTACCATATCCATCTTCAGATTCTGATTCCTCATCGGAATGTTCATCCTGTTGGTCATATTTGCTTTCGTTATTAGCGTGTGGCTTATCAACATGCAGTAGAGGAGCAGGCTGTTGTGCTGGAGGTGGTACAGGCGGCTGCGCAGGCAAATGATTCACTGCTGGCGCTGGATTTGCTGGCTCAGCGTGCTGATCAGCAGTCAATTTATGCGGCGCTGCTGGCAAATGATGTCTTGCGATTGCATCATGAGCAATATCAACAGCCCAGTGATCATCTCGAGCAACTTCTGCACGCACATGAAGAAAGCTAATTTTGCTACGGTGCTTGTTGAGTTTTGCAACGCTGGTTGAGGTGAGTTCTTTCAGTTGAACCAGCTGATCATCGATGACATTCCATAAGTCTTTTTGTTTCGACGACAGTCCGCAAGCAGCATGTTCAGCTTTTATTTTTTTAAGTGACTTGATCAGGTGACCGTCGTTACTATCCAGTTGATGGCTAAGTGTATTAACAGTTCCAAACAAAAACGTGGCATGTTTAGGATCAGAAATAAATAGCTCACCTCTATCTTTTGCACATTGTGATATGCCTAATTGCAAGCCGACATTGGTGGTGGCTTCTGCTGTCAATTCAGTTAACTGATAAAGAAAATCAACACGTTCTTGAATAATGGCAGCATATTTATTATCACCATTTACGCGTGGTCGTCGTGGGGCATTTCTAAATACATTCGATATTCTGCTGGGTGGTTGTAATCTCTTTTCTTCTTCCATATAGAGATTGTAAAGTGATTCAGTTTGACCATTGGTTATGTCGTCGTTAGTGCGTATAGCGATGGACGTCAAAAAGTTTTTTGTATTTTTAAAAAATGTTAAAATAGCTTCTTTGTCAGCTTGCTTATTAAAATCTAATTTTTTTAGAGGAGTAACATTTTTAGACTTCGCCACTTTTTTTGCGCTAGGTGCATTCGGTTTTAGTTCAGAAAAAAGTTGGGCAATATTTCTAAGGTTATCGACAAGGGGATCGCTACAGCCTTTAGGTCTTAAATATTTAGGTGCTGATGAAACGCCTAAGTTAGAATGATCGGCTCCTTGATGAATCAACCCATATTTTGCAATCAATTGTTCATCGAAATTACTTTTGCCAGAAGCGTCTTTAATATGTTCCCAGTCTTCTTCAGACGTGACTAACATCGTGATAGCTTCTAGCAAGCTGCGCACGTTGACACTTGCATCCGGCCAAGATTCATCGATCAAGTTATCCAATGAAAGATGTTCTTGTTGTTGCTCTAAATCAGTGATGGCGTCTGAGATGAAAGTACACGCGGGTTTTAACCATGTATTTCTAAATTCATGGTTTCCACAAAAATCACTGATTGCTAAATCTAGGCCTTTTAACATGGCAATTTTACGTTCGTAACCATCTGCTCCTTTGACATCATCTAGTTTAAGCATGAGGTCTCGTAATACAGCAGATGTAAAATCTTCTTCTTTACCCTCGAACCCGAGAAAGCTGAATGTTTTTCTAGCCCTTGCTGCTGTGCGTTCAAGTCGCTTCTGGTAACAAGTTAAGATTTGATTCATCGCTCTATCAATTTTCTTGTCGCATTCCAGAAGTTTGCTATTGGATGCTGGCCTATAGGTAATCCAGCTTGCCATGGTTTGCTGAGAATAATGGTTAGATCCCATCTCATTTGTAGTGAATACAGTGTGAAAGGGAATTTTTTTAGTGCGATCTTTGGGTTCTCTTATGATGAGTCTTTTCTTCAGAATGAGTTTATAATCTTCTAATTCTTTTTGATGTGCTTCTGAAGAATGGTCATGAATTTTTTCAGCAAGAAATAATCCGCCAAGAACGCCGGCACCGACTGCTACTCCTAATACTGCTTCTTCGATATTGCCGCTTTTCACTGCTTCTTCGACTTTTTCTTCGACTTTGCTAATGACAGCATTTTTGGCTTCGTTAGCAGCTGCGCCTTCTAATCTTGATTGCAGGGATGATGACATAATTTCTCGCCTCGGTTAATTTTCTATTGCAATGTCGAGTGTCGAATTTGGGTGATACTCGGGTATTTTAAGAAGCTACAATAATAACACATAAAATGAACAGCAGGTAGCGATAAACGACATAAATATGAACAGATATTGGCCATGCGCGTAATCGATAGCCACAACTGTGGAACGTTTTATTTTAAAAACAAAGAGATATTGGTTAGGTGTCATCATCAGTAACTATTCGGCAGTGATCCATCCCTTTGAAAAGGTGTGTATTGCGTTAATCATTTTTTTACCTCTCCCACAAGAGGAGAGGTGAAAAATAAATAGTCACTAAGCTAAGCGAGGAATAGAAGCTTGAATAACGACGTTCTTCATTACTTTCGCGCTAATTAATTTGAAAAAATCCATATCTTTCGCAATAGTGGGCTTGCCATTGTAATCTAGAAATTTACAAAAATTTCCAAGATAGCGTTTGCTGCGGCCTTTTATTAACTTATTCACAAAATTGGAAAAATCCGTATCGAGTGAGTTAATGAGTCTATAGCAAGTAGCAGGATCAGATTGAATACGTTGTTCATACTCTTGTAATGTTTGACTCAACGTTTCTTTATGTGCAAAAAATTTTGATGCGAATAAACCACACGTGTCTTTATGATAAAAAGTAAAATCAGTTTGTAAGTCTTTTAAGAATTTTATCCAAGCGTTGACTATGATTTGCATGCGCTCAGCTAATACTGTATTTAATTCTGGAGTTAATGAATCACTTTGATGCATCAAATCATAAAGGTAAGGTATTTCATTGATAGGCGCAGTCTGTATGAGTGAAGCAAGACACTCTTTTTTGTTATTCAAAAGAGATCTAGCGGTTTCGGCACTCATAAATTGAAGATACACTAACGCTAACGAGCCACAGTTTAAATCTAGACAAGTATTAATTAATAGACGATGTATGTTTTGTTTTTCTGCGTAATTCTTCTGTTCTGCATACCAGTTCAATGCTTTAAAATTTTTATCATCACGTAATACATCGGGTTGACCATTTAAGCCCTGCGTAAAAATGTATTGGCGTATAGGCTCAACCGCTTCTGGCATCATTTCCCGCAACGCTTTGTAATGCCATGCATTTGCTTGAAAGGGATTGTGGATAGCAGGTCTAGTGCTGTCGTTAAATATATTAGCGATTCCCAAGTAATAATCTTTTGGAATACTATCACCATAATTTAGCAATTCTTGCAATGCTAAATCATGGCCTAACGATGCTGCGATTTGAAAATGATACATAGCGATGGAAAGAAAAGTATTATCTTGAGTGCAGTCATAGCTATAATAGCTACGCGCTCTCTCAGCTAACAAAGCGATGTGATGTCTTTGATAGATTCGAGCTAACAAATAGTATTTTAACGCTTGGTTGTTTTGATCGGAGTCAGAATATTTTTCTGTAGAGGGAATGCCTTTTTCCAACAAGCAATATGCCCACAGTGCTTGAAAGGCTTTATGATTTTTAATGATGCATTCTGTGAGGCCTGACTTATGAGTCATACACAATTCATAAAGTTCTTTACCGTGAATATGTGCACTTAATTGCGGTGAATTTAATATATAAATACAAATAGGCAAGTATTTAGTGAGATATTTTATCCTAAATGAGTAATCGACTAACGTCTTTTCCAGGTCAGGAATTTCTGTGAATCGCTTCGCGACGGAAGGATAGTCATCAGTTGCACAGACTAAATCATAGCTTTTGCGGAATGAAGCGCACTGAGGATCTAATAAGGCTAATGCTACAGCTTCATTTTTTCTGATAATGCTAGCCATGTTATCTTTTGTAAGACCAGCTGCGTTTAAGTTGCTAATTAATGTCGGAATGCCATCATTGATTTTAAAATTGAATACGGCTGAATATGCTTTTAATTTTGTTGCGCATACAGGATTGCCCCAGCAAGTATCAGTAATACTAGAGCCATATTTATCAATCAAGTCTTGTAATTTCTCTCCTGAGAAAAATTTTGCAAATTTCTCATAATTTAACAGTGTTATGCAATACTCGCTGGATACGTTTGCCCAACGATGTATGGCAAAATCGTCGATATTTTTTTCGACGGATGAGAGGTCACTCAAGGCTATTTCGACTTCTTCTTTGCTTAATGTCCCTAAGTCATAACTACTCATGGCAGAAAAAGATATTTTATTTTGAGGTTTTGTGATCAGTTGAGGGATTGCTTGAACGAGATGATAATATCCCGGTACGTCTGACGGTTTTAAAATAGAATGCAGTCTAGGATCTGCGATAATGATTTTTGCAATTATTTCATTTTTCTGGGCTAAAGCAATTAGCTCATCACGTGTTAAATGTGCAGCAATCACGTCTTGGTAAAATTTATCTTTATCAACTTCTCCATTTGGATTGGATAAGTAGGCTATAAAAGGTTTCATATTCTCTTTGAGCATACCAAAATTATTTTGGCCAGCATGAGCTAATCTTAATAAACATAATTCAATGCGATCAAAATGTTTTTTGATATTTGCATTTGTAAAAACAGCTATTGCAACGTTAAGATGTGCGGAAGCTATTTTTATGGTTGGATTATAATAAGAATAGTTTTTGATAATGACGTTGAGAAGATGGTCACTCTTAAATATTTTCATGGCAACAGATTCAAAAGCAACAGCAATATCTATGATATATCGTCCTAATTGGTTTCGAAGTGCTGTATCATCCAATATCAGTTCTGCTATTTGCTGACTTTTTAATGCTTCATCGTGTAGCTCACTGTCTGATAAATTGGCCCCACGCAGTAGTTGAAGCGGATCATTTTCGACTTCGCTTTGTGTAGGCAACATGGATTCGGTTGTTGGGCGAATTAATACAGATGAATCGATCTGGATAATAGGTTTTTCACTTTCAAAAGGTCTGCCAAGCATAAATTCTATTAGCCTCAATGTGTTTGTACTGGTTAATCAACGGGCTGATGATAGCATAGCTAGATACTTTATGCACAGCTTGAGATGGGTTATTTATTGAGGTCATGGGTAGAACATACCCATAACTGCTTGATTCCACAGCTCAGGTTGATAAATAAAATTTATGAATCCGAATAAACAACCCAGTACGTCAAATTTTTCTGAATGTAATAATTTCTCATTTTTAATATCGCAAGAAATTTATCTAAAAATTGAGTATATGCGGGTGGTGGTGCAGAGTCAGAGAATAGAGTTTCCAAGCGCGGCATAAATATAATCGATGGCATTTTTTCGTTAAAAAAAGCGATTTGTTCGGATTCATAGGCAATCATGGCAAATGGATCTGGCGTTGAAAAGTTATTTTGTTTTCCACTCATGCATCGAACATAAAATGAAAACGGTGTGATGTAGCCATTATGAAGCGAGATATTTTCTTTTAATTCAATTGCTGAATGTTGAATGTTTTTCATGTAACTCATTTTTTGAATGTCATCAATTGACATGATGGGTGTATGTAATTGAGAGCGGTAATTGTTAAGTGTTTGCATGGGAAATGTGATGTATTCATACATGCATCTATTGTTCTATGCAAAAGCTAACGGAAAAAATAACAGAATAGACAATTTTTGTTGAGAACCCATTAGCCATCGAACATCTGCATAGAGTCGGTTAGCTAAAAATGCATAAACTAATGCGATAGAACTAAAATAAATGACATTGGGTCTGTCGATATAATACATAGACCAGAGTAAGCAATACACCGCACAAACAACACCTAGCTCTTGGTATGCATTTTTAATTCCAGAATTTGCAGTGCGCCATAGAACAATAGATGCATGTATGAATACGGCAGCAAATGCGGGAATCACAACATACATTTCACCACCAAAAGACGAATTATGAAGCTTTCCTAAAATGGGAAAAATAGGACTGAGTACTTCTTGAGAAAATCGATGTAAAAGTAGAAGGAGAGAAAATGCCGTAAAAATAGCGGTAAAAAGCGAATATTTAATGACCCGAAACCACCCATGGTGACGAGAAAATAATTCGGAAGCGCAAAATCCCAGAGAGAGTATGATTCCTGTTTCAAAATTAATTAAAAAAGCCAATGTAGCAAACAGTATTTTTGATAGCAATGAAAGACGTTTATTCTGAAAAACCGCAATCGACAGTGCTAACATGACCAACGCCACGCCTAAATAACGCCATCCACCATGATTAGGGAAGTAGAGTAAGACAGATGCAGGGTCATATAAGAGTAGGGCAATGCACACATACAATAACGTGATGGGATGTCGAGAAGATAGCCCCGCAGCCAACAAAAAACAGCTGATCAATACTATTTGCAATGATTGTAAAAGGTGAAGCCAGCTAGAAATAGAAAAAGAACTGAATGCTAGCACGTGCGATGCTATCTCTGGCAACAGCAAACCGTAGGTAGGTTTTACTCCGCTTCCCCAAGCATATCCATCGGCTAATCGCATGCTGTTGGAAAGCAGTGCGGAAAAATGGACGCCGACATTGAGTACAAAATCCATTGAAGAGGGTGCTGCCACAAACATAAAGTGTTTTAGTGTATGGCTAACCAGAAAGATGAGCGCGGCGCCAGCGATGCAATACAATATGACAATAGCTGCTTTACCAAATAAATTGTATTGAATATTACTAGAATATGTAACGATGGATTCCCGCCTGCGCGGGAATGACAGTGGCTGTGTAATTTTCAATGCGGTTGCCCTGGTGGGCGACCAGAACGAAATGAAATATAAGCTAATAATACCTATTTCAAGCGCGCAACAACTGAAAGAATAGTGAGGCCCCATCACAATGTAGGCAATTATGATGCCGGAAATACCCAAGAGACTGAGTAATGAAAATTGCCTATATTTAGAATCAGAAGAGCGAATTCTTTTGTTTCTGAATAGTTTCAGCGCGACAGAAAATATTCCCACAAAGGCAACAATCAGCATGAAGAATGTTTTTCGAGTCTCGACATCGTACAAGGGGACGACAGAGGTATAGTATTCATTTAGTTCAACCGCTAAACTGCCCCTGGGTTTGACATGCGGGAATGCATTAATCCAGCACAAAAGTAGAAGACCATAAGCGACAAGAAAAAGAGCTAAGCTTAAGATAAATTGTTTTTGTATGTTGATCTTCATGCACTATTTCCCGGTGATGAGTAAAAAATATTGAAGCTGACTCAATACTACTTTAAACTACTCGCTTTATTACTACACATCTATTTTAAAATCAATAAGATATTAAGCACCGCATTGGGATTTGCATGAGTAAAAAAATAGCTGTTGTTCAATCTTGTTATATACCTTGGAAAGGCTACTTTGACCTCATCAATCAAGTAGATGAATTTATTCTCTATGATGACATGCAATACACTCGTCGTGATTGGCGAAATCGAAATTTAATTAAAACTCCCAATGGGTTGGATTGGCTAACGATTCCAGTCGATGTAAAAGGTAAGTATTTTCAAAAAATTAATGAAGCTCAGATCAGCGATAAAAGCTGGGCAAAAACACATTGGAAAACTATCACAGCAAATTACGCTAGAGCAGCGTACTTTAAAGAATATAAAGATTTTTTTCACGAATTGTATCTGCAGTGCGAACAAGAAGATTATTTAAGCCAGGTTAACTTTAAGTGTTTGCAAGCAATTTGCTCGCTTTTAAATATTAAAACCACGCTCAGTTGGTCAACAGACTATCCAGTCGATGATGCATTGAAAAAAACCGAACGGTTAGTTGCACTGTGTCAGCAATCAAAAGCAACGCATTATCTTTCAGGGCCTTCTGCCAGTGCTTACATGCAACACAATTTATTCAATGATGTCGGTGTTGATGTTTCGTATATTGACTATTCTTCTTATCCGCCTTATGAACAATTGTTTGGAAAATTTGAGCATGGGGTTACGATTTTAGATTTGATTTTTAATGCGGGGCCAGATGCTTTTGCTAAAGTTTCTAAAAAAACAAAGCAAGTAAGTATTCGGTGAGCTCCTGTACTTGTCATGCCAGCATGCTTTTAGCTGGCATCCAGTCTATAGTTTGTTCGGGCAATGCCCGAGAATACCTATGGCTGGATGCCAGCTAAAAGCATGCTGGCAAGCAAGACATTACCGGATACTTGCAGCGAATATGTTTAGGATATTGAGATGAAAGAAAGTTCTTACGGTGTTTTTGAGCAGACTCAAGTGACCAGCGATATTTCTCGTTATGTGGAAGAAATAACAACGCGGGGATATGCAGTTATCGCCAATCTTTTTTCTTCTGCTGAGTTATCAGAGTGGCGTCATAAAATTGATAAAGTCTACCAACAACAAGAAGATGCATTTGGTAGAGATGCGTTGATTGCTATTCAAGATCTTGATATATGCCGCGCTCCCTTGCTCTATGATTTTGAATTTATCAAGCTTGCTGCTCAGCCTTTTATTCTAACACTCATCAAACAGTTTTTAGGTGAGTGGTTTATATTAAATTTACAAAATGCAATTATTAATCGACCTAATCAAGTTCATCATCAAAGTTCTTGGCATCGAGATCTTCCTTATCAAAACTGGGTTTGTTCGCGTCCATTAGCTATCAGCGCGTTGATAGCGATTGATGAATTTTCTGAGGTGACAGGTGGGACTAATCTTATTCCTTTTACACATAAAATTGAAAAAATGCCTTCTGAAGAATATATCTCAGCTAATAAAATTGTTGTTTCAGCGCCTGCGGGTTCAGTGATTGTATTCGATGCGATGCTTTTCCATCGAGGGGGATCTAATCGTTCTCATATCGTGCGTCGAGCGGTTAATCATTTATATACGATTCCAATTATGAAACAGCAATACGATTTCCCCAAAGCGTTGAGTTCTGATTTAACGTTGGAGCCGCACATTGCGCGCTTGCTAGGATATACATCACAAGTTCCGCTAAATAATAACGAGTGGCGAGAATTACGGTTGGCAAGAGAAAAGCTGATTACTGCATAGGATGTGAATGTGAAAACTGAAATGAACATTGTTGCGCCTACTATTAGTGTGGTTGTTCCAGTGTATTGTTGTGTGGACTGCTTACAACAGCTTTGCTCTGAATTAGAAATCAATTTACGTAAGCTCACGCCGCGTTATGAAATAATATTAGTAGATGATCGTAGTCCTGATAATGCTTGGCCTAAAATCGTTTCCTTGCAAGCGCTTTTTCCATCTGTGAAAGGTATTCGCTTAAGTCGGAACTTTGGTCAGCATGTGGCTATTACTAGCGGTCTAGCAGCTGCTAAGGGTGATTATGCTATTGTCATGGATTGTGATTTGCAAGATTCTCCCAGTTTGATTCCTGATTTGTTTGCAAAAATACAAGAAGGTTACGACCTGGTGCTTGCAAAAAGGGTTAAACGTAATCATACAGGATTTCGTGTGTGGGCTGCAAAATTCTACTTTAAAGTGTTAAGTAAGCTCACTGAGAAAGATATTGATGGTAACTATGGAACATTATCCATTCTTTCACGCAAAGTGATAGATAGTTTTTTACAATTCAACGAGCGTGAGCGACATTATCTGTTTATTTTAAGATGGCTTGGATTTAACGCGGGTATTTTTGAGTATGAGCATCAAAAAAGAGAAGTCGGAAAAAGTTCATATTCTTTAAAACAATTACTACAACATGCAGTGAATGGTTTATTGTTTCAAGCAACCGCATTATTAAAATGGATTGTTGCGCTGGGGTTGATTTTTGCTTTTTGTGGCGTGAGTCTGGCTATGTTTTTTATATACCAATATTTTCATGTAGGCTCAGTGGCTGGATGGACCAGTGTTGCTGTTTTAATATTAATTTGTACCGGTGTTATTCTGTCAAGTTTAGGTGTGATAGGACTTTACATAGGAAAAATTTTCGATCAATCTAAAAGCCGACCTTTATACGTCGTTGATTCAGTCTTCGAAAATTCCAACACATGGTGATTGTTAAAAATAACAAAAATGACAGGAGAACCTAGATGGATTTGGCAAGCCTTGATTTGCAAAAAATTGATAACGATTTAAATAATTATGGCTATCTCATTGTAAAAGATAAAACGTTAGAAAAAATATGTGAGGCAGCGCGCACCGAGTACGAGGAGTGCTTTAAAAATTCGAAGCCACGTGCTCCCCGCGATCGCTTCGATTATAAAATGCTGAAAGAAAAACCGTGGCGTAAGATGGCTATCGGTTCAAAGACCGGTCTTGGTGAGCCGATTGCACAAAACATGCAGTCAATTTATTTTGATGAAAGTGATCAACGTTATCCATCGCTCACCGCATTGTTTAGTGAAATGATAAAAGTTCGGAATAAATTAATGAGGGTAGATGAAGCATTTGGTAGTCATCCAGAACAAGATGGCTTTTGGAATGCGTGTCGTATACATCATTACCCAAGAGGAGGCGGATTCATGACGGTTCATCGTGATGAATATTTTCCGGATAAGCTCGAAGAAAAGAATAAACCATTTTATCAAATGTTAGTGTTGCTCAGTCGAAAGAATATTGATTTTATGAGTGGTGGTGGTGTGTTAGTAGATAGTCAGGGTAAAAAAGTCGATATAGAGACAGAAGCTGGATTTGGTGCGATGGTGTTGTATGATGGAAGAACGCCGCATGGTGTTGAAGACGTTGATCTAGATCAGGTTATCGATTTCACTCGAACGGATGGTAGGCTGGTGGCGTTGGTTAATCTTTATTGTACGCTTTAAATAGAAATAACAAAAACGGTGTACCAATTATGAAAAAACTTTTAGTCATATTCGGATCCGGTGAAATTGGACAACTTGCGCATTATTATTTTTCTCATGATTCTGATTATGAGGTGGTAGCGTTTACGCTAGATAGTCAATACATCACGCAATCCGAATTTTGTGGTTTGCCATTAGTTCCCTTTGATCAAGTTGCTGAGTTGTATCCGCCAGCTTCATATGATTTTTTTGTTGCGCTAAGTTATTCGAAACTCAATCAGCTTCGTATTTCAAAATATCTTGCAGCAAAAGACATGGGTTATTCTATTGCCTCTTATATTAGTTCTAGAGCGACAGTTCTCACTGAGAAGATAGGCGAAAATTGTTTTATTCTAGAAGACAATACGATTCAACCATTCTCAACAATCGGAGACAATGTCACACTATGGAGTGGTAATCATATTGGTCATCATTCTATTATTCATGATCATTGTTTTATTGCCTCACACGTAGTGGTTTCTGGTGGCGTTGAAATTGGTAGAGCGTGTTTTATTGGTGTGAATGCTACTTTGCGAAACCACATTAAAATCCAGGAAAATTGTGTGATTGGTGCGGGTACACTGTTATTGTCTGATGCTGATTCAAATGGTGTTTATAAAGGTTCTGAAACTCAGCGATTAGTTTTTACGAGTGATAAGTTAAAGAGTCTTTAGGAATTACGCAATCATGTGGTGTAAACGTGGAATTGTTTATTGTCCTGAGCCAATTCATCCTAAATTGATGTCTCACGCTGCTAATCCGCTCCCTGTTTTTTTAGAAGCAGATATCTATCGTGTATTTTATAGCGGTCGAGACCATATAAATCGTTCTTCTGTTGGTTATGTTGATATCGATATATGTAAACAGAAAGTGACATACATTCATCCTGAACCTATATTCGAACATGGTAGTGAGAGCAGCTTCTATTCTCATGGCGTCAGCATTGGTAATTGTTATGACGTGGGTGGTACGCGCTATATGTTATTTATGGGTTGGCAATGTCCTCCTGATGGTCACTGGCGAGGAGAAATAGGTCGGCTTATTTTAAAATCTGATTTATCTTCGCTGTCATTAGACAGTGATAAACCATTTATGCCGTTGAGTTCTCAAGATCCCGTCAGTCTTTCGTATCCATGGGTCATGCGCGAAGATAATGGTGAGTACCATATGTGGTATGGCTCTACTGTCAATTGGGATGCTGGAAATGGTGAAATGTTGCATGTCATTCAGCAAGCATCATCACAGGATGGACATTATTGGCAGCGAAATGGTTTTGCTGTTCCTTATGCTTTAGGTGTGGCGCAAGCATTTTCACGGCCTACTGTCATTGGTAATGGACAGGATGGCTACCACATGTGGTTTTCATATCGAAGTGGTCAAGGTGAAAAATATCGAATTGGTTATGCATCGAGTTCAGATAAAAAAAATTGGGAGCTGGGTTTAGAAAAGTCGGGCATCCAACCATCAGAGCAAGGTTGGGATTCTGATATGATTGAATATCCTTATGTGTTTGAGCACAAAGGCGAGCGTTATATGCTGTATAATGGCAATGAATATGGCCGTAGTGGTTTTGGTCTCGCAATTTGGGAAGAAGCAGAAGCGACAAAAGGCATTTTATGAATAATGAATTTTCTTTGATATTGGATGATGTTGATAATTATTATACGAGAAAAATAAAACAATTTGGACCGAATAATTTAGGTGTCGATTGGAATAGTGAGCAGAGTCAGTATTTGCGATTTGAGCAGCTTGCAAAAATAATTAATGTGCCAGCAGATTTTTCGATTTGTGATTTCGGTTGTGGTTATGGTGCTTTCTATGAATACTTAAGCCAACAGTATGCTGATTTTAATTATTTAGGTTTAGACATTTCTGCGCTCATGCTGGAACATGCGAAGAAAATGCATCCTCAAGGAAATTATCTGTTGTCGAGTAAAATTCCTCAACAAGTTGATTTTGTTGTGGCTAGTGGGATTTTTAATTTATCGCTGACACATGATAAAAATTCATGGAGCGATTACTTACGTAATGTGCTAGATCATTTTAATCAACAATCAAAATGTGGATTTGCATTTAACTGTCTTACCTCATTTTCTGATAAAGAATATATGAAAGATTCGCTCTATTATGCTAACCCGGGTGAGATTTTTAATCTTTGCAAGCAAGAATATTCGAGGAATGTTGCGTTGTTACATGATTATTATCTGTATGAGTTTACTATCTTGGTTCGGAAATAGGCTCACATTCTACGTAAATAACCATAGATAACTTGTTTTTTTTATTTAATTTTTGGATGAGATGAAGCGGATACATAACAACTTCATTTAAAAATAATTTTAACATCATTGGAAATGTCGTTTTAAATAAAA
>JABDBD010000034.1:0-12123 GCA_013288815.1 Gammaproteobacteria bacterium | reverse complement strand
CTCTTCTGTTCTTTCTTGCATGCTGAGTTTCAATTTTTTATTTTCTGCGCGTTTCACTAAGAAATTGGATAATGGAAAAAGAATATTAGAAATAGGAAAAGTAAGCCCAGCCATGTGTGAAATTTTCCAACCTGCTTTTTGCATCAATGCTTGTAAAGAATCAAACGTATAGCGTCGAAAATGTCCGGCGATTTCATCTTCTATTCCCCAGTAAAATAGAGAGGCAGGTACGAATAAAACTGCTTTGCCATTTTTCTGTAATAATGCTTCACATTTTTTTAAATAAAGCAGTTCGTCCGCATCATCCAAATGTTCAATGACCATTGAGGAAATAATCATATTCGCTTTTTCTGTGGAATCGGTGTGAAGCCAATTTTCATTGAGAATTTTGTATTGATTTTGTTGGAGATAGGGACGAATTTGTTGGCTAGCATTTTCGACAGAATCTTTATTCAGCTCAAAGCCAATGCCTGACCAACCCAGTGAGCATAATAGTTTAGAAAGCGCACCATTCCCAACGCCGACTTCAATAAATTTTCCTGGCGTTATCTTTTTCATTCTTTCTTTCAAATACATTCGTTGCAGAATTGTGCCGGGAGGGAAGATCATGATTTTATTCTTAATTAGTTAGAGGCTGTTGACAAGTTAAGTGGATTTTATCAGATCCATGTTGATAGTAAAGCTCTAGCAGCATCATGAATCACATCGAATCCATTGTAATGTAGTATCCCCAAATGGCTGCACGGACAATTGTTTAAGGTTTTTGTGATAATGCTCGTTGCAATAAATTCCCAGAATTTGTATGGAGGATTCATATGCAATGATGGGAATACCGTTTTTACTCATGAGACGTTCAATCATGCCGCGTCCAGCTTTTTGCTCAGCATATGCGACAGAGAAAGGTGCGAGCGTAAAGACTCCTAATCCATAAAGCTGATAATGTAATGCAGTTGGCGATTGAGTGAGTACAGGATAAAGAGCTTCAAAGCGCAATCCAGCTCCCCATACTACTGTAGAGTCGTTTGGGAGGGCGGTGAATGTTTTTCTGATTGCAGCGTTATTTATTTGGAGAGTTCGCGATTCAGAAAAAGCAATGACGGTATTGATTGCTGCAGCTACTAATAATATTCCAGTACAAAGATATTTGCGCCAGCCAGAGATGTTCATGTTGAAGAGCGAAGCAATCAATAGCAAGCAAACTAATGGGATGTAGACTCGTAGAATGGCAGGACGGCCGATCAAGCCAAGCATAAAAACGGCTCCAAGACACAATAACCAACTACTGATCAATCGTCTATTGGGTCGTAAGAGGGTCAGTAATATCGCCGCAATTAGAGTGGGTAATAGTGCAATATTCCACAACGTTTTTATGCCCAACCAAGCCTTAGCTAAGGCATGATGTTGTATGGGTAAAGGCCCAAGTTCTTTAAGCATCGCTCGCAATGTTTTTGGATTTGCTATGTTGGGGTCAACGAAAAACCAGTGATTGATGAGGTTAATATCATTTTTGCTGTAATCATGAGTTTCTAATATATCCGGTCTTTTTTGTAAATAATCTCCTGCACCAAAATCAGTAAAGAGTGCGCGTGGCACATTCAGCTCTTTAAAACTATTCCACTCGGCTCTCTGGTAGTGCTGATGATCAATCATTGCTGAGATGAGGATTGCAGAAATAAGAGCGAGCAGAGTCATTCGTGCATACGTAGATGAAAGAAGTGTGCGTATGTTAATTAATGGTAATGCCGCGATGACGACTAAAATACATTCCTCGCTGCGAACTAAATAACTTAAAAAGGCAAACAGGGCACTAGCTATCAGTAATTTTTTGTCGTTTTGTCTAGAGTATAGCTGACAGCAGATGATGGCTGCTACCATGAGTAATCCAGCATTGATAGTAAATTGCGGGAAAAGGACGGGGCGCATCAACAGTAATGCGAGTACAGGTAGGCTGGCGATATATCCTATGCCTAGCCTGAGGAGACCATAAACAATCATTGAGCCCACTACGGTGAGAACGCTGAGTGTCGCAATCGAGTAACCGAGTATGCCCTTGATTTCTGGGATGACGCGTGTGATATACCCCCACAAAACATTGGAGAATATTAACGTAGGCGGAGAACCTGGGGCTGCTATACCGTAGCCATGGGCTACCATAGACATTGCAATGTCGTCATTGCTTTCCCAGGTTGGAACAAAGTATATACAAAGAAATAATACGAATAAGATTGTGGTAGCGAACGAACCTACTATCATCCATGACTTCGATGTTGCTCGTCCACTGACAGAAGAATTAACCACTAGCTATCATCCCATGCTATTGATTTTGTAGGGTTTGTTGGCATTTCCAACAACAGTGCCCAGCAAAAAACGTTGTGTGAAATTATCACAATGTGGTTATACGAGACAAGAAAATCTTTTTTCTTGCTGGGTGATATGGGATTATTGTCAGCAAGTTTTTTATCAAAATGTAAGGAATGGTTTTTTGAAAACTTTTTTACGATATGTGATTGTCGGCTTGTCAGTTAATGTCTCTGCTTATTTGATTTATATACTCATAACCAGTTTATGGGATCAACCTAAAGTTGTTATGACGATCTTGTATCTTATTGGCGTGAGTAGCAGCTTTTATTTCAACCGCCGATGGGCTTTTGGACATACCGGCTCAAGCAGGGTCGCTATTTTTAAATATATAGTAACGCATCTAGCGGGTTATATTCTGAATTTGTCACTGATGATCTTTTTTGTCGATCACCTCGGTTATCCACATCAGCTTATTCAAGCGATGGGATTTGTGATTGTTGCTCTATTTGTATTTGTTACGTTTAATTTTTTTGTTTTTCCCAAACAATCTGTGTTCAGTCGAAAGATGTAGGAGTTTTATGTCAACGAACAAAATTGCATTTAATTTGCCTTACCTAACAGGCAATGAATTAACTTACCTAATTGAAGCAAACAGTCATCGTGGTTTATCAGGCGATGGTCAATTTACAAAAAAATGCCATGCTTGGTTAGAACAACAAACAAAAAGTGCTAAGGCGTTGTTAACGCATTCCTGCACGGCAGCTTTAGAAATGTCAGCGATTTTATTAAACCTCAAGCCTGGCGATGAAGTCATTATGCCTTCCTATACTTTCTCTTCTACAGCGAATGCATTTGTATTGCGTGGTGCCATCCCAGTTTTTGTGGATATTCGCGAGGACACGCTGAACTTAGATGAGTGTCTCATTGAGCAGGCAATTACTGAGCGTACAAAAGCAATTGTGCCTATGCACTATGCGGGTGTGAGTTGCGAAATGGATAGGATTCTCGACATTGCAAAGACTCATCAACTGAAGGTGGTAGAAGATGCAGCGCAAGGAGTGATGGCTTTTTATAAGGATAGGGCGCTGGGCAGTATCGGTGATATGGGAGCTTACAGTTTTCACGCGACTAAAAATATTATTTCAGGCGAGGGTGGATGTTTGCTTGTCAATGATGAGTCATATGCTTTGTCAGCAGAAGTCATTCGCGAAAAAGGCACCAATCGTAGTCAGTTTTTACGCGGCGAAATTGATAAATATACTTGGCAAGAAATGGGGTCATCTTATCTACCGAGTGAATTAATCGCAGCATTTCTGTGGGCCCAGTTAGAAAGTGCTGAAGAAATTACAAAAGAACGTTTGCATCGTTGGGATTATTATTATTCGCAATTACAGCCTTTAGAATTAGCGGGATATCTACGACGTCCGATTGTGCCGGAACATTGCCGTCACAATGCACATATGTTTTATATCATTCTTCCCGATGCGTTGACCTGTCAGCATGTGAATGAAGCATTGAAGAAAAATAATATTTCTGCGATGACGCATTATGTGCCTTTGCATTCTTCTCCTGCGGGTTTGAAATATGGCAGAAGTGATGGAGACTTGACGGTGACGGATTCGATGTCAAGTCGATTAGTGCGATTGCCATTGTGGGTGGGGATTACTGAGCAAGAGCAGGATAGGGTTGTGACAATATTGCGAGAAACGCTAACAGTAGAGGAAGCTCCCCTCGTTACAAAATAAGATTTTTTGTTTGGTAAATGTGTCATTCCCGCGGCAATACTATCAACGCATGCGTTGATAGTATTGCCGCAGGAATGACAAAGTTGCTATACCTTCTGCCCTACTTTTTCCTCAGCAGGCAGAAAATCATAAGCATTATTTATCTGAAGCGATCGCTTATTTGATGGTATAGAAAACTCTTTTTTAACAGTACGTAAATAGTTTATTTTTTCATTTAAAAAAATGGATGTTTGACTCAGAACCTGTAGTAGGTTGCTGGCATAATAACCATGATTTTTATTTTCAAAAAGAGAGTTATCGTTCACATTTTTAATGCGAATAGAATGAGGACGTAACGTTGTTAAATGATTCTCAGCTCCTTGCTGATGTGTAAACGATAAAATGGATTGTAATTCCAAATTGAATTGATCGTCAAAAAGTAAAGGTGCAGTGTTTTCTAATTTTTCTAACTGATTTGACTTATAGTAGTATAGTTCAATACCGAATGCGACAGCACAGCTAGCAACCAATCCACACATGGCAATGCTAGTCCCTAGGTTAGCATTACCGTCGTTTTCTTCTGATGCGGATCCGGGTGCATTTTTTATTGCATACGCTAACCCAATGGCTAATCCTGTTATGACCGTTATATATCCTGCACGCCACTTATTTCGCGTCGTTGAGTTGTTAGAAATCTCGATGGCTTTTGCATAACTTTGGTTAGCGCTTTCATTGGTGAGGGCAAGTGTTTTATTGTCAAAATGCGCTTGCATCGCACGACATTGATTTAAAAATTCTTGAAATTCACCATTCACTTTTTTGCTCAAGGATTTGATTCTGTCAAGATATGTTGTAATTTCCTGTATTTTTGTGTCTAATGTTTGCTCATTTTGAACATCTTCAGGAGTTTTTTTGTAGCAATTGAACATTTTAAACATGTCATTCACCTAAATAGAAAAATTTGCGCAAATAGTATCTTGATACGTTTTATTATGCAAATAATTTTACAGAATTAGCTAGCGGTGTAGATCAAATTGACATCAAATGTTATGATTCATTCTTTATTTTGTTCTTAGCAATAGGTGAAACATGACCCCACGTTCCTATCAATTGATTGTCATTGGTGCTCACGGATTAGTCGGCAGCAGTGCATTTTATCAAGCTGCAAAATTATGTGCCCAGGATATAGCTTCTTCCTCAAGTCTTTTCAACCACCCAAAAGTTTTAGGGATAGATCAATTCGAAGAAGGTCATAGTTGGGGATCTAGTCATGGTGAGACGCGCATTACACGTGTTGCGATTGGCGAAGGCGATGAGTATGTTGCTCTTGCAAAACGATCTCACGAAATTTGGGAAGAAGTCGAAACAGAAACACAACATGAGTTTGGAAAATTATTGAATATCAAAGCATCCAATGCGATTGGTGGATTAATCATTGGTCCTGCGAAGAAAGAAGATGAAACTCCTTATCATGGTAGCAAAGGTGGTTTTCTACAACGAACGCAATCGATTGCTGCAGAACATCAGATTCCCTATAAAATTTTACCTAATGCAGAGCTTGCTCAGACCTTTCCTCAATTTAAAATACGTGAACAGGATGCAGGTTATTGCGAAGAAAGTATGGGTTTTATTCGTCCTGACGCATGTATAAAAGCAAATGTTCGCCTTGCAAAAAAACATGGCGGTGAGTTGCGAACGGGTGAAAAAGTTTTAAAATTTACACGCAAAGAAAATGGCAAAATTGAAGTCGTCACATCAAAAGCTCGTTATGAAACCGATAAACTGATTGTCGCAGCAGGTCCTTGGGTGCCTGAATTAATTGAAGAGCACGCGAAAGAATTAAAAGTTTGTCGACAGACTGTATATCATTTTGATGTGAAAAAAGAATTGCGAGATCAATTTACCAAAGATAAATTTCCTACATTCATTTGGAATCTCGATAGTAGCAGTATTATTTATGGATTTCCGATCATGGGTGAAGGTAATGCAATTAAGCTAGGTACAGAATCCTATGCGACGGTTACCACGCCGGATTCTGTGAATCGAAAAGTGAGTGAAGAAGAAATCAACACGATGTATGAAACATTGATTAAGCCCTACTTGCCTGGTGTGACAAATCATTGTGTGAGTGCAAAAGTCTGTTTATATACGGTTGCTCCACAATGGCGTTTTGTAGTGGATTTTATGCCGAATTTTGGCAACAACGTGATAGTTGCATCGCCGTGCTCTGGCCATGGTGCAAAACATGCAGCCGCAATGGGAGAAGCGATCGCGCAACAAGCGATAAGAGGTAAAAGTAACATACCTGTGATTGAATTATTTGGTGGGTTGTTAAGTCAAAAAGAAGATAAGCAACAACAATCTTTAAGGGAGTTTTGATGTCAACAGACCCTAACATGCAATCGACTTATTCAAACAACTTTGCAAAAGAGTTTGCGGAATGATGTAAGAAAATCCATTGTGCAAGCAATGGAGAAGCAATTCATTTTTTGTCGAACATTTGAATTTGCTTTTGATGGTTTCAAGATACGATTCGACTGTGCGTGGAGATAGATTCATAAATAAGCCGATTTCTTTATTCGTAAATCCGCGCATGAAATAAAAGATGAGTTCTGATTCTCGGTTGGATAATTGATTAAACGTATCATTTGCATTCACTTCAAAATTTACATTCGTAAAATCTTTATGTTCGTAATTTGGATTCCCTAACGATAGTAATTTAAAAATAGCCTGGCCAATCGCTGGGTTTGAAACTTCATTGCCTATGCTGCAGACACCAATGATTTTGTCCGTTGCATTTCGAAGTGGTGCTTTTTTCAATAAAAAAATATGAATGTTACCATCGGCAAATTGATGTATCTGCAAACAGGAAATTTCTTTTTCTTGAGCGATCACTTTGTTATCTTCGTTGCGAAATTCAATAGCAGATTCAGATGCTGCACAACGCAGCTCAAAGTCATTATGCCCGCAAAACTGATCTGCATCTTTAAACCCGCAAAGGCGAGCTGCATAACTGGTGGATGCTGTGTAGATGAGGTCTGTATTTTTATAAAATACTAGGCCAGGCAATTGTGCTAACAATCTATTGATTGAATTTTCTGATTCGTAGTGACTGCTGAGCATGTTGTGTTTCCAATAGATAGTACTGCTATTGTACGATTAAGAGCTCTGGTAATCAATTCTGAACAGCGGTTGAGAGGAGAAAATTTTGTAATAGAAGGGTCTGTTTACATTTGGTTTGCGGCCCAAAAATCGTTCATAAACACCATCTTTTTGCGCTTCCTCACTCAAAAATCCTCAGCGTGCAATAAGCACGCCTCCGGTTTTTTCGCTCCGGGCCGCAAAAATCTGGCATTTCTGAACGATTTTTGAATCCACAAACCAAATGTAAACAGACCCTACCGGGATTTTCACGGTGGTTTTTTTTCAGGTCGTGTTCGTGGCGGTGTTTTGCTTAATTGCTACTCAGTAACATTCTCTCCTAAATTGATAGTGGAGATAATTATGTTTAGCAGTAGTCATACCATTCAAGCTCAATCATCAGCATCAGGGCAGTATCCTCAAAATAAAGTGACAATAGTCGGTAGCGGCATCATCGGTGCGATTGAGGCATATAATGCTTATCTCGAAGCAAAAGCAAAAGGCACACAAGTTAGGGTGACTCTGTACGAGAAAAACAAAAGTATCTCAGACACAACAACGGCAAATATAGTTCCTAGCTTAACACCCGATGAAATATTATCGGTTGTTCCGCGTGGCCCAGTACTCGTAGAAAAATTAGGAATTGTATTCAGTCAACCTGGCGGTATACGTGTGAATGATGTGGATGGCGTGAATGATTCCCTTGTTGCGCAAACATTCATAGAGCAAGTGCAAGAATATAGTAAAGATGAGGCTGGTCATGCTGCACGGACAACAGCATTATTAGAGCTAGGAAAAAAGAGCATGGAGTTGTGGCAAGAAATGTATGACAACGCTGATGCGGAGTTAAAAAAGATTTTAGAAGATTCCAATTTTAATCCCTGTCGTGAGCCAAAACAAACTGAAAATAGACAGTTACATGATGGATATCGTGTTGATCTTATTTATAGTGTTCCCAATGCAAAACAAAAAGCAGAAGGCATGAAGCAAGACTACGATAGTTTGAAATACAAAAACTGCAAAATTTTATCGCCGTCAGAAGTCAAAGAAATTGATCCTTTTCTCGCAGATTTTTGCGAAAGTCACTCAGAGATGAATGATGCTGGCGACATAATTTGGAAAAATGACGCTGTTGCATTGTATAGACCCGGCGGATGTTTGGATACCGAAATATTTTTACCAAAATTTTATGCGTATCTGAAAAAAGTGATGGGACAGTATGTGAGTGATGATGGAAAATCAAAAGATTGTTTTCAATTATCGTTTGAAAAAAATGTCACAGGAATTATTTATGATGATCACAATCAATCGGTTGTGAATGGATTGCGATTTTTTAATAATACGATCAAACAAAATAAGCATGCTTATGCTAAGTCTAATTATGTATTCTGTCCGGGAGAATCCGTTGGTACGTTAAACAAGTTAGGATTAAGTGAGCCAGCTTATTCCGGATTTGCAGGTGCATCGTTAATTTTAAATATTCCTATCCCCGCCAATAAACTTGAGCAGTACGCCAAATTTAATCACTGCATGGAAGTCCATCAAGAAGGTGTTGTTCTTGCGTGGCAAGCACGTTTTAGAGATAACAAAATTTTTATTGGTGTTGCTGGGACCAAGGCTTTTTACAGTGATAAAAAACCTAAAAAAGACGAAGATTTTGCGAAAAACAGAAATTTATTACAGTTAAATATGATTAATGATGTGCTGCCAGAATTTATCTCATTAGCATTCGGTAGAGATACAAAAGGCAAACTATTGGAAGAGAGTGATTTGCAGTTCTTAGAAAATAATCATATTGCACAGCGGTGGGTTGGGACTCGCGCAGTTGCTTACGATGGATTCCCGACGTTAGGTGAAGTGCATAATGCAAATGGCAAGTTAAGCAACGCTCGCTGCACAACCCATCTTGGTTCAGGTGGAGTTTCATTTGCACCTGCGGCTGTGAATATGAGTCGTCGTAGTTATCAAGATGCAAATGCTAAAGGAGATGATTTTGTAGAAACAGTCTTGATGTATGCGAGTTCTCTCAGAAAGCGGTAGGGTAAAATAAATGATTTATGCGGCAATGCTTGAACGGGAAGGGGTCCAGAAAACGTAATCCTACTACCTCGACGCTGCAATAGCAGGTCCACCCGGCGCACTAGTACCGTTTCCATTTAATTTTGACCGGTTGCGCTCAGATTGCGTTTAGATTTGAGCGATTAGTCTTTCAAAAAAGCGGAGGGCTAGCTCCGCTAACTCGAGCATTTTTTGAAAGACTAATCGCTCAAAGATAAATGCAAGATGAGATGCAACCGGTCAAAATTAAATGGAAACGGTACTAGATACGTTAAGATCAATTGCAACAAAGCTTTCAGGACAAGCATTCTCATCTTGATTAGCAAACAAACCTTGTTGATACAAAGCAGGTTGAGATGCTGCAACATTCTGTGATGCGTTGGCTTGATCTATTTTTCTTTTTTCAGCTTTTGCAACAAAACCTTCTATCGATTGCTTTAAGTTAACATTCATTGTTAATTGCGTAATTGGTTCGCGACAACACGGACATATTTTTTTATTGTGATGTATTTCAAAATTAACAATTGTTTTATGGTCAAGACTGTGGCCGCATTTACCTAAAAATATGGGATTTTGCATGAGCTCTGTCGTGACAGGATCTTCCATGCCATTGGGAATTTCTTCTCTTGGAAATCCAGTTGCTATGTAGCGTGCTTCATTCGTTTTATTTTCTGGCACTTCTTCGATATGCAAGGGTTCGTTGCGATTTGCTATAAATGGGTTAGCTGCTTGTAAAAATGCTCTATCTGGGTCAAATGGGTTGTCCAGCTCGATTCCTAATTCTTCACGGCGTGGTCGATAGTTTTGTTGAAGAGGAGCTTGGCTAGGGGCATTTTGAAATCTTGCCAGAAGCTCTGGCTCTTCTTCATCTATTTCATACCAGCCCTGTCGAATCAAAATTGCTAAACAGCAAAGAATACCAATGCTCACTGGAATAGAGGTAACAGAGGCGCCAGTAGCTGCATCTGCGACAAATTGGCCAAAAGTCATCGTGAAATCAGTGAACTCCATTAGTAATAGATAGCCTAGCATGCTCGCTATAGTATGAGAGAATGTGTAGTCTATGACTCCAGTACAGCAATTTTGTGCGCTTTTTTCTAAATCTGCTTTTTCCTTTTCGAGGCGTATACGACGCTTTTCTGCTGTTTCAAATTCTTGTTTTATAGCGCGGTAAGTTCCTCTAGCGAACGTAACAAGAGCAGCACCTGCAGCGGTCACTTTTGCAGCTTCAGATTGCACATAACCGTCATGATGATGGCTTAGAATCGCTGCGCCGGCAGCGCCAGAAGTTGCACCTCCAGCGGCGCTAAGGGCTGACCAAATAAGGGTATTTCGCATATTTTTGAAAAATTTTGGCATGTTCGTCTCTAATTATGAAATAAAGAATTTGCGACATTCTAATGCATTGTAAATAGATGTGCAATGTAATTAACCAATTTGTGCAGGGTATTTAAAAGTCGTTTTTTTGTTTTTCCACAGTGATTTTGCTAAGATGTTTTTTCAATCGGAATGTCACTTCACTTAAAGGAATTAATATGCACCCACGTATAACAAACTCTAACTTTATCGCAGCTTCCAATGATTCGGAATCGTTTCAGTCTGCACTTGCTGCATATTTCAAAAGTGCAGAAGAGTATCGTGAAGTTCTTACAACGATGTTACGAAAAACAGAGCAAAATAGACAAGCGCTAATACGCGTGAATATAGAGCAGGCGGATACGATTGCTGCATTAAAACAAGTACGCAAAGACCTTAATATTAAAAATGAATTTGTATCAGCTTGTAATGAGACGCATAAAATAATCATTGAGGTATTGAAAAAAAGGCAGAGTGTTGATGCAGATAAAATAAAAAAAATTAGCGAAGAGCGCGACCAGCTTGTAGGCAAAGTGGTTGATCTAGAACGTCAATTAGAGCAGCTCGAGCGTCAAGCAACGCCAATTTCTGATGTGGCTTCGATATCTGAAGAAAAGATGCTGTCAGTTGAGGATGCGTATCCTGAAGAGCTTTTGCGACTGAATGATGATGAGGCTGATCAATATTCAGAATTAACCATACCTTCACCACAAACTCAGTCGCTGCCAGGATCACCGCTTGCAAGGCCTAATAGCGTAGTATCCCCGACGTCAGCAGATGAATTATCGCCTTCGAGAGTGTCTGCTAGTCTATTTGCAGCATCGCCGGCTGCTGGCTATCCGCAGAGAACAGGGTTGCATGTGTCTATACCTAATTCACCAACGACAAGTGAGTCAGAGATCGTCATGCTTAGTCCTCCTGCACTAAGACGTAAATCAGTAGGGTGAAAGAACGGTCAGTTGGGTTTAACCTAGATTCGCAGCATTTTGCTGTTTTACGAGGTTCTAACTGCCGAATCTAGGTTTAACAAAATACTTGTTGATCCCTCCTGACCTCTCTTTATTAAAGAATGGGACTACCACCGAATAGTTATTCAATTGGTGAGTCTACTTGCTGCGGGTTGCTCCTGAAGATTTTTTTTATCGGACTGAGATTGATACCAATGAGTGTGATGAGCTAAATGCTGATAAGGGCTAGGAGTGATAGGCCATACATGTGTTGATGAGCTCGCAGCATTAAATAATCCTCCTTGTTTAACAGCTTTTTCTCCCTGAAAGAAATTGCTTTTTTTGCTTTTATCTAAACGATATTCATTTGCAGCGATAAAAAAAGTCCGCATGGTCGCTTTTCTCGATTTGAGAAATGCATTTACGAAGGCTTCTGGAGATGGAATTTTCATTTCAGTCGCAATTGCCAGCAATTCTTTTTTCGAATAGGTATCCATATTGACAATATGCAAACGGTTTCGTAAGGCTTGCGAAATGGGTTTATGCTCATCTTCAACACTGGGATTTTGTGAAGAGAATAGTTCGAAATCCGAATG
>JABDBD010000033.1:1177-25977 GCA_013288815.1 Gammaproteobacteria bacterium | reverse complement strand
AATAAAAGTAATGGAAAAATATTTATTACTAGCAAATGAATTACCCGGCGTACAAGCAAAAGCAGTTTTAGAACCATCCAAAACAAAACAAGGAGCTTCAGATATAAATCTGGTAACGCAAACTAAGCAATATAGTGGATATTTATCCTATGATAACTATGGAACACTCTATATTGGCCCAAATGAAATATCCGCTGGCGGTGAAATGGATTCTATTTTCCGATCTGGGGATAGCACGCAAGTAAATTATGCCGCAACAACGAAAGCGAACGAATTAACTTTTCTTCAATTATTACACAATACACCGCTAGGCACGAATGGATCACGTTTTATTGTTAGCGGAAATGAAGCAAAAACACAACCGGGCTTATCGTTACAACCTTTATTAGTCAAGGGTATCTCTAATGTCTATTATGCTATGCTTCAATATCCCTGGCTGCGATCACGCAGTAAAAATATTACCTTAGATGCAAGCTTTAATTATATCGATAGCAAAGTCTTATTCATGACCTCTCAAGCCACATTATATGTGGATCACTTACGTACGCTACGATTCGGTGGTAATTACGATTTAGCTGATTCTTGGCAAGGCTCTAATTCTTTTTCAGCCCATGCTGAAGTAGGTCTACCCATATTGGGCGAAACGTCTGTTGCACAGGGAAATAATATTTTTGTGCAGACATCACGCTTTGGTGCTAGCGGACATTTCACCAAATTTGAAATGCTATTAAGCCGATTACAACAACTAGGCAACTCCCGCTATTCGCTGTATGGCATCATAAAAGGACAGTATGCTCTTGATCCTTTGTTAGCATCAGAACAATTTGGTTTTGGTGGCGTTCAACAAGCGCTTGGTCGAGGCTATGATTCTGCAGAAATTATAGGTGACCGAGGCTTGGCAGGGAGTATTGAGTTCCGTATGAACTTGAATCCAGGAAACTTGCTTTTACAAAGCACACAACTCTATACATTTTATGATGCGGGTATTATTTGGAATAACAAAAACGTCGCAGGCACAAAATCTGAAGTCAGCGCCACATCAGCAGGAGCTGGCGCAAGACTCTATTTCACAAAATATCTGACAGGAAACATCTTGTTTGCTCAGCCGTTAACAAAGAAAGTGGATGCATATACAGCAGCTAACAAAAATTCTAGCGCTACACGTTTCTTTTTTGGAATTACCGCGACAGCTTAGAAACGAGCACGAAATAACTCCCGCAACTTGGCGCTCAGTTGTCATGCAGATTTGCACGAACTTTTTGCGAAAAATCGCGAGCATAGTTGTTCTATGTAAGCGTTTTTTCGCAAAAAGTTCGTGCAAAGATGCGGGGCAAATGAGATGCCAAGTTGCGGGAGTTATTTCGTGCTCGTTCCCAAGTTGCCGGAATTATTTCTTGCTCGCCTCTTATTCTGAATGAGATAAAGAAGGTGTAGTAACTGTTGGAGATGCTGGACGTGGTGGCTCTGGTTTATCTACAGCGACCAAAGAATTTACCCAGTCTTCTTTCAGTTTTTTGAATTGTGAATCAATTGCCGCTGGCATAGTACTTTCAGCCAGATTACTGAGAACAGTATAGAAAAAAGTTGTTTCGCTTTTTCGCACTTGAAAGAAACAAGCGCGGCAGCCACTACGACCCAAAGCATCGGATGCCTCAGTTTTTAAAATACTCAAAATCTGTTCTACTTGGCTAGGGTCTATATTTTGAGAATTGTACGCACTCAGTTTGGTATTCATATCAAAAATACCTTTGGGCACGGAAACATACTGTCCTTTAGAATTTTTAAGTTTGGCACTGCTCGTAAGCGTCACCTTTGTATTCCAATACTCAACATCATTTAACGCAACTAGAATTTTTTTGATAGCACCTACAACCAATTTTTCATGCTCTATTCCTCTTACCTTTTCTTTGCATTTTTCTTTGTATTGCTTGTGTAGTTGAGTGACTTCCAATTTCTTAGCATTAAAGGCATTAGCTTTAGGTTCAAAGTCATTATTAAATTGATCAACAGCTATTTTCAAATTATTTGCAGCCTCAGTTGTTTTAACTTCTTCGATCTGAGATTTCAAATGTGTAATCGTAGCTTCTAAAACTGAAAGCTCACCTCGCTTAGCTTTAAGCTCAACCAATTTATTCCACACTTCCGCATCAGGAACATCAATAGTTCGTTCTTTTTTTTGTTTTTTAACTTTATTAATTTCTTTTATTTTTCTTTTATACTCAACCATTTCAATTTCGATAGCTTCACAACTTTCAGATGCTTTGGCGATTTGATTGTTGATACTCACTAATTGCAATCGAGCATGATTTTGAGCCTGTGCAATGGCTGCTTTTCTGCGCTCTATGTCTCGGACATGTTGCTCTGCTTTTTTTGCAGTATTGTCAATTTGTCTTTCTGTATCCATTTTCTTTTGACTTTTTTCTCTAACATTAGCCTCAAGCTGGGTCACCAAAGCAGAAATGCGCCCTATAGAAGAACCATCATAAACGCTATCTAACGGTTTTGATTTTTCGATGAATAATTCATTCCACGCAAAATGAGAATTAATCTTTAGATTTAAAGAAAATTGAGATTTTGCTTCATTAGACAAGGCATTTAAGCGCTTAAGTAACATGTTAGAGCACGTTGAGCCCCATTTTATGCGGCTTTTATTGGCATAGCAGCACTCAAAACAATTGTTAATCAGCGTTTTGATTTCCTCGATACTCGTTTCCATGAAATGAGTGGGAAAGTTTAATTGATACTCATTCACGTCCAAACCAATCTTGAGTTGGCATATTTGAGCAATACCGCTGAGTTTCTTATTATATAAAGCGATATCCTCGCTCGACAATTTTTCAGAGCGTTCATACAAAAGGGTTCGATAATATTCTACGGCAGTTAATTGCAATGCATTAATTAACTCAACTCTCGTCGGCTCTACTTGACGAGAATGAAACGTAATCTTATCAACATTTGCTTGGGCGATTTTTTCAGACTCTTCATCAGATAACAATTTTGGTTGGCTATATTCAACTTGGAGAGCTCGATAATTCTCTTCATCTTTATGAATTTCGTTCTCTAAGGCTGTAAGATCATTTTCAACAAAACGTTTCCAGAATAGTTTAGAGTCTAACTCAATCGCTTCCTCTTGCTGTTGAATAGCTGATTTTTTTAAATACTCTAATCGTCTTATGTCTGCTCTAATTGCTTCTGCTAACTCTTTCAATTCTTCTTTGCAAGATTCAAGAGGATCCAGCACTTGATTAACAAAGCTTGGTAACAAACAAAAATTCTTAGGGGCATTTTCGTCAATACGTTCAGCTAAACTCAAATTTAGCGGCTGTTTTACAATAGGCTTGTCAAACAGTTTCTGCATTAGTCCAGAGTCTACTACTGTGAAATCAAGCTCTGAATTATATTCAATGTTTGTTTTTAGAAAACTAACTTTATCAATCGACGCTGTTGCTGCTGGTGGGATGGTAGAATTGGCAACGCTCACTCTAAATTTTTTTACCTTTGCAACCTTACCGCGTGCTGACTCAAAGTTTTCTTCAGGATATTGAATGACGAGTTGGCAATTATTTCTATCACGATTGTAGTAATAAACATAAGGCTCAGCGCCCGGCTTGCAGTCAGGTTTAATTTGTTGCAGGAGAAAGCCGATACGTTTAAATTCAGTATCACTTATGTCATTCGACACATAGAATATATACGCGGGTTTTTGCCATACACTCGATGGACATTCATTATATAGAGAGACTTTATATGCCATGATACAAACCCGCTTCGTCGTTTGATTCTTTTATAATATTGTCTACTTAACCTCAGTTATGGATAAGAACCTAGTTAAAGCAAGTATTTCAGCTGAAGACAAGGCGAAACCTTGAAAAAAATACGCATGTAGTTATTCTACATAAGTATTTTTTTCAAGGTTTCAACGCAGTATTCGGCTGAAAGACGCCGCTTTAACTAGGTTCTTATCCATAACTGAGGTTACTTATATAGTTACATATATCCCATCTCTTGCCAATGCATTTAAAAAAGCAACCTCGATATAGCGCGGATCTGACTGATTTACAGTGATCCGTAACGAGCTGATTCCCGTTAATTTTCCGCTAAAACCGATGGTAAAAGCAGGGCTTGTCGGATACCGTTTTAGTGACACGAAGTACTTAAGGGGCTCTTATGACACGCTCACTGTTTGAGCTCTATGTTCAGGGGCTGCAACTTTTACTGGATCAACTAATCCAGGATCAATGGCACGTAATTTTGTTTTTAAGTTCTCAATACTCTCCATAGTCACAGCGCTTAAATCCAAGTCTTTTATCAGGTCATAATATTGTTGTGATTTTTCAGTACGTCCAACTGGACTGAATAAACAAAGAAAACGGCGGCCAGCTGCTGCTTCGGACTTTTCTTTTGCCACGCTCATTTGATTTTCTAGATTTGTTTTATGCTTGAAATACTTGGTCTCTTCAAAACCATTCAGTACACCAGCTATCGCAGCGACGCCCGTAGGCACAACTTTATTAATACCCGGAATTTCTTTACCACCACGGTAATTGACTTGCGCATTCCAAACCGCTAGCGCTCCATCAGAAAAAATCGACGCTTTCAACACACGGAAGAAAGATTGCATTAATTGTAAAGGTGTAGGTGACGACTCATCTTGAGGGAAACGTCCATGAGCAGGAAGAACTGGAAAGCTTGCAGCAGGTAAAACGGTTTGTGGTACTACTACTGCAGCTGGCACAGGTGTAGACGTTCGGGATCGTGGTAATTGTATTCCTGGGCTTACTGGTTGTGCCCTTCTAGGTAAAGCAGGAGGAGGTGTACTGACCTCATCACTACTCACTGTTACAGGACTAGCTGATTGCAACTGGCTATGAATTGACGAAATACCGGATACAGAAATACTGGGTCTACGATAGTTATCATACGAGCCAACTGAATGACTCGCACTTTGATGTACAGTCGTTGTTGATGCAGGTGATGGCATGACTCTAGGCACAGAGCCTCCATTACTGTGACGTGCAACTGTGGGTACGGATAGTGGTATTGCGATAGGTGCAGCGCTTGTTTTCTCTTTAAAAGTTTTTATTTGTAAAAGAATAATAGTTGTTAAATCAATATGATTATTTTTATTTAGCTCGAGTATATTATTTTTAATTTGAGCAAGAATACGATTAGTTGGCTCACTCGCTCTGATAGTATTTGATTGTAATTGTTTTTCCAGATGGCGAAGAGTTTCATAGAACACGAACAAAGTGAATAAATAGTCTCGACAATTTTCTCTGTTGATTAGCAGAAATAACTGATCTTTGGCCTGTTGTATGCGCTGATAATCGTTTTCTAGTGACGTTGCAGCGACTACTGCCTCTTGATATTTTTCAAAAGCATTGTGTAATTTTTTATAGCGAACGGATGGCGAATTAAAAACGCGGCTTGCAATAAAAAAATCAGCTGACGCATTCTCTGTATATCGAAACCCTAATGTTTCAACAACTTTTTTGATAACAGCATTTTTTGCATCGTTCATCAGTCTATTTTGTGCCATGGCAAGGTACTCACTAAACGCTTTACCGTATCTTTATCGTACGCTGCTTATATTAAGGGAGTGTTAACAAATTACTTAGATTTATTTATGTGAAAAAATGGTTATTTTGCTGTTTAAAATGAAAAAGGTGACCTTCTCCAGAAAAAATAAATATAAAATACAATATGTTAATTGAATATTTAGACGTTGTTGCGTGAATAAAAAGAGCTAAGCTGTTGTTTTTGGAATAACCTTTATTGTTTTCGCCTTGATTAAATCAAGAAAAATTAATATCGCTAATTGTTCTTTTTCTCTTAATTTTTCAAAGCCTTCGTCTTCGAAGAGCAGAATAGCACGCGGCTCTATAATATCAATCGGTATAAAGTTGGTAATATTTTCCAAATAACGAATCCAGTCTGGGTTCTTTTTTTGTTTGGCAATGGCTTGATCAACCGGCTCTTTTAAAGCAGCACATAAAAACGCAATGATGCCCTTGTCTTCACGTATCATTTGCGTAACATAAGCCATGCATTGATTTTCACTCCCCCAATTTTTCCAAGCGTATAGTATGGGTAACAATTTTGGATGTTCTGATAATCGACCTATGCGGGCCCAAAATTCAATTCGCTCAATCACTGCTTGTTGTAACTTGACTAATTGATCAGACGATAATGTTCTGTGCTCAAGCGGGATCGCTGTATCTTCATTCTCTATATGTTCTTCTCCTTGAAGAATCAATTCATGAACCAGTACATACAAGCTTTTATTTGAGGCTCTGATTGCAGCCAATAAGATTTCATAACGTTCATTTGAATTAGAAACACTCTGTAAAAGCTGATTGCAAATTCGATGTATGCGCATCGCAGTATTAAAGTTTAATAAATTGGTTTCACCTTCTGGAAAAAGATCTGCGCTATCCATTAGTGCACCAATAACTTTCCCAATATTTTTTTTATGAATTTTATGTATAGCTGTACTATCGAGTAAATCTAAAAATTTTGTGACGCGCCCATCTTGATTCAATCGTAATAATGCCTCGCCGAAGCTATTGCCATCATATGTCAGCGAAAGAATCGTTTCTAGTTCTGACTCAGGCATATATCCTGATGGAATCGATAAACGAAAATAAACATCAAAAATATCAGGCGAACACACGCGTTTATTTTTTCTGGCTAACGATGAAGAATGATAAAAATGTTCGTTAGGTACATACATACTACGTAATCGCGGGAACAACAATATTAATAATTGTTGTAAAATATGGATAGGAATATTGGTAGCTCGTTGCAATATTTCATCACAACGCAATTTATCTTTTTTCATTTTTTCTTCATCAAACACATACACATTTTCTAACAAATCCGTGAACAAATCTTTATTTTCGCGAATACTTAAATACACTTTGGGTTCGAACACCTCAATTCCCGTTAGCGCAAAAAAATCAACAGCATTGACAACATCTTTAACTCGCAAATAACTAAAGCCTAAGGTATTCACATAACGTGTAATATCGCGAGAACTATTAAAAAAATATTTTAGAGCTGAATAATAGGCATCTGACCAATATGTATTATTCCAACCACCTTCTGGCACAGACGCCACCGTTTTTTGAAGCTTATCAATCAACATATTTTCTAAATCTTGTTTAGAAATTTGTGGAATATCAAACGGTAGTTGAATTAATTTTTCGAGATACTGTTTACCTTCTCCATTGCGAACACTATCAATTGCTTTGATCACCTGAGGCTGATCATATGCCAGCATATAAATTGTATTTGTGTAATCACCCATGGATTTGACGATTTGCAATATTTGAGTCATTTCTTTTGGTTCTAATCGCGAGATATTATCAATAATGATAATAATTTTATGTTTGTGTTGGCGTAATAAATTGTTTAGTTCAGCTTTAACAAGTGTAGGATCACGCCCTGACTCCCAAGCATCTTTTTCTTTTCCAAAACGCATTTTTTTGAATCGCGCAAATAGTTTTTGTTTTGGTTTAGCTAGTTTAGGTATGGGTTGATGTGTAAAGAAAGAAACATAAAGTTCTAGCAATTGAATAATTTCATTTGAATTTTTAAGATACGGTGAGCGGCGCAATTCGGATGATAAACGACGAAAAAATCCATAGATTAATTGGTTTTGGCCTGAATAACTCCATGGACTGAAGTTTAAAATAATCGGTTTTTCTTCATCCAACAAGCTACTACTAGCGGTATTAAATTCTTGAATAATGAGATTAATGAGAGAGGTTTTTCCGCTTCCCCATCCGCCTTGCAATCCTATGACTAAACTTTCAGGACTTTTATGATCAAGAATACAGCGCGCTAAATACTTAGCAAACTCCGCTCTGCCTAGACGGTCTTGAGTATTATTCGAAATCGGACGATCCGCATCAAACATACACCACTACTCCTGTCAGTGAGTCTTAGGAATAGTATATCACTTATTCCCCTAGTGAATTAGTGGACGCGGAGAATTTTATTCATAACCAATTGAATAATAAATAGAAAAAATGATACAACAAATGCGATAAGCGCGTAATCCAGGAAGGCACCACGGTAGACTTCCAATTGCCCAGTCAGGGTCGTAACAGAAGAACCGATACTTGAGAGCTTCGCCAACATACCTGCAAATTGCCCTCCAAATCCTAACGCAACAAACCATATTCCCATCATCATACCTACCAGTCGTTTTGGCGCCAAAATAGTGACAGCAGATAATCCCGTAGGCGATAAAAATAATTCTCCTACTGTTATTAAAAAATAAGATAACACTATCCAAAGCGGGCTAACGAGATGTTGTGAGTTGGTGAAGTATGTACTCACCATTAAAACGATAAACGCTAAACCCACACAAACAATCGCAAATATAAATTTTAAATAGGGTGAGGGATTTTTTTTCAACTGACCCAATGACTGCCAAGACCAAGCAAAAATAGGGCCTAATAAAATAATAAAAACGGCTTCTAAAGAATAAAAAGCTGTCGTCGGAATGTGAAAACCAAATACATCTTTATTCACTAAACGATCAATAAATAAATTAGCAGAAAAGAATAATTGCAAAAAAATCATCCAGAATATAATGGAAGAAATAATTAATGCATTCAAAGTCAGCAAACGCCCTCGAACGGGCTGCTCTTCACGAAACGTAATAAACAATAAAAAAATAAATAATATGATTCCCGCACTGGGTAATAACCATTTAGACAACAGACTATCTTGGAGTAACAGACTCAAAAAATAAATTGTCACTAGGCAACATCCAATGATGGCTGCTTTCATCCAGAAGCTAACTTCTGGTAAATCTGGCAGGGGATTGGTTTTTAAGTTAGCGATGTACTTTAGTCCCGCCGCAAAAGTTAATAATCCAACAACTAAGCCTAGACTAGCCAATGCAAATCCTGCATTCCAACCTAAATGATCTTTAATGTAACCTGAGCTCACCCCCGCTAACAAAACACCTATATTGATTCCAATATAAAAAATAGTAAATCCTGACTCCCGATTCGGGTCACCTTCTTCATATAATGAGCCTAATAAACTAGAGATATTTGGTTTTAATAATCCATTACCAACAATAATAGTAGCAAGAGCAAGGTAAAAGTCATGCAATTGTGGAAGAGCCAACATTGCATAACCTAAGCTTAAAAAGATCCCTCCCCACACAATGGCAACTCTAGCCCCCAAAATACGGTCTGCAAGAAAGCCGCCCACAAACGGCGAAATATACGCTAATGCACTGAATACACCCATAATAGTGTAAGAGGCATCGTCTGAAAAACCAAATTGGCTCGCCATGAATAAAACCAACAGGCCTTGCACTACATAAAAACCAAATCGCTCCCACATTTCCGTTAAAAACAAAAATGGCAATGCCTTTGGATGGTTTTTTAAAAAACTCATTGATTGGTTTCCTCCACTAAACCACTATGCCGCAACAACGCATCAATACGTGGCTCACGTCCACGAAACAAAATAAAGGCATCCATGGGGTTAGGCAAACCACCTTGCTCCAAAATATTTCGCATAAATGCTTGGCCTGTTTTAGGGTTAAACGTTCCGGTTTCTTCAAATAATGAAAACGCATCACTCGATAACACTTCTGCCCATTTATAACTGTAATATCCTGCAGCATAGCTGCCTGCAAAAATATGCGAAAATGTATTTTGAAAACGATTAAACTTAGGTGGAATCATCACAGCAACTTGACTACGGACTTCATCTAAAATTTCTTGAATACGTCCACCTTTTTTTGGATCGTATTCAAGATGAATTCGAAAATCAAATAATGCAAATTCCAATTGTCTGCGTGTTTGCATGCCCGATTGAAAATTTTTAGCAGCGTGTAATTTTTTATAAAGCTCATCCGGCAATGGTTCTCCAGTTTTATAATGTCCGGAGATGATATCAATTGCTTGTTTTTCCCAGCACCAATGTTCCATAATTTGGCTGGGAAATTCTACTGCATCCCACAGCACGCCATTGATACCCGATATGGTTGGGCAATCTATTTTCGTTAAAAGATGGTGTAAGCAATGCCCGAATTCATGAAATAATGTTTCCACTTCATCTTGTGTCAGCAACGCGGGGCGATCATCGACAGCTCGAGTAAAATTACACGTTAAAAATGCAACTGGATCTTGAATACTGCCATCCAATAACCGTCTTCGCACTTTACATTCATCCATCCAAGCACCATCGCGCTTATGCGGACGCGCATATAAATCCATGTAAAGACTACCGCGAAATTGATTTTCACGATCAACTATTTCAAAAAATTTAACATCATTGTGCCACGTATCAACACCTTTTTTTTCTCGAATTTGAATACCATACAGTTTATTCACGATATCAAATAAACCAGCAATCACTTTATCTGCCGGAAAATAAGGCTTTAATTCTTCTTGTGAAATATCGTATTTTTGTTGACGTAATTTTTCCGTATAAAATGCAGCATCCCATGATTCTAACGTTTGAATATGATCTGTTTGCGCAGCAAATTCTCTCAGTTCACGTACATCTCTTTCCGCAGCTTTTTTTGATTTATTAACAAGATCATTTAAAAAATGAAGAACGCGCTCGGGTGAATCTGCCATTTTTATGGCAAGCGAATAGACTGCATAATTCTGGAATCCTAATAAATTAGCCATTTCATGACGTGCGCGCAGGATATCCGCCATCACTAAGGTATTATCCCATTTACCTGCCATGGGGTCTTGATCGGATGCACGAGTGGAGTAGGCGATATACATTTGCTTACGCAACTCTCGGCTTTCTAAAAACTTCATGACAGCTGAGTAAGAGGGGTATTCGAGTGTAAAAACCCAACCCGTCATTTTTTGCTGAGCAGCTGTTTGTGCGGCTAATTCTATATCTTGTTTTGGTAAGCCTTTTAACTCAGATGCTTCAGTGACATGAAGCGTCCAAGCTTGAGTTGCATCTAATACATTCTCGCCAAACAGAGTCGTCAACCGACTCAATTCTTTTTGTAATTCAGCAAAACGTGCTTTATTCTCAGCTGATAAATTCACTCCAGACAATTTGAAATCTCTTAATTCGTTCGTAATCACTTTACGTTGACTGTCATTTAATTGTTGATAGTGGGGACTGTCTGCCAATGACTGAATAGCCTTGAAGAGCTGTGAGTTTTGCATTAATTCAGTGTGATAAGCCGTTATGAGTGGTAGGCAATCATTGTAAGCTTCTCGTAACGCTTCCGATTCACTCACACTATGCAAATGACTAATAGGTGACCAAGCTTTTGTTAGTCTATCGTGCATTTCATCCAGGGGAGCCATTAAATTATCCCACGTAAACTCGCTATATTTCGACAGAATAGCAGTCAACTCTTTTTTGTTGCGCTTAATAACTTCGGTAATGGCGGGTTTTATGTGTTTTTCAGGAATAATTTTACTAAAAATGGGCAATGTAGACTCAGCTAAGAGGGGGTTTTCCATATTATTTCTCTTGTGATAGGAATTTAACAATTAGCATAGCATGATCTGAGAAATACGTTAATGCATGTGCATGGTAATCGTATTGAAAATTATACAGTTTCTGTCATTCCCGCGTAGGCGGGAATCCATTGTTATGTATTCTCAGGCTTTGCTTGAGCTTACTGCAGAGTGGATTCCCGCCTACGCGGGAATGACAAAACCACAAAATAGTATGATTTCTCGTAATTTTTAATGCAATTGCCATGAGTCAATGCACTATCTAAAAAAAATCACTGCTTACCTATTACCTCACATTTGGATATAATTGCGCCTTCATTAGACGAGTACCGTATGAAAAATAATATTTATGATGTAAAAACCTTACAAGGAATGATCGCCACGCTCCAGGCTTACTGGGTCGAGCAAGGATGTACACTGATTCAACCGCTGGACATGGAAGTGGGTGCCGGGACATTTCATCCAACGACTTTCTTATGTGCGATTGGTCCTGAACCATGGCATGCAGCTTATGTACAGCCTAGTCGACGACCTACCGATGGGCGTTATGGTGATAATCCCAATCGAGTTCAACACTTTTATCAATTTCAAGTCGTCTTGAAACCTTCGCCAGACAATATACAAGAGCTCTATTTAGGCTCATTGAAAGCATTAGGTATCGATTTGCTATTAGAAGATATTCGGTTTGTGGAAGACAACTGGGAATCACCCACTCTGGGCGCATGGGGTTTAGGTTGGGAAGTTTGGCAAAATGGCCTTGAAATTTCGCAGTTTACTTACTTCCAACAAGTCGGTGGCCTGGAATGCAAACCCGTTACCGGCGAATTAACCTATGGTCTTGAACGATTGGCCATGTCGTTACAAGGTATCGATAATATTTATGATCTTGTTTGGAGTAAAACACCCAATGGTATTGTCACTTATGGCAATGTCTTCCATCAAAATGAAGTTGAAATGTCTAAATATAATTTTGAAGAAGCCAACGTAGACATATTATTACAACACTTTCATGATTATGAAAAAGAAAGCCAACGCCTTTGTCAAATTGGACTAGCTTTACCCGCTTATGAAATGGTGTTGAAAGCGTCACATACATTTAATTTGCTTGATGCAAGACGAGCGATTTCAGTCACAGAACGTCAGCAATATATTTTAAAAATTCGTCGCCTAGCAAAAGCAGTTGCCGAACGTTATTTTGAAGCCCGTGAAGCATTAGGCTTCCCATTACTGCAGGAAAAAACTCATGCTTGATACTCCTAGCGCAAAAAGCGCGGATTTTTTAGTCGAAATACACACGGAAGAATTACCGCCAAAAGCATTAAAATCGTTAGCAGAAAATTTTTTAAAAGAAATTGAATCGCGATTCAAACAAACAAATATTGTTTTTTCAAATGCTGAATTTTTTGCAACGCCTAGACGCCTAGCCGTATTAGCAAAAGATGTCATTGAAGAACAACCTGAGACACAGATAGAACGTCGCGGGCCTGCTTTGCAATCTGCATTTGATGCCAGTGGCAACCCAACACCCGCATGCATAGGCTTTGCAAAATCATGCGGCATCACTCCTGACCAATTGATGACAATTAAAAACAATCAAGGTGAATGGGTAGGCTACAAACAAATTGTGCCTGGAAAAAAAGTCACGCAACTCTTACCGACCATTATTCAGGAATCACTCGCTGCATTACCTATTCCAAAACGTATGCGCTGGGGAAATCATCCGTATGAATTTGTCAGGCCAGTCACATCAATCATCATGCTTTATGGAAATGAAATTGTTGAATCGACTATTTTAGGCTTATCGTCAGGACGAAAAACACACGGACATCGCGCACATTGTACAAAACAACTTTCCATATCACATCCAGCAGCCTATTTAGACGTGTTAGAAAAAGAAGGTTTTGTCATTGCTGATTTTGCGCGTAGAAAAGAAATGATTCGCTCGCAAGCACTCACGTTAACAAAAAAAACATTGGGTGAAAACATACAGCTTGTCATGAGCGATGCCTTACTCAACGAAGTAACCGGTTTGGTTGAATGGCCGGTTGCAGTGATTGGAAATTTTGACAAATCTTTTTTAGATGTACCAGCAGAAGCTTTAATTTCAGCAATGCAAGATCATCAACGTTATTTTCCCATCATGGATCAAGATGATAAGCTGCTGCCTCACTTTGTCACCATCAGCAATATTCAATCCAACGATATCTCACGAGTCATCGCTGGGAATGAGCGAGTACTGCGAGCACGCCTAGCCGATGCTGCATTTTTTTATGAAACGGATAAAAAAAATCGCTTAGTCGATCGTGTGGAAAATTTAAAAAATGTCGTGTTTCAAGCTCAACTAGGGACTTTATTCGATAAGGCAGAAAGAATATCAACACTATCTGGATTCATTGCCAAACAGATTAATGAAAATACTAACACTGCATCGCGTGCAGGTTTATTAGCAAAAGCAGATTTAACAACGGAAATGGTTGGTGAGTTTCCAGAATTACAAGGCATTGCAGGCTATTACTATGCTATTCATGATGGTGAAGAAAAGGCTCTCGCTACTGCGTTAAAAGAACAGTATATGCCGCGTTTTTCTGGCGATGCATTACCAAAAACAAAATTAGGTAATATTGTTGCTCTTGCTGATAGACTCGATACCTTAGTCGGAATATTTGGCATTCATCAAGCGCCCACTGGCGATAAAGATCCATTTGCATTGCGTCGTGCAGCATTAGGCGTTCTGCGCATACTCATTGAAAATAAAATTGATTTGGATTTGAAAACGTTACTAACAAATACTTTTCAAAATTACAAGGTAACATTAAAAAATACAAACGTCGTCGACGATGTGATGAACTTTATGTGGGACAGATTAAAGCCATGGTATCACGACCTCGGAATGACGCCTGACATTTTTTCAGCAGTCGCTGCGCTGGGAATTACAAAACCTTATGATTTGCACTGTCGAATGTTAGCCGTGCATAATTTTAAAAAATTACCGGAAGCAGAGTCGCTAGCAATTGCGAACAAACGCGTTACCAACCTTTTAGCAAAACAGGAAACCGAAATTAACTTAAAACAAATTGATAAAACATTATTTGAATTTCCGGCAGAAAACACATTAACACAACAAATAGAAGCGCAAGAACACTCTATTGAAGAATTATCTCGGGAGGCAAGTTACCAAGATATATTGTCTCACTTAGCCAGCTTAAGAAATGCTGTCGATGATTTTTTTGAAAATGTCATGGTCATGACAGAGGATTTGCAACGCAGAGAAAACCGTTTATTGATATTGATAAAATTACGAGGACTGTTTTTGCAAGTTGCCGATGTGGCTTTGTTGGTTACTGACAAATAGTTTGCAATATCTCAAAAGGAGTTAGTTAAAATAACATGTCATTTATTATTTTAGACCGCGATGGTGTCATTAATTACGACTCCGATTATTATATCAAATCACCTGATGAATGGATCTCTATTCCTGGAAGCTTAGAAGCCATTGCGAAATTAAATCGCGCTGGTTATCGAGTTATTATCGCGACGAATCAATCGGGTGTTGCCCGAGGACTTTATGACTTAAACACTTTGCACTCTATACACGAAAAATTAATACGTACAGTAAATGAAGCGGGTGGAGCTATCGAAGAAATTTTTTTCTGTCCTCATCATCCCGATGAAAAGTGTCAATGCCGCAAACCGAATCCTGGATTATTACTCGAGATTCAAAAAAAATATTCTCTCAATCTTGGCGATACTTTTTTTATAGGAGATTCAGTAGCTGATATTCGAGCAGCTCAATCCGCTGGATGCCAACCGATTTTAGTCATGACAGGAAATGGTACTAAAACCATTGAGAATCATCCTGACCTAGCTATCATTCCTCAGTATAGAGATCTAGCTCATGCTGTGGATATTATTCTTTCTCAACGTGTCGACAGGTAATTACATGAAAAAAAAACTTAGCCTTTCTCAAATTATTCGATCTCTTATTTTTGGAATTATTTTCCCCACTTACACGATGCTTTATAGCTTTATTTGTCTACTCGTTTCCCCATTACCATTACGCTACCGACACAGAACCGTAATGTTCTATACGAACTCTGTCATCTGGTTATTAAAAGTTATTTGTCATGTCAATTATCGAATAGAAGGATTAGAAAATATTCCACGTGACAAGCCTGGGATTATTATGAGCAAGCATCAATCTGCTTGGGAAACGTTTTATTTACCCGGGCATTTTAATCAAACTGCTATTATCCTAAAGCGAGAGTTAGCCTGGGTTCCTTTTTTTGGATGGGGATTATGGGTTACGGATCCTATTGTCATTAATAGAAGCGACAGATCCAATGCAATGTCACAAGTGATTAGGCAAGGAAAAAAATATTTAGCAGCAGGCCGTTGGATATTAGTCTTTCCAGAAGGCACACGCATCCCAACCGGACAAGTAGGCCACTACCGAATAGGAGGCGCTCGGCTATCCGTTGAGACTGGATATCCCATTTTACCCGTAGCACATAATGCTGGGCGTTATTGGGCGCGCAAACAATTTATGAAATATCCCGGCACGATACACCTTGTGTTTGGCCCCATAATTGAGCCGCAAGGTCGCACACCTGAAGAAGTGTTGCAATTAACCAAAGATTGGATTGAAAACACAATGAAGACGATCGATAACGACTAAAGAATGATAAGATTAACGCTCTATTACCACAAAAAGCTAGTAGGATTTTTGATATAGAGTATCGTTAACCCAAGTTCAAGGCATCTGTTTTAATCAAGCACTGGAGAACTCTTCACATGATAACACTAGAAAGGATGCTGATTTTAAAATCTGTGACTCTTTTCAAGTTAACGCCTGATGAAATCTTACTAGCTGTTGCCCATCAAATGAAGGAACAACGAGCTAACAAAGGCGAGCTTGTTCTTAAACAAGGTGAATTAGGTGACATGATGTATATTATCGTCACTGGAAAAATATCCGTTCATGATGGTGATCGATTGATTGCAGAAATGGGAGAACGAGAAGTATTTGGGGAGCTTGCAGCTCTTTCACCTTCTAAACGTATCGCCTCTGTGACAGCGTTAGAAGATTCGTTTTTCCTAACCCTCAGTCATTCATTGATTTATGAACTCATGGATTTACATGTAGGATTATCCAAAGGCATTATTCAAGTTCTCTGCCAGCGAGTTCGCTCCATCAGCGAACAAGTCAGCAAAACACGCTCCACCCCCTAAGGGTCGCCATGATGACTATTTTACAAAAAAATACTTGGTTACGCGTTCTGCGCATTAAGCATAATGAAATGTATGCTGTATTTTGGTGCTGTCTTTTTACCTTTTTTGTGGGTGGCGCACAAAATTTTTTATTAACAGTACCTATCTCATTATTTCTTTCCCACTTCAAAACAGACTTGCTGCCTTATATTTACATGGGAACTGCCGCATTCACACTTATTACAGGAAGAATATTTGATTATTACGAAAGTCGAACAAGCTTAGTTAAGTTATTATCTGCTGTATTGCTGCTGCTGGCATCCATATTAATTATTTTTTGGATTTTACTCGAAGGCAGCACCAATAAATACATCGCAATAGGATTGGTTGCCTCATCAGGACTAGGTTATAGTTTCGGAAATTTAACAGTCGCCTGCTTGGTCAGTCAAATATTTACCTTGCAACAGGGCAAACGAATTTTTGGAGTACTTAGCGCTAGTCAAGGAATAGGAATTATCACCACGGGTTTTATAACACCCATAGCCGCTCTATTTATCAGTGTAAACCATATTATTCTAGTCACAGCTGCGATGTTTATCTCTGCTTTTTTGGTTCTGATAAAAATAGCTAGCATTAATCGACATCGCTTCCATTCTAATCATAGTGATCATGCTCATTCAGAAGAAGAAACACCCAAAAAAATGACAATGGTACAAGCACTTAAAAATCGCTATATTTTATTAGTCTTCATGACCATCATGTTAGTCATGTTCGAGTACAATACGCTTGATGTACTGTTTAATGTCCAATTAAAACAATATCTTGTCAATGAACAAAAAATTGCGAGCTTTCTAGGTATATTTTTTGCTGTCTGCGGTGGTTTTAGCATTTTTATAGGTGCCTGGGGTTTAAGTCGGTCATTTGAAAAAATTGGCTTAATATCTACACTCCTCATTCTTCCCACTACACTTCTCAGCTTACTGATTATTATTTCCATGCTTAATTTATTTCCTTTTTATGCCATTCTCATATTTGGAATTATTATTTTTGCCAGACTGTTTAATGAAATGATTGCAACAACTGGAACTGAACAAGGCATATTACTTTTGTTTCAGCCCTTACATCCTACAGTTCGCACGTGGATTTCAAGCCAAAGCGACACAACCATTGCCCCTTTGGCCACAGGTATCATTGGTATCATTATGGTTGGCATTACAAATCTGTTTGGCTTAACCGTCACAAGCTTATCGATGATGCTATTGCTTATCTGCTCATCTGAAGTAATTGTGATGACAATATTAAGAAAAGAATATTTCCGTGCACTCATGAAAGCATTAGCGAAACGTGAATTATTCAACACAACTCATCAAATGACCGACAAGGAAAATATCAATTTATTGAAAAATTATTTAAACAGCTCTTACTCAAGTGAAGTTATTTATGCACTCAACACGTTAGAAAACATTAATACAAAAATGTTTACGCAAATACTTTTAGAAAAAATTGACACCTTCTTAAATGAAAAAGAATCTCAAATTATATTTTTTGTATTAGAAAAAATTAATCAATACAAAATTAAGGAAGCAAGCGAAAAAATTAAATTGCTCATGGGCAAAACAACAAACAAAAAAATACTTGCATTAAGTCTAGTAACATTGCAAAAACTAAACGGGCTATCACCGGAATTATTTACTGAATATTTTAACAAAATAACCAGCACTCCTTCAAAAGCGCTTCCTCATGCCAATAAAAAAATTCTAACAAATTTCATGGCACTGTTATCAGAATCGACTGACCCACAAGATAGAGTCATGGCCGCTTATCTATTACAATATATGCATGATGGTCAGAACGATGCGATGTTAGAAAAATTACTTTTAGATACAAATAGTGATGTCAGAATCGCTGCGTGCGACGGAATTCATAGTATTATAAATGAAAATCTGTATCCTATTTTGATTCAGAATTGTATCTTGCCAAACATTTCTGACTACGCTCGTGAAGCATTAGCACATCAAGCCAAGCATTTAATCACATTTTTAAAATCTCATTTCAATGATTATACCGACGAACAAAAATACTCACTGATAAGAACAATATCTATTTTACCATTACCTGATACGCAAGAATTTTTGTTACATCACTTTAGTAGTGACAATCAAAATCTCTATTCTAAAATATTACAAACCCTAAACTTGAAGCAATACCAAGCTAAAACATCTCATTATCTTTCCTTAGTCAGCCAGCGTTTAGAAAACGAAACTTGCTCTATTGCGCAATTAAAAAAGACAGAAGAGACTCTTGCTAAGTATGAAGGAACTTCGTTAATCCAGGGATTTATTAAACGAGAAATTGAATTATCTCAACATCGAATTTTTTTATTGCTTTCTTTTAGTTATCCATATACTGCTATCACAACAGCCAAAAATGGATTTGAATCTCCCGAAGCCGATACAAAAAGTTATGCCATTGAAATATTATCTGAAATACTGACACCCCTCGATAGACAAACTATTTTATCTGTCTTAACCGAAGAATCGATTCACGCTAGCGATTCACATATTAGCCAGAATGAACTAATAACGATTTTGAAAATGATTCTTGAAAATAGAAGACATTACTATATTTCCGCAATCAGTGCCGCTATTGTTTATACTATTGGACTCCTTAAATTTCAGGAATTCATACCCGAAATAAACCAATTAGAATTGTCTAATGATCCTATTTTAAAAGAAACTTATGATTGGGCATTACAACAAAAGTAAAAGATATATAAATCTGAGTAAAAGATATATGAAACTAGCCTTTTGCCTTTTCCATTATTTTCCTTATGGCGGATTACAGCGAGATTTCTTAAGAATTGCGCGAGAATGTATTTCTCGCGGCCATCGAATTGATGTCTACACTATGAATTGGGATGGTCCAGTCGAGGCTGGTTTTGATGTACATATCATCCATTCAAAAGGATTTCAAAATCACACCCAACGTGAAGACTTTGTTAGACAAGTTTCTCCCATCTTACAAAACAAACATTATGATTTGATTGTGGGCTTTAACAAAATGCCTGGCTTACATGTTTATTATGCAGCAGATACTTGTTATCAATCAAAAGCTCGCCAATCTAGAAGTTGGATATATCGATTAACCAGTCGTTTTCGTCATTCCGTTATGTATGAAGAAGCTATATTTTCAAAAACATCGTCAACTCACATTTTATTATTATCTGAAATCCAGCAAATCGAGTATCAAACTTATTACCAAACACCTTCTCATCGATTTCATCTTTTACCACCGGGGATCGCAAGAGACAGAATTGCGCCTGAAAATTCTGCTGACATCCGCAACATGTTACGTCAGGAACTTCACATAAAACCCGATGAATTTCTATTATTAATGGTAGGCTCAGGTTTTAAAACAAAAGGACTGGATAGAACACTTCTTGCTTATTCTTCATTGCCTTCGCATTTAAAAAATCGTACTCGACTAGTGGTGATAGGAAAAGATAATTCCCAGCCATTTGAACGCCAAGCAAAACGTTTAGGTATGGCAAATCAGCTAACTTTTTTAGGTGGACGTGATGATGTTCCGCGTTTTTTATTAGGTGCAGACCTGCTACTTCATCCTGCTTACAATGAAAACACAGGCACGGTATTGTTAGAGGCTCTTGCATCTGGGTTACCTGTACTCACAACAGATGTCTGCGGCTATGCCCATTTCATTAAAGAAGCTAATGCTGGGGTAGTTTTATCATCACCCTTCCAGCAATGTGAATTCAATAAAATGCTCGAAAATATGTTATCATCGTCTCAGCATTCTGAATGGAAACAGAATGGAATAAATTTTGCAATAAAAACAGATATTTACAGCTTGCCTCAGCAAGCTGTCGATTTTTTGGAGTCATTGAAAAAGTAGTTGGTAGCGTGGAATTAATCATAACAACATCTTTACAACAATATTTTGAAGCCGACAAAGATCTCTTCGATCAAGTCATGGCATTGCGAGGCGAAGTATTTCGCGAACTCGAAGGTCGGCGTACGCAACGAATTACCCTCGGAAATCAGCATTATTTTCTCAAACAACATTTTGGTGTAGGCTGGAAAGAAATTTTTAAAAACTTAACTCAACTCCGAGTACCTATTTTAGGCGCGAAAAATGAACTCGTCGCTCTAGAGTTGCTAAAAAAATTAAATATTCCTTCACTACAAATAGTAGCTTTTGGACAGCGAGGATCAAACCCAGCATCTCTAAAATCATTTTTACTCACAGAAGAGTTGACAGATGTTGTCAGCTTAGAAGATTTTTGTCAGCACTGGAAAGATCTAGCTCCCAATATAACATTAAAACACAATCTCATTAGGAAGGTAGCGCAGATCGCCAGAACACTTCATCAAAATGGAATTAATCATCGTGATTTTTATATTTGCCATTTTCTGTTGTGTCTTAAATCTCTCCCTCAGTTAAAATTATATTTAATTGACTTGCACCGTGCACAAATACGCAGTCAAACTCCAAAACGATGGGTCATTAAAGATTTAGCTGGATTATATTTTTCAAGCAAAGATATTGGTCTAACATCTCGTGATTTATTGCGTTTTATCAGGGAATATCGCAAGCAATCATTACGTAGTTTATTGAAAACTGAAAATACATTTTGGAAGCAGGTAAAGAGCCGTGGTGATAGACTCTATCAAAACCATCAAAACTGAAAATTCTTCTCCTCAAGAAATTTCATTAAAAGAATTGCGTCAGCTCAATTCAAAGAGCACACATGCTTTTCAATTAACGCTCATCGACAACCATGATATTTTAGTCTGCCATACCATTCTTAGAATATTAACTGGGAAACGATTAGTTGCCTTTGGACGCTGGGGTGGAAAAGAAGTCGTTGCAAAAATATTTTATGAATCCTACCATGCAGCAAGGCATGCTTCGCGCGACTACAATGGAATAAAATCATTATTGGACGCCGCCGTGTTAACTCCCGCAATTTATTATAAGGGCACAGCGAAAAACAAACATATTCATGTTTTAATTTTTGAAAAGATAAAAGGCACCAGCCTAGATCATCTTTGGCAGACTAAAAAAACGATAGAAGAACTTGTCACTCCATTACAGGCCATGAGTATTGAATTAGCAACGCAGCATGTGTTAGGTATATTACAACACGACTTGCATTTTAAAAATTTCTTACTACAAAAGAAGAACATCTACACCATTGACGGCGGTGCAATCGAAATATTTTTGAAGCCTTTATCAAAAGAAAAAAGCATGCGCAATTTAGCTTTATTCTTTTCACAACTAGGCGTTGGTCGAGAAAAATTATTTTATTTACTTTATCAAACCTATGCACATGCACGCGGATGGTTAGTAAAAGAAAAAGATTTTATTAAGATACAAAAACAGATTCAGCATTATCAGAATTCACGCTGGCATCAATTTCGAAAAAAAATTATGCGCACTTGCTCGGATTTTGTTTGTGAAAAAAAATTCTCGCAAACGAAAATATATGATAGAACTCATGAAACACCTGAGCTTTTACAGTATTTAAACCAACCTGATGACATGTTTATCCACGGTGAGATTCTAAAAGCAGGTCGCACGACAACCGTTGCTAAAATTAGGATAGCGAATAAAAACTATATTATTAAACGCTATAATATAAAAAATAGCTGGCATTGGTTACGCAGATGTTTGCGGCCTACACGAGCAGTAATGGGTTGGATTTACGGTCAACGTCTGCGGCTATTAGATATAGCCACATCAAAACCCATCGCGTTTATTGAAAATCGTTTTTTGGGTCTGCGTGGAACATCCTATTTATTAATGGAATACATTGATGGCATCGATGCAGGAAGCTATTTTGCGAACCCACACAATGCCGACAACCAACCCAACGTCGCAAAAAAGATATTATTCCTTTTTAAAAAGCTTGAAATGATACGAACAACACACGGTGATTTAAAAAAGACAAACATTTTGATACTAGATCAAAACCCAGTTTTAATTGATTTAGATGGAATGCGGGAGCATACTTCCAAGCTTACGTTACAAAAAACAATAAAACATGAAATGAAACGATTTATGCAGAACTGGCGAGATATGCCAACTATCCATGAAATGTTTAAGAATTCTGAATAAACATTCTTAATTGATTTTGAGCTTGATATTCGTTAACATATTGACCATTCGCTACTCATTAGTTATTTCATCACACGGAGGCGGTGTTAATGAATTCTCGCTCTGATTCACATTCTCAAGATACTAAAACTTTAGTAGAAGATTCAGATAACCATTGCCAGAATCGTTGCTCTCAATACACTTGGAAAGCCATCCATTTTTTTAATCGCTCTGTATTACCACGCGTTTTCTCGGTAGCTGAAATGCAATTTCCCAATGAATCATTCATTGAAGGTGATTTATTCTGGGGAAAAGCTAGCGAACTATTTAGTGACGACGGCAGAGGAGTTGACAGAATTCTCATCGAGCAAGCCGCGCCCGTTGCTAAAAAAAACATAGGCGGTATAGCTCATTGGCGTTTCGGCCCTACACGCATAGCTGTTTTATTAACGAAACCTGATGATATAAAATCTACTATTCTTGAAAACAAACAAAATATTTATTTTCATGATACAACTGGATCATTCAAATTATTTTTTGGTCCAAACACTATTTTTAACGCGCCTTATCAATCGCCTGATTGGGTTCATTCGCGCACTCGTTTTTTAAAAACACTGTTTTCAGCGACCTCTTTACAAAAAAATGTTGCTACCATGCAAGATATTTCCAATAAGTTTATTACAACCATTGTTAAAAATAATTATTCTATTGATAATTTAGAACAATTTGCTAACTCCATTACGATGGATATGATTGGCCAAACAAAGCTTGGGTTAAAACATATAGATGAAAGTGTTAAAGAAAAAATTTCTGCAATTATTGCTTCAGCAACAATTGCGATTGCCAATCCTACGAATCAAATTATCAATGAATACCTACCTTTCGTAAAATATTTTTATAAGTCCCACTTACAGACATTATTAGATGAGGGCTTTACTGTATTACGCGAAGAAGTTATTAAGCCAAATGCAGACAATATCTTATCAACTAGCAATTGGCTGAATGAAGATGGTAATAAAGCCGATTTGGATTTATATTCAAAAAATATTGTGTACGAGATCACCCAGTTTTTAGTCGCAGGTCATGAAACAACAGCAAAATTATTATTAATGAGCTTGTTATTACTCGGCGATTCGAGTCATAAAGATATTTTAGATAAAGTCCATCAAGAAATCTCTGCTAAAAATTCAGCGCCACAAGAATGGCAGCATGAAGATTTTGAAAACATGCCATACTTAAACGCTGTATTAAATGAAGTATTACGATTATATCCACCGATACCTGACATGGTTTTTAAAGTTGCCAATCCATTTCCAATCGCGGCAGGACATGTCAAACAAGATGACCTCATTATTATTTCTCCACGCATTACGCATAGGCTACAATCAATTTGGGGTGACGATGCTGATCAATTTAGACCAGAACGTTTCTTAGAAAAAAAATTCAATGACTATGAACATTTTCCATTTGGATTTATGCCCAGACAATGTGTCGGTAGAAATTTTTCTATGCAAGAAGTTAAGTTAGCACTCTCACGATTAATTTATTTATTTGACTTGAAGCATGACTTACATCATCCATTTCCTCATCATCAAATTTTCACATTACGTATCGATCTTGAAAAGATTCATATGAAATTTTCATTACGCAACTCTCTAAAAGAGCAGGAATCAAACACGCACGAGGCAGCACAGAATCATGCTCAATCAGCTGCTTTGCTTACGGAGGAAGATTTAAAGCCTTCTTTTAGATTATAAAATTAGTTTTAATTGAATCTTAAGATTTCACTGGTATATTTCGATTTTCAAAATTATATAAGTGAGATTTCGCAATGGCTATTAATAGGACACTATCATCCATCAGAAAACAGATAGAAAATGGAAAATCATTCTTTCAACATTATTTTGGCAAAAAAGAAACACAGACTACTGAATCTACACAACCCATTAGTCCCTTAACTAAACTACGACTTGCGCAAATCGCGCTTACTTGATATTGTTT
>JABDBD010000033.1:0-1167 GCA_013288815.1 Gammaproteobacteria bacterium | reverse complement strand
GTTAGGCGCAATACATCAAGCATTAGCTGTTGATGCTGAACGAGTTTATGCTTATGAGCCAGAGACAGGAACAAATTATCAAATTGATTATAACGCAAATGATTTTCCACATATCCGCAGTCAGTTAATGTCTGATTGCCAGAGCATTCTGTCAGACTCTTCACGATTACTTTTCCAAAATGAATCTGATGACCCTCAGTGTAAAAAAGGTGATACGTTCGGTCCGATGGTAGATATTAGTGTTGAAATGGGAAAAACGTTATCTAATCACTTCATGACCTGTATGAATCAAGCAATGAAAACATTATGCGATGAATATTATGCGTCTCAACCCACTGGCGGAAGCTCCAGCAACACTGCATTTATCGTCTTAGGTTGCATTGCAGGCGTTGTCATAGTCGGATGTTGTATTAGCGCTTATTGCAATAGAAGCAATGCTTCTTACTCAAGCACCGCCACTATCTTACCTTCTGTCGGTTATGCACCACCACCTTATCGTGTTGCAGCAAGTGCTGTTGCTGTACCTACAACAGTCATTAATGTATCAGACAGTTATGCGGGTAGTTATAGCAGTGGCTACTATCCTCAACCCTATGTAGCTTCTTCTAGTGTATGGTCTCAACCAAGCCAAGAGCCTATGCATACACATCCATCACATCACCATTCAAATAATGATGTTAGTGTTTCCTGGTCTCAGTCAACGCACCATGATCCTGCACCGAGTCATGACAGTTCATCACATCACGACTCTAGCTCTCATAGTAATGATGTGAGTGTAAGCTGGAACCATCATCATTAAAAAAAATCAGGTTAGTGAAGAGGGCGGGGGGCGCCTTCTTCGCTTACTCCATACATAGCTCGCATTAATTCCGCACCATTTTTTTCCCAAAAACCATAACGTTTGTTATGTAGATGTTCTTTTCTCTCGAACTCCAATTCTAAATTTTTTTTCATTTCTTCCTTTGCAAATTCATCTTGACCTGCAAGTAACAGTAAAACACTTTCTGCATTCAATGCTGATACAGGTGAAATCATAATTATGTTATGCGGCGGTCTTTCCAAAATTTGAAATACTTTTGGATTTTCTTTAAAAGTGATCTTGATGCTTGGATTCCAGTGCATTAACTTTTTTAAAGGTAAGTAAGGAGCAAGAACTTCAAAGAGCTG
>JABDBD010000032.1 GCA_013288815.1 Gammaproteobacteria bacterium | reverse complement strand
AATCAGTTGACGTGAAATTGCTTTAGTCAGGCGCTCGTCCAATTCTAAGCATATTTCTTTTTCAGTAAGATCCAGATGTTGCCTTCCATAAGGATAATCATAGTAATGCCAGCGTTTTGTTATTTGGCCATTATGAATGATCATAGCCTCTCCTGGCTCAAATTTTTTTATTGACTGCAATGCAGTTTGCTCACCCGGGCACCAGAGATAAGCAAGGTAATAATGGATAGCAGTTAAATCAATATCTCGTCGTAATTCAGGATTTGCTAATAACGCTTTTAATTCTGATGCAAATAAAAATCCAGAGGTTGTTTGGCTATAATAAAGTGGTTTTGCTCCTACACCATCTCGGGCTAACAGAACATCGCCCGGATGTATACTGCCTATCTGACCACTCCTACGGCCATCATACAAAGCAAAAGCAAAAATTCCATTTAATCTCTCTAGCATTGAAAGACCATATTGCGCATACAAATGTATTAACACTTCTGAGTCAGTCTGACTGGAAAACTGATGTCCCTTAGCCTCAAGCTCTCTACGCAACTCTTTATAATTATAAATTTCACCATTATAAGTCAGCCACAATTTATGCTCTGGCTTCAAATACTCAGCACCCTGACAACATATACAACGAACAGTCATCGGCTGATGACCTTCTGCAGATAAGTCGATAATAGATAAGCGTTGATGCGCAAAACCTACAAGATTATTTTCAGAACTGAGAATAATATCGCCTGCGTCATCCGGCCCACGATGAGAAATCAGCGATGCCATTTTCTGCAGTAGCTGTAATGTAAAATGTCCTGAGAAACCTGCTATTCCACACATGACTTAGACCAATTCATTTTTTATTTTTCAATTCAACATACTTTATATCAATCAAAAGCCAGAACCAAAAGCCTTGTAAAAAATGATAAACAAAGCCTTCTTTTCCGTCTAAAAAGCCTAACTTAAAAAAATATCGGTAAATAAAATAAATAAATGGCCGAATAACCAGAGGCAATTTATTCCATACTTTATATCGTAACCACTGCTTTCGTTCAGTTTGACCTGAAAACAATCTAACGTTAATTGGTTCCATATTATTACTTTTGAAATCCAATAACGCCCTGGCTTCTAAAGTTGCATAACGGTTATGTTTGTCAATCCAATAATTAATGCCTTTTAGATTATGATCAATAAACTCATTTTTAAGATATTGTGTGTTCCCCATAATTTTAACATGCTCATTTACTATTCCACGAAGAGTAGCCTGCTCAGGTCGAAATAATCTCATGAAATAAGTTGGGTAATATCCACCCCATCGAATCCACCTATTCATAAAAATAAAACGTATCGCCATATAATAACCATCGACACCTATATTCATTATTGCATTCTTTATCTCTACCTTTAGGTCATCCGTTAAATACTCATCAGCATCTAAAAAAAATAACCATTCAGTCTGATTTTTAGAATATTCAATCGCGTACTCCCTCTGATTTTTATAATTATCAAATTTTCTAAAAATAACTTCAGCTCCTAATGACTCAGCTTTTTTAGCAGTGTCATCTTCTGAATAAGAATCTAAAACAATTACTTTGTCAGCCCACCCTAAAACATTATTAATCGCACGTTCAATATGAATTGATTCATTATAGCTGAGAATAACAACCACAAGTTTTTTTTTCATTCAAGCTCCAATTGATAACCTACCGCAAAAAATATCTACTCTATATTTTTTACCATTTGCCGCATTATTTTTATCATATCCTTACCCGTTTTATCCCATGAAAAATCCTGTGATCGACCAATACTCTTTTCAGACGCCGAAATGTATAGCGCTTTGTTATTAATAATTTGATATATCTTGTCTGCTAATATTTCTGCGTTTTCTGCAGGGACAGATTCGCCAGCTACTCCCGCCACCTCACAGTTACTTTCTGTATCTGCAATAACAACAGGAAGCCCCATAGTCATTGCTTCAACAAGAGTAAACCCAAAAGACTCGCACAGCGACGGAAAAATAAAGAGATGCAGAGAATCATATAATTTTTTTATCTCATCAATGCTACTCACTTCACCATGATTTTCAATCATATCAGCTACTTCATATTGAAGAATTTGACTCTGAATATGCGCTAACATGCGAGACATACTAAAATCCCTTTCATCTAAAGTCAGGACAAGCTTTACTCGAAGACCCTTATCTCTTAACAAGCTAACTGCCTTAATAGCCACATCAAAATTCTTTTGAACACCCAATTTTGTAATATAACCAATTCGAATAACATCATCTGTTGGAAATGGTTTAGGTTGTGATACAAAATTTTTTAGAATCCCTGGTCCATGAGGGATCACAACTATCTTTTCTTTTTGTATTTTAAGTTCATTCGAAATGATAGTTGCAAGAGCATTCGTTTGTACAGTCACGATAGTCGCATCATTAATTGACTGGCGAATCCATTTATTTTTTTGCTTCCAGATAAAAGTATTTATATATTTCCTATTCCAGTATAGAAATAACTGATGAAATCTCTCTGAAAAATAACCTGCATGTTGAACAAGTAAAAGCGTAGGACAAGATAACTTAGATCTTGGAAGAAAATTAGTTTGAGAAAAGCAAATATCTGCATTTACTTTTCTTAACAACCGTGGCAACTCTACTTTATACCAGTAAAAATGATGCAGTGGGGATTTTTTTACCCAAGAATAAGGCACTCCAACTATTTTGTCTGACTTAGGAAGTTGAGATAAAATTTTTGAATCAGCAGCAACGTACCATATAGCCCCCGTCTCTTCATTTGACATCGCAGATAATAAACGTATCAAAACAGCTAACCCACCGCCTGTTTCAATTGAAATAGCATTGATGAGGACCTTCACATTACATACCCCTTAATTTATGGATGAGTCCAAGGTAATTCCATTTTCCCATCAGGATATTTTTAAAATCAGCAATGCTATAAGTCGTTTCTATATTCATTCGAGGTAATGCGTATAAATCTACATGAGGACTAATGCTTGCGTGACAGGCAGCAGCTGCATACTTATATCCAATTTCCTTAACAGCTTTCTTAACTTGCCTTGAATGTCGCCCCCACGGATACGCAAAATGCAAACATTCCGCACCAAGATATGACTCGATGTCACGTTTAGATTGTGATAACTCTTGGTACATGAGTTCGGGTGAAGTGCGCGCAAAATTATAATGATTAACTCCATGAGAGCCAATCTCCCACTTTGCATCGTACAATGCTTTTACCTCTTGCCAAGTTAGAAATGCTTCATCTGGGTAATGACCTAGCTCTGGCTTTGATAACTTACGGCCCTCACTACCTTCACCCATCCAACCAGTATTAATATATACCGTTGCCTGCACTTTTTTTTCAATCAAGATTGGTGCAACTTGATCATGAAGAGATTGATAACCATCGTCAAATGTCAGCGCAACTTGAATCGTATCATTTAATTTCGGCTTCGACTCCAAAAGCTCTGTCAGTGGCACCACAACACAATGATCAGTCAACCAATTAATTTGATCTCGAAACTTATCTTTAGGCATACCCAACAAACTATTCCCTACTGAATGATACAGTAAAATAATTTTTTTACTAAAATAGTCCCGAGGCCATATTTTTGCTATTCTACGCTTCAATTCTAGGCGTGTCATAATTTACCCGTCGATGATTTGTTGTAGTTCCTAAACTCCTACTGACACCAACCAGCAACCAAAAATACATGGTTTCTGCAGCTCCAGGAGCACTCCACCAACCTTCAAATACAGATTCAGCAAGCATTCCAAGCAAAGCTCCTGATACTATACTTAATAATATTCTTTGCTCTGAGTTATTAGAATATATATATAATTTAAGAAGCCTGAAGAATACAACAAGCAACAGTACTGAAAACAAAATAAATCCGACTATCCCTGTTTCTTCAATTATAGCTAGCTGAGAATTCCCTTTTTCTCTTCCATAAGATGAAGTAGTAAGTCCATGATCAAAATTAAAGTCTGTCTTTCCAAATGCTATGCCACTCCCCAATCCAAACCATCCCCCCTCTAAAGCAGCATCATAAGAGGATTGCCACACGGATAATCTACTTTGAAAAAGATTTGTCTTATCAGATTTATAAATATACGCATTTGTCACGCTAATCATGTTGAAGAACGAAGATGGGTTTACTGTTATAATACTTAATACTATAAATCCACTTATACAAAGTAGAATAATTTTTTTAGATAGTTTCAAACCAAAAATAAATAATAAACCTGTCACCAATACCATCAAAATTGCGGACCTGGACACGGACAATATTAAAAAATAAAGACAGCTTATTCCTAAAAATGTCCAGACAACTCGATTAGCTTTTTTCAACCAAGCACTATACATTTTCCAAAGCAGAAAAGGGAAAGACATACCCATCATAGAACCAAACATATTAGACCCGCCTGAAAAACCTTGATATTCTATTAGATTTGAGGTGGCATGAATGTTTGTTTGATTTGGATCGCCAATAATTTTACCCAAAAAACCAGTCATCAAAGTAATCAATGCGAACATCCATAGATAGTCTAAAGCTTTTTCTCGCGAATTTATTTTTCCCCAGTCCGCACCCACACAATAAAGCGTCACCACTGTAACAATAAAAAAACCACTTTTCATAAATGAAAGCAAAGGGATATCTGACCAAAATGATGTAAGAAAACACCAGAACAGATACACAAAAAGAACAAAGGCAAATTGCACATCAAAAAGTCGAAGTACTTTTTTCTTGATAATAAAAATGAAAAGAAAAGTTAAGAGAACAAAGAAACGCGCATTCCCTAATATATGCAGAAAAGTTATAGATGATGCTAATAAAATTGCAACAGACATAGGCACTAGCAGAGATGGGAATATACGTTTTTTCATTAAGACAGGAGCTGATGCCATGCTTGACATATTTTTTTAGCCTCATTTTCTAATGTCCAATCAGAGATCTTAATCTCAGCTTGCCTTCCCATCGCGGAACGTTTTTTTGAACAACCCGACATTACTTCTATTGCACGCTGCAGCTCACAAACATTCTGAGCTTCCACAATTATCCCTGTTTCATTATGAACAACCAAGTCATCAATACAGCCAACTCTATCAGACACAATCACTGGCAAACCTACAGCCATAGCCTCATTCACAACCAAACCCCAAGGCTCTACATGCGATGGCAATACCAGCACGTCAGCTGCACAAAAATTTTCTACTAATTCCTTATCAATAAGGCGGCCAGCATAACAGATTTTTTTATTATCTCTCACTACATCTTCAATCTGCTGACGCATTGGGCCATCACCAACAATAAGCAATCTAACATCTTTATTTTCTACCTTACAAAAAGCAGAGATAAGATCAGTTAAACCTTTATGTTCTACAAGCCGACCAACGTATAAAAAAACAATGTTGCTTTCCTCTATTCCATAACTTACTCGCCAATTCCTTCTATTACTACTATTCAATGTTTTTACATATTGCCTCATGCCAGCAATATCAACCGTCATTTGCACTGGAATAATGCGCTCAGACTTTACACCGTAATATTCAAAATATTTAGCTTGTCTTGCACCTCCTGGACAAAACAAATTAAATAGTTTAAAAAAAGTCGGATAAGTCAGTCGTTTAATGATTCGCTTCCATAACTTTGTATGGTGTGGGATAGGTGTATCTGACTCCGCCACAATTGGCTTTCTAAAAATTTTAGTCAGCATGAGACACAGCAAAAGCAATGGATTGCCCCAGCCTGCTAAATGCATAAGGTTATAATCATTTCTAAAAAATAACTTGCTTATTATATGGAATCTAGCAGCTGCACTCTTAGGTAACATAATACAGTTTTCATCTAATGTAATTTGCCAGTTTTGAGATCGATTTTCACATAAAAATAATACGTCAACTTCATCATGCCAAATTTTTCTAAGAGCATCTATTAATCCCATAATGTAAGGAGTAGGCTCAATATAAACAGCTAATATTTTGCTACGCTTGCTGTGATGAATAGTTGCCATTATTCGCTCACCAACTCATTATATATCTTTACCAAACGCCTTGCATGGCAACACCAAGTAAAATGCGCATGAACATATTCTTTCCCCGCCTCTGCGATCTTATGCATTTTTTCAGGTGATTCAAAAATGCTTTTAAAATAAATGGCGAGAGAAGTAATATCTCTCGGCGGAACAAGCAATCCCGTTTTCTCATGTTCTATATATTCTTGTGGCCCCTGCCCCTCAATGCCAATAGTTAATAATCCACAGGACATAGCTTCTAGATATGCGACACCAAATGCCTCACGATAAGATGGTAGTGTAAAAATATCAGCTTGAGAAAGATGCTCATAAACTTCATTATGATCACAAGCTCCTAAAAAAATTACATGCCTATTTAACTTCAACACACTTACAAGTTCTTCAAGTTTTTTTCTTTCGGCTCCATCACCTACAATATTATAAATCCAATCAGAAAATCCCATTTCTTTTAATTTTGCAAGTGCGTATAAATTTAAATCAACACCCTTTCCTTCAAGTAAATTAGACACACTAATAAACCGTAAATATTTATCTGACCATGATCTCCTGGCACCTAAAACATTCGTAAGCGACGCACGAAATCCATTATGTACTATTCTGAAATGACCATGATCTTTAATAAATTTTTTTGCAAAACTCACTAAGGGATTACCAACCAGCACGACTCGACTCGCGCCTGACAATGTATATTCGAACAAAAGCTTTTTAGTGTTGCCTAAATATAATTTTTTTTCAGTACTAATTCCATGTAACGAGATAACGGTTGGCAAACCTAACTTGCTCCCAACATCTACCGCAGAAACACCTGCAAGTTCCGTGTGGGCATGAATCAGCTGACAATTGTATTGTAGAGCCAATTTTTCTAAAATTGGATTGACTTTTTTTCTATATAACCAATGAGAAAAGGAACAGAAACAGCTTCGCGGAATGGATAAATGATAACAGTAATAGACACTAATTTTACTTGAAAACTGCTCTTTATAAGTTTTTTTTCTGACCCAATCTTTACTAATTAATCCAGCAACCCTCGGTCTCCATGGTTGTGTAATTAAAACCGTTACTTCATGACCTAAATCGATTAGCGACTCAATTGAATCTAAAATAAAATTTCCACGCTGATCCTGTCTGTGCCTAGGAAACCACGGTGTTATGCAAAGTATTCTCATTTAATTTATTTACAATATAGAGGAAGGGTCAAGATATTTTTCTATGTTTTAGAAAAATCATACATCTCATGAATCGTTTAGTCAGATTTAGAAAGCTGGCGGATGGGATTGAACCACCGACCTGCTGATTACATACAGCTGCTCTTCCACTGAGCTACACCAGCACTGAAACTTGACCTGCTAAAGTTATACAATATTATTTTTTTTATCAAGCAAATTATTAAAAAAATTCATACTCCAACAATATATTCACCTATCAACTGATATTCATCACAAGGTATTCCTCTTTTGAATCTAGCGACATCTGGATTTTTTTCATCAATCCCACCCTGATCAAACCAGTCGCATCCTTTTTCTTGTGAAAATAAAACGATATTCCATAGCATAAAATTTCCAGCATTCAACTCTCTGCCTTTATCACTTAGCCAACTGACTAAAGGCGTACAAGAAGAACCATAATAAGCCACTAAAGTTGCAGCAACTCTCTCATTTTGATGCACAACAAAACCCATGCATACCTCATGAAATTCGTTAGAAGCTTTGTGCAACGCTTCTAATAATGGAATAGGTGCACCTTGAAATGATTTGTCTTTCTGGTATTCAGCATATTTAGACATTAGCCATTGAAGCTCCAAATTGTCTCTACTGATAACAAATGATAATTCATTTTTCTCGGATGTTTTAAGTCGGCGACGCCAATTACCACGCAAACCCGCGCGCAAGTCTTCCTCCGACTGCTTTAAGTTAATTAATCCAGAATTTAACTTATAACTGCCTCGATTATAAAATCGTAGAGAGGATAAAATTTCTTTAAACGAAGATATATTTTCCAAATTAGGAGCTGTCAATAAAATACTAAAAGTCCAAATACTCCAACTCTTTTTGATAACACGAAAAACACCTTCTACTTGTTTTATAGTAGGTGCGTCAACTATCCACAATGGACCCTGGTTAATACGCACTACTTTGATGAATAGAAAACGTTTATATAACACCTGCAGCAAGGCAATTGGTTTATCATTTTCATAAATAATCGCACGTCTAACATTCCATCTTTGGCTACTTGCTTTAGCATCGCCATACGACCATGATTGCAACAAGTTAGGCTTTTTAACTATCAAAAAATATTGTTTCCATTTCTGATAATCAATATTAAATTCTATGTGATAAGTAGAGCTAGTCACCTACGAACCTCTTCCTTTTCAATTACACAACCTATCTGACATCTCAGACAAAAAATTGACTCAAGAAAACACTTCTAAATAATCCGTTGCAGCTCTCAGCAAATTATCATGATGCCCTATATCCAACCAATATTCTCTAATAGGAAAAGTAGATACACTTAATCCTTGCCGAACTAAGCTCATTAAAAAATTTGGCATATCACAATAGAGATTAAAGGATAAATGCTGAAGCACATCTGGCTCTAAAATATAAATACCTGCGTTTACAAAATAATTCGTTGTAGGCTTTTCTTCAATACTAATCAACTTGTGATCGACATCATTAATAGAGACAACACCAAACGGGACAGTATGCTGATGCTCCATGACGCACAATGTAGCATTTGTTTTTATTTTTTGTTCTTGATGATAGTCTAGCAAATGTCCAAAATTAATGTTTGTTAGAATATCTGAATTCACTACAAAAAATGGCTTTTCAGGCACTGACGGTAAGAGGCTAAGACTTCCCGCAGTGCCTAAGACATCATTCTCTTCGATATATTGAATTTGAACACCCCAGCGTGCACCCGACCCAAAATAATCTCGGATCATGTCTGCTTTATAGTTTACTGAAAAATAGAAATTCCTAAACCCACACTTCGTAAAATTTTCTAATAAAATTTCTATAATAGGCTTATCACCAATTTTCAATAAAGGCTTAGGACAATCAATAGTCAAAGGATGCAGTCGCTTCCCCATCCCACCGGCCATAAAAACAACCCAGTTATCTCTTGTATTTTTATCATAAATGCTGTTAAAGGTTTCCATACCAATAACACGCCGTTCTTCATCAACAATCGGCAAATGTAAAATACCCAAAGAACGCATTCTCATTAAAAGCTGATCTTGACTCTCTGATATAGAGGCTGTTATTGGGTTTTTATTCATAACAGACTCAATTGACGCTTCTAGACTAGCCTGCTTCAATAAATAACGTCTAACATCACCATCAGTTATAATACCTAATAAATGCCTATCGTCATCAACAACCAGTAATACACGTAATCCGTAGGTATCCATGCGTTTAATTGCGGTTAATACATTCGTATTGATACTGGTTAATACTGCTTGCCAATTAAACTTCGAATCCTTACCCATCTCTTACTCCATTATTTTAGCTGGCACACCTGCTACTTTAGTAGCTGCATGAACATTTCGAGTAACTACTGCCCCTGCGGCTATAATACAATTATCACCTATAGTAATGCCTTGCAAAATGACAGCACCTGATCCTATGTGTGTTTCATGGCCAATTGTCACGCCACCACAGCATATAACGCCAGGCGCCAGATGCACATGATCCCCAATATAACAATCATGATCAATAGCAGCACGAGTATTCAGAATTACATTCTCACCCATACGCCCGCCGGGTTGAATGATACTACCTGCCATCAACTGAGCACCTTGCCCAAAAATAACATCATCTCCTACATACGCTGTAAGGTGAGTTATATTTAAAAAGCAATAACCTAATTCTTTAAATTTTAAAAAAATCTTTTTCCGTTGATCAGGAATTCCTGTTGAGCCCATACCATTCACTAGGTCAACATCCGCAGGAGAATAATTTTTTAATATATTATCTTCAGAACCAAGCACTCGAATGCCTAATACTTCCTTACCTATTAAATCTGGATTGACGTCCAGCATCCCTAAGATGCTAATATTTTTAGTACGCAAGCTATCTACCAATACTTTCGCGTGACCACCTGCTCCTATGATCAATACTGATTTATTTTTCATTTATAACTCAATTAATTCATCTTCTACATAATCTCGGCCTGCAAGTTTATTATAGACATTATAATAATATGAAGGTGCAACTCCATTTGCTGGCCTTTTACAACCAAGATTATGCTCATTGAATACATCACCTTGCTGGACATCTTTTAATGCAACTAAGCTTTTGCGAGCGATCGATCTATTTTTTAATTCACTTTGCCTAGGAAGTTTTTGACGGCCACCAATGGCCAATTCAACCTGTCTAATTCCAGAAATTAATGCTGCTAGCTCATGAGGCTCTAGTGACGCTTGATGATCCGGTCCTTGCATTTTTTTATCTAAAGTGAAATGCTTCTCAATGATTTGGGCTCCCTGCGCAACAGCAGCAATTGAGACAGCAGTTCCTAAAGTATGATCTGAATAGCCTACAGGCAAGTTAAAAGCATCACGCATTGTTTGCATTGCGCGCAAATTAACTTCTTCAAAAGGTGCTGGATACTCTGAAGTACAATGCAACAAAGAGATTTTTTCTTGCAAAATACTCTGACCTTCATTAGAAAAGTAAGCCTTTTCAAAACAATTCATTGAAGGTTTAGGATCCTCCGTAGAAAACAGATAACCCCAAGCTAATAGAGCCAGAGCTGATTCAATTTCACCTAAAGTACTCATTCCCGTCGATAGAATAATTGATCGCTGTGCTTGTGCAATTTTTAAAAGCAACGGAAAGTTTGTAATTTCACCTGAAGCAATTTTTAATGTAGATAGATTCAATGACCGCATTAAAAAATCAGCGCTTTTTAAATCAAATGGAGATGACAAAAATTCAATCTTTTTCTGCAAACAATACTGCTGTAACTCAACTTGCTCTTGCCCTGACAACTCAAGAGCTTTCAGCATGCTATATTGTGACTCATCTTGCTCTGTTGTTTTAATTTGATATTTGGCTTTAGGTGCATTACGACACACTAGATCTTCCGCATGAAAAGTTTGAAATTTAACGGCATCAGCACCAGCCTCCACTGCAACGTCAACCAGATTTTTAGCTAACTCTAAAGAACCATTATGGTTTACACCTGCCTCTGCAATAATATATGTTTTGTGCATAGTTCGATCCAATCTAATTAGCTATATTTATAATTGTAAATCATAAAATCGTTTTTTTAAGACATCGTTAAGGTCAACATTTTTAATGATTGTTTTAATTTTATTTGCGGTACTGTCCTGCGTATAAAGTGAAACCGTACTTTCTAAAACTACCTTAAATTCCATCGACAACGCTTTATTAATTGCTCCTGTAATAGCATCTGTTTCACCTTTACAATCAATTACAGAACTAGCTTTTAACCGGTTAGACTGACGATTACCAATATTAATTGTTGGCTTTTTAAAATAAGGAACCTCGATTAATCCACTAGATGAGTTACCAATAACAATATCGACAAATTGCAATGCACTCAAATAATTTAAGTCACCTAACGTAACAACTGAAACAGCTCTATCCTTATTTCGAGCAACATATTCATCTATCTGGAAATTAATATACCTGCCCGCTTCATCAGCATTTGCTTTGGTAAATATAAGCTTTGACTCAGGAAAATGATCAAGTGCAGCAAACAATGCTTTAAGCGTTTTAGAGGTTTCATTTATATCTAATGTTTCAGGATGATAGGTAATTAAAAAATTTAAATTACCAAATTCAATTTTTGTCTTATCTTCCCATTCTTCACGACTTAGTAACTTATTTCTTGTTATTCGTTCTAAGCCTGGAGATCCAGTGTTGAATACAGCTTTAGGATTTTCTCCTAACTGTATGACCCTTTTTTGATAGGATTCAGCAGCAACAAAATGAAGGCTAGACATCTTAGTGACAGCATGTCTGATCGAATCATCAAGAGCACCTTCAGACAACTCACCACCATGAATATGCGCCAACGGAATCCTATGTACAAGTGCCGCTTGAGCTACTGTCAATGTCTCAAATCGATCACCTAACAATACAACCACATCCGGAGATAGTATCGCAAATGTGTCTGCAAATCCGATTAGTCCCAACCCCATTGATTTAGCAATCCCAACTGCTGTGTCACTAGCCATTAGCATTTCTACCTTGGCATCAATGCGAAATCCATCTTGCTCAATATATTTATACGTCAAGCCAAACTCTGGAGACAAATGCATACCAGTCACAATGATCTGTAATTCAAGCTCAGGATCATCTTTAATTTCAGACATCAACCAATATAACAAACCATACTCAGCCCTCGTCCCTGTTACGACTGCTATTTTACGTTTGTTTGCCATTATTCACATACCACAGTGTGTTTGTTTTTTCGTTTAACTAGCTGCGAACTACTTGGGATTTTAATCAATCGTTTTTGCAAATTCTCAGCAACCGTTATTGGCATACGCGGACAGTCCTTATACATAGGCAAAGTATGTTGCAAATTCCAAAGTGGACGCGTCATGATATTATGTTTGCCTAGTGACTCTAATAATGAGTCTCTATAGGAAACATTAGACTCATCCAGTAATAGTGCGTTCAACCAATAATTACTTTTCGCATACTCAGGCTCTGTGATAAATCGAATGCCCTTAACCTTCTCAAATGCATTTTGATACTGCTTAGTTAGCAACCTTTTAGCGTCTAAAAACTGAGGCAGTTGCTCTAGCTGCGCGCAACCTAATGCTGCATTAATGTTCGGTAATCGATAGTTATAACCTACTTGGTCATGTTCAAATAACCACTGATGTGGATGTTTTGCTGTAGTCGTTAAGTGTTTGGCTCGCTTAGCGAGCTCATCATTATTTGTTAGAATTGCCCCGCCACCACCCGTAGTTATAATTTTATTTCCATTAAAACTTAATGCCCCCATTAACCCTCGATGACCTACATGAACATTTTTGTAATAAGAACCCAATGCTTCAGCAGCATCTTCAATTAATATAATATGATATTTTTTACATATCTCATCTATCAAATCAATATCAACCGGGTGTCCCAAAGTATGCATGACACAAAGAGCACGAATAGGTCTACCCGTTCTCTTATTTACACACACTCCACCTTCTCGTCGCGTAATTTCATTCAGGTACTTATCTAATACTTGTGGATCCAACCCTAGCGAATGTTCTTCTGCATCAATAAAGTGTGGGATAGCACCTATATAAGCAATAGGATTAACTGTTCCAACAAACGTAAGTGTAGGAACCAACACCTCATCTCCCGCTACCACGCCAGCAAGTAGATAAGAAATATGTAATGCAGCCGTGCCATTCACTACACCTATTGCATACTTAGCACCTGTAAACTCAGCCAAGTCTCTTTCAAATCTATCAACAAATTTTCCAACAGAAGAAACCCATCCCGTATCTATACACTCCCTTACGTAAAGCCATTCATTCCCACTAAAATTTGGTTCATGTAACGACACAAATTTATCTTCAACAGATAAAGTCTGTTGAAGAATTTCCAAAATACTGTCCATAATTGACATAACAATCTTCTTATTAAATATTATATATTTCTGTCTTATAATTTTTTAAATTTTCAGTTTCTAGAAACCACGGAATCGTTTCTAATAGCGCCTTTTTGAATCCCTTTCTACCACCATAATGAGGCTCCCAATTTGTCAATCGTTTAGCTTTTTGATTGTCAGCCCAGAGTCGCTCAACTTCACTTTTCTCAGGTCTTAAGCGCTGCGCATCTTGAATAAATTCCACATCATCCATCCCCATCGCTTCAGCAATTAATTTTGCTGTTTCATGCATCGATATCTCGAAATTACTACCAAGATTAATCACTTCTCCAACCGAATTTTCAGACTCTGCAATTGCAACAAAACCTCTTGCTGTATCTTGCACATAGCTAAAATCACGGGTTGGATGTAAGGAACCTAACTTAATAACTCGATGGCCTTTTGCAATTTGAGTAATAATGGTGGGAATAATAGCTCTTGCAGACTGACGTGGACCAAACGTATTAAACGGTCGAATAATACTGACAGGCGTACCAAACGAATTATAAAAAGACATCGCAATTTGATCAGCACCGATCTTACTTGCGGAATAAGGTGACTGGCCCTGCAGGGGATGTAACTCAGTGATTGGAACAAATTGCGCTGTACCATACACTTCACTTGTTGAGGTATGCACAACTTTTTCTATATCTGAATCTCTGGCTGCCTGAACAATATTCAGAGTTCCTTTTATGTTTGTATCTACATAGGTATCAGGCGAATGATAAGAATAAGGAATACCAATCAATGCAGCCAAATGCAGGATAACATCACACCCACCGACTGCCTTTTTTACCCCGTATGAATCACGAATATCGCCCTGAAAAACATCTAAATTATTTTTAATGTCTTTTGGTGATTGATCAAGCCAGCCCCATGAACCAAAAGAATTATAATAAACAAACGCACGTACATCAGCACCTTCTCGAACGAGCAACTCAACTAAGTGTGATCCAATAAAGCCATCAGCACCTGTCACTAATACTTTTTTATTTTTTAAATTCATGATTTACTTCCAACCAATGCACGTTTTGAATATGCTTCCAATACTAAAAAATCTAACTCACTATCTATATCAAGACTTCTCTCTTGTGGCATTACAAAAGCGATGCTCTCCTCTGTAACAAAAGATTTAGTTTGCTTTAACCAACTTGTTTTTGCGATATAGATTGCCCCATTTAATGCATAAACTTTTGGTAAGTCTTGTCTACGAGAAGTAATATTTCCACAAACTAAGGGGGTTAATTGCTGCGTAGCATTGAGAGAAAACATCCAATGTGGATGGTTATCTGCCTCGACTACTGAAACACACGCAGGTGCATCAGCATGGTAGCACTCCTCAATACATGAATTGATATCTTCAGTTGATCGCAAAGGGGATGTCACCTGTAAAACCACAGTATAATCATAATACGTTAACAAACCGATTGCATGTAAAATCGGATCAATTCCTGGCGTATCATCCGCAGCAAGCTCTTGAGGTCTTACAAAAGGTACGTCAGCACCTGCACGTTTTGCCTCAGCAATAAGCTCTGCGTCTTCAGTGGTCACAATGACTTTATCTATGTAAGAAGATGATAAGGCAGTTTCGATAGTTAATGCTAATAATGATCTGCCCTTAAAATGACGAAGATTTTTACCAGGCACACCTTTCGATCCGCCTCGTACTGGGATAATAGCTACTATGCTGCGATCTTTAATCATAATAAACTCTCAGAATATTATTTTTTATCTGCAAATCCTAACAGCATATCTTTCCATTCTTTTAACCAATTAGGTGATGCACGTGAATAGCGGTCACAATACTGCTGCCTTGCTAATTGTACATCTTTACTATTCCACCAAACGTATGGATCATCTGCGATCTTATTTAACATTGATGCAGCAGATTGGGGAGAATCATGATAAATACCAACACGCTGAAAAGCATCATAATAAGACTTCGCTTCTTCTCGAATTTCACAAGAATGAGCATGCCAAAATAAAATGGTTGGAATATTAAATGACAATCCATATTTAAATGTTGTATTCAAATTATCAACAACAAGAACTGCTGCCTGCTCCAAATGTTCCAGAAAAGTTGATCTATCAGTAGGCAAATATATGTTTAAAGTAGGAAATAGATCACGTATATAATTATAATATCTAGAATTAGGACGGGTTCGCATCACAAGTTTAGAGGCAACATTTGGACTCAAGCTATTTATAAACTGATATTGCCAATCAAAATACAACTGTCTCACACATTGCGCATCGTCTGATGCATAGCTAGATGAGTATTTTCCAATATCAGTGACTGCCCATAAAATTATTTTATTTGTTTTTGTATTTTGGGGCTTTTTCCTTTGCTCTAGCCCTTCGCAAATAAAAACTGAAGTTGCTGCAATTGTTTCATCATTTTCTTGCCAGCCTGAGGTAATAAAGCCATCAAAATTAGTACGCTCTAAGAGCTCTATAGTAGTATATTTTAACTCTCCATAGGCTCCACCATGTTGGCTATGGAAAAGTTTAATTCCTTTCTCTGCATGTTTAGCACACCATAACTTTAATAAATCAACTTCTATGCCAGGATTAATAATGACATCAGGCCTATATGGATAACACTTTTCACTTATTCTTTCTTCTTCCTTGTAATATTCGATGAAGTTTAACGGCATATTGAATTTAAGTGTCTCTAATACCATTCTCGAAAAATCATCTGGTGCAGAAAGCCTCGATATTTCATTACGTAAAGTTAAATTTGGCATATTTTCTCTAAATGCTGCTTTATCTCCGCTCTCAATTGGGGTGAGTGGGAGAATTCGAAATCTAGACAAAAACATTAATTTAATTAGATTACGTTTACTAAATTGTGAAAAACAATATGGAAAGCAAATACCTACAATTTTAGATCCAGGTATTTTTGATATTAACTTAATTAATTTAAGTTTAATTTTTGTCGCTGGCTTATAAACGAGATGTTTGCCGTAAAGCTCCACTCGCTGATTAATTTCATTTTCCCATGAGTAATTTCGATATGATTTCGGAGACTTAAATCCCAAACGTAGTAGTTGAGTAAATAATTGTAGATTCCATCCGTCACTTCCCCCAGCAAATAAAAAAAACTCATGTGTGTTGATAGGAGTTTTATAGGAGGAAGATTCTAATCCAATAGTCTCAAGATCAGAATATAATGCATATGCCGCTTTTAAGTATAAAAATCTGTTATAAAGCACCTGTATATATAAGAGCAAAAAAGGTCCGATTACAATTCGCCAATATTTTAAAGAATACTGCACCCTATGAATTTGGTTAAGCCATTGAGCTATTACTGGTAAAAGATTTTCGTAAACTTCAATTGAATAAATGTACCCAGAGTACCCTTCCATACTTAGCAGCTCGGTACTCAATATCTGCGCGTCTAGATTTTCCCAAATAGATTTTTTATCATATGCCTTACACCAATCTCCTAAGAACAACATAGGCTTTGATACGTCCCAAAAATCTTCTAGAGCCGTTGTTGCTAAAAATAATCTATCCTTATTACTACTGATACCCATATCCTATCCATAAAATTACATGATTTTTTGTATTGTAGACGTGAAATCTTCTTCTGACGTTTCAGCTAAAAACATCTTAGCTGAATCAAAATTTGATTTTAATTGTCCACCACAAGCTACACTAATTAAACGGCTAAAATCAGCTAAATTTTCTGCAACATGAAATATTTCATGCTGCTTTATTTTTGGGTTACATGCGAAGTCATACCAATCAACACTAATTACAGGAACTTGATATTTAATACAATCCAAAAAAACAGTAGACCCAAATAAAACTACTGCAACAGCATTAGCTATTAACTCATTCAAACCGCCACCCTGACTGTAGGAAATTATAACTTTAGCACCGCATTCTTTAAGCAATGCCTCAACTTTTAACTTATAATCAATTATCCTCTCGAGTGGATGCACTCTAATTACTAACTCCATGCGGGTACTAGATATAGTGAGTATTAGTGTACGTAGTATTGATTCTAAATCTACATCTAAAGTCAATGCTCTTGCCTCAAAGGGCGTCGTCACAAAAATAATATATTGCACACTAACATCTTTACTATTATCCACATCATGCGCAGGAGGATTAAGAATTACAGCACGTTTTTGAGAAACTGCTGATAATCGCTCATAAAAAAAATGACCTCGCACAACGTAACTATCTACTGGATGATCTGAGTAAGGATAATAATCTGCGAGAACACCATGCTGGAATAAAATAGTTGGTATTTTTTTATCACGAGCTTTGTATAGACAATACCCTTCAAAAACTTGATTACCCACCATGACTGCAGATGGCTCTGTAAAGTTTATCCAATTCTCAAAGATCGAACTTGCGAACAAACCATTAGGTAGTAATCTTAAATAAAAAATCGCTAACCACGAGCTACTTAAGAACATACTGCGCGCAACCGATTCATGAGAGTCAAGAGCAATGCTTGAAATATGTTGATGAATTATATCTATGGATCGTCTTAGCTCATTATGGTTAGGTATAAACTCAGGCGCAGCATAATCATAAAGATTAACATAGTTACGCTTTTTTTCTTTTAATGGTTTACCGCCTGTCAACGAATTTTCAGCTAAGAAAATAAATGGCTCAGGAAAAAATGACTCATACAGTAACCCTATATTACTAAAGCTAACTGCAGTGCTGTAAAACCATGGCTTCTTCTTTTCAATCTTAATTTTCTTAAATTTTTTCAAAAAAATAGATCTCCGATGAAAAGGATCTATATAATCAATCACTCGTTTCAATTCAGAATAGAGTATATCCCATGAAAATTTACCTGAAGAAATACGATTAAAGCACTTACTTAACTTAGTTTGATGCAAAGAGTTTGGAGTTATAATCATTATTGTTGAACCTATAATGTGGATTAAATTCCTTAAACTATCTCCCCACCAAGACGCGGAATGAAACTCACACTCGCTATAGCCCTCAGCTAATAAAAAATCATGGAGCTGAATGACATGTAGAATACCGTGAAATTTAGCACTTAATACTTCATGAAAAACATTAAGCTGAGGCACCCCTCGTAGAAAAGGTTCTCCTGAAACAATCTTTGTAGCAAGATCACATGCAAGACGTCTTGTATTTTCCAAATTACCAATCAATGAGTGAATATGAATAAAATCACCATATTTAATGGCAAATTTGCTATCAGATGCACATTCAACTAATACACCAACATCCCCACTCGAAATATCTGGAGTTTCAGAAGAAGAAGTTAAAATAGTTATCTTTTTACCCATTACTTCTACTCTAGAAATATTTTATTATCTTACGAACAAATGTGACATGTGATTGTATATATTATGTAATCAGCATTTTTCAGAAAACATAAATTCTTCAAATCAAAATAACTACGACTCGTTTCTAAATTCAATACAATTGATAATTAAACACTTACTTCAGCATATGATTTATATGTTTAACTAGAGATACCTTCTCAATAAAACTTTGATTACCCATAATGTTGACTGCTTCAGACCCGACAACATTACCTATAAAACCCACTAACTCAGCTGGAGCTCCTTGAGCCACACACAAGCTTGTTACAGCTAACACAGCATCACCTGCACCAACTCGGTCTTTAACTGTTGTAGCAAATGCAGGTATATCATAGATTCCTTCACCTTCTTTATACGAGTAAGCGCCACTTCTACCATGAGTAATGACAATATTTTTATAATCGTAATCCATCACTAACTGACTTAACTGATCTAGAACTGATATGTGTTTTTGTCGATAATTCAGCTGAAGTTCTCGAGTCGCAATACATACATAATCTGCTTTTTTATATTTGGATATGCAATTAAAACCATGATTTCCTGCATTAGATTGTGCGTTTACTGCCAAAAATTTAGATTTTTTTTCAATTGATTCAACACACGAGGAGTCTAATAAGCCATGACCATAATCAGCAACAATCACTAGATCATATTCAGATATTTGACTATCTATACTATCCACCAATTCTTGTCTTTGATCATCCTCTAGATAGCAATCATTAATCTCATAGATTTCAAACAGTTTTTGTGACGTATATTCTTCCAAGTAACGCCTTTTAACGATGGTTGGCGATTCTTTTTTATAGTGAAAAATAGGATTAACATTTTTATTTAGTTTACTTCTAATAAACGTTTCATATTCCGCTTGCTCTCCTAACATTGTCAAACAAGTTACTTCGGAACAAAAACTACTTAGATGATTAGCCACAGCAAGCACACCGCCTATATAACTTTCTTCGCGATGATATTTCGTTACTAAAACAGGCTCCTTACCTGACTTCCCAATCGCTTCTCCATAGTGATAAATATCGACTATGGCTTCACCAATTAGCAATACTTTTAAGTTTTTAGCATTATGTAGATAGTTTAGAATATCTTTAACATGATATTTCATTTTCAGCTGTTCTAGATATGACACGACATCTGTTGAAAATGGTGAAAAAAATCGATTTAATAAGGCGGAAGAACTGAATACAATATCTTGAGTGAAAATTAACTGACCGCCGGATGCGTTAACAGCTTCTTCCTCATCAATGATTTTCCCTGTCACATCATTTTCTGTTTCTTGATACTCCACCCCTTTAACATAAAAGTCGGGACGAATACTCCTAATTGCTTCTACCGCTGTGGCATTGCGATTAATAACTATATAATCTACACAACTTAATGCAGCTAATGCGTCCGCTCTGAGAAGCTCAGAAAAATAGGGCCGTCCAGGCCCTTTATTCACAAAGTGATCTGCGGTAATCGTGACAACTAATAGATCTCCAAACTTTTTTGCATGTTGAAGATGTTTTATATGACCAACATGCAACAAGTCAAAAACACCATGACATTGAGCTATTTTTTTTGTCGACCTATATAGGCTTAACCTTTCTTTCAGCTCTTCAAAACTAACTATTTTTTTGTTAGCTAAATCGATGGGTAATACATTTTCGTCTGCTAAAAACATGTTGGCACATCCTTCAACCATTTTAAAAATTTTCAAGTTTTCTTAGCATTACCAATAAAATCACACTACTGCACCACATAGTTCTAATAAAGCACCTGCACACATCATGCTATCACTCGTTATTAATTCAGCAACCATGCTAGCTATTTCTTCAGGCATACCAAATCTACCGAGAGGCATTTGGTCCAATTTACTTTGATAATGTATTGGATTCGTTATTTTCTTTTTTGTCCAAGCACTGCCTTCATGCTCAAGAATACCAGGCAATACTGCGCAAATCATGATACCATGTTTTGCATAAAATCGAGCCGCACTTTTTACATATCCATTCAAAGCAGCTTTGGCAATCACATATGCAGGTGATGCTTGTCCAGTTAAACTAGCATCTGAACCAATATGAACAATCCGTCCAAATTTATTTTCTATCATATACGGAAGAAACTTTTCATTTACTTTTAGTGCAGAATCCAAGTTTAGATTAATTGTTTCCTTTACTATATTTATATTTAATGGAAAAGTATCCTCAGCAAGCGTTCCCCCAACATTATGGATTAACATGTTTGGTATCATTACATTCTCTACCAATCTATTCAAAAAATGATTTACCTCATCCTGATTTGAAAAATCAACAGAAAAAGCTTGATGTTGCTTCGATGTTAGTTGTGTTAGCGCATAATTCAGTGCAATCTGAGATCTTCCAGTTAGAATAACCTTTATACCGCGCTTATCTAACATTTTCGCGATTGCAAGACCAACTCCACGACTACTACCTGTAATTAATGCAATAGGGTCTTTCACTTAATTTATATCCATTTCGTTTAATAATATTTAGTTATAATAAGCTGAGAGGCAGCAAGGCAAGGACTCTCTATCTAAATATTTATTATGAATATAATGTTGGAAAATAGTTCTTTTAGATGATTATTAAGAAATCTCAATCACACATTTACCGACATTACCTTTTTTCATTTCTTCTAATACAGTATTTATATTTTTCAATGAAAAACGATGCGTAATCATTTCTTTGACTTTCACACTCGCAGAGTTTATTAGTTTTAAATAATTTGGGATATCCACGGTGGGAAAACTGCTTCCGCCATGTGAACCAACCAATCTTTTTTCAAAATGTAGTGGTAACGTCTGAATAGATACCTTGCTTTTTTTATCCAGAACACCTACTAAGATTGTTCTCCCAACTGCAGCTGTCACTTCATAAGCCAACTCAATAACTTTTGCATTACCTGTGTTGTCAATTGCGACATCAACACCATTACTACCTACAATTTTAGATATCTCAGAGACAACGTCATCTTTTGATGCATTGATAATATGCGTCGCACCAAATTTCTTTGCTTGCTCTAATTTATGATCATAAAGATCAATAGCAATAATAGGATACGCCGAGACTAAAGAAGCACCCTGAATAACATTAAGCCCAACGCTACCAATTCCAAATACTGCAACAGATTCACCAATTTTAAGTCTCGCGTCATTGTTAATTACACCAAAACCTGTTGTAACAGCACATCCAAGTAATGCAGCAATTTCAAAATCAATATCTTTTGCTATTGGCGTCAATCTATTCTCAGAAACAATAGCTAACTCATTCAGTGTGGTAACCCATCCTGCATTAACAATTGTATTACCCCATCTATACTTAGGGGTTTCAGATTCAATACCCAAACCTTTTCGCCAGTGCATAACAACATGATCACCAACTTTTACCTTAGTAATTCCTGGTCCAATTTTTTCAACAATTCCACCACCTTCGTGCCCTAACAAATGGGGTAAAAATTTATCAGGTCCTTTTACACCTTCAATTTCACCAATTTGCGAACCACAAATCCCACTGCATATTATTCTAACCAACACTTGCCCGTACTGTAACTTGTCGGGCAGCTCTACATCATCAACTATCAACGGTGTTTTTTGTTCGACTAATATTGCCGCTTTCATCACAATACCTACTCAAAATAAATAAATTCGCAATCGCCCGTATACTCTGTTTTTTTAAACCACCAGTCCCATTCTGCTGGTGTATTAAAACTTTCACATGTTAACTGCCAATATAACAAGTTAGCTTTCTCATTTTCATTGCGATACGATTCTACGCAAAGGTATTTATTGTTTTTTCCAACTCGCTGCATTTCTTTCAAGGCCAAATCCAAGTCATAACAATGCAAGTTATGCAACGCATTAATTGAAATTACCAAATCAAAACTTTTTTCTGTAAATGGTAAAGAATTTGCATGTCCAACCTGCAGGTAAGGCCTCACTTCTTCCTTAGAATTTTCAATCGCATATTTTGATATATCAATTCCCGTTACTTTAACTCCAGATACAATTTGTGTGAAGTCATAGAGCAAGAAGCCCTTACCACATCCGACATCAAGAATTGAGTCACCTGACTTTATTCCATAATGAGCCACCATACGCTCAGCAACCACCCTCCATCTACCATCGTATCGATATCCACCATATCCAAGTCTACGATCACCATCCCAATAATCATAACCAAATTCCTTAGCCTTTTGTGCAGCTTCAGCTTTAGGAAATTCAGTGACGCGTTGTATATAATCTCTATTCGTTTTTTTATGAATAGTTGAAACAAATTCAACGTATGCCATTTATTTTAACCTTATAATGAATTTTTTACTGTATCGAGTATTTTTCGAGCTTTGCTAATTTGTACTGCTCGATGTTCACTTGTCAGTGGCAAAGCATATTCTTTTCTTGCTTTAAAAGGCGTTACAAAACAGTTCAATATAATACAACACCATTTTATTCGAATTAACGGCAATAATTTCTCAATTCTTTTTTTTGTTTCCTCAGGATCAGAAGTAAGATTAGCGATAGCGCTAGAAAATTCATTAAAATATTTCATCGCTATAGGCACAGCAGGCTGTGAAAAAAAATCACATACCAACTTAGCTGGATCATCCCATCCAGCATACTCAAAATCAAAGAATTTTATCTCGTTATTTTCAGTTAATAATGCATTATGGAAACCAAAATCTGAAGGCGATAACAATCTATCTCTAGGGTTTATATCTTGATAAATTAATTCCCCAGTGCTATAAAGAAAATCTTTAATTTTCAACCATTCTAGCAACAATTCTTTGTTAACAAATTCAGACGCTCCAGCATCAATATCATCATTTACAATGATTTCCTTTAGTTTTAGCATCCTAACGTTGACCCTACGGAGATGTTCCGCAATAGAAAAACATGCCTCAGATGCAACAGATATACCTTTTGCATCTTGATGCGTTTTATTTTTGTTTAATGTTAAAATAAATTCTAATGATTTTGTAACATATTTTTCATCAATTTCATGCTCTTCTAGCTTTCTACCATGAATATATTCATAAATTCCAATTGAATTATCTAGACTAAAAGCGATTGGTCTTGCTATGCAACGAACCCCTTTCGACCAAGCAAATGATGAAAACTCATAATCTGCTCGCACCCTATCCCTAGGATCATTTTGATCTTTAAAATAATGTTTTAAAAAATAGCGATTCTTATCTGACGTCATCAAGTAAGAACGATTGTTTCCACCACCATAAATTGGATTAATACTAAAGCCTTCATTGTTCTCATCAGCGATTAAACTATGAGCTATTCTTTTTATCTCATTAAAGCAATCTGTAGAATTCATATTTTTTTTAACAAATAATCGTTAATATCTAACCACGATTTAAAAATCAGACAATCCTGCGGAATACTTTCATCCGTAGCATTAGGTTTGAATAATATTTTTTTCGCATTGTTAGGAAAATCAGTTCGTGAAAATAATTCAGGCAAATCGTCTATAAAATAAGAACACTGTTTATTATTAATTTTTTTTAATTTATCCTCTATAGCCTGCTCAAAAAAAACAAACTCTGGCTTTAATCCTACGTGGTTTTCATTAAAAATATTGTTGTATTCTAACCAATCATAGGCAGCATTATGTAAATTATATTGCGGCCCTCGATAAGGATATAGTGTCTTATGACTAATAATATAAAGTAAAACACCTTTTGCGATAGCACACTTTAAAAAATCTATCACTCCTGGATAAGCAGAAGCATCGCGCATTCTCGTGCCATACACATAGCCTTGTAATTCCGTCCACTCTGACTCTCTTCCTTCCTGTCGGAGATAGTTCCTGACACATTCTTTATTTTTATCAAGAGTATGTGGGATTATTTTTTTTTCACAAGCAACCAGATGAAAAACTTCGTCGTAACAAACAATTGTATTATCAAAATCGATGCCTATCACTAAACTCACGTTAATTTAACTCGTTTAATATCGTTCGTATGATCTTTTCTGAACGCAACCCATAATATTCTCGTGCGAATGCTTGCCCACTAATAAATGGTAGAAATTTATCTTGGGTACCAAATCGGTATAGTCGTGCTTTAGCACCCTTAGCATAATCTATTACCCACTCTGCAACTGCTGAGCCTAAACCACCAATAAGACTATGTTCCTCTACTGTCACAACGGTCTGAAAATTTTCAAACAAATACTTCAATAACTCTTCATCTAACGGTTTGACTGTATGAAAACTTTCAACTCTAGCCATAATACCTGAAGGGATTAAACCATCAGCAACGTCTAATGCAATCGGCATTACATTTCCAGTACTTAAAATACAAGCATCACTTCCTTCCCTAATTGTGATTGATTTACCAATCATAAATGTTGGTATTTCATCATGAATACGTGGCTCACCTTTTTTGCCTAATCGAATATATACAGGACCTTCTTGTCTTAATGCAGCCCAGATTGCGGCTTTTGCCTCTATGGCGTCGCAAGGGCATACAATTGAAATATTGGGCAGCATTCTTAGAATACCTATATCATCACAAGAATGATGAGTTGGACCTAATTCTGCATAAGAAAGACCTGCACCAGTTCCTACAATCGTCACTGGCAGATTATGATAACAAACATCTACTCGAATCTGTTCTAAACAGCGAACTGTTACAAAGGGAGTAATCGAGTAAGTAAAGGGACGATAACCCATCATGCCAAGTCCAGCTGCAACACCTGTCATATTTGCTTCAGCAACACCGCAGTTGTATATACGATTTGCTGCAATAGACTTAAATGGATCAAAAAGTTTATTACCGATATCTCCTGAAAGTAAAACAACTCTTTCATCAATAGAGGCAGCTATCGCAATTTCTTCAGCAAACGCGTTCCGCATGATCTTCCTTAATTAAACCTAATTCTTTCTTTGCAGCAATGACTTCTTGTTTTGTCGGAATACGATAATGCCAATTATTATCATCCTCCATAAATGAAACACCTTTTCCTTTTACAGTATGCGCAATTAAGACCCGTGGTTTTTTAGAATCATCTTTTGGTAAGAGTAAGAGCTCTGTCACAGCTGTAATATCATGACCATCTACTTCACGGGCATCCCATCCAAACGAGATCCATTTATCTATTAATGGACTAAGTGCCATGACTTCTTCACTGCGTCCTGTTGCTTGCCATTTATTAAAATCAATAATGACAGTTAAATTTTCAAGTTTCTGAGCTGCAGAGAACATTGCTGCTTCCCATACAGACCCTTCATTACACTCGCCATCACTCAAGAGAACGTAGATACCATTATTTATTCCACGTATCCTTGATCCTAAAGCTAACCCTACACCTATAGGTAATCCATGTCCGAGTGATCCTGTCGCAGCCTCTACTCCATCAACACCATGGGCAAGTGGATGCTCTCCAAATAAGCTCCCATCTTGGCCAAAGTATTCCAGTAGTTTTGGATCAAAAAACAATCTTTCTGCCAGAACCTGAAATAAAGCAGGAGCGGCATGTCCTTTACTTAAAATGAATCGATCTCTTTCTGGCGAATGACAATTGCCTGGGTCAATACGGAGTACGTTCCAATACAATGCAATCAAAATATCCACACAAGAAAGACAAGAACCTAAATGAGGTGCCTCAGCTATATGTGAAGTCTCAATAATTCTCGCCCGAATTTTTTTTGCTATATTTATTAATAATTCGTTTGTCATCGACACTACGCTTTATGTATGTATTCTAGAGACATATTTTTAAGAGTTTGTATATGTTGCTCTACCCATTCAATAGTTTGATCAATGCCTTCTTCTAAATCGATTTTATCTTTCCATCCTAATTTCTGATGCGATAATTGCGAATCAAGCAAATACGCTGCATCTTTGCCTGGACGATCCTCAGCAATATTCACAACATCATTAAAATTAACATTCAATCTATCACAAATCATTTGTACGACACTTCGGATAGAAATATTTCTTTCCGTCGAAAAATGATATATCTCTCCAGGATTAGCATAATTTAGCGCCCGCAAAGTTCCATCAGCCACATCTTGAATATGGATAAAGGATCGAACAGAATGCCCACCGCCATGTAGCGGTAATTTTTTTCCTAATTTTATATTTAAAATTGTTTTGGGAATAATTCGATATAGTTGCTGACCTGGGCCATATACATTTGCTGCACGGGTGAATATGACAGGGAATTTATAATTTTTATGTAGCGCTGTCAGCCACATATCACAAGCTGCTCGAGAGACTGCATAGGGTGTGCTAGGACTATAATTAGAATTTGTAGCAACAAGTCCCTGGCAAGATCCATACACTTCTGGTGTAGAAATATGGATATATTTTTTTAGAAATTGACATTGTCTTAATTGCTCATGGAATTGTACATTCGCAAGTAAATTTGTTTTCATCCAATCCTCTGGATATTGCCAACTTTCAGCTACCATACTTTGTGCAGCAAAGTTAACAATGTAAGCTGGGCCTATATCATGAATTAAGTT
>JABDBD010000031.1 GCA_013288815.1 Gammaproteobacteria bacterium | reverse complement strand
GTTTTTTCAGCTTGCAAATTGTTTTGTATTTTTTTCTCATCAGTTAATTTTAATCTTAAGTCATTTACATCTTGATTGTCGGCATACTCAACAGCATCACGTTTGCTATCTTTAAGATCCTGCCTGAGACTAGATATTTTATTAACTAATTTATTTTTGGCACTATCGTTTAAGTTTATTTGAGAAAGCAAATTACTTTTTTCATATTCTAAGGCATCTTTTTCAGCCTTTCTGAGACGCAATCTATCTATTAATAAAAAATAACTTTCACGCTGTGCTGCCTGTATTGTTTGATAATCATAGCGATTCAGTTGCGATTGCGCTTGAGATATTTTATTTTGTGCCCCAGCAAACTCGCGCTGGTGATGAGTTACGCTAGCCTGTAGCTGACATTGCTGTGCTTCGATGCCCACCTTTGCTTGATAATCACTTTGCAGTTCACGTCGTAATCTTGAAATCTCAGCATTTCTAGCGACATCCCCGACAAATTCACCTATATCTGCAGTGACGTGGAAAACACTAGGCTGATGATGGTGGTGATGGTGATGAAAGTCGTGGTGATGGCGATTGTGTTGTTGGTGCTGATAACGTCTCATCTCATGAGCTGCCCTATCTGCAGCTTCAATGGCTTCTAAGGAGGCAAGCCTCGATTGTACGCTAGAGATGTGACTACTCAGCTGATAGATACTCGCATTAACCGCATCTAGCTGCGGCCTCAAAGACATTAATTGAGATTCATGAGTTTGTACAATGGGTCGTTGAGCCTCTATAATTTGTTGCGCTTCTTTAATGGCAATCATTGCTGTTAAAGAACGAATGTCATTATCTACTGGCACTAGCTTATTGGTAACCGTATCGAATTGAGGTTGTAACATATCGAGTTTTTCTTGATACGGAATAATCTGTTGTTGCAACGAGGTTATCTTATCTGGAATAGTGAGCACTTCAATTTGAGCTTCCATACCCTCTATTTTATGTCTACTCGGGGCAATTTGATCTGCTTTTAATTTTGCTAATTCAGGATTCAATTCGTTAAGCTTGGCAGTATGAGGTTTAATGCTGTTTCTCAACAATTCAATTTGCTCAGGAATACTCGTTAATTCTTGTCTCCAATTTCGAATATATTGTTCAGTGTACTCTCGTCGGTTGTCCATTTTTTCATCCTATTTTTTGTCAATTTGTGGTTAAGATACTGCCTAAATCTTAAGGCCAGATTAAATCAGCGTTTGATTAAAAAATGCCTGAGCTATTAAAAAGTGATGCATTATAATCTAAATAGGATAAACTAGTATATGGATTCACTTATTCAGATTTGCTCTATTTTTAACCTATTTGATGCTCGTTTTTTGACATTCATTGTCGCATGACAAGTGATAACAACAATGTATATAATAGTAAGTTAATTTTAGCGCTTCCCACGTATTGATTACTAACTCGATAGCAGGTCATTATCCTATGGATCAAGAGCAGCAACGATCACGTTTAAAAGATTTAATAGCCCGCGGTAAAGAGCAAGGCTACTTAACCTACGCAGAAGTCAACGACCATTTGCCTCCTGATATTGCTGACCCAGAACAAATTGAAGATATCATTAGCATGATCAATGATATGGGTATTCGCGTAGCCGAAACTGCTCCTGATGTCGATGAATTATTACTTGCGGATAACGAAGCAGCTGACGATATTGCTGCAGAAGAAGTTGCAACTGCATTAGCTGCTGTCGATAGCGAATTCGGTCGAACAACTGACCCAGTGCGCATGTACATGCGTGAAATGGGCAGTGTTGAACTTCTGTCTCGCGAAGGTGAAATTGTTATCGCTAAGCGTATCGAAGAAGGCATGAATCAAATGCTGACAACACTTGCTTCTCAGCCACAAATGATTGCTGAAGTGTTGGCAGATTATGACCGAGTTGAAAAAGGTGAATTACGATTAAGCGATTTGATCAGTGGTTACATAGAACCTAACATCATCTCTGAAGAAACAGCACCTATTGAAAAAGAAATTGCAATTGAAGAGGAAGAAGAGGAAGAAGGTGAAGGTGGTGGCGGTGCAGAATTTTTAGAAGAAGAAACTGGCCCCGATCCAGAAGTGGCTCGTGTTCGTTTTGCTGAGTTACGTCAATTTTATGACGATGCAATCGAAACAGATAAAAAACATGGTGTAAACCATAAAAAAACCATCGAAAAACGCGAAGCGTTAGCAAAATGCTTTACTGATATCAAACTTGCCGCGCGTCAATTCAATAAACTATCGCGAAAAATGCGTAGCTTACTCGATGAAATTCGCACGCAAGAACGACACATTATGAATCTCTGTGTTAACAAAGCAAAAATGCCTCGCAAAGCATTCATCAGTTCTTTTTTAAATAATGAAACAAATTTAGAATGGACAAACGAACATAAATCAAAAAATTATTATAAAGAGCTTGAGACATATCTCCCCGATATTCAACGTGCTCAGAAAAAATTAGCATTACTACAAGAACAAATGAAGATGTCGATTGCGACGATTAAAGAAGTGAATCGACGCATGTCTATTGGCGAAGCAAAAGCACGTCGCGCGAAAAAAGAAATGGTTGAAGCGAATTTACGTTTAGTGATTTCTATCGCGAAAAAATATACGAATCGCGGTTTACAATTCCTAGATTTAATTCAAGAAGGCAACATTGGCTTGATGAAAGCCGTCGATAAATTCGAATATCAACGTGGTTATAAATTTTCAACATACGCAACCTGGTGGATACGTCAAGCCATCACACGCTCTATCGCAGATCAAGCACGTACGATTCGTATTCCTGTACATATGATTGAAACCATCAACAAATTAAACCGTATTTCTCGACAAATTTTGCAAGAAACTGGTTTAGAACCCACACCAGAAGAACTCAGCAAACGAATGGACATGCCAGAAGATAAAATTCGTAAAGTATTAAAAATTGCGAAAGAACCTATCTCCATGGAAACGCCTATCGGTGATGATGAAGATTCTCATTTGGGTGATTTTATCGAAGATACCAACATGGAATCTCCTATCGATTGCGCGACCAACACGGGGCTTTCTGAAGCAACACAAAAAATCTTAAATACCTTAACACCACGCGAAGCAAAAGTATTACGTATGCGCTTTGGTATTAATATGAATACGGACCACACACTCGAAGAAGTAGGAAAACAATTTGATGTAACGCGTGAACGTATTCGTCAGATCGAAGCGAAAGCATTACGTAAGTTGCGCCATCCTTCGCGATCTGAACAGCTTCGAAGTTTCTTAGAGGATCAAGAGTAATTTTTTAGATGAAAAAAAAGCCCTTTTATGAGGGCTTTTTTTTTCGTTTTAAAAAACTATTTTCTTAGTCCAGCAGGTTTTACATCATTTGTAGTAAATTTATCATTGATTGCTTTTACCGCTTCAACTATCTTTTTCTCAAGCCATTCATGGGCTTCTGCTTCATTGATAAAATCAACCTTAGATAAATCAATATTGTTACTTTCTAATAACATCGGAAGTGCAGATCGTTTATTACTATCATAGTTAGCAATCACTTTTTTCAAATGTGGGCATCGCACTTTACCCAAATAATCTATTGAAGAGGCTTTTTTACTCTTACCTGCATAATAGGCGCCGAAACTAACTACTGCTGCAGCAGCTACACCTAACATCATTATTCCTATAATTGCATCTCCTATATTACCTCCAATCCCGCCGACAAAATTTCTTCTCGGTTGAGTAAATAAGATTTGCGGCGCCCCCACCAAAGATGTTTGAGATTTAACTCTCGAACGAACAGTTGATGTCAGTAAACTACTACTCATTGCTCGAACAGGAACTTCATGTCTGCTCAGTGCCACAATAACATTTTTTGTCATATTTGGAAGTTGGCGCAACATATTCAATCCCTCATAATCTCTTAATTTAGCCCATATTATATATTTATGCACATTATTTGCAATACTCTTATCCAAAGTTGTCTAGTTTTTCATTTTTTTATACGAAACCAACCTTCGATAACTTATGTGAAAATATCTACGAAACACTAGAAACTTCTCAATCTTCAATATATCATTGGCACCCTAGTTTCACGTTCTGTAACTCGTCAGGGCCCATAGCTCAGTTGGTTAGAGCAGAGGACTCATAATCCTTTGGTCCTAGGTTCAAGTCCTAGTGGGCCCACCAAATTAGACCAATAAAATCATGAAGTTACGATAAAATTTTACTACCACCTCAAATGTCGCTTAGTCAGCGTGTGTAATTCTGGTGTAATCGTGCAACAGATAAGGACTTTTTTACTTTGGCCTGGAGGAAGAGCCAGCATCTGGAGTTGATGATTTAGATTTAGGATCATACCCCGGCGCATACGTAAAAGTGGGCACCTCTCGAGACATTTTTTGCTGGTCAGGCGAAAGAAGCTTCCCATACGCATGAGTAAATGCACGAATAAAATCTCTAGGCTCGTTGTAGAGAACACCAGCACCATTACTCAGCCACTTCCCTTCATCGCCTCTTTTCATAGAAATAGTTCCATCCAACTTATCGCCATTTTTTACTTTCATCGTCACTTCCACAGCGCCCTCGGAGTTATATTTAGCAACAATAGTAGCCGCTGCAATCCCTAAAAATCCTGACTTTGTGACAACATATTGGCTACCATCTTCCATAGGGTAAGTACCTGCTGGCACATCTCGAATAAAATTAGCTCCTTTTACATCGAGATCAGCCCACGGACCACCAGAGAGAACTCTTCGCATTCCTGACATAGCCACCCCTTAACTTAGATTTTATTAATTGATACTGTAAATATAACACAAATCTGTGTAAATATAGAGCGGATTCGTTAGGGCTGCAAATAACTTATAAAAATCAAGTCGTTACTTCAAAGCTAACTAACCATAAAGCCACCTATTTCCTTTTAAATGGAATACATTTACTAACTTGCGAAAAATATTTAATATTTTAATTCCTCTCGCCTTGCAAATTATATCGTCTCTCTAATGCATCCATCGCTGTCTGGATATGCTCACCATTTTGATGACTGTATCGCACGACCATCTGTAACGTTTTATGACCAGAGATTCTCTGCACTGTTGGCAAATCAACACCTGCTTGCACTAAATGTGTAATAGCAGTGTGGCGCAATGTGTGGCGTACAACTTCTTTTGGATCAAGCCCTGCGTTTGTTACTACACGTCTAAATTGTTTCTCAATATTTACTACATGACCTGACGCAGAAGTTTTTGAAGGAAACAGCCATTCTTGCTCAGGCTTAGCTATTTCAAGATAATTTTTGAGAAAAACTACAAGCTGTTGTGTAATCGGCTGTTCGCGCGCACCTGCTTTTGCTTTCGGAATAAATATCACGCGCTTATTCAGATCAATATTTTTTAACTGAATTGAGAGAATTTCCATTCTGCGCATTGATGTACTCAAGCCAATCACAATGAATGGATAAATATACGGACACTGATCTTGTTTTGCAGCATCTAACAACTTCGCAATTTGTTCAGCAGTGAGATAAACAATTCTGCCAGAATCTTCTTTCAGTCTTTTGATGTTACATGGCTTATGGTCTAGCCATTTCCAATCAACCGCTTTGTTGACCAAATGAGAAATCACTGCAAGTTCACGGTTAATGGTTCCGGGCTTAGCCTTGGCTGCTAGGCGGTGTTTCTTATAACGCTCAATATCAAATGTACATAATTTTGTTAATGATTGCTCGCCAAAAAAGGGAACAAGATGCTGCTCAAGACGATATGTTTTCGCAGTAATATCTTTGCCACCCTCTTCTTCTATTTTCAACAAATACTTTTTTGCTGCATCTGCAAAAGTAAATTGAAGTTTACGACCCTTCGGTAAATTTAGTCTGCCATGGCGTGCATCTGTGCGGAAAGTCGAAATCAATTCTTCTGCTTGCAAACGCGTAACACCTTCTGACTCTTTACCAACAACACGGTGAACACGCTGACCATCCACCATGATGTTAACTTTGTAACGGCCATCACCATTTTTTAATCTTTCAAATGTAATACCATGTTCTTCTAACGTCTCACCCAACTTCAAATTACGCTGATTAATACGAGTTATCTTTTGAAATTTGATTGCCATATTATTTTTCCATGTTTTTTACCAAAGAATTAAACCATGCTAATTCACTCTCACCTTCTAAATTAAAGGTTGTAATGATTTGCGCGCCATTATCCGTTTTTCTAAGTTCTATTTTTTTTGCCGGTAAATTTTTAGTGTATTTCTGCCAAGACTTATCATCAGGTGATATCTCAAATTGCTTATGACGGTTGGCATAAATGATTTCGAAAGAAGAACCTGATTTATTCATCAGGATTTTTTTATGTATTGCTCGAACATCATCTTTTAACGGACGATCGATTTTTCTCCCAGGAGGCAACAAACATAATTCAGAAAAATCTATTTTTTTAAGTTTCAGCCTATCCCAATATTCAATCAAGTTATCTTTGTCTAACCCTTCAAGTGCATCAACTTGACCCCATTCTGTTTTTAAAAATTTGCCATTTTTATCCTCAACCGTATAAGGATACTGTGCCCAAAAATAACAAGAATATACAATATTCCAATAAGTTTTCTTTTCCTCCATATTCATGAGCTCAGGGAAATATGTTCCAAACCTGACGAAACGCACAGCTTCATGTTCAGCAAGAATATCTTGCACCGCTTTTTCAACTGTTACTTCATCATAGGTTTGTTTGCCAACATAGTATTTCTCATGATTTTCCAACCACCATAAAAATTTGAGATTTCTTTTAACTTTATTATTTCTCGCCGCGCATTCAATAGTTTTTTCAATAAAACTTGAAAGTGTCCTGCGTTCACTACGCGCCATAATTTCTGCTGCCATATGAACTGTTGGATCAAGCCGCGCTTGAATGATCTCACTACGGTTTAACTTACCGCCCCCACCTTTTTTTCTAGCCATATATCCTCTTTAGTTCTAATAAGTTCTCAATTCTTCTAAGGTGACAAAGCATATATTGTAATTATTTACATTACAATTATTTTATTCTACTCTGTCCGTCCAATGACAAAAATATTCTCTAAAAGGAACTATTATGACCATAGCTAGTCAAAAAATAACCTCGATAGACATCAGAATGTTCCCCGATGGGCGGCTGGATACCAAAAATGCGGCGTTTTATTTAGGGCTAAAAGAAAAAACGTTAGCCATGATGCGTGGTAATGGAACAGGGCCAAAATTTATCAAACGTGGCCGCATTTTCTATTTCAAGGAAGATTTGGATAGCTGGCTGAATGCCAACGGACGGTTAACCAGCACCGCACAAGGATTAAAACATCACGAGGCAGGCTGATGATAAATAGACAGACTCAAAAATATCGCCCCACTTATTTTAAGGAGCTAGCTCGTCATCCAAATGCCAATCCTATTTTGATTGCCATCGATTGGCGCAGTGTGAATTTTATTCGGAACCATAAAGGTATTTGCCTGCTTTGTGATAAATCGCCTTGTTATTACGATCTCTCCTTTTGTTATCAACGTGAGATATGGGTTCTCTACTCTTGCCAAGAACACTTTCTTACCGCGATGCGATTAGGCAGAAACATACAACTCAGTGGTGCATCCAAAGTTTTAGTTTTATTGATTGCTGCAAAATGGCTAGGAGGTTAAGCGTGCTAACATCGAATCATACCAGTATTGAATTACCTTCACTTGAACACGCTGATGCGTGGGATACACCTATTTTATTCGATGAATTTGAGACACCCGATATTTCTGCCAATTTATTACCGACAATTTTAAGTGAATTTGCAACAGCACTAGCACACGCAACTGAAACACCAGAAGCGCTAAGCGTCATGACCGTACTAGGCGTAATCTCTACCGCTATCACAAAACGTTTCATTGTGTCACCCAAAGAGGGTTGGCATGAACCAATCAACATTTACACTTTGGTTGCATTACCACCTGCAAATCATAAATCTTTGGTATTAAATTGCTGCACGAGGCCTATGATCGAATGGGAAAAGGAACAAGCAATAAAAATGGAATATGATATCAAACGCCTACGTTCAGAATATAAAACACAAGAGAAAATCATTGAAGCCTTGCGGCTCAAAGCAGCGAAATCACAAGACTCTATCGAACAACGGCATTTAATCAATGAAATTACCCAGAAAGAGGCTGCTCTCACTGATGCGCCAGCATTACCGTTGCTATTTACTAATGATGCTACACCAGAATCGCTCACTACATTGGTGAACGAACAAAGTGGGCAATTAGCGATTTTTTCAGATGAAGGTGGAATCTTAGAGACACTAGCAGGTCTCTACAGTAATGGATCAGCCAATATCGATATCTTGCTCAAAGGCATCGATGGCGGTGAAGTTCGCGTGCGTCGCAAAGATCGAAGCATCACATTGAATCCTTACCTCACTATCGTTCTTGCTGTCCAACCTGCTGTTATTCAAAATATGGGAGAGAAACGCGCCTATTTAGGCAATGGTGCCTTAGAACGATTCTTGTATGTGCTACCTAAAAGTAAGCTGGGTTATCGCACGCATGATAAACCACCCCTGTCACTAGAAGTCCAACATGCCTACCATGCCAAAATAAAAAATTTATTAGATAACTTCTTCTTACTTGATAAAAATAAATCTGATCAACTTCATGTTTTAAAACTAGCACCGACCGCTTATCAAGATTGGCGAGCATTTCAAACAACGATTGAGAAACAATTAAGACCCGAAGGAAGATTTTCACCCTGCCAAGGCTGGGCAGGAAAAATTTGTGGGTTTGCATTGCGTATTGCGGGTTTATTACATGTCGCAGAATACGATTCGCAATCTCTAATCATTACTGATAACACAATGAAAAATGCGTTAACCATAGCAGCATTACTAACAGAGCATGCTATTGCCGCCTTTAGTCTCATGGGTATCGATCAAGCCACTGAAGATGCAAAAATTGTTTCTCAATGGCTAAGAACTCGTAATGCTAATTCATTTACACAATCAGAAGTTGTACTTGCTATGCGCGGCAAGAAACTAGGCAAATCAGAACGATTACACAAAGCACTACAAATATTACATGAACGCAACATCATCAGTGCACCATTGAAGATTCCAACGCGCAAACCGACCACACAATACTTTGTAAATCCATTACTTTTACCGGAAAATTTACAATGAATAAGCAGACCATTTATAGAATTCCACACCCGCATGAAAATGTGAAAGATGTGAAAAAAGTGATGTCGTCACAAGTTTCACTTATTTCACATTTTCAGCCTTTAGATAAAGTAAAAATAATTTTTGCGAGAAATTTCTGAATGCTAAAAACCCAATACCCGCATAGCTACTCCGTTTCCACCCCTTTTTTTCAAAAAATGAGAGTAGCAGCAATACCTTAGCCGCGAGCCTTGCTCCTGACCACCACCTAACATCGTACCGATGAGAGTTAGATGGTGGTCAGGAGCAAGGCTCGCTCAATAGTAATCAATTTGGAAAAAATATTTTATTAGAAGAGAGGGGTGAAGAGATGAAGATAACAGAAAGAGATATGGAGATTTTGAGATTTATTAATGAGTTTGGGTTTTGTGAGATAATACAGATTGATAAAAAATTCAATTTAAAAAAACCGCGTAACTATAAAGTGATGGGACGGTTGGTTAAATCAGGTTTAGTAATTCATAAAAGACTGTTTCAGAATCAACATGGCTACTTTTATTTAAGTCGTCGTGGTGCAGGTTTTACAGAATTGCCTTCAATGACCAATATACCTTTGAACACATATAATCATCAATTAAGGATCATCGATGTGTATTTTAAATTAACGCAGCAATACCCTGATGCGATTTGGATTGGTGAACGCAGACTGAAACAAGAAAAATTCACTAAACGTTTTGATAAGAGAAAACGTAGACATATTGCGGATGGTATGCTGGTTTTTCCAGATCAGTCACAAGTGGCAATTGAGGTAGAGCTGACTACAAAAGGTCGATTCAGATTAAACGACATTCTGAAGAGATACGCCTCAGATTTTTCGATTAAAGAGGTGTGGTATTACTGTTCATCAGCAGCGATAGGGGGAGTAAGCAGATTAGCGGCTGATATGAAATATATTAAGGTGAATAGCCTGCGGGAGTTTTTAGATATCTAGATAATCAATTTTATCAATGAGATACATCATCCCTCTAATTCGATTATTCCTATTATTTCGTTTGTTGCGTTTATTTCGATTATTTACTATAATTATTGTATATAAGAGGAACTAACTATGCATATACCATCTAAATTAGCAGAACCAACACTGCCTTCAGCCAAAGAAGTAGCGCTGGCTGAAAAGTCACAAAAAATTCTCTTGGCTTCTATGAGAGGAAAAAAAGAGCCTGTTTTTCAAATTATCAAAGAAGGGAGAGAAGGAGAAAGCATCTTACTTCCTACCAGCGCACTTAAATTGCTCGTGGTTATTTTATCGCAAATGGCTGAGGGTAATGCTGTTACCTTAATTCCCATTCATGCTGAATTAACTACGCAAGAAGCCGCCGATTTATTGAATGTATCAAGACCATTTTTAATTACTCTTTTAAATGATGGCAAAATTCCATTTCGAAAAGTAGGAACCAGACGCCGTGTGCTTGCACGAGATGTTTTGCATTATAAAGCTAACATTGATAAACAACGATTAAAAACCTTAGAAAAATTAGCCGAGCAAGATCAGGATCTGGGATTGGGATATTAATTAATGGCTAACTTTGTTGCGTTATATGATTCCAATGTATTGTATCCTGCACCACTTCGTAATGTACTTATGCATCTCGCGATGAATGATTTATTTCGCGCAAAATGGACGAATGATATTCATGAGGAATGGATTAGTAACCTATTAAAAAATCGAGATGATCTTACTCGATCAAAACTTGAAAAAGTTCGTGACTTAATGAATGAAAATATTCTTGACTGCTTAGTTGAAGGTTACGAAGACATCATTCCATCACTCACTCTTCCTGATCCCAATGATCGTCATGTATTGGCAGCAGCTATTACTTCTAATACTTCGGTAATCGTTTCATTTAACCTGAAGCATTTCCCAGAAAAGTACATTCGCAAGTATGGTATTGAAGCTCAAAACCCAGACGATTTTATATTACATTTATTTGATATTTCCTCAGAAAAGGTCTGCGCTGCAATAAGACAGTCACGAATAAATTTAAAAAAACCGCCATTTAATGTAGATGAATACTTACTCTGCTTGGCAAAGCAAAATCTATCTAAAACAGTTGATAGATTAAATGAATATAAAGATTATATTTAACTAGATACCTGAATGAGTGAGTATCGCCAGGAATACCTATGGACTACAAACGATGAGCCATTTCTATTTCAGGTTGCTCTACTAAAGCGATATACCTTTTGCAATCACTTATTAGCTTTTTTATACCACTCATCTCAGAAATATGGTTTTTCATCTTATATGACATAAATCCTGTCATTGCCACATCGACACCCGCATAAATACCATTAAGAATAAAATGATTAGAAATGACAAAATAAAAAGACATTGCTGCTCCTCCGACGCCTAATGTCAAACCAGCAAGAAACACGTATTTCATGTTAACTCTGCCACCGCAACCAGCGTCTTCGTCGCAATTCGCATAACCCCAATCTGGCAATAAAGTTTCGGCTTTCTGTAAGATATTACTAATTGCTTCACGTCGTTGCAGTTCATCTGCATTCCCGAGAGCAGCAACATGTTCCTGCATTTCAGCAACAGCACCTTCAGTAACATACCGATTCACAGAAACAAACATTCTCCTAGTTGCCAATTCCCTGATATCCGTTAACAATTGTTGTTTTTCTTCAGCTTCTGTCAATTGACGAGGTACTGCAACTGAACGTGAAAAAAAGTTCCATCGGCCGGATTGTTGATTTATAGAATTTGCTACTACAGGAGAAACTACAACACTGGTAGAAGATGAAGACTCGCGTTTCGACTCAAGTAAATCAGCATGGCCTAACATATTTATTCTCACATTAAGATGAAGATAGCCCAATGATAAAACAAGCCACTGAAAACATCTAGCTAGTTCTACAGCTCCAATTTGTAAATTATTCAGCCATTATGTTGTGTGTAATTCTGGTGTAATCGTGCCAAGAAAAGCATAGAAAAACAGGGTATTTGATAGCACTCAGCAGATGTTGCATTCGGAGAAAATATATTTAAAATTAACAACCTAGAAGAAAATAGAATTTTTCAGAATAATCAAATCACATCCTCATAATCCTTTGGTCCTAGGTTCAAGTCCTAGTGGGCCCACCATAAAATCAATAGGTTACAAGAAGCGCCGAAAAATTCAGAATTACGTGTCGAATATGTGTCGAAGACTGAAATCAAAGTAAATGGGATACAAAACCCCGCCAACTGACCACTAGCCACTTTTCCTTCTCTTTTCACCCGCGCACACTCGCCATAGCAAAGGACTTTATTTAGTCGACCCTATGTATTTAAGATTACATTAAGGAAACAATAGTTATAATTGTATTAATTTTAATCTAATCCACATATGAGACAGCATAATGGCTAGCAACAGAAGCGAATCTTCGCAGCTAGAGCGCGAAGATAGCCACAATACACCCCCTACACCAGACAATCCGTCTCTGCTAATTACAGTAGCACCGGATGATATTCTATTATCTATTAATGAAAATGGTTATCTTACCGAGCGAGACCTAGTTAGCTTAGCCGGAACAAGCAGATCCACGCTGTTGTTGTTTCAAGAACCAATCAAGACGATAAAAATGACTAAGCTATTACTACGTTTTGTCACACAATCGAACTACGCTGAAGCACAACACATAGTAGATATCGACCCAAATCTGATGTTTCAACATGTCCGTTTTGTATATCCGAATGGCAATATTGAGATGACTAGCCCGCTGAAATACGCATTCAGAATATATGACACCTACATGTGGAAAATGTTTCTAGAAAAAATTCAGAGCGATCTCGAATCCCTGAAACGTTTTCTAAGTCAGGCACATGAGAGAAAGCATCTTGATTTAGACCCACTTCACAATGAGTATACTGAATATAAAGCACTATACGATCAATGGCTCGAAGAGGAGATAGGCGATCAAGAACTTGACGAGGCTTGGCTTAAACTCGGCGCCAAACAGTATGAATTATTAGTAAGAGGTGCGCTGCACATGCTAATGGAGCTTTGCCGAGAAGGTAATTATTGGAAAACAGATTCAAAATTTGATATTAGTCTTCCACCAAAGGCAGAGTCGTGTCGAGCGCATAATTATTTCGACGGGAAATATATTCCTTTTTCATCTTTGGTGAGCCCTACAAAATTAGGTAAACAACACACACTAACTCGCGGAAGCGCGGAAAGTGGCGCGCTACCTACCAGCCAAGGTCGCCCGCGGCGCAATGGAGCTGAATATTTCGTAATTAATTCTTGGGAACATGACGCCAAGATGTTTCGTGATCTACACGAAAAAAGAAATTTAGAACTAATCACGCAGATTTCTCTGCTGGAACAATCGATTAATGATGAGGCAAGAATAACACCTTATTGATTACCAAATCCTACCTAGAAAATGAGTGGCTTCGCCACCGATTTCCCCTGACCGCGCGAAGATCGGCGCGGTCAGGGGAACATCATTTACAATTCGCATAAAATCTAGCTATACTGCGGTTAAACGACCTTTTCATACACACTAATGACTCGGGTACTATGACTCAGCATTTTGACTCAAGCATGACTCAAATTAATTTGCTCCGCTCTGTAACAAGCAGCGTGCTTTGCCAGCACTTGCGCGCCTTTCAAATGTCGCTGCCGGATGATGCAGCTAGCCAAGCATTTAAGGTATTGGTCGACGCCATGATTCAAGCGCTATTAACCGGCGAGAAACCCGCTGACCTTGCCTTGCGGATCGCTAAAATCAACAATAGAAAACATCCTTCCCTTCATCCACTCTCTGTAAACGAAGCAACAGCAACTCTTGCAGATATTAAAAAATTACGCCAACTAGCAACTAAACAAAACAACACCCGGGGCTCGCGTAAGCTGGATAAATATCGGCAAGAGCTTGGCGCACTTCACTGCGCCAAAGCTACACAACGCGACATGCAAGCATGGCTAAAACGAGAAAAGCGACTCAAGGTGTCACAAACAACCATCCGTCGTTATTTATCTGAGATGAAGAGCCATGGCGAAATCGAATGAGTCCAAAACTCCACAAGGGCATGCTAAGCATTCAATGCGAGAGCAGGCTGATAAATACATTGCTGCTCGCGCTAACCGTGGCAAGAGCAAGGCAAGCGGTGCAACGCTACGTAGCGACCGCACTGTTGATCGCTACAAAGGTGATTTAGCACGTGTCGCTGAAGCGATTCAACATGAATATGGAATCAAACGTTTAAAAGATATTACACAAACCCAAGCACAAATGTATATCGATCAACGCCTCAAAGAAGGTATTCGCGTACGAACCATTCAAGGTTATGCCAAAGCATTAGAACTACTTCCCAATGTTTCAGATTTAGTTGTACCGTCTCGTGCTACTGACTCCAGTGACAAACCAACAGGTACTCGCGCTTATACACTCGCTCAAATAAAAGAAATTCAAAAATTTTTAAATTCACCTAAAAGTCAGCTTGCCACACAAATTATTTTAGAATCTGGTTGTCGCACACAAGACCTTGCTTCTCTTCGCCTAAATAGCGAAAACCCAATAACTAATGCTCGAATTTCTAAATTGCACTCAGACAGATTTGCGGGGCGCGAGGAGTGGGTCAAAGTAAATTTTATTGGTAAAGGTGGTCACGAATATATTTCTACCATCAACCCAGAAACTGCAAAAGCATTAGAACAAAATCGCTTGACTAATCCGCGTGATTTTAGAGAACGTAAACAAGAAAATGTCGTTACAAAACAATATTACGACTTACCCGCAGGCAAAATATTATCGACCCAATGGAGCCGTGCTGCTGATCACGCATTAGGTTTAAAACGTGGATTACATGGACTACGCCACACCTTCGCGCAAGAAAGATTGAAAGACATGCAACGCGCAGGCATGGTATGGGAGAAAGCATTAGAATGCGTAAGCCAACAAATGGGGCACTATCGCGCAAGCGAAGTAAAAACTTACTTAAGGTAAGTTTGGAAAAATGTTTTTTCGTTAAGAGCCATTTTCCAGTTTGGAAAAGACGCCTCAAGGAGACGATTTATATTGCTTCATTATCGAATCATTAGTGGTGTATCTCGCGGTTGTTGTAGAATACTAATTTCAGCTTCTACTATTATTTTATCGGAGATAACAAACCAAAACTTATCACAATGGACGACTTGAATGTTAAGTCGAATATTCCAAAAAGCAGTCAGGAACCATGACATCTATTTTCAGCTTAGACCAGCTACATCAAGAATCTAACAATTTTAATTATAAAAAAATAATCAAAAAAGAGATCAAGAAACACAACACAGGAAAGAACAGATGAATAATAACGAGATACAGAAAATTTGGCAAGACTTACAAGACACGCTGTTTTGCTGTCGTTGCAAAGCAGGAAAATTATTAATTTGGGAGAAACCCACCTTCGGAGAAATTCCAAATACTTCCAAGTACAGTGATAACAAACATGTTTACACGCTGCATTGTGAATATTTTAAAAAACCGATTCCGAATTCATTGGAATTAAAACGTTGCGCTGCGTTTCAGCCAAAGAAAGAATAATACTTGAAAGTAAATCGCAGTGATTCTAAATAAAAAGCAGTCTACCAAGATGGTGACTGCTCTTCGATAAAGACAAAAATAAATTTCATCTAACAGTTCTTATCTCTTTCCAAAAAGCACAAGCGTCAGCCAAAGAGGCTTGCGCCCCTTTACCCCTAACACATTTACTTAAAAAGACTATCTGGAATACGTTTCAAATGCTCAAGAACTTTTTCACCATAAAACAATTCATACGCTGAATTCACACAAGAACTCAATGCTGGCTGGAAAGTTTTTCTGGCTAAGAGATTTGCTTGATGCACATCATAAAAGTCAGTCACAGAGAGAACCAAATTACCTGCCCATATAATCGGTTCACAAGCACGATTAGAGACATTTTTTTGATTATCACCTAACATAACAAACACAACAAATAACCCTACTAAAATCGTAACAGATACAACTAACCCTAATTTATTCATGATTACACCTCTTCTGTTTTAACATGGGATGGATTGATATAAGGCTTGCCAATTTTTTCAGATTGATGCGGCTTTTTATTTTTGAACTTAGGCCATAGTGTAAAGTACGGCGTTGCAAAAGCATGTTGTGCTTGGCCTTTATAAATTAAGATGGTTTCAAAATTAGCGAGCGTGGTCAGCACCTGTGGGCGAATAATAGGCTCGACCATCAAGTGCTGCGATGCTGTTTGTGTACGATACCCATCTGCTTTTGAAACAGAGAGAGAATCGATCACAACATCTTTTACACCGATGTGCTCACTAATCCAGTTTGCGCTTTTGTTATCATTCAAACGAAAAACCATTTTAACATCGGCTGCACCCAAGATGATATTTGCACCTTCATCATGTTTTTGGCCGTATTTCTGCATTTGTTCTAGCGATTGCCAATACAACCATGTTGGAATCTCACGCGAACGTATAGTATTTAATTTATGAAGCAAGCCCGTTACCGCAGGTGCATTACCAATTTCATCCAGCAGCAATAACACCGCATCACGCTCAGTGTGTGAAATTAAATATCGTAAGATATGCCCCACCATCATCGACAGCAAGGCTGCCGTTGATTGCTGATGCTCTTCGACAAATTGCAAAAACAATGCGACAGGCTGTTCTCTGTTACAAAGTTCTGCCAATGAAAAATCACTTCTCTCCAATGATTCACGTACCGCGTCATGACGTAAGAAGCGTAAATTTGCCTTAAACACCGAGAAAATGGTTCCCAATAAGCGCTCATTGCTGCCGGCAGATAATAAACTTTTTGCGATCTCAACAACGTTTTTATCTTTGCTTCCAGCAAGTTCAATCAATGAATCTTTGTAGGTATCAAACTGCATTACGAAATCACGCACCTTAGGCAGACTTGGCACATCATCAACGCTGAGATGAGAAATAATTGCATCTAAAAAATCACGCGCATTTTCATAAAAAACGGCACTTTGCGATCCTTCCGATGAAATCAATGCGGAAGATAACTCCGCAACACTTTCTGATCCCTCCAAATCCATCAATGGATTATAACGATGACCCGCTCTTGTTGTGGGATTGTAAACAAGAACTTTATAGCCTTGCGCTGTAAGAATTGGATTCAATATACCGTACAATTCTGGTTTGATATCCAAACAAACTAATGAACGCTTGGTTCTCGCCCAGAATAAAGCTTGCGTGATTAGCATACCCGTTTTACCTGTACCGGGTGGGCCCATGACGATCGCTCTATTTTCTGTTGAGACAAAAATGTCTTTGCCGTTAATTCTGCCTGCCCATACACCATTCTCTGCGTTAGCCAGTTGAATTTTCGTATCTTTCTTCAAAGACAATTTCATGGAAGGTGTCGATGACGTAAATAATTGCATGATAAAACCCAATGCAACCATTGTCGGCAACAACATTCCAAAAAAAGCATACGAGTTGCTTCCATCACTTAAAAAAAGCAGTGTTGCACTTAAAAGCAAAATTGAAATTTGCGTTATCATGTAACAAGGCGATTGATAAATACTAAAGCTCAGTATGTTATTTTCCGTGCTGAGGTAAAAATAACAGAGGATTAAGATGATAAGTACCACCCCTATAACCCTGAAATAACCTAAGCCAATATCACAAAAAATAAGCAACCCACCGATAATGACTGCCATATTAAAAAGTCGATTTCTAACTTTCAGCTTGTTTTCATGCGTTAATCGTTCACTATCACCTGATTTACTAACCGATGCTGGTCGTAAACTGTCCTTACAGATAATCACTAAAAAAATAATGCTTACAAAAGCAACCACCGCAAGATAGCCGTTATAGAGAAAACCACAAGCTGCGCAACTAGCCGCAAGCATCGTGAATAAAGCCGCTTCAGGTGGAGAATCATTTTTACGTTGTGTGTGTTTCATGGAGTATACCCTCTTCATTTGAATTTAAGTCCTACTCAAATTTCCCGCTAGTACCTACCAGAGCAGGTGCCAAAAGTGACAAAAGTACTTTCGTCACTTTTGGCACCTAGCTACATAGGTCTTCAGGGGAAATTTCATCCTTCACATCCTTTCTTTTTATCAGTGGATTCACCAAATACATTGGGTGCCTGGGTCGCCCCATCACTTGTGTATTTGCGCATTGACGCAACCAACCTGCATCCTGCAACTCATCACAGGCTTTTTGGATCACCGCATTATCGTCAAGCAAGCTCCAATGCTTGCGATAAATGTCCCGTAATGAAAAACAATCCGGCAATTCCCGTTGCTGGATTTTGTTAGCTAACTTCGAAGTCGCCTGATGATAAATATTAGCTGCCAGACCATAGATGCGCCGTGCATGGCTTTCTAAGTATCTGCACCAACCGATGGCACAAGCGGTGGCATTTACTGATATGTTTTTATTTACACTCCCATCTGCGATTTCTATTAAATGGAAAACTAATGCAAGACTTGGCATGAGACTGCGATATTTGGATAAATGCTCCAGAATGATAGGTTGATCTTCGGTATGTAATTTTTCACGCTCAAGCTCAGTCAACCAACAATAAAATAATGCTTGTGACTCCTCATCAAAATGAAAATAGGGGAAACGATCTTGTATATCCTTTATTGCCCCGCGTTGCATAAAATCCATTTCTGTTAATTGACTTAAGATGTGAATCACACGCTGCTTGGCTTTGTGATTAGGTGATCGATCTATCAATTGCCATTTTTTCGGTTCATCAGGGTAAATTAGCAATTGAAATCTTTGTAACAACCCATCATTATCAGAGCCGCGTATCGCATTATCGAGATAACGTGTTAATTTAGCGGGCTGTGTATTACCGAAAATGGAGAGACATAAATTTTCGGTATGGACAGTGCCACGACCGATGCGATCCGTAGTAAGCGAACCGTAGCCGTTCCAGCTTTCAAGAAAAAATGCGCGATCACTTTCGTGGCCTTCTTTATCCCATGCAGCAAGCAAACCCATCAGCTCATCACGATACAACAGTAAACCTCGTGGATTATCTGCCAATAACTCGCTAAGTTTTTCAATGGTTGTATCGTTCGTTTTAAAACGCTTCCAGATAGGTTTTTCTGGCTCTTTCAGATTAATAAATTGTTTTTTTAATCTAATAGGATCATCGATCATCTCCGTCAATTTATTTTTCAATACTTGTTTTTGTGAACTTAGCATTGCGCTTTTTAGTGCTTCCTTGCCCGCCTTATGCAATTCAATTTCTGCATTGTATTCTGCTAAATTATTTTCATAATATTTTTTAGCGTCAGATTCAAATTGGCCTAGCATTTGCATGACTTCTGAAACCGCAGGCGTCTTCAACATACCCGGTCTTCCAACAATGCCACCCCATAAATTAGGAACAACTAACCAGTCATCCTGCTTTTTAGGCTTGATCCCGCAGCCTGCACCAATCAGTGAAGCAGTGACAACGATGGCAGCAGTTGCAATAAAATCGGGTGGACATTGCATTCTCTCTGCGATATCGCTAATCCAGTCGCGATATGCTTCGGGAATAAGACACAGTTGCATAGCTTCAACGGGCAGCAGCTCGTTTTTAATAAGTTCTGGTTCAGGCCAATTGCAATCTGCTTGTATTACCGGAGACATCCATTTTTCTGGTACTTCATGGAGATTTTCAGCAATTATATTTTGTAATCGCTGTTGCAGAGTGTCACGCGCTGGATGTGTCGCCAATGAATCCAGTTCATTCCAGTCATGTAACTCAGGTTGTTGTTTCAGCCAATCACAGACATCACCTTTTTCTGGCAAATTTGGCAACCGTACTATTTTGATTTGTTGGGATGATGCAGGTACATGGATAAGTTTATAAATTGTTTGAGCATACTTATCACCATTCACATCATTATCAGGAACAAAATAGATAAGATCAGCATCATCAATACTTTTCCAGTTAGAACAATGTGCATTGCTCGCACCAAGAATACTTGTTACACACTGGAATCCTAACCCAGCAAATGCACTCTGGGTTTTTTGCCCCTCACATATTATTAATGCACGACTGACATCTTTAAATGTCTCCAAACCAAATAAAGGGTAACCATGCTGTTTTAATTCTTCGGGAATTCCTGCCTTAAATTCTTGTCCTTGTCGCTTGTAATAGGGAATATCTTGTTTCTTACCTTCCCTATCAATAAACCGTTTTATTTCTCCGATGGGATGTCTTACGGCATCATGATGCTGCCAAACAAACACGGGGGCACTTGTATTCATTAGAGTACCTCCGCATCAACCGATACCTGACTAGTAGATTGCACCGAGGTGTGTTTTCCCAACCAAGCATGAATGTCCGTTTTACGATAACGTACTAAGCGTCCCATTTTGACAAACGGTATCCCAGTGCCTGCCCAGCGATCACGCTCGATAGTTGCTAGCGAACAATCACGAATCGCCGCTACGGTATCTTGAGAAAATAACGCAGAGTCCGGAGCCAATTCATATTCGGTAATAAGATTTAAACGAGATAGTTGTGGTTTCATAAAGCTTGCTCCAAGAAATTAATAGCAAGCTTATGGTGTCAGAGATTTTGCGAGGCTGCTTGTAGTTGCAAATCGTGTTTTTGCAATTACAAATTATTTCAATTCTTCTTGTAATAATTCAAGGGCTTCTGTAATTTTGCGATCAAAACTTTTTAACCCTTCGATTTCAATGCCAAGATGCTCGGCTTTTTCCAGCATCATCTGTGAAATTTGTAATGCACTGAGTTTCGCACCACGATTAGAGTGTTTTGATTTGGCTCTTTCATCCATGAGCACGTTAACCAAAACACCAATAGCTTTTAATAAGTTCTTCCTTTCACGAGAGGATAAGGATTGTTCTGGGAGAGATTTTTTATTGTTGTCTGCATTTTTTTCTTCGCGTTGGGCAATTAGTTCTTGCTGTTGTTTTTCTATTTTTTCAAGCTCTATTTTTTCATTTTCTTCGCGTTTCATACGTTGGCGAACAAGCTTCAATAGTTTTGCAGGGACAGGTAAGTCTTTCTTTCTAGCCTCAAAAATAATTGCTACGGGATGCGTACCCGTTCCACTCAGATAATAATATGTATGCCTCTCTCGCCAAGGCACTCCCTGCAATAATAAATATGTTTTTTGAATTTCTTTAAATTCGGGCTCTAATTTTTTTGCTGTTAACTTCACACCGCGAACTTCCAAAGGATCAATATCATGCAAGAGAAATGCCGATTGATGGAGACTCCATGTGTCCATTTTTGCCCAATGTTTATAGTCTGGTTTAGGATATTTAAGTTCTGTCATGATTCGCCCCTTCAAGCATCAACCTTCAAAATAATAAAAAATGCCAACTCAGCCATTTGAAGGAATACTGGTTTTCCTGCCGTCGCAGTAGAATTGGCACACTAAATTATAAGTTTTAGTTTGTTTTTTGGCTATATGTTTCGAATACTGTCATTTTTTGAATAAAATTGGATGGAATTTGAGTGAATATCGGTGATAAACGGTGAACAATAACCAATCTTAGTATGCTTTAAACCTACCGTACTATACGAATAACCTACTGAGCACTACCATGCACTACTGTGCACTACCGTACCCTGCTGGCACATATTGGTACATGCTGTACCTTGGTTATGCTTGCTGATGCACCATGTGCCACAGTAAAATTAGCATTGTTTGGTGCACAAGCGGTGCACCAATTTCAAAGCAGGGCGTTTCTAATAAATGAGCACATTCAACATGCCGTTTTTTAGTGATCTTCTTCAAGCCAATTTTTACCCTTGTCAGTAATAATATACCGTTGCAAACGGCTCTGCGGTTTATCTGGTATCGTTAATGACAATAGCTGAGCGCTCAACAAAGGGCGTAAGTAGTTGTTTTGAAAGGTTTCTCGATGCTGTAATTTCAAAATACCTTGGATTTCGCTGGCTTTACGTGGCTCTTGGCAGAACATTAAAACCACCCTAGTGACTTGTCCGGTGACTTGTCCGGTGACTTGTCCGGTGACTTGTCCGGTGACGCCCAGAAGGTTACTACTTCCACGCTGAACATCCGATGGCAGCATAGAATTTTCAAAAAATTCCGGATGTATTTTAATCTCAGTATAAAAATAAGTTCTTCCCTCGTCAGTGAAAAATTCTGGCTTAGGCGAACCATTTGCTTCAAGCGCGCGTTGCATTTTAGGAACGCCTGTTCCTCGTCCTTCTGTAAAGTCTAACTCTTTTAAAAAGTCACCAATCCGTCTATTGCGATAACGACGAGCGACCATACTTCCGTTATTCATACCTTCTAAAGGAATAGATGGATCAGGTCCTGGGTAACTAACAACACGAATACACTCACGATTAATACGAACTTCAATAGGTTCTCTTATTTCATAACTGCGATGGTATACAGCATTAACCAAAGCTTCTTCAATAGCCACAATAGGATAATTAAAAAATCGTCTTGCCTTGGCCTGACCAGGAATTTTCAAAACACGTTCTGTAACAAAACTATTTTCAATGTATCTCAATGCACTACGCAGTTGGTGATCAAGCGGGCCTTTGAAAATTTCCTCTTGAATAATATCACCACCCTCATTATCTGGAAAAAACACCACATCGATTTGCGCATAAGGGAAAAATTCTTCCGGTTGATCATTAAAGAATAACAAACCTACGTTTCGAGGTTTCAAGTATTCATTACCTCCATCGGCAATCGCCATTTGCCGACAAAGATTAGATAGTGGCATATCGTGTGATTCTTTTAACAAGTCACTTTTTACCTCATGCAAAAAAGATTGAATCAATGAAATCTTAATATCTTGCATGGATGCTTGATAATTCACTCTGTCATCAAAGGGTACTGCTGATGTCAAGCTAAGCAACTCTCTTAGTTCATCATTCTTTGGCACAACATTGCTAGAAAATTTTCTAATGTAATATTTGTACTCTTTATCTTTACCCAATGTCGCTGGCACAGAATAAGGTCGCGCTAAACCACCAGGCACCCATATTACCATCACGTCTTTTTTCTGATGTTTTTCGAAAGAAATAATTGGAGTGTATGTTGGTTTGATATATGAACAAATCCTCACAAGTTCTTTTTGCAAACCATCTGCTTTCGCAAGATCGATTCCTTTAGGCGGCAACATAGGTTTACCGTCTTGTTCTTCAATGCCAACAATAATATAGCCACCTCCAAAATTATTAAAATCATTTGCGAAAGCACAGATTGCACGCAATATAGTTTCTGGATTCCAATCCGCTTTAAATTCAATTCGATCTGATTCGACAACTGAAGTGTTAAGCAAATCAGATATGTTAATCGGTAAGTGCATGTTTCGCCCCCTCATCGCACAAAGTTATTCCCTCTATTTCGCACCATTCAGTAATAAACTGTTTGTATTTATTCTCTCTAAATTGATACCAATCTTTTTCTATGCCTAAGAAAATCACGCTATCTTTAAATCGTCTAAACGCGCCTTTTCCTCTTAATGCAATCAATAACTGACCTTGTGCTTTTTCATCAGCTAATACTAAAGCAAAATCTTCCATCATTTGATATTCATTAATATCGTATTGTGAAGGCAATCCCATAAAATCATCAGAATTTTCTAAATATTGTTTAACCGTATTGATTTCGCTTTCACTCATCCAGATTGGATGGTCTCCATCATTTTCAATGGTATGAACCACTTCATCACTGATGAAACAAACTTCGCCTGTCTTTAAATAGATGAAAGATTCTCCCATATCAGAATGGAATTCAATAGCATGCATTAGATCATCAAATTTAACCTTCATCGTTTTTTCTTTCGTTTTCATATTCTTCCCCTTCTTGAGATACCACTACATACTTTCCATCAACTAATTGATAAGTAATCTCTTGATTAACCGGCATAGTTTTCTTTCTTTTATCGTTATAAACTGTTCCAAATCTTTTTATTTTAAAATCAAAAAAATCTGTTTTTGTTGATTTATCAAAATCAAAATTAGCGGTGTAGGCTTCGCATGGAATTTTTTCTGAAAACTCACAGTCATTAAAATTTTCACTATATATTGTTTCTTTATGAGCATTTACAATTGTATTTTTATAAGGAATAAAAATATTTAACTCTCTATCTCCCACCGCAATGTGTTCAAACTCTAAAGACAAGCCAAATTTATTCTTTCCGACTGAAATCAACTTCACAACAGGAAGTTCTCCATATTCACCGTCATACATAATAAATTTATTTTGCGCTTCAATTTCCCAATGCCCTATTTTTCTTACAAAAACAGCAGCCCCAATTAATGGAAGACAAGCATGGCAATCAAAAGGAATATTTCTTGGGATTGTTTTTGTTAGAAGAAAAATTTTGTCTTTTCCATTCTCATAATAGGGTTGAAAAAATATCGTTTTAACAATGCCTTTTCTTTCTTCAAAATAACCGTCCCCATCACTTTTATCAGGAAATTGAATGTTAATCCAACTAGCCGACTTAGTGTGATAATCATAATTTCCATAAATCATCATCAGACATTGATCTTCGGAAAAAGAAAATCGGTGCATGAAGCCAAAAATGATGCTAAAGAAAGATAATATTATAATAATGCCTATTGCAATTTTATAATAAATTCTCATTCTTAACTTCCTTGCAATAACTTATAATATTTTCGGAAATCTTCCATAGGTTTTGGATTGTATGGCTTGCCATGGACTCTCTTTTCCAGAATTGCCTTGTAGTCCTCTACAGTCTCTTCCCAGCTAGCTTCTCGATGCAAGAGCGCTGAAGCGGTTTGTTTTTTTCTAAATAGCCATCGAACCCCAGCACTTATATTAGACGATGGCTTTTTTAATTCATCTGTAGAAAAACGAAAAAAATAATCTTTCAACTCTTTGTTAGCACCAATAAGATACTGATGAGTCTGTCCGGTAATTTGCATCAAACCATAAACATATTTATATTTTGTGGGTTTTGGATCAAAACTAGACTCTGTTGCAATAAGAGCCTTTACAACATTAGGATTGAGAGGATCAGCGTGTGAAAATATGTCATTCCAATATTTCACCCATCCACGAATTTCAATGTCATAATCATCGGCTTTGGGAAATATTTTAGTGAGCACACCCGCGGTTGGTAATCCTGATAAACTAGAAAAATAAGTTTCACTGATGTAATTAATTTCAGCATAGGATAATTCATCTTTTCCAGATGGATTGCTCGCACAATGTTCGTGCCAAGTAGCCACTTTACCGTCGGGATGCGTTTTACTAGGATGCACATGAACAATATGCTCTCGAACCAGATGCTTTCCGATGGAGCATTTGCGCCACGGATGAGCTTTGGAGCCATCATCAACTGTATTCAATATTACATCATTATTATCTTTCATATATCGTCTCTTTCTTTTTTAAATCAATTATTTTTGCAGATTCCTTTGCGCCCATTAATTTCAAAAAATGATCGGTAATCATTTGCATCGGTGCACGCAGCCTCTCCACGTCCATTACAATATAACCCGCCGTCACATCATGATTCATCTTGTGATTAAGCAAGCGTTTCAAAGCATACGCCGGAATATCAAGACTCTCAGCAATGGTAATAAAAGTCCGGCGCAAATCATGTAAAGTAAAGCTCACTCCTGACTTACTGATAACTTTATCCATTACCTTGCGTGGTTCGACGATATAGCCTGTTTTTCCATCGCCGGGAAAAACAAATTCTGTTGCGGATTGGGTGTGGCGGGAAAGCAATAGATTATAAAGGAAATCAGATAGGGGTAAAACATGTGTTTGATGATTTTTAGTATCAGCAATGCTTAATGTTTTTGCTTTGAAATCAATTTGATTCCATTTTAATTTGATGGCTTCATTACGACGCAATCCAGTGAATAATACTAATAATAAATAATCACGTAAAATCGCAGATTTTGCCGTGCTACGCTCATCTTCTATTGTCATCACAGCATTGTACCAAACAGCCAGCTCATGTGGCTTGATCACTGTCTGACGCCGCTCCACGCGATACCATGCGCGCGTATGTGATAATCGCTTAACGGGATTTTCTAAAACGAGCGATTTGCCTTTGGCATCTTCATACTCACCTGCTGCGAAATTGAAGAGCGCCCGCAAAAATCGCATTGACAAATTAGCCCTCGCTTCACTTCTCTCGCCCAGCTTGCGATGACGCTTGGCTACCATGTCTTTTGTAATACCCAACAGCGGCTTATTTTGCCAATCAGAAAATGAATATTCCATAATACGCTGGTAATCAGCCAGCGTGGTCGCCTTGAGTGATTTTCTAGCATTGAGATAATCCGCAAAAACATTCTTAAGAGTAACTGCTTTCGCTTTCTTCTCATTTTTTTCGGCAACGGGATCAATACCCGTCGCAATTTTTCCGAGCAGTTTTTGCGCTTCTTTTCGCGCCTGCTCGACGGTAATTTCAGGATAGCGACCAATCGTCATTCGCCGAAGCTTGCCATTCACTAGCTTTTCTACAAAAAATGCCTTGGTGCCACCGGACGTCACACGCACACCAAAACCTTTCATAGTGTCATCATAATAGCGTTTCTGAGCCGTTTGACTCTTTGTGACCGATGAGGGGACGAGTAGTTTATCCACGATTAGCTTTGTGATCTTCATAATTTCCGTGTCGAACATGTGTCGAATGAATAAATAAAACTGTTTCTAAGAACAGAGGATTCATTATATGAATATTAATGCTTAAAACAAGGGATTTTTTGAGTATTTAAAATCGTGTCGAACTGCTTAAAAGCGATTAAAAGAGCCACTTGTTGAACTCATAATCCTTTGGTCCTAGGTTCAAGTCCTAGTGGGCCCACCAAATTAGATAAATAAAATCAATCAGTTAAGATAAAATATCTCAAATATTTTAAAGCTTGCTTAGTCAGTCTGTGTAATTCTGGTGTAATCGTGTCACTTTTAATTATCCTCTCATGAAAAACTTCATGATTGCTTATCTAGCCCAATACAGCAGTGCTTTACAGCAGTGCTTTACAGCAGTGCTTTATTGCTTTTTTACTACATAACCAGTAAAATGGCCGAAAATCAATCAAATCAGAGAATAAAATCATGGCTTCAGTTAGAAAATACTATGCTGTAATAGGCGTTACCAAACCTATTACTGTCTCATTGTTTGGCGGAGTGGATGGCAATGATGCCCTAAACTCTTATAGTCTAATGCTGTTAGCTTCTAAAGACGATGCGATTGCTTATGTTGAGTCACCAACCTTAAAATCTCAATATGACAATAAACTCAGATCTTACTCACCACCTACAAGCTTCCTTTGGGGAGCCGCGATAGGGTCCTCGTGGCACTATAAGTTTTATGAAATATTAGTGCTAGACGATAGCAAAAAGATTGCATACCGTGATCCAAACACAAACCTAAATTATTATATGCTTGAAACGACAAGTCATAACATTATGAAGCTGTGTATATATGAATGCAATTACCCTAAACAAGCTTATCAAAATTTCAGTATAGGCAATCTATTCTCTTCCACCCCATCTCATCGAGAACTATTGCAAGAGAATAATGAAGACATGAGATTTCATGCGGGTATCAAAAACCTTTTTGAAGATTATTGCTCACTTACTCGTATTGTCAAAGGTCACTGGGATAGGAATCACATAGATACTGAAAAATCTTTACTAAAACAAATTGAAGGGAAATCGATCGAAGACACCTTAAAATGTTTAGCTCAAGTAAAACTTAGCTTACCGGATGCCAACCCGGAAGGTTCTTTTATGAGACGCTTAACATACGCAATTGTAATGAGCCATAAGCATCTGGAGTCACAACAACAATTAGAGCAACAACAAAGACAACAACCTTTACAACAAGCCAGAAGATAAAAAAATAAGACTGATGGACTTACGAAAACTCATTTTTGTAAGTCCGTCACCATTTCCATCACAAACACCTTAATTATTTTTAAAATTATATCGCTGTTCTAATGCATCCATCGCTGTCTTAATATGCTCACCATTTTGATGACTGTATCGCACAACCATTTGCAGCGTCTTATGCCCAGAAATACGCTGCACTGTTGGCAAATCAACACCTGCCTGCACTAAATGCGTGATCGCTGTGTGTCGCAATGTGTGGCGAACAACTTCTTTTGGATCAAGTCCCGCACTTGTCACAACACGTCTAAATTGTTTTTCAATGTTTACCACATGACCTGATGCAGAAGTTTTTGAAGGAAACAACCACTCTTGTTCAAGCTTAGCTACTTCAAGATAATTTTTGAGAAAAGCTACAAGCTGCT
>JABDBD010000030.1 GCA_013288815.1 Gammaproteobacteria bacterium | reverse complement strand
AATGGTTTGAGCAGCGGAGGTGGCTGTACTATCGCCTTCACCTGCAGTTGCTATCACACTTAAATTAAAGCTGTTTTCTTCGATTTCACCACTGACTGGTGTTAAGGTCAGTGTGCTTAATTGTCCGAGTTGTGCACCGGAGATTGTCCAATTGCCATGACCATCACTTGTGCCAAGATTGAGTTTTGCATCAACAGGAACACCTGAGATGATAATATTAGAAACGGTTTGATCACTTTCAATAGCAGTTGCTGCGATACCGGATAAGCTAATTGTACCGCTTTCATCACCGCTTGCGCTGGCAGGTATCGTTACTATTGGCGCATCAGCAGCGGGTGCCACGCTTACAGTAATGATTTGTGCATCAGACGTTGCAGCATCCTCGCCTTCACCAGCAGTTGCTGTAATGCTCAAGTTAAAATTATTTTCTTTTATTTCATCGCCAGCAGGTGCCAAGGTGAGAGTGTTTAGTTGGGCTAATTGTTCTCCGGAGATAGTCCAATTTCCATGGCCATCGCTAGAGCCTAAATTGAGTGTCGCATCCATTGGTACGCCAGAGATTATAATATTTGTAACTGGTTTTGCAATTGATTGATCACTTGCTTCGCTGCTATGAGTAGTATCGTGTAAGGAGAGGGTGGAGGCGCTAATACCTGATAACTTAATAGTGCTATGCTCATCGCCACTAACACTAGCTGGCGTAGTGACTATAGGTATATTCGATTGCGGTGAAGGTATTGATATAACTGGAGAGGGGGTATGTTCAGTTACAGGAATGGGGGCAACAATGATTGGTGCAATCAAAGCAGCAGGTGTGACTGCTGGTGTAGTAACAGGCTGAGCTATCGTTTGTTGAGCATTAGTTACGGTTGTTTGGAGGCCTGCAGTGACGTTAGCTGTATGACCGTAGCTAATTGTTATGATTCCGCTACTAATATTGCCTTGATTGCCATAACCAACTGTATTTAAACCAGCTACAACGTTACCTTGATTGCCATAACCAACTTGAACAAAAACATTATCCGATATGGTGGCTATAGCCGCTGTAACCGAGGCGCCAGTAACAGTGCTAGCTGTACCTGTATTTATATTAGCAGTATTACCTGTGGCAACACCTAGGGTATTTGTTGTTCCTGCTGTGTTAAAGCCAGCATTAACATTACCGAGATTGCCGTAGGTAATGTAGGACGACGTACCTCCTGTGCTATTTGTAGCTGTTGTGTTGAAACCTGCATTAACGTTTCCAAGGGAGCCATAATCGATACTATTTAACGTAATGGTGGTGTAGGGAGCTGGTGTTAGGATGGCACTGGTAAAAGTGTCAGACACGGCTGCAGAGGACGTTTTTGAATTTATGTCCCCAGTTACAATGCTACCTAGTTGTTGTCCTTCTTGTTCAGGAGTTAATGAGGCGATGAACGATCCAGCTGGGGTGATAGAAGGGGTGAAGGATGTAGAGGTGAGCGTATTGGCTGAAGATGATAAATTCGAGGTAGAGGCGGTAGAATCTACAGGACGAGAAGCATCACTAGCAGCAGCCAAGACAGTGTGGCTTGAATCTGCATTTCCAGTAGCAGAACTTGAGTTATTACTGCTAATAGCCATGACTACTTCGCTCCTTTACTTTTATGTTGTTCTTAAAGCTGTAATAGGTTGAATGGATTGAATATACCAATAGAAACATTCAACGAATCGTTTATAATTCATTGAAAATGAAGACAAATTTTATATTTCCCCATTCCCTCTATTAAGCTTTTCCCTACACTAAAAGTATAGGTGCTGATCATAAAATATCCACACTTAAGTAAAAAATTGGGTAAGAAATTTATTTTTATTTGTTTTTTTAGATAGTTAGCGCTCACGCAGAGCACTTTCTTTTGCTTTTAGTAAGGGAGATAAGAGATATTCAAGGACAGTTTTGTTACCAGTTAAAATATCAACTGTTGCGGTCATTCCTGGGATGATGTACAGCGGATTGTTTTTAGGCCCTAAAAAATTTTTTTCCGTTTTGATTCTGACAAGATAATAACTTTCTCCTTTTTCATTCGTAATAGTATCAGCACTAATTTGTTCAACAGTACCGTTTACCCCTCCATAAATAGAATAATCATAAGCAGTAATCTTTACAGTTGCAGGTTGTCCCTTATGTATAAAACCAATATCGGAGGGTTTGACTTGAGCTTCAATTAATAAATTATCTTCCAGTGGAACAATGCTCATAATTTCTGAGCCGGGTAGTACGACACCTTCTTGCGTCCCAAGCTTGATTTGTTTCACTAAGCCTTTTATGGGCGCGCGAATAGTTGTTCTATCTAAACGATCCTGTAATGCGATGAGAGAGGCTTTGAGTGTGGAAAGATCTGCCTTTGAGGTTTCTAACTCACTATAAGCCTTAGCATAAAAATCATTGACTTGATTGTCTAATTCAATGATTTGACGTTGTAAATGGAGTACTTCAACTTCGGAAGCAGCTCCTTCTTTAATTAATGGTTGTGTCATTTCTAATTCTTTTTGAGCAAGCTCAATATTTTTTAAAATTTCTTGTAGTTGTTTCTGGCGAGCATCATAAAGCTGTTGTTCGTTTTTAACTAGAGTTGGCGTTAACTCTCGTAGTTTGGGATCTATCACAAAAGGAACTTTTTGTACCTCAGCTGTTAGGCGAGCAATTTTAATTTCTAAGGATTCCGTACGTGCTTGCGTTTCTTTTAATGAAGAAATAAAACGTGTGGGATCAAGATATATTAAAACTTGATTTTTTTGTACCATGTCTCCTTCGTGCACTACTATTTCCTTGATAATTCCACCTTCCATATTTTGTATGCTTTGTATGTGACTCGTCGTAATGACAGTAGCATTTGCCTCAGTTACTTCCTCTAAAACTGCAAATTTCGCCCAAATTAAAAAAATAATTAAGATGGCGAGAGTGGCCCATAAAATGGAATGTGTAATTGAGTTGGTTGGTGTAGAGGATGGTAATTTATCAAAATCTATTTTGAATATTTTGTAGCGGGTGATTAATGATGAAAAAAATCGCTTAATGCAAAAATAAAATTTTAGAATGAAATTTTTTGGTTCCACTTGCATAATGTTATGTCCTTTGCACTTTCACTTTGCCCTCTGATAGTGCGAATAAAACAGCATCTTTTGGACCATCCATGATGATTTTCCCCTGATCAACAATAACAACTCTATTTACTAAGGAAAGCATCGATGTTCGGTGAGTCATTAAGATAAATGTTTTATCTTTTATGTAAGGTTCTAATCTTTGAATGATAATATTTTCTGTTTGAGAATCGATTGCATGGCTTGGTTCATCAAATACAAGAATAGGGGGATCTAACAGAATAGCGCGAGCAATTGCGATGATTTGTCGTTGTCCTCCAGAAAGACTTTTTCCGCCATCTCTGATTGGAATATCATAACTACCAACATGAGGTTTTATAAATTCATCTATGCCGGCGATCTTAATAGCTTGGTGTATCTTTTCATCTTCAACATTGGGAGCGCCAAAAATTATATTTTCACGTAAACTGCCATAAAAAAGAGTGATATCTTGTGGTACGTAACCAATGCTTTTACGTAATTCCATCATGTCAAAATGACTTTGGTCCATCCCATCAAAAAAAATAGATCCTGAAGTTGGCTGAAGTAACCCATGAATTAATTTTGCCATTGTAGTTTTGCCTGTGCCAATTCTTCCGATAATACCAACATGCTCACATGCTTCAATTTTCAGTGATAAATGTTTTAAAGCGGGAAAAGTCCGACCAGGATACTGAAATGTCAGATCGCGTAGTTCAATTTGACCTTTTAACTTTGGAAGGTGCATAAAGACTTTTCCTGGTGGACGTTCAACAGGAAGTGCCATGATATGATTTAGTGATTCGAGAGATGTTTTTGTTTGATGATAACGCGAAAGTAATGTGGCTACTTGTACCATAGGTGCTAATGCGCGCGATGTTAGTATTGTACATGCAATAAGAGCGCCTGTTGTTAATTGGTTGTGTGAAATTTCATAGACACCAACTATAACAATCAGAACAGTCGAAAGTTGCTGTACAAAGATGGAAAAGAACATACCCATGTTAACGAGAAGGCGCATTTTTAATCCCACTTGTGCGCCACGATTTATTGCTTGTTCCCACTTGCTCTGCATAATGTTTTCAGCGCAATGTGCTTTAACAGCTTCTATGCTATTGAGTGCTTCGAATAAAATAGATTGTTTTTCTATAGAATACCGATGAGAAATTTTTGTGAGCTCCACTAACGGTTTTTGTAAAAGGACACCAAATACAAATACGAGTGGTACTAGTATTAAAGGTACCCATACGATAGCACCGCCAATAATTCCGATGATAAAAATAAATAAAATGGAAAATGGGATATCGACTAAAATTGTCATTGTTGTGGAAGTAATGAATTCTCTAACTGAATCAAAAGATTGAACAGTATTGGTAAATGAACCTATAGAGCTTGGTCTATCTAGCATCTTGATTCCCATTACGCGCTCGAGAATTGTAGCAGAGACATTGAGATCTACCAATTTTCCTGCATTATCAATAAAAACACTGCGTAAGCTTCGCATTAATACATCAAACATGAATACAATAAAAATACCACTAGCTAACACCCATAATGTTTGAAACGATCGATTTGGAACAACGCGATCATAAACATTCATTGTAAACAGCGGTACAGCGAGCGCAAAAATATTAATGAGAAATGAGGCAACTAACATTTCACTGTAAGCGGGCCATAATTTTTTTATCGCATCCCAAAACCAGTTTGCTTCTCGGGTCTCTGTGAGTGTATGCGCACTTCGTGATGTGAAATGATAATCTGGTTCAACGATGAATGCCTGTCCAGTGTAGCGAAGTGCTAACTTATCTAGACTGATTTCTTCAATGTTATTGTTGGGCGGATTAATAATTTTTGCTGTGTCATTTGCTGTAATGTCTGTTAGTAAATAACCTTCATTTTCATGCATGAGTAAGACAACTGGGATGGGATAATGATAAACTTGGTTTTTTAATGGAAAATTAACAAGCTTTGCAAGTAAGTCAACTCTAGCTGCCGCTCGAGAAAATAACTCAGGTGGAAGTTTGTCGTTAATGATCGGTAACCCAGCAATAAGTGTGGCATTGGGTGTTGGTCGGCCAATAACGGTGGTTAACCTGGTTAAGCAAGCTAATAAGTTTTCGCTAGCCATAGGTTTAACATCCTGTTAGAAATGCTTTCGTAAATTCAACTAGATGTTATATGAATAATACTCTCTTTCTCATTTTTTTTCAGCTGTTCAATGTTAATGAGAATGTCATTCGTTAAAAACATTCTAGTTATTATTCTTTTTTTGCCTTTATTATTTAAATAAGTACGTTTTTTATGCTTTGCTGGGTTTGTGATATGAGTTTGTTGATTAATATGGTAATAGTGATTGCGCAATTTACATCATTAGATAATAATACAGGAGGTTAAATCTGATCCTAGTGCCTTAATTCTAAAGGATAATAAAGAAATCAAATGATAACCAAGTGGATTTTAAGATTTTTTCTTATTTTCATTTTTACAATACGAGCCACTTATTCCCTCACATTGGACGAAGCTGTTCAAGAAACGCTTTATACCAATCCTGACATTTTATCTGCAATGAAAGACCATGATGCATTGACTGAAGTTGTTAAACAAGCTAAAGCCGGTTTTTACCCGAAAGTAAAGTTAAATTTTGGCTATGGGCCCGATAATCAAAGGAATTCAAATACATCATCCGGGATAGATCCCTTTCCAACAATGCCACATCGGGAAGAAGGCATTATGCTAGATCAATCGCTTTTTGATGGTTTTGCAACAACGGGAGAAGTTAAACGAAATAGAGCGCGGGTTAGCTCTGCTGCTTATAAAATTTTATCGACTGTTGAAGATGCTATGGAAAAAGATGTTGAAGTTTATCTTGCTGTTTTGCGCGAACAAGAGTTATTAGATCTGACACAGGTGAATGTCGCTTTTCATCAAAAAATTATGGATCTTGTTTCTGAAAGAACACAAAGTGGCGTTAGTGAATTAGCTGATCTCTATCAAGCTCAAGGACGTTTATCACTTGCAAAATCCAATCTTGTTGCTGAAGCCAGTAATCTAAGTGATGCTAAAGCTAATTTTTATCGCGCTGTAGGTGTTATGCCAGCTAGGTTAGTGATGCCGCCTCCTCCTGATCCCCGATATGTCCCAGGCTCTGTAAAGGAAGCCATAGACATAGGAATAAAGAATAATCCAGTTGTACAGTCTGCGTCTGCTGATATTAATTCTGCAATAGCACAGCATGAAGTTGCAAAAGCAGCTAATTACCCAAAAGTGAACTTACAACTTAGTGCTTCACGAGATCATAATGAAGGTGGGGTGCGCGGCCCTAGTTTTGATCAATATGTTATGTTGCGTGTAACCTACGATCTCTTCAGTGGCGGTGCTGATGTTGGACGACAAACAGAGACAGCTTATCAAATACAACAAGCAAAAGAAATTAAAAAGCATGCGATTCGCCAATTAGTGGAAGCTGTTCGACTGTCTTGGGATTCATATTTTACAGCAGAAAATCAATTACCTTGGCTGTTTGCGCATCATGCAGAAGCGTTAAGGACTGTTAATGCATACAGTAAAGAATATCAAATTGGCAAACGTCGATTATTAGATCTGTTAGATGGCCAAAATGAATTGTTTGCGGCAGATCGAGCTTATATTACGGGCAAATATGAAATATTGATAGCCCAATATCGAATGTTAAGAGATATGGGAATATTAATACATATATTTGACATTAGTTTTAATCAAGATGGTTCACTCATGACTTCAAGTGGGCGATTTGGTATTAGTTATGATAACTATTCACCTGTTCAAGAGAAAAAAACGCATTTACCTACTGCACCAAAAAGTGAAACTAGTAAAGTAAACTTTTTTGTTTTATCCAAGACAACAAGCTTAGCAAACTTAAATCCTAAATTAACAGCTTCTGGCAAAAATATTGCAGTAGAAAAGCTACTGCAGTTGCCTACTCAGTTACAAAATAATGGGTGGCAATCCGTGAATGTAACCACTATAAGTCCTGAATTAACAGCTACTGTCAAAGATATTTCGATAGTAAAAACAATACCACCATTGCCTGTTCAGTTGCAAAATAATCAGTTACAACCTGTGAACGCAACAAAATTCGATTCTAAATTAACAGCTACTGTAAAAGATACCGCAAAAGAAAAACCAATACTGCCGTTGCCTACTCAGACGCAAACTAATCATTTACAACCTGTGAGCGTAACAAAATTCGATTCTAAATTAACAGCTGCTATGAAATATGTTGCGATAGAAAAATCAATACCGACATTGTTCACTCAACAGCAGAATAATAATTTGCAACCCGCCACAGCAAAAATTACAGCTAAACCCAATAAGCAGGCATGGGAAGTTCAGGTGGGAGCATTTAAAAATGAAAACAACTCTAAAAATATGATAGCAAAATTACAATCTCATGGTTACAACGCTTACGTCCATCAGACGAAAAAACAATTGACGGTGGTTAGTATAGGACCTGAAAATGATCTTGCTTCTGCCAAAAAACTTTTAACTGAGATTCGAAATGAAATGCACATAGACGGCTATGTAGTTTCGCGTGTTTAGAGAACGTGCACGAAATAACTTCTCTTTATTTAGAATGAGAATTCCATCGAGATTCTATTATGTTAACTAACTCTTCTGGTATGGGAACATAGTAGAGTTGGTAAGCTAGCTCTTTTCCTTTATTAAAACTCCAATCAAAAAATTTCAAGACTCGCGTAGTTTTTGTTTTATTTTTTTGATTTATATTTATGAAAGCAAAAGTCATTGCAGTGAGAGGCCAAATTTTGTTACCTGGTTTATTGATAAGTAATCTATTAAAGTTGGGTGTATTCTTCCAATCAACATCATCTAATGCATGTAATAGATATAACGTTGATGGCTGAACAAAGTGTCCCGATTTATTCTGAAGTTGTGTAAAATTCATGAACTGAGCATAGTTATATTCAACATAACCAATAGCCCCTTTTTTTAGTAAAACAAAAGTAGATAATTCTTCGCTTCCTTTTTTAGAAATGCCTATAGGCCAATGTACGATCAGATGGCTGCCAATTTTGTTTTTCCAGGCAGGGCTCACTTCAGATAAGTAGGTTGTAAATAAATATGTACTTCCCGAAGAGTCGCTACGATGAACAACTACAATCGGTATTGCGGGAAGCTTTATATCCGGATTTAATGCGGTAATCTCAGGATCATTCCATTTTTTTATTTTTCCTAAAAAAATATCGGCTAAAACAGGGCCTGTTAGTTTTAAACTTCCTGGCTCGATTTCATCTAAATTGATGACTGGGACAATCGCACCGATAGCAATTGGAAACTGCATTAAATGATTTTTCTTTAAATCGACATCATTCAAAGGTACATCGGAATCAGCAAAATCAACGCTGTGTGCTTTAATTTTTTTAATACCTTCTCCAGAACCAATGCCATCGTATTGAATAATATCACCTGAGACGGCTTTATAGTTTTTCCCCCATCTTTCATAAAGTGGTTTAGCTAGCGTAGATCCCGCTCCGGTTATGACAGAAGCATTTGCAATGGATAGGCTAAATAGAAAAACAAACGATACAGCCGCTAGGCGAGAAATCATTAAAATATCTCCTATAAAATGCCAATCTATTAAAATTATAACATTAGGTGGCGGCAATTAAATTAATTTTTGTAGATATTCTAAATAAACTTCTTCATTTGGCATCGCATGATTCTTCTGAGCTTCCCATAAAATATTTTCTAACATAGTTATCATTGAGTGTTCAGCAGCTAAGTTATCTTGAAGCTTATGACACAACTGTTGATAAATTTTTTTGATGCCATCTGGACGATTCGTGTTGATTTGTTCGCGTAACGCAAGATGCAAACTTAAATGTAAAAAAGGATTTTCATTAGCAAACTCTTGCTCTTGAAAATGGTCAGGTTGCATTAACAATGTATGATATTCAGGATGATCTAAGAAAATCTCAATGATTTGTTTTTCTAAAGGTTCAGTGGGCAGACTATTTAGATGCTTGTTCCATGCATCAAAAAAAAATTTTCGCAACTCAGATCGGTTTGAAGAAAACATAGAAGCTCTTATTCAATTTTTGTTTTTAATTTATATTCACACAAATCGCTAATCAAGCAAGTGGGACAGTGTGGTTTTCTTGCGGTGCAAGTATAGCGTCCATGCAATATTAACCAATGATGTGCATCGTGAATAAATTGTTTGGGAATGACTTTGAGTAATTGAGTTTCAACTTTTAAAGGAGTGTCTCCTTTTGCTAAACCAATGCGATTAGCGACGCGAAAGATATGAGTATCAACAGCAATGGTCGGTTGATTAAAACAGGTATTTAAAATAACGTTAGCAGTTTTGCGTCCCACACCTGGTAGTTCTTCCAATGCTTCTCTTGTTTGTGGTACTTGTGAATCGTGTTTCTCAACCAATATTTTGCACGTTTTAAGTATATTCATCGCTTTCGTATTAAAAAGCCCAATTGTTTTAATGGCATTTTTTAATTTGGTTTCACCTAAATGGAGAATTTTTTCGGGTGTATTGGCAATCGAAAAAAGATGGATAGTTGCTTTATTGACGGAAACATCGGTTGCTTGTGCAGACAAGATAACAGCAATCAATAGCTCGAAAGGGCTGTGATAGATCAGTTCGGTAGTGGGTTTAGGATTCTCTTTTTGGAATCGTTTAAAAATGTCAGTTATTTTTTGTTTATTCATTCGGATAAAATACTTATTGGTTTATTCGTATTATAATATAATCCCCCTCCAATGTGATAAGAAAAGGTTACTGACATGGCAAATAATCCTTATTTAAGCGTGGTAATTCCCGTTCATAATGAACAAGAAAGTCTAGAGGAATTATACAAACGGTTAACACAGGCGCTTGATAAGCTTGGCAAGTCATACGAAATAATTTTAACAAATGATGGAAGTACTGATAAATCCGCTGAGATATTGCAAGAATTGCACAACAGAAGACCTGATCAAATTCGTATTATCGAGTTTAATGGGAATTTTGGTCAACATATGGCGATCATGGCTGGTTTTGAAAGGGTTCGTGGCGATATTGTGATTACCATGGATGCAGATTTACAAAACCCCCCTGAAGATATCGGTAAATTAGTTGCTGCGATTGAAGCAGGACATGATGTGGTGAATACCCACAGAGAAAGTCGACAAGATACGTGGTGGCGTTTAACCGTTTCTCGTTGGCATAACAAGGTAAGAGCGTGGATGATGCCTAAGCTTGTGATGGAAGACGAGGGCTGCATGCTACGAGCTTATAGACGTGACATTGTGGATTTAATGGCTTCGACGGGTGAAGCAACGACCTTTATTCCTGCTTTGGCATTAAGTTATGCATCAAATCCAGTAGAGGTAGCTGTAGGTCATGCTTCACGAGCTGCCGGAGAGTCCAGTTACAGTTTCTATGGTTTAATTCGTTATAACTTTGACTTAATAACGGGTTTTTCATTGTTCCCATTACAAGTGTTTACCCTGTTAGGAATGCTTATCTCATTTTGTAGTTTTGTATTCGTTGTTTTTTTAATGCTGCGACGTTTGATTGTAGGCCCGGAAGTCGAGGGTGTTTTCACACTATTCGCGATATTATTTTTCTTAATCGGTATTGTTTTGTTGGGATTGGGTGTGACGGGTGAATATATAGGTCGAATTTATCAAGAGGTTCGTAAAAGGCCTCGTTTTGTGGTGCGGCGGGTGATTGAAAAAAAATAACTATGCGGTAGTGTCGTCACGTAGTGAATAAAAACACACTAAAACTTATCGTCCGGCGTTATTGCATAAATCGTAAATTCCCTCCACTCCACGTTTTTTGTGGAGGGGAGGGCTAGGGAGGGGAGGTTAAAAATATTTCACTATTCCATCGTATATACCCATTACACCTCAAGATGCGAACTTTAACAATGCAGATTGCAAGCAGTTGAAACGTTTTGATTGAGAAAAACCGCAGCAATACTTGTTGTATTGTGAGGTTTTTCGATTGAAAAACGTTTCAAATGCGCCGCAAGATGTGTTGTTAAAGTTCGCATCTTGAGGTGTAATGGGTATAGAAATGTATTTTCTTAATGCCTCCTCTCCCCGCCCCTCTCCTCCACAAAAAGCGTGGAAGAGAGGGAGTCGTTTTCTTTATACAACAACGCCGACTTGTCCGCAGGATCCAGAAAAACCTGTCAAAAGATTACTGCTGTGGATTCATTGGAGCAGTGACTGTCGTGTTAGTAGCAGCGCCTCCTTGTTGAGGATTGGTTGTCGTTGAAGATTGGGTCACAGTGCCGGTACTTGGATTTGTTGTAGTAACAGTCGTTGTTGAATTTGCTTTTCCTACATTTTGAGGTATGGGAGCAGGAGCTGTAGGCATTTGAGTCATTGGGGGCTGCGGTGCGGCAAGCGGTGCTGAAGGGGCTGCTGTGGTTGTTTGCGTTGTAACGGTGCTAGTAGGTGCTACAGGAACACTGCCAGGCTCAGAATCGCTAGTTGGGGGTGCTGTCATGATGGGTGGTTTGACGGTCGCTAATTCAGGCGGAAGTGGTGGGGTTTGGTCTGGAGTTAATGCGCCTTCAGGCGAGGGGGTGCTAGGGTCAAGCTGAATGACGCTGTTATCTGAATCAGCAGCAAATGCCGAAAAGGTAAAGCTCATTCCCATACACATAGCCAATACTAACGATTTTTTCAATAGTGCCATTGGGTACAACCTCCATTTTTCCAAGTTATTTAACTAATTCCGTTCAATGCTATACAACAAGTCTCCACCTGTATCAATCGTACTGGCTTCTGTTTGAATTGACCAGTGCTTACTGAATTGATAACGAAGATTTAAAATAGAGACTGGATTAAAGAGACCAATACTATAATGAACAAATAAATTAGGTGCTATTTCTCTACCGACAACGACGGAAGTGTTTCCCGATATGTTGCTGCCTGGCTTAGTTGGATCCGCGTTGGGGTCAAATGTTTGCACCGATTCCACGTTTAGCTCTGATAAACCTAGGCCCGATTGAATGGTTTTTACAAGCCCGCTAAATTTTGATGTACTGCTATCGCCGATGTTCAACGCAGAAGCTGCTGCTAAAATAGCTTGGCTACTTTGCGCGGTTGCTTGAGAGGCGGGAACACCTAATACAAGGTAGGAAAATATATCAGCCTGATCAAGCGTAGCGGGATTAGAAAATAACGATAGTTTAGGGTTGTTGAGTGTTCCATTAACTTGCACACCGACGTTGATTTGTTGCGAGCCTGTGTAGATTTGTGTTTTTTGAGACGTTTCGAGTTGTACGGTTTGTACAGCTCGTGTGGCGGTAATATTTAAGCCTGGGTTTGTTAACTCACTACCGGTATAGAGCAGACGTCCATTTTGGATAGTCAGTGTTTTTTGGTACGCTTCATAAGTACCTTTTGTTGTATACAGTTCGCCGGTTGTAATGGTTGAGCTGTTTTGTGTTTTACTAATTAAAATATTCCCTGTCAACATTGCATCAAGGTGTTGGTAGTGTATGTGGATTTGATCGCCCAAGCTCAATGTGATTTGCATCGATGGCATAGAATTCAGTAATGACATGGCAGTTGTTTGTGGCTGTCCAACGAACACTGTTTCTTCTGGAAGTGTGATTGCATCTTTAAATTGAGTAGGAGTGATTTCAGCTTTTGGGATCACTACTTTTCCATCTATCGATAGGTGCTGATTTTCAAAATGAAGCTTCAAATCAGGCGATAGAAAAACTTTATATTCAGGCAAATTGACGGCTTGTAAATTCTTCCCCTGGATAGAGAGAGTTGTATCAAAATAACTTTTCGATAAATCCGTCGTTCCTTGTAATATAGCAACTCCATCCGTTGCTTTAAAGCTGCCGCTATAAACAATTTTTTTCGTTTGATTGCCTATGATTTGCAAATTAATGTTGGTGAGTGGAATGCCTAATTTAGGTAATGTTAGGCTAGCATTTGTAATATTAATTACTCCAGAAGCTTCGGGTTTGTCTAAGGTGCCATGTATATCCATGGAGCCTTTGATTGTGCCTCGTGGATTATCGGCATCAATGAGGTACTGTCGAAAATTTTCAATATGTTGAACGTTAGTCGTTAATTTTGCGGTAAACGGTTGGGTGCGATAATCCACGAAATTAATGTTAGTCGGTAAGGATAAAATGATATTAACGTATTGTTGATTATTATTAAAAATATTGAAGGTGGTGATATAGTTTTTATTGATAACAGTTGTTTGTTCTTTAATATTAAAATCAACGTGATCAAAAGAATGGTTATGAATGCTGACACCGGTTGCATTTAATGAAAAGGTAGACAGCGCATCAGGCTTCAATATTAAATTCATTTTACCTTGCAGATGATTTATTTTTTTATCCGCAACATTGATATTCGCAAGTACTGTTGCGTTAATCGTGGGTGTGTACCGTGGTCCTGAGATATTGCCTGATCCATAAAAATTACCGCTTGCCTCTGGAGAAAGTGTTTTGAGGTCAGGGAGGTGAATATTCCAGTGGATATTCCAGTTTTGATTGACATATCCTTGAAGAGAGACTTCAGAATCAGCGATTGTAACTTTGCCATCATTTATTTGTAATTGATCTTTGAGAATGAGAACGTCGATCTGACCGCTGATTGCTTGACTTCTTATTCGGCCCGATAGATTGTTGACTTGCAATTCTAGCTTATTCTTTTCTCCTTTTCCTTTTAGAGAGAAATTCAGTGTGCTCGGCCAATCCTTTAAGGTTGAATTAGGGTTAATGTTTTTGCCTTCCATTTCAAAAGACCAATTAGATAAATTTTTCTTTGATAAATAAAAATTTCCTGTAATCGTTCCATTGAGTAGCGTTGCTGAATATTGAATATTTTGCGTGAGAGTTTGTTTTAATGAAATATTCGCAATGCAAACAGGTGGCTGGTAGTGTTGAGAGTAATCGGTATGGTTAATTGAAATTTGGTTAACTTGAATGTGCTGAGCATAATCTTTTATTTTTTTTAAGATATCTTCTGAAAATAATATGCCAGATAAGTTAGTGGTGTCCCCATCATTGTGAATAATTAAATGATCTATCGATAAGTGATGAATAAATAATTGTGTTGAGAACAGCTTCCAGGGATCCCAGTCTACTGTTAAGGAATCTATGTTGATATGTATCTTGGCGTTGTTATATGAAATATTTTTTAAAGAAAAGCCTGAAAAAAGGGTACCTTTTGCTTCGTTAATCTGTAAGCTTGGTGCTAAGTAGCGGGCGAATTCAATGGATTTTTCTAATCCTGAGGGGGTTTGTCCAATATAGTAAATCAAACAAAAGAAGATCACTAAACAAGATAAGATGAGTGTTAGTATGATACGTATTAAAAAACGCAGGAAAGATTTAATCATAAATCTCTACCCATGCTCAATTCAAAACTGGTGTGATTGGGTCTACCCTGTGTGCGTCCAGTGCCTACGTACCCTCTGATAGGGCCGACAATGGAATTATAAATTAAACCTACACCGACACCTTTTCCTAGCGGGTCATTAAAATGATCACCTGCTGTACCGACATCAAAAAAGACAGCTCCATAGAAATCATTGTAGAGGCGATGTTGAAACTCTACACTGCCAATTTTTAAATATCGACCCGGGCCAAAATAACTGTATGGGAATCCTCTGACGCTATCTAAGCCGCCCGCAAAAAATTGCAAGGATAAGGGCAGTGTCGTCAAGTCGTTGACTGATGTGTAACCTAAATCACTGCGCAGCAAAATATGGCTATTTTCGGTGGGGCTAAAAATGACTTTACCAATTAATTCTGATTGTGCAAAAGTGCTGTGTGAAAAAACTTGTTTAGAGGCGCCTCTGATGTTTAAGCTAATTTTATAACCTCGTGATGGATTAAGCAGGTGATCTGCTTTGACGCGAGATAATTCAAGATTTGGGTATAAAATACGACTGCTGTGTGTGCCTAGATTAGTGTAGATATCGTAATATTCACGCAAATAGTTGAGTGTGAGATTGCTTTTCCATCCATAAATATTTTTTGTGTGTCCGACAAAGAAAGTTTGAGATGTGCTTGTTCCATTTTTGGGGGTGAAACGTTGTGCGTTAGCGCCAATTGTATATTGGTCAGTTAAGGGATCTTTGCCTGGAATAATATACTGTGCTGCTAATCCAGACAAAATAGGCGATAAGCGTAATTGCACATTCATGTGATGCCCGGTTTTTGTTAAATGACGCAAATCAGTTCCTATCGTTAATCGTGGACCAGTAAAAGTTCCATAACCAAGTCCAACATTATACTGTTGAGACTTGTTTGGTCTCAGCGTGATACTGATAGGGACAGTATCATTTGTAATATTTTGTAATTCTGGTGTCACATTGATTTCAGAAAAGTAATGGCTATTAGTTAAATTTTGTTGAAATTTTAAAAGTTTTTTGCTTGAGAAGGGATCACCTTCGTGGAAAGGCAAAAATCGTCGTAAAAATTCTTCTGTAAATCCTGCTTCATTAAAATGAATGGCACCTATGTAATAACGAGCATTAGTATTAAAATGAAGAACGATGTCGGCAGTATATGTTTTTAAATTAATTTGAACGCTTTTTTTATCGAGAACTGCTTTGATATATCCTTGATTGTTAGCAGTCGCAAATAATTTTTGTTTTGCTTCATCGTAAATCTCCGCATTAAATGCTTGTCCAGGCTGTAAAGGAAATTGTTCTACTACTTTTTGCAGGGCAGGATTATCTCGGCCGGGGCCTGTGACTTGTAAATCTAATCGGTTAATAGTGAGGGTTGGTCCGGGATAGATTGTAAATCGTGCTATCCAAGTTGAGCCCTGATGGGTCAGTTGAGATAAAACATCTGCTTTAAAATATCCAAATGGTTCTAGTGAACTTTTAATTGTCTTGGGTGCTTTGTTAAAAAAAACTTTAATGGCTTGTGCGTCTAAATGGTTATTTTGAAGTAGCTTCAATCGAGTCGTTACATTGGTAAGCGCCGGTCCTTTTACTCCTTTTATTTCAAGTCGCAAGACCTCGTCTGCCCAGCTTGTTAAGGGGAGCAATAAAATAAAACTGACGATGATAAATAGTATTTTTTTGTGTCTTTTCATGGCTCGGGCATGTGGTGAAAATAAGATGCTTAATCAGTTTGAGCCTGGTATTATCGCAAAAATGGACAATTATTGAAACCTGAATATTTAAACATAAAAGTCTAATATATTTAGTAGGTTATAAGTCAGTATGGACGTTGTTGCGTGAATTATTTTTTTACCTCTCCCACCAGTGGAGAGGTCATAGCAAACAACGCCAGTCAATATAGTTAAGTTTTCGGCAGAGGTTTTGCTATGCACGGTTTGAAAGTAGGTCATTACACCAATTCAAAACAGGGTACAGGCGCTTCCGTTTTTTTATTTGATAAACCCGCCATTGGCGCGTTTCATTTAGCAGGATCTTCTCCAGCCACCTTCGACTTATCAGTTCTCGATCTTGCAGCGAACGTGACACATGTGGATGGCTTAGCGCTGTTAGGGGGTAGTGCGTCAGGTTTACCAGCGGTAGCAGGCGCGCAGCAGTGGTTAAGTGAGCACGATAAAGGCTGGCTAGTGCCGCATGGACGTGTGCCTTTGCTTCCAGCCGCCGCTATTTATGATTTAGGTTTTCAAACTTCACATGTTCCTACTGCTTCAAATGTCTATGAAGCATGCGAGTCTGCTATTCAGGATAATTGTGAATCTGGCAGTGTGGGTGCTGGTACAGGTGCCACTGTTGGTAAAATTGTTCCTCATACTAAACCCATGAAAGGTGGAGTCGGTTTTCAGGAGATTGTTTTATCTCCCGAGGTGAGCGTACTTGTTTATGCTGTTGTTAATTGTGTAGGTGATGTCTGTAATACTACTGGGAAAATAATAGCAGGTGCTCGTTTGGCGAATGGTGACTTTGTTGATTCTCAACAATATTTGTTATCTGGGCAGGAAGAAAAAAGAATAAATAATTCCAATACAACATTAATTGCAGTTTTTACGAATGCAAAATTCTCAAAAATAGAATTAAATCGAATCGCAAAAATGGCAGTTTCAGGTATGAGTCGTGCTATTTTGCCTGTGTTTACGCGCTATGATGGTGACATTGCTTTTTGTTTTTCAGTCGGAAAATCTCATGCAAATGAGCTGAAAGTCGGTGCTGCGGCTGCTGAAGCGGCTCGACAAGCAATCATAAATGCTGTTGCGAAGGAGTAGCCATGCTGAACCGTGTTGCAAGCATTCAAATGACATCAGCACATGATGTTAAGCATAACTTAGAAATAGCCAAAAAATTAATTGCTGATGCGGCTGCTGAAAATGCACGTTTAGTTGTGCTTCCAGAAATGTTTGCATTAATGGGGGTAGATCAGTTAGATAAAGTGAAACATAAAGAAGACATTTCTCATGGTCTAATCCAAGATTTTTTATATGCACAAGCTCGTCAACATAAAATATGGATAGTCGGAGGAACAATTCCGATTTCGGTTTCAGGAAATGAAAATAAAGTACATGCTGCTTGTTTAGTAATAAACGATTTGGGAGAGTGCGTCGCGCGGTATGATAAAGTACATTTGTTTGATGTCTACCTTAACTCAAGTCAAGAAACTTATTTAGAATCTCAAAATGTTGAGCCGGGTTCTCAGGTTGTTGTTGTGCCAACACCTTTTGGACGTTTAGGTTTGGCGGTTTGTTATGATCTGCGTTTTCCAGAAATGTTTCGACAAATGCATGAGCAGCAAGTCGAGGTGATTGCTGTGCCAGCTGCATTTACGTATGCAACAGGACAGTTTCATTGGGATATTTTAGTGAGGGCAAGAGCTCTTGAAAATTTAGCGTATGTCATAACGGCTTGCCAAACGGGTACGCATGAAAATAAGCGCAAAACCTATGGCCATAGTATGATCGTGAATCCCTGGGGAATGGTAGTAGCATGCTTACCTGAAAAAGTCGGAATTGTTGTTGCTGATATCGACTTGAATTATCAACAAAAAATTCGACAAGATTTTCCTGTCCTCTCTCATCGAAAATTTTAAATTAATAGATAGATCAGTCTGTTAGGGTTAGATTGCTGTCCATTCTGCCAGTGCAAAACTCTTTTTTTGTTATAATGGTGTTATTCCTGTGAGTCAGATGAGTAATAAGGGGGGTGCGTTATGAAAGCAAGAAAATCTAGGACAGAGTCACCTAATACTATTTCACATTTGACAATCTTGATAGAGGAATTAACGAAAGCATCTCAAGACAAACGATTAGAGATGGCTAAAGCAAATTGTGAAGCAGCATGCCGTTGGAAAGAAGATCATCATGGAAAAAAATTATCGGACAAAAAATCCAATGGAAATGTCGATGAATTATTTGCTGTATTTAAGAGCGCTCAAGCAAAAGTGGAGCTGGCCATTGTACTCTTACGGGCATCACAGCTTGACGAAAGCTTTCACAAAAAAGTTTTTAGCCTGTTGTTGAATGCTTTGGCTGAAAAAATGAAAATTCTTCCTGATGTGGCACGCAGAGATTATGCTACTACGCAATTGCAAAGAGCTATTGGAGGACAGGAGAAATCAGGAATTAACATTACTGCTCACGTTGAAAAGTTAATGACAAATGTTTCCGCTAAGTATCATAATTCATTATTTCCTGCTCATGAGGGGATTGTTGTTTCGAAAGTGGCTCCGTTGGTGACAGCTAGTGAAGGCCGCCGAAGACAATCCAATAAGAGTAAGGGTCCTACCTAGCGTATATCGTTTCTCATAACTTTCGTCTTTCAACAGATCCTAATCTATCATCACCTAGATTAGTTAATCAGAAGGTGAAAAATGAATATTAAAATGAAAATTATTTCCGCCCTTTACTTTGACTTGATACATTGCTTTATCTGCAATATTCAATAAATTTTCAGCATCTTTTGCATCGGTTGGATAAATGCTAATGCCTATGCTAACGCTGACATGTAAAATAAGTTGATCGATATGGATGGGTGTTGACATGGCTACACAGACTCGGCGGGCAATTTTGGCTATATCATACGGTGTGATGATGTTTTCGAGTAGAATAGTAAATTCATCACCACCTAAGCGAGCAATCACGTCTTGATTTCGAAACATATCTTCTAAACGATTCGTTAATGCTAATAGTACTCGATCACCTATGTGGTGTCCGTGAGCGTCATTTATTTTTTTGAAGCCATCGATGTCCAGATAGAGTAAGGCTATAATTTTTTGATTTTGTTGCGCAAGTTCAATGGCTTTTGAAATATTGTCAGCAAATAAATTTCTATTGCCAACATGGGTTAAAGGATCATGAGTTGCAGCTTGCTCAAGTTTTTTATTAATATTTTCTAATTGTGTTTTTGCATCGGATAAATTATTTAATAAGCTGTTGTTTTGAAATTGTAATCCAATAGAGGCTTTAATCATGCTGTGTGATTTGACTGCGAGGCTTATTAGATATGTTAAGTAGGCAAGTGTGGCGATAGAAAGTAAAATCTGACCATCTTGTATTTCTGAGAAGTATATTGCAAAGCTCAATGGAATTAAGGCTCCGCAAATAAAAATGATACAAGCAGGTAATATGCCTGAAAATGAAGGTACGGCTCCTGCGCAGGCAGCGCATACTGTTAAAATAATGAAAGTATGTTGTAATTGGCTTGGATTAGAAAATAAAAGCATCGAGGTTATTCCCCAGCTTAACCCGCCTAAAAATCCAGTAAATATGTACAAGCGACGCCATAGATGAATGTTATCCTCGGATGCCGGTCCTTTCATGTAAATTTTGATAAGAATATAGCGCGTTAGCGTTAGGATGGCGAATAGGCTATACCAAATTAACAATATAGGTGTGTTGTTTGTTTTGTACATGGCTAATGAAACTAAGCTTGCACAAAACAGAGCAGTAAAAATTGCGGGTGTTGATTGATGATAGACATACGAAATAATCGCTACATCAAGTTTTGAATGTATGTCGGTAGAGGTTCTATTGTGTGGCGGATGTTTGCGTATGAACTGAAATTTATGTTTGCTCATACGCACTATCCCGGAAAAAATAAGAATAAATTCATCTTATCATGTGGATGAAGTGAAGAGCAAACAACCTTGCCCAATTGATTATAATATTGGGCAAGGTATGTGTGTTACTTAGTTGATAGCGTAGCTTACGCCCAGACCTAGAAAGTCTGTGTTTCCAAGAGATCTTGAGTTACCCACTTTTTGGATATGGCTCCAAGAAATATCGGTTGTTACATTTGAATTAAGATCGTAGCTAATGCCAGCACCTACTGTTGGATAAACCGCGCTTGCTTTTGTAGAAGCGTTTCCAGTGGATGTCACGCCAGCGCTAGTCGCTGTGGAATAACTCTTACCTTGCTGATTTAAATAAGCTGCCCCTGCTTTGCCATAAAGACTTAAGCCATTTTGTAATGGTAAGGTTGCTTTGCCAACTAAATCGACCGCATAGGTGCGAATATTTACGTGGTTTGTTGCAGAAAGAGCGGCTGTTGTTGTCGTCTTCGAGGTATTGCCAAATTGTGTATAACCCAATTCGCCAGCAAATGTTGGTGTAAATTGATAACCACCGAATACTCTGCCTGCAAATTTAGTAGATGAATTAACATTTAAACTGTTAAATGCATTCACTGCGCCTGTTTGTAAGCCTTTTCCAGGATTAATTTTGCCTGCGCCTAATTGTAAACCGAAATACGATCCGCTAGGAGCGGCAGAAGCGCTCGTCGCTAAAAATACGGTAGCTACAGTTGCAATTGCTGTTAAAGCAATATTTTTTTTTGATAACATGGATGACTCCTCTTTTTATAAGAATAATTAGTATACATAAAAGAAGTGATTGTTCAATAAATCAAGATGACAATTTGTAAATATTTTTCAATTTGAATAATCCTGATTCAAATGTATGCGTTTTTAGGATATATAAAGTACAAGCACAAAAACGGTTGAACGCATTTGAAACTCTTGTGTAATAAACTAGTACACTGTTCGCAAAGAATTTAAAAATGGTTGATAGAACTTTGTAGATACCTAGAATTAACTTGACCATAAATGAAATGAACTAGAACAGTATTATTTTGTTGAGGATAATAAGTTGATCCTATAAAAAATGCAGGCGTTCCTGTTAACTGTAATTCTTGGCCCAATGAGCGATTAGAACTGATCTGAGCGGCAACAGCTGAGCTGTCTAACTCGCTGTTAAATTGGGCCAGATTCAATCCTACCCTTTGTGCCAAGCTGGTTAATGTATCATGGTTTATGTCGCCTGCGAGATTCACTAGCCCATGATGAAATAATGCAAATTTTCCTTGTTGGTTTGCAGAGAGCGCAGCTTGAGCTGCGTAGAATGAAAAAGAATTGAATATAGGAAATTCTTTAATAACAACACGTAAGTTTGGATTAGCCTGAATCAAAGCTTGTATGCCTTTATCCATGGCTATACAGTGAGAACATTGATAATCTAGAAACTCAACCAGCGTGACTTTTCCATGTGGATTTCCCAAGATGGGATCTCCTGCATGATGAAATAATTCATTGGCTGAAGACAAAGAGAGTTCTCTTTGTTTTGATTGAGTAGAAAGATCTTCATAGGTCTGAGAATTGTTTCCTATGTCTGCATATCCAGGTATCCAGCTTAATAAGCTTATGCAGGTGATGGATGTCATCAACATTATTTTAAAATTCATAAATACTCCCGAACTAATTTTAAGTTTATTCCTTGTGAAATGTCTAACAATCCCTCCCATGGATCATTATTTAGTTTTACTAATCGTTTAGGTAAATTACGCACTGTAAACCCATCTGGTTTTATTTTCGTAGTTAACTCATCCCAATGCAAAGGTGTTGCAACCGATGCGTTGTCATTTATACGAGTAGAATAGGGTGCGACAGAGCTGGCACCGTGTTGATTACGCAGATAATCAATAAATATTTTTCCCGTGCGCTTTGTTTTTGACATAGTTGCAATGTATTCGTTAGGTTTCATGGCAACAAGGTTGTCTGCAAAAGCGCGCGAAAATAATTTAACATCATCCCAGGTGTATTTTCGTTTAATGGGGACAATAATATGCAAGCCTTTGCCTCCTGTCGTTTTCACATAAGATTTTAAGTCTAGCTTTTCTAGTTGATCACGTACGAAAAATGCAGAATGAACGACAGTTTTCCAAGCGACATTTGGCGCTGGATCTAAATCAAATATAATCATGTCAGGATATTCTGGTTTGTCAATATGGCTATTCCATGAATGAATTTCTAAAACACCTAGCTGTACTAAGGCTATTAATCCTCTGACATCTTTTACATAGCTATAGTTTTCGATAGATTTTTTATCTTTTATGCCTACGCTATATAAAAATTCAGATTCGTTTTCTCGTAAATGTTTTTGATAGAAACATTGTTTGCCTTGGCCGTGAGGACATCTCAGGAGTGTTAGCGGACGTTTTGCAAGATAGGGTAACATCCACTCATTCACGTTGAGATAGTATTCTGAGAGTTTTCGTTTAGTGATGCCTGCTTTGGGAAAAATAATTTTATCAGGATGAGATAATTCAGAGCTGAGTGTTGCAAGCTCAGGAAGAATACGAGTTGGCGTAGTTGATTTTTTTGGTTTATTGGCGTTTTTTTTTATTTGATCCATGGTTTTTTTGCTGGCGACGCTGGTTGTCTCTGCCTCTGTGATATTATATTTTTTTTCCGATTGCGCATACTTATCATCTATTTTTATGAGCAGCCAATTTTTTGGATTTTTTTGGATGCGAATTAATTTCCATAATCCTTTTAATCTTTTTCCTTTTAATTGAAATGTTAAGTTGCCTTGTTGGTAGGCTTGTTTGGTATTTGAATCTTTAGGGTTCCACTCGCCTTGATCCCAGAGCATCACTGTGCCACCGCCATATTCTCCTTCTGGAATCATTCCTTCAAAAGAACCGTATTCAAGAGGATGATCTTCAACATGCACAGCTAGACGTTTAACCGTTGGATCTAAGCTAGGGCCTTTAGGTATCGCCCAACTGAGTAACACGCCATTCAATTCTAATCTGAGATCGTAGTGCAAATGGCTGGCAGAGTGTTTTTGAATGAGATACATTTTTTTAGATTTGCTTGCTTTGATTTTTCCGAGCGGTTCGGTGGTGTTTTTGAAATTTCTTTTCTGATGATATTTTTTTAGGGTCATTCTGAGTGTGCTCAAGTGATTAAGAGAGCTCTAGCTATCATCTTACGCTTTGTCATTCTCTGAGAAAATAAGTATATACCCTGTTTAACTACTTGAAATGCTTGGCGATAGTCTCTAACAAAATAGGCAAAAAATAATTTTATTTTTTGCCTATTGATTGTATTAAATTATTTTTTTGAGTATTCGCTAGGTAAATGATAAGACTAATCATTTGGTAAATACACACCTAATGCAAATGAGAGTATAATAAGTACTATAAGATAAAATTAGTTGAAATTTAATGGAGAGGAGGTGTTTATGCATACGAAAGAAAATCGTATTGGTCGGGGAGGTAATACAGGAAGTAAAGACATGGGTTTGGATAATGATTTGAGAAGGATAAAAGCGAAAGCGTACGAGACAAGAAGTGCGATCACGGATGCTGCGCTTCATGCAAAACTGGAAGCCAGTTCATTTTTAAAATCTTCTATGAAGGATATAAAAAATCAAAACATAGATGTACAGGACAATGTAGTAACGTATATTAAAACAAACCCAGTGAAGTCTATTGCCGCTGCTTTTCTGGCAGGCTTTATTATAGATCATTTACATAAATAAAAGTGAATAGGGTATAGGTCATCTGCTTCACTCTGAGGAACTGATGTTTTTGTCCGCTATGGCTAGTTCTGTAGCGGTTTTTTTATGCCAAAGAGCTTTTGCGCTATAAAAAATTATCCAAAATAATCGCAAATGATTATAAAATACACCCATCGTCTTCTGGTGGTGTAAATTAATAACAGACTTATTGTGAATTTCCTGATAAATTAATAGAGTCCTGACGAATTCATTCAGAATAATCGTGAGGTTTTATTTTTTTTAAATTACTAAAGGTTATAAGTTATGTCACAACGTGAGCAAGGTACCGTTAAATGGTTCAACAGCAGCAAAGGGTTTGGGTTTATTCAACGAGATAACGGAGAAGATGTCTTCGTTCATTTTCGTGCTATTGTAGGCGATGGCTATCGCTCTTTAGAAGAAGGGCAACGCGTTGAGTTTACTGTAACGCAAGGTCAAAAAGGTGCCCAAGCTGAAAATGTGTCTGTTATTGATAAATAACAGTTATATTTTTTGCGATTAGCAATACCAAAATCCTATGTCCAACGAATTACCGCGGACATAGGATTTTTATTTTTTACGACTTTTTAACGGCCATTAAGTTGACTTTAAATATGAGCGTTTGATTTGGGCCAATGGAAGGCGGTGCGCCTTGTTCGCCATAGGCTAAATTCGATGGAATATACAATTCCCAAGTAGAACCGGTTTTCATGAGCTGCAGTGCTTCAGTCCAGCCCGGAATAACAGCATTCACGGGAAAACTAGCCGGTTCGCCACGTTTGTAAGAGCTATCAAATTCTGTTCCATCAATTAATCTGCCAGCATAGTTAACAACAACGACATCTGTTGCTGCAGGCTTTTCACCATTGCCAGCATGGATAACTTTATACTGAAGTCCAGAAGGCAGTGTGACTACGCCTGGTTTTTTTTTATTGGATTCTAAAAAAGTAGAGCCGTCTACTGTTGTTTTTTGTGCTGATACTCCATCAGTAGCTGAAGAAGGTGCGTCAGCTGCGTAAATGTTTCCGCACATCAAACCGAAGGTGAGTGCAGCAACCGCCGAAAAAGATTTTGTTATTCCATGTTTCATTTTTTTCTCCTAAAGAAACGCTTATATTTTGAAGTTAAAACACGCTGCAGGTTAGCGAAAATAGTTTCAAAATTCTAGTACCGTTTTCATTTAATTTTGACCGGTTGCATCTCATCTTGCATTTATCTTTGAGCGATTAGTCTTTCAAAAAATGCTCGAGTTAGCTGAGCTAGCCCTCCGCTTTTTTGAAAGACTAATCGCTCAAATCTAAACGCAATCTGAGCGCAACCGGTCAAAATTAAATGGAAACGGTACTATACCTATTTTTCTATGTTCAAAAATTCTCTCATTGTTACCAAATATTTAAAAATTTGTGAATGCTGCTTGACTGGGGTTGATCCCCCTATAAACTAGTGGGCGCACAAAGGAAACTATTTAAACAATGTATGTAGAAGGGTATAGACACAATGAATATTAGAAAACTCGATAATTCAACAGCTCCCAGCGAAGAAAAAGAAGGCCCCTTAAGCGCCCTACCCGCATCAACCAATGAAGGCGGTGAAAAAAATAAATTTCAAATTAAATCCGATGATGTTTTGCATATGGATCCTGATTATCCAAGTTTCGAAGCGATACAACCTAATGAGTGGCTTCATAATGCCGATGCAGAAAATTTTGAAAATTGGCTAAAGGCTGAGAGTAACAAAAATGTCGATTGGATTTTAAAACCCAATGCTGATTCAAATGATGATCTGAAAAAAATGATAAACAAGGGAGAAGATCCTCATGGGCATTTAATTTTTGGCTTTCATCAATTGCAAGATGGTGAAATTGGTTTTGCAAATAAATATGGCGTTCAAAAAGTTCATTTGACGTCAGGATACCATACGCTCGAATGGCGACAAGAGTGGGGCACTGTTCATAAGCTCAATGAAAACTACATTAAAGAAGGTAACGTAACCATTGCGAGAATTTTACCAGGTACGATTGGGTTAGCGTTCATGAATGGAAAGCCTGTGATTTTGCTTCCTGGACGACATGCTTATAATTCTCCGTTGTTTTCGTTTGATAATAGTCTCCGTCATAACATCAATGATGATTTTATTAAACATCAAACCATTACGATTTTTCGTGTGAAGCGTAATGAGCTAGGTCTTGCGTGGGAGAATGGTAATCCATTTATTTTACAACCTGGATTACATATTAAAAATTCTGCAACCTTTGAATATACCGGTAAACTCAATGCGAGCACATTGACCTTAGAAGCCGATAGCCAAAATGCAGCTGCCGTCAAACAGCAAGAAGAAAAATATTCAGTGCAGCAACAAGCGGGTGTTCCTTTCAAACAAAAAGGGACTTTCTATGAGCATGGCACTATTTCAATTATGCGCATTGAAAAAGGCCAAACGGGTTGTGCGTTGATAGGTCAAGAGCCTGCTCTATTACGTCCTGGTATTCATATTCAAAATTCGCGTTCTTTTCAATTTGCAGGAATTGTGAATATGCATGAACCGCATATTAATTTTCACACCATTCATATTATCCAAATAAAGTCTGGACAAGTAGGGCTTGCGTGGGACCAAAACAAAGCCATATTTTTAAAACAAGGTATTTACGAGATAAGCTCGCCAACATTTAAATTTGATGGGTTCAAAAATATCAGTGACAAGATCATTACGCATGGCAGCATCACTCAATTTAGAGTGGATCAAGGTGAGCTAGGCTACGCATATGAAAACGGCCAAGCAGTTGAATTTCCGCCTGGCGTACATTATCGAGATGATTCGCAGTTTCTTTACAAAGGTATTATCAAAGCCAATGAACCTGTGATTAATTTTGGAAATATCACACACATTATTGTTAAAGAAGGCGAGGCAAGAGCTATTTGGAAAGATGGTAGCTTAAAGATTCTTTATGCTGGGCGCCATCACTTTGATTCACCGACTTTAATTGTGGCGAAAGATGCTATTCCACTGCAAGCAGTGATCAAGCCATTACAAGAAATTAAAGTGACGACAAAAGATAGAATGCCTATGCATGTCACAGGACAGGTAACCTATCGCGTGATTGATCCTGAAAAATTGGTCAAAGGTATTAATCAAGAAAACCTTGTGTCCGCAATTGAACGTTGTACGGATGCTATTTTACGTCATCAAGTTTCCTTGACTGATTTGTCTATGATTAATCCTGAGCATCATTCGCAATATGAACAAAAGAATGATAAAAAGGCGCCAGGTGCGAGCAGTGAGACTGAAGATTCTCGATTATTGGGAAATAAAACGGAAATGGAAGGTGATAATTATCGCGGAAAATTATGTCATAATGTACAAAACAAATTGTCACAAGATACTTCAAAATGGGGTATTGAAATTGTGGAGTTTGCGATTAGTGACATTGGATTCCAAGATAAAAAAGTCGAAGAATCACTCGCCAAAGCAACTGCAGATACTCGCCAGGCCGAAGCGCAATTTGAATTAGTGCGCGCACAAAATGCTACTGAAGTCACAAAAGCAGAAGCCGATGCGAAGAAGCAATTAATTCAAAAACAAAATGAAGCGAATATCCAAACGCTAAAATTTGAGACGGATGCGAAAAATAAAATCGCTAACGCCCAAGCGGATGCACAAGCAAACTACATTAAAGCAGAGCAAGAAGCGAAAGCAAGTTATATGAAAGCAGAAAAAGAAGCGCAAGCGAGTGTTGCAGCACAAAACGTCAAAGCCGATGCTGCATTGCATCAAGCAAAAGCAGAAAGTGACGCAGCAAAAGCGCGGGCAGAAGGTCAAGTAGCTTTAGCAAAAGTACCATTAGCACCGCTTCAAGATAAAAATTATTTCGAACTTGAAAAATTAAAGTTACAAGTTGAAATAGCAAAATACGAAGCTCAGAGAAAGGTGCCTGTTGTTTCGTTTAGCGGTGATGGATCAACGCGAGCTGCTGAATCTTTGTTTTTGGGTAAAGGAGATTCGCTGGTTAGTGTTGCAACCAGAGGCATGTTTGCGCAAGCTGTCAACGCTCCAGAGAAAGACGACAATAAACAACAAGTGCTGCCACCGCAGGCTTCTCGTTAAGCATTTGCTATGTGATAAATCCGTCTTCTCAGAAGGCGGATTATTTAGGAATTGTTAATTCCAACGATAAGTTCAATATTATGTTGTTCTGCGCCGATTGGTTTATTCTTTTTAGGCTTAAACAAGCTGTAATTCTGCCATATATTCACAGGTTCATCTAAAAATGCATTGATGCGAGGGTCTTGGATATTGTTATCTAACGCGCGCATTTTTTTCTTGGCAACAGTCATTAATTTGCTCCATTCAGCTGATACTTGTTTCGATTTCCAACGTGACGTTGCACACAAACAAGAAGACACATTATCACGTATAAATGAATTTTCATTTTCCATGTCCTCGAGCTTTTCGATCGCTAACATTAATTCATTCGCTGTGGTTGCGTTGTTGAAAATGTTTTTTAGCAAAGTAATAGCAGATGAAATTCTTTTTGGAAGGCTTTCATAGAGTCGAATGTCATTCAGATATTCTATCTTCTGTAAAAGAGAGAGGCGATCAAATAATGTTGGTCGCACGCAGCTTTTTGGATGAAATTCTGAAAACAGGCTGTGATCAGAAAAATATAACAGAACATCTTCACGTTTCATTTTATTTGCAAGATAATATGCCGATTGATAGTTGTCATTGTCTCTCCAAAACTCAGCGCAGGGTTTCAGTTCACAGAGTTTTTTAACTAACGATAAAGCATGTTCTCCCGCTTGTGCAGCAAAATGAATTGGATAAGATCCATTCAGACGAATATTTTTATTGACAGTGGGTGCTTTGGTTAATAACTGAGAAGCAAGATCATATTGTTTATCTTTAAGTAATTGTGTTAACACGGTGCCTAGTTGATAGTAGCTATTGAATTGACTATAAAAGGAAGGTAAAGAAAGAAAGTATTCGACGATAGACCAACGATGATGATTGGTGGCCGTGAGGATTGGAATTTCTCCGGCAAGATTTCTTAGGTTGAGGTCTGCTGGTGGTGCAAGTTCGCATAATGCTTTGATCAGATCTAGGTCGGGCTTTTCAGTCAATATGGCTAAGTGGATAATGGAATTTTCAAAATCTGAATCACGCCATGCATTTATGTCAGCGTCGGGTCTTTTTTGTAATAGTAATTTAGCAAGAGTAAATTGTTTGCGCTTTACTAAATATAAAATTATGCGTCCAATCTGATTTAGCGAAAAGGATGAAAAAATATCGAGTGTAGTAATGACATAGGTCGAGATGTCGATCTTGTTCTGCGATAAGATGAAGAATAGTGCCGACATTTCGTCATGTTCAGTTGAA